>DASTXM010000001.1:0-5853 GCA_035765495.1 Hanamia sp.
CGGCTGGAAACTTGCCATAGAATTCCGCGATGCATCATGGTATGAACGCGAAGTGTATGAATTACTTGAAGAGTACGATGCAGCAATGGTTTTACAGGATATGCCTAAATCTGGCACGCCATTCAAGTATGCAACAGGAGACTTTATCTATTTACGTTTTCATGGACCTGAGCCAAGATATCGTGGCAATTACACTGATGAATTTTTGAAACGATACGCAGGATATATAAACACGTGGATAAATGACCACAAGACAGTTTATGCTTACTTTAATAATACGGCGGGCGCTGCTGTTGAAAACCTGCAGACTTTAAATAAGTATGTACAATTGTAACGCCATTTTGTTCATATTATTAAAAGCAAAAGATATTGATTTACAAATTATTACCGATTGTAATGATAATTATTGACAAAGTAGTTACATACTATCTTTTGCTATTACTGTCCAGTCGTCATTACCATGGCCTTTTTCGATCCATTCATCCATTGTATGCGCAACTGCCGGTATTACTGTTAATTTAGCGTTCCCTTCTTTCGCTGCTGCCATCATTAGCCCTGCATCTTTACGAGCCATGTTCAATTCCCATGAAGGTTGAGAAAAATTGCCTTCTCTAAGTGTTCTCAATCTTGATGAAACCATAGCGGCAGGATTCCAAAGGCTGAAAAGTTCAGCTACATCTCCTGCATCAAGACCTTCAGCTTTTGAGAGTGCGAGCGTGTCTGTAAGTCCGGCAGTGAGTGAAATCAGAAAAAGATTACCCGTCAGTTTTATTGCAGCTGCTTTTCCTTCGGCAGGTCCAAGATTGATGAGTTTTCCGGTCATTGCCGCCAATTCAGACTCTACTCTTTTGATCACATTTTGGTCGCCTGATACGAGCATATAGCCGGTGCCTTCGAGTGCATTTTTTGGGCCCATAAACACAGGCGCATGCAGGTAAGTAAAGCCATGTTCTTTCCACTTTTTGGTTCGCTCTAACGCTCCTTTTTTAGAAGTAGTTGTATGATCAATAATCGTTGCGCCGGATTTCAATGCCGGTTCGGCCATCGCCAATACTTCATCTACTGACTCATCATCTTTCAGTGCAAGGTGAATGGTATCTGCATCCTTCACCGCGTCTTTAACGTCGTCAAATGCTTTAGCACCATCCTTTTCAAGTGCTTTCGCCTTTGAAGCGGTTCTGTTCCACACATTTACCTGTTGCCCTTTTTGCAGCATGGCCTTTACAAAATTGGAACCAAGTAGTCCCATACCGAGAAATGCTTTCATTTTATTTTAATTTTTTGTAAAGGTAATTACTTTAACAGGCATCGCTTAACGATTTATTTTAACAAACAGCCCTTTTCTAACAAACAAATAATTGGCAAAGATTATCAATTATTCAATACTTTTAATTTGTAATTCTTTTCAGGATTATTTCGATCCTTGAAATCACACAAAGAGAAGTTGGTCTGACATTGATGAGCAGGAAAAAATATGACTTTCGTTCTATTTTATAGAAATCGAATCGCACTGATATTTGCCAAAATATTTTTACAATCAATTTTTTATAATCATGAACCATTTATTTTCAATTGGACTTTTCATCCACATTATTGGAATCACTTGTATTGCCGGCGGTTCTATTGGCGGCCTTATTCTCGAAAATCACATCTGGAAGCATGTACGTGAATCGCCTGAGAAAGTACACGTGCTCGCGCCTCTTATGAGTAAATATCCTGCCGTCATCCAGGCAGGTACTTTGCTAATGCTTCTCAGCGGCTTTCTGATGTTGAAAGCGCTTAGTTGGGCGGTTGTTGGCCAATGGTGGTTCATTGTAAAAATGATACTGGTCGTGGCATTGGTATTGAATGGAATGTTAGTGGCAAGGCCAAATGGAATGAAGCTGAAGGCGCTGGTGGCTCAATTGAATAATGGGCAAAAAGTGGAAACTGAATTAAACGCTGTTCGCAAAAGAATGATCGTCTTTCATATTTCAGAAATGAGTTTATTGCTGATTGTGTATTTGCTGGCGGTGTTTCAGACAGCTATTTGATGCCTTATTGCCATCAAGATCAATCACGTTTTTTGGCAAATACTTTCCGGAATGTTTATCAGTAAACAAACAAAAAACAGTATCTCCTGATTTTCAATCTCGCAGGACAAGAGATGCTACGCGTTTTTTGCTTCCTTTTTATTTTTTAAAGAAGCCATATCAATCACAAAACGATACTTGACATCACCTTTCAGCAAACGTTCATAGGCTTCATTGATTTGCTGGATATTGATCATCTCTATATCTGCGACAATATTGTGTTTACCACAGAAATCAAGCATCTCCTGTGTTTCAGCAATACCGCCAATCATTGAACCTGCAAAGCTTCTGCGTGAAGGGATGAGGCTGAATGCAGCTACGGGAAGCGGGTTCTCCGGTGCTCCAACCAATGCTAATGCTCCATCCACTCTTAACAGATTCAGGTAGGCATTGATATCATGCTGTGCCGAAACTGCATCCAGGATGAAATCGAGCTTGCGTGTATAACGGCTCATCTGATCTTCATCTTTTGACAGCACTACTTCATCCGCACCCAATCGTTTTGCATCTTCAAATTTGGAAGGAGAGGTGGTAAATACAATTACTTCAGCACCCATCGCTTTCGCTAATTTAACAGCCATATGACCAAGACCTCCAATGCCGACAATGCCTACTTTTTTTCCGGGACCTACATTCCAATGTTTCAGCGGCGAATAAGTAGTAATGCCAGCACAAAGTAATGGAGCCGTAGCTGCCAGTTCCAGATTTTCAGGTACTCTCAAAACAAAGTTTTCGTCCACAACAATACTTTCTGAATAACCGCCGTAGGTTCTCGTACCAAGATGTTTATCGGGCGAATTATACGTCCCGGTATTTCCTTCTTCACAATATTGTTCCAGTCCGTCTTTGCAATAATCACAATGCCGGCAGCTATCTACCATACATCCAACTGCCGCAAGATCGCCCACTTTAAATTTGGTAACTTCTTCGCCCACACTTACTACCCGACCCACAATTTCGTGGCCTGGCACACAAGGATATTTGGTACTGTGCCATTCATTTCTGGCTGTATGCAGATCGGAGTGGCAAACTCCGCAGTACAGGATGTCTATTTCAACATCTTGTGGCGTAGGCGTTCTGCGCCTGATGTTCAATTGTTCTAAAGCTGCATCTGCGGCTTCTGCGCCAAATGCTTTTACTTCTTTTGCTTTAATAGGAACCGCACCTTCGGCTGTTGCTCTTACTGTTTCCATTTTTAAAAACTTTTATTTATTGTTTTAAAAATAATGTGAGGATTTGAATTCTAACTCTACCAATAACCGTACTATTTTTTCGAACTTACTTAATTAAATGGTAACTGATGGGAAATTGTTTAAAAATTTCTTGTGCATAATACATGTTTCGGTAAAGTTTCAGGTTCACATTTTTTAATTTTCACTGCTCATTTTGACATTTTCATCCTATCTTGTTACTTCAAAACTAATAGGTGATCTATACACTATTACAACATCAGTGGAAATCTTTCTGGAGAAGCCGCGCAACAGGAAGAAATGTAGCAATGCAAATTTTTATTGGCTTTATCGTTCTGTATCTCACGGCTGTTGCTATTCTACTGGGATTTTCTTTAGATAAAATTTTATCAGGGTCTTTTCCCGGAAAGGACATTGTACGGATTTTTTTTGGTTTCATTCTTTATTATTACGCCTTCGATATCATCATCCGTTTTATTCTTCAGGATCTGCCAACTCTTGCAGTGCAGCCTTATCTGACACAAAATATCAAAAGGAATAAATTGGTTCAGTTCCTGAACATTCGTTCTCTTTTTTCCATCTTCTCGCTTCTGCCGTTGTTTTTATTTTTACCATTCATTATCAGGGTTATTGGTGCAAAATACGGAGTGATGGTTTCGCTGTCTTTAGTCATTTGTATTTTCAGTCTTACTTTTTTTAATCACTTCCTGGTATTGTTTATAAAAAGGAAAACGATCCTGAATCAGTGGTGGCTTATTGGATTTTTTATGGCAATTCTCTTACTTGCCGCCGCTGATTATTTTCAAATCTTTTCTTTAAGAAACTGGTCGGCAGACCTATTTTCAACTGTGATAAAAATCCCTGCACTTTGCTTTATTTTTATTGCATTTGCAATTGCCGCATTATATAATAACAGCAAGTTTTTACGGAACAATTTCTATCTTGAAAATCTTGAAAAATCTTCAGGAGAAAAGAGATCTGCAGAGTTTAGCTGGCTTCAAAGATTTGGCGTTTATGGCGATTTAATGGGCCTTGATCTTAAGCTGATTTTGCGAAATAAGCGACCACGTTCTCTAATGCTGCTTTCGGTTATCTTTTTATTTTATGGTTATTTTTTCTTCAAGCCGGAAAACATTCAAGGCAATAATTTAGCGATTCTGCTGGTTGGTTCTATTTTTATCACCGGCATGTTTATGGTTAGTTATGGCAAATTTCTTTTTGCCTGGCAAAGCAACCATTTTGATGGATTAATGGCTTCGAACATGAATGTCAAAACATACATAAAAAGTAAGCTGATTCTTTTAACCTCTTTTAGCACCGTTGCTTTTTTTGTCAGCTTACTTTATGTATTGATAAGTTGGAAACTGTTTCCCATATTACTGGCAGCATGGCTTTTTAATATCGGCATCCATAGTATTCTCACTGTTTTTATCGGAACATTGAATTATAAAGCAATTGATTTAAGCAAAGGTTCTTCCTTTAATTATGAAGGAATGGGCGTTGCACAGTGGATTTATTCCTTCATGATCTTGGTCGTTGGGGCGGCCATCTATCTTCCGTTTGCATTGTTGTTCAACAGTTGGGCAGGAATTGCTGCAATTGGAATTTTAGGATTAATTAGTTTTCTGATGCAGGACTGGTGGCTTGATAAATTAACCCTGCAATTTGCAAATCATAAATATAAAATGCTACAAGGATTTAGAGAGAAATAACTTACAGTAAAAGATTTAAAATGATCACAATAAATAATCTGGTAAAAAGCTACAATGGTAAAGTGGCAGTGGATATTCCCCATCTTGAAATTGACAAAGGAATTATTGGTTTGGTTGGTAACAATGGTGCCGGAAAAACAACACTGTTTCGTTTGCTTCTTGATTTGGTAAAAGCGGATCGGGGAGAAGTTGTATCAAATGAAAATGCGGTGTCCAAAAATGAAGATTGGAAAAGTTATACTGCCGCTTATATTGATGAAGGATTTTTAATTCCTTACCTTACTCCTGAAGAATATTTTTATTTTGTAGGAAAGCTAAACAATCGGTCAAAAGCAGATGTAGATGAGATGCTTTCAGACTTAACCATTTTTTTTGATGGGTCGATTTTAAAAAGTGGTAAATATATTCGTGATCTTTCAAAAGGAAACCAGTTCAAAGTTGGAATAGCAGCATGTTTGCTCCAAAATCCGGAAATGATGATCCTTGACGAACCATTTGCCAATCTCGATCCTTCTTCACAAATAAGATTGATCCACATGATAAAAGAATTAAACGAAAAAAAACATGTCAACATTTTAGTAAGCAGTCATGATTTGAATAATATAACTGATGTGTGTACACGAATTTTGCTGATGGAAAAAGGAGTGATTATTAAAGACATTCAAACTTCCTCAGCCACTTTGAACGAACTGGAAGATTATTTCAGGGCCTAAAAGATTTTACAAATAAAATTATCTTATGAAGAAGCTTTTAATTTTACTGCTACTCTTTATTTTTCCTGCAATTGCAATGCAGGTGAACGCTCAATCCACACGTTCAAAAAAAGAAAACGAAAAATGGTTTAAGCAAAAGGAATGGCTTGATGGTTTGCAATTGCAA
>DASTXM010000002.1:0-83614 GCA_035765495.1 Hanamia sp.
CCAATTCTATTACGAATAGCCGTTATTTTTCAGAAAAAACACTTTCAACCACTGTTTCAATCATCAACAGTTTAAGTGAAGGATTGGATGTGATGCGGCCTTCAATGTTGCCAACCGGTTTGGAGACTATTGCTTATAACCTGAACAGGAAAAACAATAACCTTAAGTTATTTGAGTTTGGGAAAACCTATTCACTCATCGAAGGAGTGTATTCGGAAAACCCCAATCTTTCTATTTATATCAGCGGAAATGAAAACGAAACCAACTGGAGTGGAGGAACAAAAAAGGCAAATATTTATTTTGCCAAAGGGGTTTGCGAAGCGATATGTAAAATAGTGGGGCTTCAGAAATTTCAATTTAATGTTGCTCAAAATTATGATTTGAATGAATGCCTTTCAGTTGCAATAAAAGGGAAGGAAATTGTTGTGCTTGGAGCAGTAAATAAAACTCAATTGGAAAAATTTTCTATCAAACAACCGGTATATTTTATTTGTTTCGATTGGCAAAATCTTTTGTTTTTCAGTAATAAAAAAGAGATAACGTTTGAACCTGTTTCTAAGTTCCCCGCCGTCCAACGCGACCTTTCGATCCTTCTGGATAAAAATATTTCATATGGGCAGGTTGAGGAATTGGTCGAATCTTTGCATATAAAGAAGTTGCAACAAATACACTTGTTTGATGTGTTTGAAAACGAAAAGCTGGGAGAAAATAAAAAATCTTTCGCTATAGATTTTACTTTTTTAGATAAGGATAAAACTATGACCGATGAAGAGATCGGAACGATAATGAACAAGATCATTTCAAACCTTGAAAGCAAGCTAAATGCGGTAATCAGAAGCAATGCCTGAAAACATTGAAGTTCATATCAAGAATCTTTACAGCAAGCAACAATTGCTGTTGAAGAAGTATGCTTTGTTACAAAAGGAAAATCAGCAGCTGGAAAAGGAAAATGTGGACATGAACCTGAAATTAAAATCATTGCACGAAAAAAATGCGCAGCTTGAAATGCAGTTGAATATTTTGAAAACTTCTGCAGGAAAATTGGAAGGAAAAGAGAGAGCCGATTTTGAAAAAAGTATCAATGGTTATATCCGCACACTCGATAAATGCATATCGATCTTAAATAAATAATGATGGCAAACGAACAATTGATTCCTCTGAATATAGTGATAGCCGACAGGAGTTACAGGATAAAAATTTCTCCTTCGGATGAGGAGGGGATAAGGAAAGTTTTAAAAACCATCAACGAAAAAATTCTTGAATTCAAAACGCAGTTCGCCGGGAAAGACATGCAGGATTATATTTCAATGGTTTTGATTTGGTATGCCACACAAGCAAAAGAAAACACAACAGAAATTTTGAATGAAGATATGCTTCAATCCATTTTGAAAATGGAAAAGCAATTAGACGAAGTAATCTTTCCTGCTGGATAAAATTCACAACTTGCAATTTATTATTTGATAAAGCTTCCCTCTAATTGCAACTAGCCATTCGACAAAAAAGAGGCCCGTCAGCCGCTCGTTTATTTTTTGTTCAAAAAATTCAACTTTTTTCTCTAAAGAATCTTCTTATGAATATAGCATAATAAGATTTTTAAAATTGTTTGTGGATTCTTTAAAAGTGGTAAGTAGCGGCAAGAAGACAGGTGAAAGTAGATTTGACCGGAGATGCGTCATTCTTTTCAAAAACCGGATCTTTTGCAGCATCTACTCTTAACTCAGGAATGATTGTAAGATTACCAACCCTGAAATTGGGCGAAAGTGTTACGTCAAAAATGCTGGTAGCAGGAGCTGCAATCACATCCTTCTTGTTGTCAAAATATTCTGTTCTTAAGGTGATGCCGAACGAACTGGTTGGGTCAACAGTAAAATATAAGGCCGATCCCCACCATGATGAAGATGAAGTACTTTTTGCTTTTACTGATTGAACAGTACCATTATAACCAACGCTGAATTTATCACTTACAGCATCTGTGAGAACAAGGTCAAACTGTGTAACACTATATGCGCCACCATAAGATCCCTGGTAATTTACATAAGCCTTAAACTTATCATCTGCAGTACCAGTACTGAATTGGGCAATTGCATATCGGCGGGAGCCGGCTTCTGCAACTACATCTGTTGCATTTGCGACGCCGAGCATTAAAGCGCTTTTTGCGCCAAGACCGATATCGGCTTTTAAACCGGTGTGAGAAAATGGTCCGTAAGAGAACATGTAATCCATACTGTAGTTGCGGTTCAAATAAGCATCAGTCAATTCATAACCAATATGTGTCATCCATTTACCCATTGTCAATTTCAACTTATCGTTAATAGCATAACTTAAATAGGCTTGTTTTACAGCAAACAGAGTCGGATGATCCGGATCAGCGTAAGAAAATTCTTCCGCCCTTGGCCCGAAACCTAAGTCAACAGTGGCACTGGCTTTTCCAAATGTGTGGTCGGCGCGGATACTTGCCATTCCTAACTGGAAGGAATTTTGAGAATTAGTAAAGCTTGTAAAATTGTTGGTGGCCCCATCTTTTGGATTGGCGAAATTGTACCTGAAATAGGCATCTACAGAACCTGTAATGGTGGGGGCCGGAGGAGTGGAAGTAATGGAATCTGTTTGTGCATATGCCGAATTAATTGTGCCCATAATGACACATGATGTCAGAATTTTTCGTAACATTAATGTAGAATTAAAGGTTAAAAATGGAGGGGATGGCAATTGTCTTTTCGCAGAAGTAATATGAGCTATCCCCTCCTTATTTTTAGCGGTAATAAGGTTTCTTAAGTTGTAAAAATGAGAAGTACTATTTTGGGCTATCCTAGATCTGCCACCACTATTCTATTTTACCAAAACAGAGGCACTGAACACCTTTTCTGCTTCATACGGTTCATCAAATGGTAATTCCTGTTCGATGACTGCTTCTTTTCTCAGCAATAGAGTTCCTTGCAAATATTTTTCATTATGCTGTGAAGCATCTAATCCCATTTCTTCATCTGCCTCGCTCACTCTCATTGGCATTACCCAATTGATGAATTTGAAAATTCCGTAGGAAACAGAAAAGCTGTAAGCTATTACAATTCCCAAGGCTTTCAGCTGGATGAAAAAGAATTCGGGATTTCCATAAAATAAACCGTCATTCCCTGTTGCATTTACTGTTTTGGTAGCGAAAATTCCCGTGAGGATCATTCCTACAATTCCACCGATACCGTGGCAAGGGAAAACATCTAACGTATCATCCAATGGGGATTTTGATTTGTAATAAACTGCAACGTTAGAAATAATTGCAGCAACGACACCAATGAAAATGCTTTGGGGAATTGCAACATATCCTGATGCAGGAGTAATGGCTACAAGACCGACAACTGCACCGATACAAAACCCTAAAACAGATGGTTTTTTCCCTCTTAATACATCAAAAAACATCCACGATAAACCTGCCGCTGCCGCTGCTGTGTTGGTAGTGGCGAAAGCAGATACAGCCAGCGAATTGGCAGCAAGAGCAGATCCAGCGTTGAAACCAAACCACCCAAACCAAAGAAGACCGGTGCCAATGAGGACATAAGGAATATTGGCAGGAGGAATTTCTTTGTGTTCCATATGCACCTTTCTTCTTTTTAGAACAATGGCTCCGGCAAGTGCAGCACAACCGGCAGAAATATGAACTACAGTTCCACCGGCAAAATCCAGAACGCCCATTTTAAACAAGAATCCATTTGGATTCCATGTCCAGTGAGCAATGGGCGCATAAACCAGCAGGCTGAACATTACAATAAACAGGATGTACGAAGAAAAACGGGTTCTTTCAGCCACCGCACCTACAACAAGGCTCGGTGTGATTATAGCAAACATTAATTGAAACAAAGCGAATAACAAAAGGGGAACTGTTGGGGCCAGGCTCCATGGAGCGCCGGACGCAACGCCTTTAAAAAACAAATGCGAAAATGGATTTCCGATAGTACCGTCTATAGAAGTGCCAAAGGCCAAACTGTATCCAACAGTGATCCAAAGAACACTTACAATTCCGGCGGCAACAAAACTTTTGATCATAGTAGACAAAACATTCTTCCTGTGAACCATTCCACCATAAAAGAACGCCAAACCGGGTGTCATTAAAAAAACCAAGGCAGTTGCCACTAACAACCATGAAATATCTGCTGTGTTATATTTGCCTGCGTCGTTGAAACTGGCGAGTGAGGGTACGAATAATGCAAGAACGGCAATAGTAACCAACACGATGAAAGGGGCTGATCTGCTTAAATTAATTCTTTTCATAATTAATCAATTTTATCCCAAATCTATCGTTTATATGGAACAAACAAATCAATTACTTCAGATATTTAATTAAATAATATGATTGCCAACTTTCATTTTTCTTTATAAACCGTTGATTTCTAAACGTGAGGCAATATAATCGTATTTATTTCAAAGTATTATAATAAAAAAAATGTGACAGTAATTAAACAATTGGGGATAGATTTTATTCGTCTTTCTAAAGATTCATATAAGTTTGAAGTGCCTTTACGTAATTTTCAAAAGCTTCAATTCCGGTGGGAGTTATCTTACAGATAGTTTGAGGATAATTATTATTGAATTTCTTGATTATATCAATATAACCTGCTTCTTTTAATTTACTGATCTGAACGCTTAAATTGCCCGAGGTGGCATTTGTTTTTTCTTTCAAAAAGGTAAACTCAGCCTCTTTCACGCTAATCAAAAGCGAAATAACCGCTAGTCTCAATTGAGAATGTAATATTGGATCGAGTTCTTTAAACTGCATTCCTGTGTTTTGGAAGTTTCATATAATATCTTTTGAGGCCAAATTAAACAAAAAGCTTTTCATCACGAATGCTTTTCGGTATTGTTGCTTTCGAAGTACTTCTCAAAATATATCCCGGAATGATCCATCCAGAGATAATAGAAAGCCCAACCAGCAAAACCTGGTAATCAATTGGGGTAAAAACAGCAATGATAGAAAGTATCCAACAACAAATGCCACCTATAACCAGGGGCTTGAACTTTAAAATAATGCCAGACAAAAAAGTCGGCATTCCATACATCATTAATAGCAATGGGTTGAAAACTTTATAAGCGTTGAACCTTGATTCTATAAAAAACAAGAGCATCAGGCTTATAAAAAAGACAACCCAAACATAGGCGTTTACTTCACGCATATACGTTTTTACTCTTATTCTTTTTCTTTTTCTCCAAAGATAAAACACCTGGACAATGAGCACTACCCAGGTGAGAAGCCAAACCAGGTAAACATTGGAATCATTAAAAAATTCAACACCTACAAATTGTACGATACAACAAAACAATATTAACCAGCCCCACAAGAGATAAAGTGTTCCCGATTCGTTTACTTTTTCCTTTGCCTGGTTGATCATCGAAGTGATGAGCTCGAGACTTTCTTTTTCGGTCATTTTGTGTTCAATGTTCGCCATAAAAATTATTTGTATTGAGAAAGGAAATAATTAAGAGCCGTTCTTCCCCAGTTAGGGGACAATTCGGTTTCCGGTTTAAAATTCTTATCGAGTGAATCTGCTTTTTCAAAATATTCTTTGGCTACTTCTTTTCCTCCTCCATATTGTTCAGGAGTAAAAAATTTGTTTTCTGCTTGCAACAAAACCGGGCGAGGATTGGTTGAATCCAGCGCTTCTGCTTTTTGAATATTATCGTTTATATCTGACATATAAGTCATGTAACGGCTTTGTGGATCAACGGTCATATGAACAGTTGCAATCATACTTTTTATCACATCAATCTCGGAATTTTCTTTGCCAAGAAGATCCTGTGCTTTTGTTAAGTATCCCGTTGCTTCATCGGCAAGAGCATCTTTTTTGGAATTGTCCCGTTCCTGCATTGCTTGCTCCACTTTGCAGTAAGCCGCATAATAATATGGAAGCCATTGTGTTTTTTCTGCCTGAGCAATCCTGACAAAATTGTTCGCCAGTTCCATTGCGTTGTTTTTTACCATTACAGAATCCAACTGATTGATGTTTTCTTTCATTGCTGATTCATATTTGCTGCTTTGAGCGTTGGCAAATGAAGCTACAAAAATGCCAGCGATGATGATGATTGAACTTTTCATTTTGATGAATTTAAAGTTGTTATTATGGTTCGTTTTTTAATTTGTTGATTTCGTCTTCCTTCCGTTTGTTGTTCATTTTATAAGCGGACAAATAATGGAAAAGCAGTACAATGCCCCACGCCAACATTGCCCACGCTGGCCATGGAACGGTTTTTATTTCCGTTACCGGACTTGGATTGTTTTTTAAAGAAATGTACCAAACGGTCCATAGAAAAAGATTGATGATAAAATAAATAAGCACGTGGTATTTGAATGCAACTCTCTTTTTTGCCAGGTTGTACAATTCATTGTCTTTGTTTTCATTTTCCATAATATTTATTTTTTAAAAGTTTAGAAATAAGACATCACAAGTGATTATTGATGTCATCCTGCGTTCTGTCTATACCTAAACTTACAAAATATCCGAGGTAAATAAATCTTTTTGCCGGAGGCGAAACGGCCATTTTGTTCTGACCATTCACTGAAAAATTGTAACTGTAAATGTTGTTGAATCCTAAAATATTGGTAACTGAAAAAACAATTACTGAGAAAGCTTTTGCTTTTGGCTTAAGAACAGTTGGTAAATAATTTACACTAAAACTTAAGTTGTTGTAGTTCTTTGTTCTGCCTTGTTCAAGGATATTATAATTACTTTTTGTACTGTCAAAAACGATGTCATAAAAAGGCCTTCCTGAAGCAAAAGTGTAAGAAAGATTAAACTGCGTTTTGATAGGCATTACAAACTTTTTTACAACAAGTGAAACGTTATGTTTCGAGACAAAAGATGGTTCGATTGCAAAAGGAAAATTTAAGAAATCGCGCTTTGTGTCGAGGTAAGAATAAGAAATCCAGTAATCGAAGTTTTTTATCGTTTTTTTATCGCGCCAGAAAAATTCAATTCCTTTTGCATCTCCAAAACCATTGTTGTTGATGGCCGTAAATGTCGAGTTGTAAGAACCTTCTGTCTTTAACAGATCGTCATATTTTTTATAAAATATCTCTGTTCGGAAAGTCCTGTCCTTAGTTATCTTTTCATATTGCAAAATGTAATGAGTTGCTTTTGCAAAATGAAGAGCGTTCACCGAAGGCAAATATTTTCTTTCCGGATCCTGGTAAAAGATTCCATACGCAAGCGATAATTGCCTTTTGTGCGCAAGTTTGTAAGCAAAAGAAACACGTGGTGCGAGATTCCACTTGTCGAGCAAACTTGAATGTTCGGTTCGAATTCCTAACCTTGCCGCAATACTATTGGTAAGATAAATATCAGCTTCGCTAAACCCGGATAAAATGTTTTCTTTTATTCTTTGTGAAAAACTGTTGCCCGTATATTCATCAAATACCGATTTTTCATTGCTGTAATTATCCTCCATTCCAAACCGGATTGCGCTCAATGATTTCAACTTCTTTTCAAAAACGACTTTTGCATTTGCGTAATATCCCTTGTTAGTAAGATCGAAGTTTTTGTAAGCATAAAAAGGTTTCTCAACAATTTGCTGTTTCATGTTATTATCGTCCTGCAATTGATTGCTAATGTTATCACGATTGTTGCTGTAAGAGCTTCCAATATCTACTTTCCAACCGTTTCCAAAATGTTCGCGCCATGAAAGATTGTGATACATATTCACATTCTTGAGAGAAAAGGCATCTTTAAGCTTGATTGAATCTATATCCGGGTTTCTGAATCCAACATTGGTTGTATTAAAATATTCATAGTATTTCAGCATTCCACTTGATGAAGTCTTAATTCTGAAATTGATGTCGGCTTCATTCGTTTTGGGAACCTGGAAATAATCAAACTTTTGTTTGATAAGTTTATAAACCAGGGAAAGATTAGCATAAGAATAAGTAATGCCCCATGATGACTTTTTATTTTTCGAAAGTTTTTGGATTCCTGCATTGGCTCCGAGATAGGAGAATCCAAAATCTGCAGAAGTCTTTTCAGGAAGATCGATAGACGACAATAAAAGAACTGATGAAAGTGCTTGTCCATATAAAGCAGAGTAGCCACCTGAACTAAAAATTGTTCCTTTAAAAAGAAAAGGATTAAATCTTCCTCTTGTTGCCTGACCCGGTTCGCTGCTATAGAAAAACTTATTAACCAAAGTTCCGTCTATAAAGATTTTTGTTTCATCGGCGGTTCCACCTCTTACAAACAATCCTTCACTTTCTCCCACCTGTTGGGTTCCCGGCAAAGTCTTTATTGCGGCAGTAATATCACCGAGCGCGCTTGCTGTAGTTACGATGTCAACCGGGTTTAAAACAGTTCCTCTTTTTGCATCGCTTGCTTCAAAAGTACCCGCGCTGATGACGACAGCTTTTAATTCTGTAATTAATTCTTTGAGTTCGATTTTTAAGTTAACAGGTGAATTTGTTATTTGAATCTTTTGAGAAAAGGGGTGATAACCTGAAGCAGTTGCGCTTATTGTTTGAGTTCCTTTTTCTGAAGTGATAAATGAAAAGTTTCCGGTTGAGTCGCTGGTGGCTCCATCAAAAGAATCCTCAATTGTGATGCTTACGCCTTCCAAAGGATGATTTTTTGTATCAATAATTTTCCCTGATATTTTTGTTTGCCCAAGGGCAAAAGAAGTTGTTAAAATAAATGGAAAAATAAGGAGCCTGACCATTTTGTAAATTTGTCACAAACATAAAGTAGTTTATAATATAAACAAAATAAAATTTAAAAATAATTTTCCTGGTACTTAGAGGGGCAAAGAATGTCAATACAAATAACTGAAAAACAGATAGTTATGTTTTTAAAACTAAAATACCCCTTATATGTGAACGGATAGAAAATTTATTCACATCCCCGAAAATTAATTTGTTTATCTGCCTGCAATTTGTAATTTAGCAATAGAATTTAATGGGTTAGTAAGTACAAAGAGCTGGTAGCAATATCAGCTCTTTTACTTTTTATTTAAAAGTTTAATCGTTTTTTCCTGCCTTTTGTTCTGTTTACAATATCTTTTCTCCTTTACCTTTTCAGAAATTTTTCCCGCTCTTAAAATCATTCTTTAATTTCATTTCTTTCAATAAAAAATGGATGAGTAAAACAAAGACTGCTTTTTTTTGCAGCAATTGCGGACAGGAAAGTGCAAAGTGGGTTGGACGCTGCCCGTCATGTAATGAATGGAATACTTATGTTGAAGAAGTGATCGTAAGAGGAAATGAAAAACGGGAAAATGAATGGAAAGAATTTTCAGGATTGAGCGGTGGATTAAAAACGATTTCGTTGCAAAGTGTTACGAGCGGAGAGCAACAAAGAATTGTTACAGCAGATAATGAATTAAATCGTGTTTTGGGTGGCGGTATTGTACCTGGAAGTATTGTATTGGTTGCTGGTGAACCGGGTATTGGAAAGTCAACTCTTTTCTTGCAGGTAACATTGCAATTGCAAAACTTGGTTACCTTATACATTAGCGGAGAAGAAAGTGAGCAGCAAATAAAAATGCGTGCCGACCGGTTGGGAATTAGCAATGATAATTTTTTTCTTCTTACAGAAACCGACACACAAACCATTTTCAAAGAGATAAAAAAATTAAAACCGGAGCTGGTAATTGTTGATTCCGTTCAAACGTTGCAATCTCCTTACATTGAATCTGCTCCCGGAAGCATTTCGCAGATCAGGGAAACAGCAGCCGAACTTCAGCGTTTTGCAAAAGAAAGTAACATACCTGTTTTTTTGATCGGGCACATTACCAAGGATGGCAGCATTGCAGGACCAAAAATTTTGGAACATATGGTCGATACCGTCTTACAATTTGAAGGTGATCGCCATTATGCTTACCGGATCTTAAGAACGTTAAAAAACCGTTTTGGTTCCACTTCAGAATTGGGCATTTATGAAATGAGTGGGGAAGGAATGAAAGAAGTAAAAAATCCTTCCGAGATTTTAATAACTGAAAAAGATGAGCAACTGAGTGGTGTGGCCATTGCTGCCACAATGGAAGGAATTCGTCCTTTGCTGATCGAGGTGCAGGCGTTGGTGACTCAAAGTGTTTATGGAACTCCGCAAAGAACCAACACGGGTTTTGATTTGAGAAGATTGCAATTATTGCTTGCCGTTTTGGAAAAAAGAGGTGGATTTCATTTCGGCGTAAAAGATGTTTTTATCAATATTGCCGGCGGCTTAAAAGTCGAAGATCCGTCGATAGACCTGGCAGTTCTGACGGCATTACTTTCTTCTTATGAAGACGTGGCTTTGCCAATGCAAATTTGTTTTTCAGGAGAAGTAGGATTGAGCGGTGAAATAAGGGCGGTTAACCGGATCGAACAACGAATAGCTGAAGCGCAAAAGCTCGGCTTTGAAAAAATCATCATCAGCAAGTACAACACAAAAGGACTTTCAAAAAATAAATTCGAAATAGAAGTTGTTCCACTGGGAAAAGTGGAAGAGTTGTACAGGTATTTATTTTGATGGAATGATTTTTTTAATTTATGCTTTGAAAAATTCTCCTATCATATCATCACCACTCTTCCATTTATTTTATCCGCACACTTGCATCGGGTGTGGAAGTGATGTGCTCAGCAGCGAAAATTTTCTTTGCCTTCAATGTCTTCATGATCTTCCAAGGACCAACTTTGCGATGCATAAAAATAATGCTGTTGAAAAACATTTTTGGGGAAGAGTTGCAATTGCTGCAGCAATGAGTGAATTTTATTTTTCAAAAGGATCAATGATTCAAAACATGATCCATGAATTCAAATACCGTGGAAATAAAAAAGCCGGGATTTATTTTGGAAACCTCATGGGCAAAAGTTTACTCAACAGTACCCGTTTTAATGTGGATGTTATCGTGCCTCTCCCTTTGTTTCCCAAAAAAGAGAAAGCCCGGGGATTCAACCAGGCAGAAATTCTTTGCCAGGGTATTTCTGAAATAATCAACACACCAGTTATTGCTCAAAATGTCATCCGGAAAGTGGCTACAGAAACACAAACTAAAAAACATCGCGTTGAAAGATGGAAAAATGTAGAAGATATTTTCGAGGTGAAAGATCCGGGCAAATTGGAAGGAAAAAAGATCCTTTTGGTGGATGATGTCATCACAACCGGGGCAACCATCGATGCGTGCGGTTCAGAAATTTTAAATATAAAAGAGGTTACCCTTTTCGTTGCCTCATTTGCATTTGCCACGAATTAGAAATTCTCCTTTCACTTTAGTAAACAAACAAGAAAGCAGAGATTTTTTTCTGAAAAACAAAAAAGAGAATTGCTTTCACAATCCTCTTTTACTTATTTTATTAAAGTGAAATTATTTATTGGTGCCCATCTTTGCTTCGATAGAAAGCGTTGCATGAGGTACTGCTCTCAACCTTGCTTTGTCGATGAGTTTGCCAGTCACACGACAAATTCCGTACGTTTTGTTTTCAATACGCATCATTGCTTTTTCCAGGTGATCAATAAAAGTTATCTGGCGACTTGCCATCTGGCTTAGTTGTTCTCTTTCCATGCTCAGGCTTCCATCTTCCATTGTCATATAACGGTTGTCACTTTCATCTCCCCCCATTTGGTCTTTCCGTGTGATCAATCCTTGTAAATAACCAAGTTCTTTTTTAGCTGTTTCCAGCTTGCGAGTGATCAATTCTTTAAATTCCTGTAATTCACTGTCACTGTACCTCATGGTTGGACCATTGTTCTCCGGAGGAGTTGTGTCCAGCACTGATTTGGTGAATTCTGGTTCATATTTACGAGCTTTATCTGTATTTGTTTTAGGCATTACGAATTCTTTTTGGGTTTTTTTCTCTTCCTTCTTTGCTTTCACTTTTGCCATCGCTTTTTTCAATTCTGCCTTATGGTTTTCAGCAGGTGACTTTGAAGAAGTGTGTCCAGAAGATACTTGTTTTATAGGGTTTACCTGGCTTTTTTTAGCCGGCGTTGCTTTCTTACCTGATATTGTTTTTTCCTTTTTAGAAGTTGATTTTTTGGTGTTCACCGTTGGTTTTTTGTCTGCCGGTTTTTTAGCAGCTACCTTTTTTGTAACAACCTTAGCAGTTTTTGCACCGGATGTTTTTTTCTGACTGACAGGCGATTTTTTATTACTCAATTTAGATGCCGCTTTTTTTGCCGGTTCTTTTTTCACTGCTTTCTTAGTTTTTGAAGCAGAAGCGGTTTTGGTATCTTTTTTCGGTGTTGCTTTTTTGGAAGCTGTATTGTTTTTTGCAACAGAACCTTTTGTTGCCGCTTTTTTTGCTGCAGCCGGTTTCTTAGTTGCTGTTTTTCCAGCCTTAGATTTTGATGCAACAGCTGTTGCTTTTTTCTTTGTTGCCATAAGATTAATAGCTTTTTTTCGTAATGTTTACCGTAAAAGTGTCATTATTAACATCTATTTCTTCGCCTTCCGTAATTTTTGAGGAAAATTCAATTTTCTCTGCCAAAATTTCGGCGCAAATATACTCATTAAATTCAGTAATTATATCTTTAATAGTGCCTTTTTCTTCTATATTTAGCAGTATTTTATCAGTTAACTCAAAATCCTTTTCCTTGCGCAGATTTTGAATCCGGTTGATGAATTCCCGGGCAAATCCTTCCTTTTTCAATTGTTCAGAAATTTCAAGATCAAGTGCTACGGTAAGGTTTCCTTTTACGGCAATTTCAAAGCCTGGAATGTCGTTTGTGCTTACCTCAATATCTTCTGCTGATATCACAATTGGTTCGTCCTCACCGGGATTCAAGACAAATTCCCCTTCCTGTATCTTAATGATAGATGCATCATCCAAATTTTGGATAGCAGTTGCAACCCACTTCATTTTGGCACCAAGCCTTTTTCCCAGGGTCTTAAAGTTGGCCTTTGCCTTTTTCCTGATAAAATCATTGTCAGCAGGCAAAATGTCAACTTCCTTTATGTTGGTCTCTGACTTGATTATTTTTTCAACCTGCCGGATCTTATACTCAAAATAATTATCGATTGCGGGAATAATTACCTTCTGTAAAGGTTGTCTTACTTTAATGTTCACTTTTTTCCTTAGTGACAAAATAAGTGATGAAATGTCCTGTGCCAATTGCATCCTGTCTTCAAGAGGCTGGTTGATTATTTGATCATTGCTTGTGGGGAAATCAGTCAAATGAACAGATTCTACCGGTTTTTTTTGGGTTACTTCATTTAAATTTCTGAACAGCCAATCGCCAAAAAACGGAGCGATTGGAGCAATCAATCTGCTGAGGACTTCCAGGCATTCATATAAAGTTTGATAGGCAGAGATCTTATCTTTCTCTCCTTGCGGATTATTCTTATCTGTTGGTTTCCAAAAACGGCGGCGGGAAAGCCGAACATACCAATTGCTCAAATGTTCGTCGAGGAAATATTCAATGGCTCTTCCTGCCTGAGTGGGTTCATAATCATCAAGTGATTGCGTTACCTCTTTTATTAATGAATTTAAGGAAGACAAAATCCATTGGTCCAGTTCCGGTCGTTCATCAACCGGAATTGGTTTTTCTTCAAAATAAAAGCCATCCACATTGGCATACAAGGCAAAAAACTGGTAAGTGTTGTAAAGTGTGCCGAAGAATTTTCGTTGCACTTCTTTGATTCCTTCAGTGTCGAATTTTAAATTGTCCCAGGGAGAAGCATTGGTAATTAAATACCATCTTGTAGCATCGGGCCCAAAAACTTCCAGCGTTTCAAACGGGTCGACGACATTGCCAACACGTTTGCTCATCTTGTTTCCGTTTTTGTCAAGCACCAAGCCATTGCTGACAACGGTTTTATAAGCTACGCTGTCAAATAATAAAACAGCCAAAGCATGTAAGGTGTAAAACCAACCGCGAGTCTGATCTACTCCTTCGGCAATAAAATCTGCCGGGAAGTTCTTCTCAAATTGTTCTTTGTTCTCAAAAGGGAAATGCCATTGTGCATACGGCATTGCACCGCTGTCAAACCAAACATCGATCAGGTCCGGCACACGTTTCATCGGTTTTCCGGAGGCAGATGTAAGAACAATGCTATCAACAAAAGGTTTATGGAGATCAGAGACTAATTTATTAATCGCTTTTTCTGACGGTTCGTTTTTATCCAGTTTCAGGTTTCCGGCATCAACAGATTTTCGGATCTCTGATTTTAATTCATCTATTGACCCGATACATTTTTCTTCACTTCCATCTTCTGTACGCCAAATGGGTAAAGGCGTTCCCCAAAAACGGCTTCTGCTGAGGTTCCAATCCACCATATTTTCCAGCCAGTTGCCAAATCTTCCGGTTCCTGTAGAAGCAGGTTTCCAATTGATGGTGTTGTTCAATTCGATCATCCTGTCTTTTACAGCAGTAGTCTTAATAAACCAGGCGTCAAGCGGATAATAAATTACCGGTTTGTCGGTACGCCAGCAATGGGGATAATTGTGCTCATATTTTTCAACCTTAAAAGCCCTGTTTTCCTTCTTTAACTTGACAGAAATATCAACGTTTACGTCAACATAATGTGGGTCATCGGTATAATCTTTTACATAACGACCACTGAATTCTCCAACTCCATTCACAAATTTTCCTTCACGATCCACGAGGGTTAAAATGCCAAGATTGTATTTCTTTCCCACCTTAAAGTCATCCGCACCAAAAGCTGGCGCAGTGTGAACAATACCTGTTCCGTCTTCTGTAGTTACAAAATCACCCAAAACCACTTTGAAAGGTTCTGCGTCCGGAGTAACTTCTTCAATTACTTCTAAAGAGTTTGCTTCAAAAGGCATTAATTGTTCGTAGCTTAATCCTTCTAATTCACTTCCTTGAAAACTTGCAATATTTTTCCAGGGAATTAATTTGTCGCCTTCCTTATATTCTTCAAAAGAAAGATTTTCTGCTTCTTCTTTAAAATATTTGGGAACCAGGACGGTCGCAAGTATTACATTTATTGGTAAGTGTGTATAGGGATTAAATGTTTTGACCAAAGAATATTCAATATTTCCGCCAACAGTTAATCCCAAATTCGAAGGCAAAGTCCAGGGAGTGGTTGTCCAGGCGAGGAAGAAAATTTGGTCATCATTTGTAACATCAAATAAGAATTGTGATTTTTCATCTTTTTCAACTTTAAACATCACCGTTGCGCTTGTATCTTTCACATCCCGGTAAGTTCCGGGTTGATTGAGTTCGTGCGAACTTAATCCGGTTCCAGCAGCCGGCGAATAAGGCTGAATGCTTACGCTTTCATACAAATAACCTTTTTTGTACAATTCTTTCAAACACCACCAAAGTGTCTCGATATAATCATTTTCAAAAGTGATATAAGGACGTTTTAAATCCACCCAATAACCCATTTTTTGGGTTACTTCATCCCATTTGTCTTTAAACTTCAAAACCTCCCTTCTGCAAGTCGCGTTGTATTCTTCAACAGAAATAGATTTTCCGATATCTTCTTTAGTGATTCCCAATAATTTCTCCACCCCTAATTCCACCGGCAAACCATGCGTATCCCAGCCGCCTTTACGTTTTACCTGGAAACCCTTCATTGTTTTGTAGCGGCAAACAAGATCTTTAAGTGTTCTTGAAATTACATGGTGAATACCGGGCATTCCATTGGCGCTCGGGGGGCCTTCATAAAAAACAAAAGGCGTTTTTCCTTCCCGGTTCGAAATACTTTTGACAAATGCATTTTCTTCCTGCCACGACTTTTGTATTTCTCCTGCTATCTGAGTAAGGTCCAATTGCTTGTACTCACTGTATTTTTTCTTCATTTCAATAAACCTTCAGTTAAAATAAAAGGATGCAAAGGTAAGATTTTTACAAGCGGAATATGCGCTGTTTGCCCTTAAAATGCGATAGTTTATTTAAATATTTCGCTTATTAATTTTCATTCTTTGCATAGAAATTTATGCGTTGGTACTCAATTTTATTCACATTTAAAGTCTTTGGCATTGTATTTACTTTCTTACCAGCGCCGTTGCAACCGTGGAAAACACCCTTAATTAGCAGTAATATTAATCTTTATATATTACGAGTTGCAGTGGAAAATGTGGGGAGGCGATTTGATTCGTCTTCCCTTTTTTGTAGTGAACCAACAAATAAGAAAGAATTTTTTCTGAATTATCTAAACAACAATTCACACGGCTTGATACCGGTGTGTTTTTTGAAAGCAGTGGAAAAGTGGGAAATGGAAGAATAACCGAGCGAGTCAGAAACTTCTGTTACAGTTAAACCTTTTTCATATAATAAATATTTCGCGTGTTCCATTCTTTGGCTTTGGTAAAAATCAAAAATGGTAGTGCCATACATTTCTTTGAACCCTTTTTTCAAATAACATTCATTAATGGCTGCCTTCCTGCTCAATTCTCTTATTGTTAGCGGCTGTCCGATATGTTCCAATAAGATATTCCTGGCAAGGGAAATTTTTTCACGATCAGCTTCATTTGCCAAAAATTTGCAACCAATACTTTCTTCTTCTTCTCCACACATGCATTCTACGCCCAACAACAAAAGCATTTGTGTTTGCGCATTGATAAAAATATTTTCGAAGCTGCCCGTGTATTGGTGATTCATCAATTGTGTTAAAACGTCTCTCGTTTTTGTGCAAAGCGGCAAACTCCTGCTGAAGGAAGAGGTGTGTTTAAATGATAATACTCTTTCCGAAAAAGTGGTTGTTTTTAAATTTTTTACAAAAAGGCTGAGATGATCGGCGTTGAAACGAAAACATGCCACATCAATAGTGTTCACTAATTCTGTACAATGATTTGTTTGACCTTGTTGGCAAAAATTGCATTCTGCATCCCTTTTTTTACAATACCGGTTTCCCTGCATACAGAAAACCAGTTCCAGGTGCCGTTCGTTCTCATTTTCGCTGTAATAATAGTTAAGCATTCCGGTTTCTTCAATTTCAACATCGGGCGATTTGCGATAACGATTGATGATATATTGAACCGAACCGGGAATATCCTGGCTGTTATGCTGAACCAATTCCATTTCACTTTTTAAAGGTGAATCATTCAAAGCGATGGAAAGGATGTTGTTTGCAGCCTGCATAAATATTGACCGTTTGTAATCTGCAAATTTACGATTTTATCTGCTTATATTGTCATTGCTTTTTCCATTTGCATGCTACGGGAACCTTTAATAAGGATCACCGCATTCTTTGGATTTTTTTTGCGAAGCCATTCACCTGCTTCATCAGAATTTTTAAAGGAGATGTAATTTTTGTTCACTTCTTCAAAGTTCTTTCCTACTAAAACCACATCTTCCCATTTGTAATTATTTATTAAAGAAATAATTGACTGATGCTCTTGTTCACTGTCTTCGCCCAACTCCATCATGCTGCCCAAAAGAAGAATTTTTTTATTTCCCTGCATTGAAGCAAAATTCTCAATCGCTGCTTTCATGCTTCCGGGATTGGCATTGTACGCATCAAGGATAATAATATTCGAATCTTTACGGATCAATTGCGAGCGGCTGTTGGTGGGTTGGTAATCTTCAATAGCTTTTTTAATTTCTTGTTCCTTCACTCCAAAATGTTTTCCTACACATACGGCTGCGAGAATGTTAGGAAGATTGTAACCCCCGACCAGATTTGTTTTAATTGTTAGTTCAGGGTTTCCTTCAATTTCTACTTCAATAAACGGATCATTCTTTACAATTTTTCCTTTTGCATTTTCACATCCTGAGCCATAATAAACGGCCTTCCCAACTTTCTTTCCTAAATCAAAAACTGCAGGATCATCGGTATTTACAAAAGCAGTTCCGTTTGTATTTCTTAAATAATCAAAAAGCTCGCCTTTTCCTTTTTTGATATTTTCAACCCCTCCAAAACCTTCCAAATGCGCTTTGCCGATGTTGGTGATTAATCCATATAACGGTTTTGCATAAACGCAATAGCCTTCAATTTCATGAAGATGGTTGGCACCCATTTCTATCACCGCCATTTCTGCATCTGTCTTAATTTTCAAAATAGTTAGCGGAATGCCGATGTGATTATTCAGATTTCCTTTTGTTGTGTAGGTTTTGTAAGTTGAAGAAAGCACTTCGTGAATTAATTCTTTGGTTGTTGTTTTTCCATTACTTCCGGTGATGGCCATAAAAGGAATTGAAAATTGCTCGCGATGATGCTTTGCCAATTGTTGCAAAGTTTCTAAAACGTCATGGACTTTAATGATTCTGTCATCTTCAAAATCCGGTTCTTCATCCACTATAACGTAAGATGCACCTTGTTCCAATGCTTTCTTTGCAAAAAGATTCCCGTTAAAATTCGGTCCTTTCAGGGCAAAGAAAATCTCATCTTTTTTTAAATTTCTTGAGTCTGTTTGTACTGATGGAAACTGTTTATAAATTTTGTAAAGGGCTTCAATATTCATGGGGCAAAAATAGTTTTTACGATTATGCATTTTAAAAATAAGTCAGAATTAATTGTGAAAACGATTTTCTTTTTTAGAAAAGCCCTGAAGATGAACAGTTTATTTTTTTACCTTGTGCGCCGTTGTTAAAAACTGTTTATTTAAAAAATGAAAAAGACCTTACTCGCATTTTGTTTACTTACCCTTTTGAAAGCTACTTCATTTGCTCAGACTCCTACTCACGCTGCCAGGCGATGGGCTGATAGTGTTTTTAATTCTTTGAACAACGATCAAAGAATTGCACAATTGATGATCTTGCGTGAGAGCAGTTACACACCAAATGGTCCTGTTTATTACGACTCTGCAGTTGAAGCAGCAATAAAAAAATACAATATCGGAGGCATTTGTTTGTTCCAGGGAACACCGGTGAAACAAGCTGAATTTATTAATCATTTTCAAAGCATTGCCCAAACGCCGCTAATGGTGACAATGGATGGAGAATGGGGCGCCGGAATGCGTTTTGAAGGTGTTGAGCCGCTGAATCACCAAATGATGCTCGGTGCAATGCATGATTCAACTTTGGTGTATGAATATGGAAGATTGGTTGGCCGACAATTAAAGCGGGTTGGTGTTCGTGTTGATTTTGCACCAGATGTTGATGTAAATAATAATCCTGATAACCCGGTAATTAATGACCGTTCTTTTGGAGAGGATAAATATAAAGTAGCTAGTTACGGAATTGCTTATATGAAAGGTTTGCAGGACGAAGGAGTAATGGCTTGCGCGAAACATTTTCCCGGTCATGGAGATGTAACGGTCGATTCTCACCTTGACCTTCCTGTGATCAATAAATCAATGAAACAATTGGATTCACTTGAATTGTATCCCTTCAAAAGAATGTTTAAAGCCGGTGTGGCGAGCGTGATGATCGCACATCTTTATATTCCCGCAGTTGATCCAACACCCAACACAGCAACTTCTATTTCCAAAAAGAATGTAACTGGTTTACTTAGAAAAAAACTGCATTTTAAAGGTCTCACATTTACGGATGCATTAGGAATGAAAGGCGTTGCTAAATTTTTTCCAGGCGGAAAAATTGCCGTTCAATCTTTGATCGCCGGCAATGATATTCTTTCACTTCCTGAAAATGTTGATTCCGCGATTGCAAGGATCAAAGAAGCGATTGACAGCAATCTATTGAGCTGGAATGATATTTATAAGAAATGTAAGAAAGTACTTGCCTATAAGTACATGTACGGCATGGCTAATCCGCAACCGATCGATACGACAAATCTTACTGCTGATCTGAACGAAGGAATTCACGAAATGAAAAAACTGGTGGCCGAAAATGCGATTACGGTTTTAAGTGATAAAGACAAACAATTTTTCCCCCTTACGAATGAAAATAAAAAAATTGCGTTTGTGGGTATCGGCATCGACAGTGCAAATGCTTTTGCCAACAGGGTAACGAAAGATCTTGGCGCTGACGGATTTTATTTTTCTTTTAAAGAAGATGCAAGACGCGTTCCCACTTTAGCCAAACTCATCAAAAGCCAGTACAATGCGGTGGTGATAGCGCTTTCAAATTACCATCGTTATCCCGCAAATAATTTTGGAATTACAGATTATGCATTCGACCTGATCAAACAGTTGCAGACACCAGACAGTGCAAATTATAAAACGATCATTTATGATTTCGGAAATCCTTATGTGATCGAGAACTTTTGTGACGCAAGAAATTTAGTTGCTTGTTATGAAGATGATTCAACCACGCAGGAAGTAGCTGCTGATCTGCTTGAAGGAAAGATATTTGCCAAAGGAAGTTTATCGGTTACGGTTTGCCCGAAATACAAATATGGCAGCGGCATTATGCCGAAAAGGATAATGCCTTATGCAAGCCCCGAAAAAGAAGGTTTGAATGGTTTGCAGATGGAGCACGATATTGATTCGATCGCGCAATTGGGAATTGACGGTCAGGCGTATCCGGGTTGTGTTGTACTGGTTGCTCGTCATGGAAAAATTGTTTTTGAAAAGGCTTATGGCACCTATAATTATGATACACCTGAACCAACAAGTCTGAATTCCATTTATGATATGGCTTCGGTAACAAAGATATGCGCCACTACTTTGAGTGTTATGAAATTGCACAGCGAAGGAAAATTGAGTTTGGATAAAACACTAGGAAGCTATCTTCCCTGGGTGCGCAAGAGTGATAAGAAGAATCTGAATATTGAAGACATTTTGCTTCACCAGGCCGGACTGGTGCCGGATGTGGTTTTTTATAAAAAGACCATCGATCCTCAAACAGGTCGACCGCTGCCACAATATTTCCATCCGGATTCTTCGAAGAGATTTAATGTCAGAGTTGCTCAAAATATGTACCTGAGAAGTGATTATGCTGATTCAATGAACCAAAGTATTCTCGATAGTAAACTGCTTCCGGGCAAGAAAAGATATGTTTACAGCGACAATGATTTCATATTTATGGGTGATGTGGTGAAAGCGATTTCAGGATTGAGGCTCGACAAATATGTCAGTAGAAATTTCTATAAACCAATGGGACTTCATTCAATTGGTTTTAATCCAAGAAATTGGGCGGATACCAATTTAGTTGCACCAACAGAGTTAGATCAATATTGGAGATTCCAGCATTTGCATGCAGATGTGCACGATGAAGGAAGTGCAATGTTTGGCGGCGTCGCTGGTCATGCGGGTTTGTTCAGTAATGCAGAAGATATTGGTGCGATTTTGCAATTGTTTTTAGACGGTGGAAAGTTTAAGGGAAAACAATACATCAAACCTTCAACTTTGAAATTGTTTACTGCATATAATTCAAGCATCAGCCGCCGTGGAATTGGTTTTGATAAACCACAAAAAGATAATTACACAACAACAGATCCTCATCCCTATCCTTCAAGATATGCGTCACCGTTAACTTTTGGACACACAGGTTATACAGGCACCTGCATTTGGGTTGATCCAAAATATGACCTGGTTTATGTATTTTTATGTAACCGCGTGAACCCGACAAGAAGCACCAATTTGTATAAATACAATATCAGGGGCGCAATTGAAGATGCGGTTTACAAAGCCATGGTTCCAGCAATTCCCGAGGTGGCGAAGAGAGAAGAATTTGAGAAGCAGCAAGCAACTGCTAATGCAGAATAAAAACATATTTCTTAGTAAGAAGACAAACAAGGCGAAATTTTATTTTGCTTCGCAGGTATTTAATTAACGTATTAACTTTATAAACCGATTTTTAACGTATAAACTATAAAACATTTCAATCATGGAATATCCTTATCAGATAAAGTCAGCGGATGAGTATCAGGAAAATTATAAGAAAAGTGTTGAAAACCCCGATGAATTCTGGGGCAGTGTGGCAGAGAATTTTCATTGGCGAAAAAAATGGGATAAGGTATTGGAATGGAATTTTAAAGAGCCCAAAGTTGAATGGTTTAAAGGTGGAAAATTAAATATAACCGAGAATTGTATTGATCGCCACCTGGAAACAATGCCAGACAAACCGGCAATCATTTGGGAACCGAATAATCCTGAAGAAAGAACAAGAGTTGTAACTTATGCAAGGTTGCATAAAAGAGTTTGCCAGGTGGCGCAAATGCTGCTCAACAATGGCGTTAAGAAAGGGGATCGTGTTTGTATTTACATGGGAATGGTTCCGGAATTGGCTTATGCGGTTTTGGGTTGTGCAAGGATAGGCGCAATTCATAATGTTATTTTTGGTGGATTTTCAGCTCAAAGTATAGCCGATCGTCTTGAAGATTCAAAAGCAGAGTTTATCATCACTTGCGATGGTGCTTTTCGTGGTGGGAAAGACATTCCTTTAAAAAGTATTATAGACGATGCATTGATCGGAAATAAGACGGTTAAAAAAGTAATCGTTTATACAAGAACCCGCCGCCCCGTTTCGATGCTTAAAGGTCGCGATCTATGGTGGGAAGATGAAATGGATTATGCCTTATCGCAAATTGAAAAAAATAATGTGGTTACTATGCCTGCGACCGAAATGGATGCAGAAGATCCGTTGTTTATTTTATACACTTCCGGATCCACAGGAAAGCCGAAAGGCGTCGTGCACACGATTGGAGGTTATATGGTTTGGACAAGTTATACTTTTGTGAATGTGTTTCAATACCAACCCAACCAGGTACATTTTTGTACAGCAGATATTGGCTGGATCACTGGTCACAGTTATATTGTTTATGGTCCACTGGCTGCCGGAGCCACTTCATTGATGTTTGAAGGAATTCCTACCTGGCCGGATGCAGGAAGATTTTGGGATATTGTTGAAAAATATAAAGTAAATATTTTTTATACCGCGCCAACAGCGATCCGCAGCCTGATGAGTTATGGTCTTGATCCTTTAAAAGGAAAAGATATTTCCACATTAAAGGTTTTAGGAACAGTGGGTGAGCCTATTAATGAAGAAGCATGGCACTGGTATGATGAACATGTTGGAAAGAAAAAATGCCCAATTGTAGATACATGGTGGCAAACAGAAACCGGCGGGATTTTGATTTCCAATCTTGCAGGAGTTACTCCTTCAAAACCTAGCTGGGCAACGCTTCCATTGCCAGGCGTGCAGCCTGTTTTGGTTGATGAACGCGGAAAAGAAGTTACCGAAAGAGATGAGAATGGATTGTTGAAAGGAAATCTTTGCATGAAGGCTCCGTGGCCGGGAATTTTAAGAACCACTTACGGCGATCACGAACGTTGTCGCAAGAATTATTTTGAAACTTATGAGAATTTATATTTTACGGGTGATGGCGCTTTAAAGGATGAGAACGGAAATTACAGAATTACAGGCCGCGTGGACGATGTATTGAATGTAAGCGGCCACAGAATTGGAACTGCAGAAATTGAAAACGCGATCAACATGCACGCGAGCGTGGTAGAAAGTGCTGTAGTTGGTTTTCCGCATGAGATCAAGGGACAAGGTGTTTACGCATACGTGATCACTGATAAAAAGCATTCTGAAGATGAACTGTCAAAACAGGATATTTTAGAAACTGTTGCAAGAATTATCGGCCCAATTGCCAAACCTGATAAAATACAATTTGTAAATGGTCTTCCTAAAACAAGAAGCGGAAAGATCATGCGAAGGATCCTGAGAAAAATTGCCGAAGGCGAAATGGAAAATTTAGGCGACACAACTACTTTACTCGATCCGGGAGTTGTGGATGAAATAAAGAATAACAAAGTGTAGCGACGAAATAAAAAATTGAATTAAAAGTTGGTTTGCTGTAAAATGTGGGCCAGCTTTTTTTGTTTTCTTTGCAGGATGCATCCGAAAGACTTATCCATCAAGAATTTTGATTACGATCTTCCTGAAGAAAAGATAGCGGTTTATCCTTTGCCCGAAAGAGATCAATCGAAATTGTTGATCTTTAAAAACGGAAATATTTCTGAAGATATATACCGAAACATTTCCGTTCATCTTCCCAAAAATTCTTTCCTTGTTTTTAACGATACCAAAGTAATCAAAGCGCGCATTTTATTTCAAAAACCTACCGGTGCTACTATCGAAATTTTTTGCCTCGAACCGCATGAAAAAATAAATGATTATGCAGTCGTACTTCAGCAAAAGAATTCAACAAGATGGAAATGTATGATAGGAGGCGCAGGTAAATGGAAAGAGAAATTTCTTCATAAAAAACTTGTGATAAACGGAGAAGAGATTGAATTGAAGGCCGGATTGGTTGAGAAACTGAGCGATGCTTATGTAGTTGAATTATCATGGACACCCGGCCATTTTTCTTTTGCCGAAATTATCGATCATGCAGGAGAAACGCCCTTGCCGCCTTACATTAAGAGAAAAGCAGAAAAAAGCGATGCTGAAAGATACCAAAGTATTTATTCGCATTACGAAGGTTCTGTAGCTGCGCCCACAGCAGGATTGCATTTTACAGAAAGGATTTTTTCGTCTTTCAAAGAAAAAAATATTCAAAAAGGTTTTGTAACACTTCATGTTGGTGCAGGAACGTTCAAGCCTGTGAAGTCAGAAAATATGGAAGGACATGAAATGCATTCTGAATGGATTGATGTCTCGTTAAAATTTCTTGAGCAGCTGATCGAAAATATTTCTCATCCGGTTTTTTGCGTTGGCACTACTTCTGTAAGAACAGTTGAAAGCCTTTACTGGATGGGATTAAAAGCTTTTCTCAATCCCGAAATTGAATTTGAAGATTTGAAAATAAATCAATGGGAAGTGTATGAAGACGACTTATTAAAAGTAAATCTTTCGGTTAATGATTCATTGAGTTCGTTATTAAATTATTTAATTACTAAAAATTTAAACAGGCTTTTTATTCAAACGCAAATAATTATTGCTCCAGGTTACAAATGGAAAATTGCAAATGGAATGATCACCAATTTCCATCAGCCAAAATCGACTTTATTGTTGTTGGTATCAGCAATGATTGGTGATAAATGGAAAGAAGTTTATGAATATGCATTAAACCACCAGTTCAGGTTTCTGAGTTATGGTGATGGGTGTTTGCTTTTTAATGATCTGAATTCTTAAAAAAAAATTTTTCTGAATCGGTAAAAAAAGTAAACCAACGCTCCTCCAAAAAAGGCACCTAACAAAATATTCTCGATTTGATTAAACTTCGGTTTCAAAAAGAGAATAGCAGTAATCCATAATATCAGCCACAAAAATTGTAGTAGTAATAACGCTTTTGAATTTCTATGATTTCTCTTCCATCTATTATACAGGATTAATAGAACCATTAAGGTTAGCAGGCAAAGAAAAACAACAATTTTATCCATTCAATGTTCTTGTTAAAAATTCTAACTCTAAACTAACCTTATTCAATGAAAGGAACAAGCTATTTTAAATTGAGCGTGCATTGAGTTGTGAAATTTTTTTGCGTTTTAATGATTTGTCTGCTTTCTTAATAGTTTAAGTTTATAGAAGAAATAGAGCAAGCCAGCTGCTGAAATTAAGCCAAGCGTAAGGTTTTGAGAGATTGTAGCATTTTCACTTAAGAAAATAAATGAAAAGGGCATAAAGAAAATAAACCAGCAAAAACGAACAATAATACCTTTTTTGGTATTACCCGGAAACTTCCTGTAAAGGATAGCAGCGGTTAAGGAAGCAATAAAGAATAAAATTACAAAAAGCCTTTCCATAGAAGGCTAAAATACAAAATGCCGCCAAAATTTGCAATAGGTCAGTTCACAATTTTATCGGCGCAACAACTGCTGGCAAACGCTTCAGGCTTGGCTTTGAAGGCAAAGCCCATTCCAAGGATATAACCCATTGCTTCACGCAGGGCTTCGTTGCTCCTGAAGTGCGGATTGGTGTTGATATCTGCATGCACTTCCATGTCCACATCGAATTTTGTAAAAAGATCGCAGAGTTCATAAGCAATCTCGATACTCTTGGCCACTTCCACCAGCATCCTTTCTTTGATACTGTATTTCTGGGAAGTTTTTTCATTGTGGATGAACATAAATCCGCCTCGTCCTTCACGAAGAAAAACGATTACAGTGGCAAATTCCGTGTCTTTGCCTTTTACCTGGCTGTCGGTGCCAATACACACTTTTAATTTGTTGCCGGCTTCGGTTTCTTTGGCAATAGCATGCTCAACCGCAGTTTTGATGGGAAGTTCAATCGGTTCGCCGTTAAATTTTCTCCATAACATAAAATAAGGTTTTTTAAAATTACCGATATTTTGGAAATGGAAGCGAAAATATTTCTCAGGAAATTGAACCTTAACGTTCAGATAATACAAGAAACAGTAAACGAATAATTATCCGATTTTTTTCCTGTAAAAACAAAAAGGGGACAGCCCCTAACGCTGCCCCCTAACTTACACATGAATCTACCTTACAGTTTTACAATTCGTTGCGTTGTTCTTTGGTTGTTACAAATGATTTGCATTATATAAATTCCGTTAGGAGAATTATCGATGTTGATGTTCGTCAAACCCGCGTCGGCTTTTCCAGTCTTTACAATTCTTCCGCTCATGTCTGCCAATTGATACTTAAAATTCATAACTGCGTTTACGGTTATTTCCTTATTAACCACTGTACTAATAGTAAATTGTTTACTTCTTTCCTGGATGGGTTTAAGAGGAACAACGTTTGAATAACTTACCTGGCCGTTGACAGAAGTGACTTTTAGCCTGTAATAAATATTTTCACTTAACAAAGGCACGTAGCTAAAATTCTTATCTGTTGTTGTAAGTTGGGTAAGCGTTGTGAATTGTGTACCATCAAACGAACTTTCTACCGAAATACTTTTGATGGCTGCATCCGAGATGATATTCCAACTCAGGTCGTGTTTTCCCTGGACACTTTCACCGCTAAGAAGAACCTGCTCAACCGGCATTACCCTCAACGGTGCATAAGTGCCGGAAATTGTGTAAGAGCCAAGACTACCGTAATTACTTGTGTTCGAGTTGCCTGAGCCGTTTACAACCAAATAATAATCCCCCGCCATTAATGTTGTATCAATGCTGACATCTAATTTGTCTGAAGGATTATAATTCTGAACGACTTGCATGTTGCTGTTATAAAGTGTTACGTTCATATCCAGGTCAGCGCCGTCATTGTTTGCCCCAACTGAGAAAGGTTTTGCACTTAGGTTGATTTGTGCATTATCAGCAAGAGTTATTTTAAATGCATCTTTATCCGTATTCGTGGTAATAATTCCATTAGCTGAAAATTGCGAATTTGAAATACTGATCTTTGTCGGATTCTTTTTGGGGTCATCACTGTGATCATCTGAACGGTAAGTGAAACCATTCCTGCTTGTAATGATTGAAAGATTATCCTGGTCGGCTGTGCATCCACTTGGCGTAGGCCCGTTGTTCCAGCCAGATAAATTCCTGTAATAACTGTTTCCCATTACCGGTGCCCAACTTGTTTCTCCAATACCTGTTCCATCATTATAAGTAGAGATCAAACTGCAGGTGCCGCTGTATTTTGCCTGGTGCGACAGGCCAACCGTGTGACCACTTTCGTGGGTGCAACATTCGGCAATAAGCTTGGGTACATAACCCAATCGATCGGGAAAAACAAATCCGGGAGTGTCGTCGCCCCAGATAAATGACCCGGTATAAGAAACGCCACCAACTCCCTGGTACCAATCACTTGTAGGTGTAACGATTATCCTTACACGCTGTGTGAGTGGAGCGGCTAAAAATACAGTTGAATCAGTTGTTATATCTACATTAAAAGGCCTGTAATCTTCTGCAACACGGTTAAAAATTTCAGTGATCTGGGCATCGGTCAAACCGGCAGGAGCACAATAAAAAGTAGCTCCGCCGTTCCAGGATGTTCCGCTTACAGTTTGTCCATCAAAGTCAAAAAAGATAGTCGCCTTTGCAGATGGAAGACTACTGAGTTTGGGCAAAGCGTAACTTTTGATTGTACTAAAAAGTAACAGGGTGAACAGGAAGGATAGAATCTTTTTCATGGTATGTTGGATTTTGGATAGGCCGTCATTAGGGTAACGGTTTTGATGGATTAATAATCCTCCACCAAGGCATCAGTTTTAATTTTTTGCATAGCGTAAGAGCCGTTATTTTCTCGTTTTAATTCGTAACCATCTGCGTATTTATCATTGATGATCCTGCCCACATAGGTGACGGTTTTATCATCGTTGATCCTTTTGGAAATGGCCAACAAGGTGTTGTTCATTGCCGGCGATTTTATGATTACTGTATATAGATTATCGTAGCGTTTGATAGAAGAAGTGACAATACCATTGAAAGTGAAGTTTCCGAAATCCAGTTTTAATTTTCCTCCTTGTGGCACTGTGAATGCCTTACTCAGTTCACTTTCTGGCGTTACAAGTCTTGCCGAGTATTTATCAAAATAATTTTGCCTGTTGGATGTGACAATCTGTGCCTGGCTTTTGAATGTGATCATCATGATCAAACATGCCGTCACCATTTTGTACATGATTTTCATAGATAAGGATTTTCGTTTTTAAAATCTGGATGCATTTAAAACGACAATCCGTATAAAATATTACGCAAAATGCCAAAAAATAACTTGTAGGAGAAAAGTTGCGTGAAAGTACGCTGGAGTGAAAGTATTAATACTGGCCGGTACTTAGTAAAACCAACGTGCAGGCGTTTTGTGTGGCGATATTGTTTTCTTTTGCAATGCGCTCCAGTTCTTCATTTTCAGCGCCGGGATTAAAGATGATTCGTTTTGGTTTTTGAGCGATTATATAATTATAATAAGGCTTTTGATTGTTGGCATTCAGGTAGAGTGTAACCGTATCCAAATCCTCAATTGGTTTTTGTTCAGAAACAATTTCCACGTCATTTACTTTACCGGTATGTCGCCCAACCGCAACCACCTCATATCCCTCTTCCCTCAATTTATTTACTGCCAGGAAACTATAACGCGAAGGATTGGTTGTAGCGCCTAAAACCAAAGTCTTTTTGTTCTTCATAATTTCTTCTCTTTTTCTAATCGCTCGAATTAATCAGATGACCTTACAAATTTACTAAAACTCTTTTCCATGAGTTGCCTTCACCAACTTATTTACCATAAAAGGGAAAGGTTTGAGCGAACTAATAAAAACCTCAGTCAACAACCTGCTGCCAAAAAATTGCTGGATGATTCTGCCGGTTTTTAAGCGTGAACCAAATTCCTTTTTCCATTGTGCTGAATAATTCTCTTCCATTTGTTTTCTGTTCACCTTTCCTTTTAAAAATGAATCGATGTTTTCAAATGCAATTTTCGACGAATGAAAAGCCATGCTCATCCCGTTTCCGCAAAGTGGTGTGATCATTCCGGCAGCATCGCCGAGCATCAGGACATGATTTTCGACGAGTGATTTTTTTTCAAAACTAATTTGTGAAATGGTGATTGGTTCGGGAAATAAAAACTCGCTTTGATTAAATATTTTTTTGAGAAATGGGTTTTGAAACAAAACATTCTTTTCCGTTTTTTGAATGGAATTGCCATTCTCTTTCAGGTTTTTGGCAGTGGTAAGATAGCAAAGGCAATATTCATCATTTTCAATTTTTGAAATGCCGCAATAACCGTTTTTGAAGTTGTGTAAAGCAATCGCATCGCCAGCAAACGAAGTTTTAACGTGATATTTTATTCCGACATAATTATTGAGTTTGCTTGCTTTTTCCTTGATAAAATCCCGTTTCCATTTTACATCCAGGACGCTCCTTTTACCAAAAGCACCGGCAACAATTTTTGCTTCAACTGCTCCTTTTTGAAATTTCACATTAAAATTTTCATTTTCGAAATTCACTTCACTCACTTTGGTTCCTTCAAAAATTGTTACTCCATTTTCTTCTGCTATTTCTTTCAGTTTATTATCAAGAAAATAACGGCTGATGCCAAAACCTCCCAAATCAAGTGCGGTTTCAATCGTATTCCCTCGCGGAGAAGAAACGATCAATTTTTTGATAATTGGCAATTGAAGTTGGGAAAGTGGTAAGCCCAACATTTCAATAAAATTCCAACTTTCAAGGCTAATGTATTCGCCACAAACTTTATGAAAAGGATATCTTTCTTTTTCAAACAAAACCGTTTCATAACCGGCTTTTGAAAGCAGGATAGAGAGAGAAAGTCCTGCCAGACCACCACCAATAATAGCTGCAGTGAAGGAAGAAATTCCTTCTTTTTTTGTTCTATCGTTTGTTTGCCTTTCCAAGATTTCTTAAATATTCGGAACAACGATCAAATGCCGGAAAGCCCATTTCCATTTTAATGAAAAATTCTTAATTCCTGCTTTTGCAAATATTTGATTCCATTCCTTTTTCCTGAATCCTCTCAAAACGGAAAGTGGCGCATCATTTTTTACGAGGTAGGATTTTGAAAAAATTGAAGTGGTTGTTTTAATGAAATGATAAGCGATGGAATGCCGGTGCAAATCATTAATGAAAAAACCAATCGTTGAATTTTCCTTCATCCATTGCATCATTTGAACCAAATCTTCTTCTGAAAAATGATGGCAAAAAAGTGATGAGAAAATGATATTCGGCTTATTTTCAAAAATCACTTTTTTATAATCGTTTGTGATGTAATCAAAGTCTTTATCGCTTGTGTTTTTCCTTGCGAATTCAATGCAATTCTTGTTGATATCAATTCCAATAAATCTTGCGTGTATATTTCTTTTGACACAATAATTGTTGATCGCTTTTAAATTATCACCGCCACCGCAGCCGATTTCACAGACTGAAATTGATTTGTTAGAGCTGGCTTTTTGCCGCCTCCATTTTTGCCATAATTCTTCAAAACCAATAATTGAAATTGAATGGCCACCAAGATGCCGGTTAATCCATTCCAGTTCTTTCATGTTCTGTGCAATATCTTGGAAAGGAATATTTTCCCGGTCAAGAATTTCCTTGTCATTTGAGCGTTTTTTAAAATCAATCATTTGATAAAATGAAGGTTTCCATTGTAAGACCGGGTCCAAAAGCAGCACCGAAAACATTTACATTCTTTTGTTTGTTAGATTCCAGATTTGACATCATCTCTTTCAACACAAATAAGATTGTGGGTGAAGACATGTTGCCATATTCATTTAAAACCCGGTAAGAAAATTTCAAATCTTCATTGGTAATTGAAGTGCTTTTTTCAATCGCCGACAAAATCCTTTTTCCTCCGGGATGAATACACCAATGAGAGATTTCTTCCTGTTTTAGCCCGGCATTTTCCAAAGAATTTTGAAGAATATTATTGAAATCCTGTTCAATCAGATCGGGCACATATCCCGAAAGCCTCATCAAAAATCCTGAAGACGAAAGTTGCCAACTCATGTGTTTCTTGCCATTAAAACCAACTTCGCTGTAGAATTTTTTAATACTTAAGCCTTCTTCTTCAAAAGAATCATTTGTTACCAGCAACGCGGCTGAACCATCACCAAATAAAAGGGAAGAAGCGATGTTATCGGCTGTATTTTCTTTTTGAAAATGAAGCGTACAAAGCTCTGTGCATACAATAATGACTTTGGCACTTTTATCATTTTTACAAAATGCATCAGCCAGTTTCAACGCATGGATTGCAGCATAACAACCCATAAAATTTACAGAAGTTCTGAAAATGTTTTTCTCCAAATTCATCTGTTCCATTACCTGCAAATCCAATCCCGGCGCGCTCATGCCGGTGCAACTAACTGTAATCAAATGGGTGATTTCCTTCTTTTTAATTTTTGGGCCAATACAATTTTCTATCGCTTTTACAGATAAAGCAGGTGCAGTTTTATTATACCAATCCATCCTTTTTTCCAAACCAGGAAAAGGTTCAAGATTTTCAGAAGCTGGATAAAATTGCCATTCACCTGCATTTAAACTATAATCAGGAATTGCAGAATATCGTGATTGAATAGCACTTTGATGATATAAAAATTTCAGTTTTCTTTTTTCAACCTCATTCATTGCAAAAACATTCTGCATAAAATGGAGAATGTTTTTTTGCTCATGCTTATAAGCAGGCAACGCGGTTGATATGGAAACGATTTTACTCAAACGTTCTTTAAAATTAAGAGTGTAATAAACCCGAGATTGGTAAAAAGCGAAGCATATTTATTCATACCCATTGTATTTTCAAAATTAACTTCGCCATTATTTTTTATCACTTTCACAAACCACCTGAAAAAATATATGATAACAGGAAGCATGAAGATTTGAAGAATAACAAACTTTAAAAAATCCGACACTGAATAAAAATACCAACCTAATGTAACGAAAGCCAACGCATATACAATGCCAGTAAAAACAAAAGTGCCTTTGTAACCGAGCAGGTAACTGATCGTAATTACACCATCATCAACATCGGCCTCATGCTGGTAAATTTGGGTTAGTGGATAAAATCCGCCGATCAGTAAACTTGAAGCGATCATTGGTAAAACGGGAACTTGAAGATTTTGGTTGCCGCTGCTGCCATTATAAACCAAAAAAAAGACCAGTGCTCCCTGGCAAATGATAACCGTTATATAACCAATAATTGGATATTTCTTCAACCTGATTTTCCTGTAGCTATAAGCCCTTGAAGCCAATATGTAGAAAAAAATTCCTATTGTAAAAACCGGTGAAATCATGAAACTTAAAAGAAGAGCGAGCGTATCCATGAAAACCGTTACATAAAACAAAAGTGAGGTCGGCTGCATCGGATTTTTCAACCCGCCAACAGGCGTTTCATCCCGGTCCATGTAACTATTGTAACCATTGCTCGCCGGGTAAACCAACAAATGCAGGATGATGAAAATAAGAATTGCATTTTTCCAATTGATATTATTTACCTGGCTGAGGGCAAAGCAATATACGGGCATCAAAAAGAAAGAGAATGGAAAACGGAGAAGTTGTAAAGTAGATAGAAGTTTTTTATTCACTTCTAAATTTAGAACTAATTTGGAAACCTTTAATAACAAAAAAGGTTTACCGTTCCCAGTAAACCTATAATTATTTCGAATTTTTATTTTGATCTTAAACCAGCATCGTAACAGGGTTTTCCAAATACTTTTTAACTGTTTGCAAAAACGCTGCACCCACAGCACCATCGATGCTTCTGTGATCGCAACTCATGGTTACTTTCATCACGTTGGTTACTGCAAATCCATCTCCTTTCTTAACTACTTTTTCTTTGATGGCACCAACGGCAAGAATCGCGCTATCCGGTGGATTGATGATCGCTGTGAACTCATCAATATCCATCATGCCAAGGTTAGAAACGGTAAATGTATTTCCACTGAATTCTTCAGGTTGGATTTTTTTATTTCTAACTTTTTCATAAAGCTGGCTTGCTTCTGCCGCGATTTGTGAAAGTGATTTTTGATCAGCAAATCTAATCACGGGAACGATCAAACCATCAGGAACCGCAACCGCTGAACCAATGTGAATGTGTTTGTTGCGGCGGATAAAATCGCCTCTCCAACTGCTGTTCACCGCCGGATGTTGACGCAATGCCATTGCGCAAGCTTTTATCACCAAATCGTTAAAAGAAACTTTTGCCGGACTTATTTCATTTATGGATTTGCGCGAAGCAATCGCGTTGTCCATATTGATTTCCATTGTTAAGTAGAAATGAGGAGCCTGGAATTTGCTCTCTCCCAAACGACGGGCAATCGTTTTGCGCATTGGTGTATTGGGAATGTCTTCGTATCCTTCCTGCCCGATTTGTGTAAACGGTTGAAGTGGCTGTGCCGCTGCAGCAGGTTTTTGAGCCTCTGGTTTTGGCGCTGCTGCCGGGACAAATGAATCAACGTCTCTTTTTACAATTCTTCCTCCATCGCCGCTTCCCTGAATTTGTGAAATGTCAATTCCTTTTTCTTCAGCCAGCTTTTTTGCCAGCGGTGAGGCTTTAATTCTTCCTCCTTCAACGGAAGAAGTTTGAACCGCTGCATTCTGCTGAGGAGCAGGAGAAGACTGGGCAGTTGATTTTACTTCTGGACCAGCGGATTTTTCTTCAGCCTGTTGCTCTTGAGGAGCATGCTTTTGTGCCTCAACAAAAGCTTTTACGTCGGTTCCTTCTTTACCAACTATTGCAATAATATCATTTACCTTGGCTGATTTTCCAGCCTCCACTCCGATGTATAAAAGTGTTCCTTCTTCATATCCAACCACATCCATTGTGGCTTTATCCGTTTCAACTTCAGCTAAAGAATCGTCGGCTTTTACTTTATCGCCTACTTTTTTATTCCACTGGATGATCTTTCCTTCAGTCATCGTATCGCTCATCAAAGGCATGCGGATTACTTTCGCTCCTTTTGGCAATTCCACATTTTGGGTAACATCAGCAGGCTTATTGTCCGATTGTTTTTCCTGTTTTTCTGCTATTGCTTTTTCTTCATTTGCGTCTTTCTTGGGGAGAACTTCTGCATTTCCTCCAGGTGTTGGTTTCTTCTTTTCTTCTTCCAAAAGTGGTTTGTAATCTTCTCCTTTTTTTCCGACGATTGCAATAATCCCTTCAACAGGAACTGATTGTCCTTTTTCAACGCCAATATATAAAAGAGTGCCTTCATTATAGCTTTCGAGCTCCATTGTGGCTTTGTCAGTTTCCACATCCGCCAAAAGGTCGCCGGGTTTGATCTTGTCACCAACTTTCTTGTGCCATTCCACTATCACACCTTCAGTCATCGTATCGCTCATGCGTGGCATTCTTATCGCTTCAGCCATAGTATTATTACAATTTTTTTTTTGAGAATTGAGCCGTGAAATTAATGCAAAATCACGAAATGGATTGGAAGGGATTTTTTTGAACAGTGATTTTTAAAGGGAAAAATGTAATTCTTTTTGTCCTTTTGAACACAAAATAAAAATCCCGGTAAATTGTTTGTTCACTAATCTTCTACCTTTTCCAGTTCTGCATTTACAAATTCCATCAGGCTTTTTATATTTTCAGGAGAAAAATCAAATTTGAGTCCGGCAGCTTTGTATAATTCCGGCAAAGTTTTCGTTCCGCCAAGGCTCAATGCATTTATATAATTATCCAGCGCTTTTTCTTTGTCATTTTTGAATTGTTTCCACAGACCGATGGCGCCCAATTGCGCGATCCCGTATTCAATATAATAAAAAGGCACTTCGTACAAATGCAATTGCTTTTGCCAACTGTTTTCAACATACTTTTCAAGACCAGAATAATCCACTACATCATCACCAAATTCTTTGAAGATCTCCATCCATTTTTTTGATCTTTCTTCCAAAGTGTGCTTCGGATTTTCATAGATCCAATGCTGAAATTTATCGATGATAGCAATCCATGGGAAAATGGTGATCACGCGTTCCAACTGGTGTTCTTTTGCACGTTTCAATTCCTTTTTGTTATCGAAAAAGACATCCCAGTGATCCATTGAAAAAAGTTCCATTGCCATGCTTGCGACTTCCGCAATTTCCATTGGGTAGTCTTTAAAAGAACTAAGTTCAAGTGAATGGGTCAGGAAAGATTGCACCGCATGTCCGCCTTCATGCACCATTGTTGTTACGTCGTGCATCGATTGGGCGGCATTCATGAAAATAAAAGGAGCGCCACTTTCTGCTAAAGGCATATTGTAGCCACCGGGCGCTTTTCCGCTTCTGCTTTCCAAATCGAGATGTTTCATCTCATTCATTTTGCGCAGGCAATCTCCAAAGAAAGGACGAAGTTTGGCGAAACATTCGATCGTTTTATCCAATAACTCTTTCCCTGTCTGAAAAGGTGTTAATGGTTTTGTTCCTTGTGGTTCGGCTTCCAAATCCCAGGGCCGAAGATGATCCACTTTTAGTTTTTCCTTTTTGTGTGCATAAATTTTATTCACCAAAGGCAACACGTGAAGCTTTACTGACTCATGAAAACGGAAAGTATCTTCTTTGGTATAATCAAAGCGGCCTAATTGTTTGAATTTAAAATCGCGGTAATTTTCAAAACCAGCATTTAAAGCTTCCTGGTTTCTTTTGCTAACGAGTTGGGAAAAGAGATCGTTCAGTTTGTCTTTATCCTCATATCTTCTTTCAGCAATTTTTTTATAAACTTCTTCACGCAGCGCACGGTCATGATTTTCGAAAAATTTAGCGGCTTGTTGAAGCGTGTAAGTTTTTCCATTTACCTCCACAGACATCTGGCCTGTTATCATTCCATATTTCTGTTGCAAAACGGCTATCTCTGACTCGATCGGAATATTTTCTTCCCTGAAAAGTTCAATGCTCTTACGGATCGAACGGAGATAAGTGAAATACTTGTCCTGATCAAGTTCTTTGGTAAAAGGTGAATTTACCAGCTTTTTATTCAGTTCAAATGCGTAAGGTTGAATATGCGGTTGAATTTCCAAAACAAAATAGTTGAAAGATTCTTCCAGCTCTTTGTTGCCAGTGTCGCAAGTCATTTTTATCTGCCGCCAGCAAACATCTTCATTCACAGCGGCTTCAAGCTCACTCATATCTTTCAACCATTTTTCCAAATCTTCTTTGGAATTGATTTCTCTCTGCAACAATTCTTTGAAATATGGTTCAATCACTTCCCACGAAGAAATGGTTAGATCCTGTGGCAAATAATGCCTTTCTAATTTTTTGATATCTGCTGTCATGATCCTCGATTTTTAATTATTCAAAACACAGTAAAGCAACAAAAAACGAACCTTTTTTATTTAGGATGCTCTATTCGAAATTTACTTTACACCCCTGCTTTCAATTTTGCGTGTAGCCGCTTTTTGAGGTTTTGTGTTTTTTACATTCGCATTTTCGGTATGAGCAGGTTTTGCCGGTTTTGCCTCAGCAGCAGGTTCTTTTTCTTCCTCTTCTGCTTTTGAAGAAACGTCAATATTGTTTTTCTCAATGATCTGGAACCATTTGATCATTTTTTTCATGTCACTTGCATATACGCGCTCGAAGTCCAGGTCAGGATAAACTTTTTCAAAATACGCTTTCAAAGTTTTTCCGTCGGCAGTTGATTCCGGCATTTTTTCGTTGCTTTCTTTCATCGCCTGAAAAACTTCCGCCAGTGAAGTATTATTTTTTGAAGTATAAACTTCAATGCTTTCCAAATGAGAAAAATTATGTTGCCGGCTGCTTACAAACTTCACTGTATTATCTTCTAAAGAACGCACCACAGCACCATCTGATTTGGATGACAATAACTCGAACAAACCCGGCAAACCGGTAACGGAAACTAACTTATTATACTCCATAAATTTTATTTTGATTTTTGGGAGTGCAAGATAATTGAAATGATTTTTAGTTTCCGTTAACAAAAGATAAAAGTGAATGGCTCAATAAAATGATGAACGGTAAGCAGGTTTTTTGCTGTTGCAACGTCAAATTATTTACTTAATCAATCTTATGTTCAGATATTTATCTATCATTATTTTTTCAAGCCTTGTCTCTCTCAATTTGGCTGCACAATCGGTATCAGGGTCAGTTCGGGATGCTGCAACAAACATGGCTGTTTCTAATGCAACGATAAAATTGCAGGTAGCTGATTCTTCGCAGGATCCGATGTTAACAGTGAGTGATGCCACTGGTCATTTTAATTTTGATGATATTGCTAACGGGGCATACAATTTAACAGTTACTTCTATTGGTTATGCTCCTCAAAACAAGGTATTGACTGTTTTAGGGCAAGATGTAAATCTCCAAATTAATATCTCCAAAACAGAAGAGACGCTTTCTACTGTTGTTATTAATAACACGCCACCGGTAAGGCAAAACGGTGATACTTTAGATTATTCAGCAAATCAGTATAAAGTTAATCCTGATGCTACAAGTGAAGACCTGATCAAAAAAATGCCGGGAGTTACGGTTGATAAGAACGGAACGGTAACCGCGCAGGGCGAAACAGTGAAAAAAGTTACTGTTGATGGACGCGATTTTTTCGGAGATGATGCAACTGCCACTTTAAGAAATCTTCCCGCAGAAGTTGTTGATAAGATCCAGGTGTTTGACAAACTGAGTGACCAGGCGCAACTTACCGGTTTTGACGATGGCAACACTCAAAAATCAATCAACATTGTTACGAAAAAAGACATGCGTAACGGAAACTTTGGTCGTGTTTATGGCGGTTATGGTACTGATGATCGCTACAGTGGTGGCGGAAATGTAAGTTTCTTTAATAATGACAGGAGAATTTCTTTGCTTGGCTTATTTAATAATGTAAATCAACAAAACTTTTCATCTGAAGATTTGATTGGAGCTACAAGTGGTGGTCGCGGAGGTGGAGGAAGACGCGGCGGAGGAGGTGGCGGAAATTTCAGAGGAGGCAGCTCGAACTTTATGGTAGGCCCACAAAGCGGAATAGCGAAAACGAATGCTTTTGGTGTGAATTATAGCGATGCATGGGGAAAGAAAATTGACGTGACAGGAAGTTATTTTTTTAATAACAGCAACACGACCAATAACCAAATTATTAACCAGCAAAATTTTTTGACAAAGGATTCATCTCAGTATTATGATGAGAACACCCTCTCGAATACCAAAAATTATAATAATCGTGTAAACTTCCGCCTCACTTACCGGATAGACTCAAGTAACACTATCATTGCCACTTCAAACCTGAATTTTCAAAATAATAATTCGGTGAACAATGTCCTGGGTGTAATTTTTCCTGATGAAGCAAAACAAAATGCCATCAGCAGAACCGAAAATGATTTGAACAGCAAAACGAATGGAAATAGTTTGAGCAATATGTTGTTGTACCGGCACGCATTCGCCAAAAGAGGAAGAAGTATTTCTTTGGGCATATTCCAATCTTCCAACAACAGAAACGGTCAGAACTTTTTGGACGCTTACAACAGTTATTACAAGCCAATACAAAGAGTGGACACAGTAAAACAACTTTCTGATCAAAAAAGTCTCACCAATCAGTACCGTTTTAGCCTTGAATATACCGAGCCGCTTGCGCCGAAAACACAAATGCAAATTAACTATAGTCCGTCATTCCAAACCAGCAATGCTGACCAGGAAACTTCTGATTTTGATGATGGGACTGGTAAATATTCAATTCTTGATACGAGCCTCAGTAATAAATTCAATAACACCTATAACACTCAAAACGCCGGTATTACTTTTCGTCATGGAGACAGGAATAACATGATTGCTGCAGGAGTTTCTTACCAATATAGCGAACTAAAAAGTAACCAGGTTTTTCCGCAAGCATCAAAAATTGACAATACCTACAGCAATTTTTTGGCGAATATGTTTTCAAGATTCAAACTTTCGGCAAGAAGTACGCTGAGAGTAATTTATCGCGGATCAGTTAGTCCCCCATCAGTAACACAGTTACAAAATGTGATCAATAATACCAACCCGTTTTTTTATACGACAGGAAATCCTGATCTGCAGCAGCAATACACTAACAATTTGATTACACGCTATACTTACACCAACACGGCAAAAGGACAAAGCTTTTTTGCAAATATTTTCCTGCAAAGCATCAATAATTATGTGACCAACGCAAGTTACACAGCTGCAAGTGATTCTGCCTTAAGCAAGTCTGTTATTTTGTATAAAGGTTCTCAAATATCAAAGCCTGTAAATATGAACGGGTATGTTAATGCGCGTTCGTTCTTCACTTTTGGTACACCGATTAAGTTTGCCAAACTAAACCTTAATATGAATGCTGGGTTCAGTTATGCACGGCAGCCTGGAATGGTGAATAAGATTGAAAATATTTCGAATGCTTATAATTATAATCTTGGAGCAGTTCTTTCAAGCAACATTAGTGAATATATTGATTTTAATTTGTCTTATTCGGCCAATATCAACACCGTAAAAAATACTATCCAGCCAGCTTTGAATAATAATTATTTTACCCAATCCGCAGGTATCAATGCAAACTTATTGACCAAAAAAGGCTTTTTCTTTCAAAACAATCTTTCCAATGAATCTTATAAAGGGTTAACTGACGGATTTAACCAGAATTATTGGTTGTGGAATATTGCGATCGGCCAGAAATTTCTTAAGAAGCAAGCAGGCGAATTAAAACTTTCAGTTTTTGATCTTTTAAAGCAAAATAAAAGCATCACCAGGGATGTAACCGAATCCTATGTTCAGGATCAGATCAACCAGGTTTTGCAACAATATTTTATGCTGACATTTACTTACAAATTGAAGAACTTTGGAAAGGGCGCTTCAACAAACAACAATGATCGTGGAGGTTTTCGCAGGTTTGGTGGTTTTGGTGGTCCACCATATGGACATGGAGGCCCGCAGCTTTAGCATCTAAATATTTTTGCTTTGACTGAAAGTGAACTGATCGACCTGTTGAAAAAAAAGGACAGGGAAGCTTTTAAGGAAATGGTGGAAACCTGGCAGGATATGGTTTTTAATACTGCTATCGGGTTTTTGCAAAGTGCTGAAGATGCTGAAGATACGGCGCAGGAAGTTTTTATCCAGGTGTATGAATCGGTTGAAAAATTTAAAGAAGAATCAAAATTATCAACCTGGATTTACAGGATCACCGTTACAAAATGCCTTGATCATTTGAGGAAGAAAAAGAGGAAAAAACGCTTTGCTTTTATACAGAGTTTATATGGTAAAAATGAAGCGTTGGTAGTTGATCCGCCGGATTTTTTTCATCCGGGTGTGAAGACTGAAAACAAAGAAAATGCGGTGGCACTTTTTAAAGCGATCACGAAACTTCCTGAAAACCAAAGAACGGCATTTGTGCTGAATAAAATAGAAAATTTAAGTTATCGTGAAATTGCTGAAATTATGAAGTCAAGCGAATCGGCGATCGATTCTTTATTACAAAGAGCAAAGAAAAATCTGCGGAACGAATTGAAAGAGCATTATTTGTTGTCGCATTCTTAAAGTGGAAAATTCAGAAAAACAAAAGCAGGTTTTTTTTTGAAATGACGTCTAAAACTATTGTGAAATTTGCTGAAAAACAAGTAGCGTTCGGATATATTTAAATTAAAAAGCAATGGATCAAGCTTTGAACAAAAAAATTGATGAAGCGATGCAAAGCCTGGAGGGCATGGAGAAAGCATCGGCCGGTCCTTATTTTTTTACGCGTCTTGAAGCCAGGATGCAACGGGAAAAAAGTGCCTGGGAAAGGATCTCGTCCTTTGTCGCCAAACCGGTTGTGGCATTTGCTTGCATTTGTTTGATCATTGTGATCAATGCTGCTGTAATTCTTTCTTCAACCGCAGGAGTAACTTCCTCCTCACAAAACTCTGAGCTTGCTACCGCGGACGAATACAATTCAGTTAGCGCACAGATGTATGAGTTTGAAAATACAATTCCATAATGGACAGTAATAAGAAAACAAGATCGCTTGTAGTGATCATCATCTTTTTGCTCATCACTAATATTGCGATGCTGATCTTTTTTGTACTACAGGGCAAGCCGGCAAGCAGGAGCGAAAGAAATCATGAAAACAGGGGAATGTACAATAGTTTAAAAAATGATGTGGGATTTTCAGATGAGCAGTTGACCCGGTACAAGAATATGCGAGAACAACAAATCAAAAAAGTGCACCCTCTTTTTAATGAAGTGAGAGAAGCGAAAAGAAACTTTTATGGATTAATTGTTTCAAAAAATGCGACCGATTCACTGCTGAATGCGGATGCTGATTCTATCGCTCAAAAACAAAAGAATTTGGATTTGCAGATGTTCGGCTACTTCAAAAAAGTAAGGTCAATTTGTACGCCGGCTCAAACGCAGAAATATGATTCGCTGGTGCAGAAAGTTGTGGACAGGATGATTGGCCGGTCCGGTAATTCTCACAAAAAATAGATGGGAAAATCTTCTAAAAAATAAAATCAAAATCAAAAATTCATGAACAAAAAGATCACAATGTTGCTGGCCTTTATGTTAATCGCCACAACCGGAATTTTTGCCCAGGGAATGCAGCGAATGAGCGTTCCTGACAGGGTGAAAATGACGATGGACAAAATTACGCCCGCGTTGAACCTCTCTGCAGATCAGCAGGCAAGCACCGACAGCGTTTTTACCGATTATTATTCTTCAATGATGAAGATGTTCCAGGATGCAAGAGAATCCGGAGAAAGACCTGACAGAAGCCAGTTTCAGAAGATGATGGACGACCGGGATGCTAAGTTGAAAAATATTTTTACTGCCGACCAGTTCACCAAATGGAAAAACGAAGTTGAACCAAGTTTGCGTCCACAAAGACAAAGGCAGAATTAATTTTTTTGTTGGTTGTACATTTCATGAGTTGCCTATCGGGGCAACTCTTTTTTTTGAAAGAAAATAAAAAAGTGAGGGATTTGTTTGATCACTGATACTTAAAATTCTCCTTTTAAAAACACTTCATTTTTTTCTTCTATTAAATTAAGGATCTTATCTCTTCCGGATTTTTTTACGGAACTGGAAATAAAATGCTGCGGCAGGAATTGTTGTGTTTGCTTCAGTTTTTCTAAAAAAGCTTTTACATTCTTACTTACAATCGCTTGCTTTTCTTTGTCCGATTTTGTAAAGATCAAAGTGTAGGGAACCTGCCATAATTCAAGATTTTGAATAAACTCAAGATCGAGTTTTTGCGGCGAATGTCTTGAATCAATTAACACAAAAACATCCACGAGGTTTTCTCTTTTGCGTAAATAATTTTCAATCATTTGCTCCCACTTTCTGCGGCTGCTCTGCGCGACTTTGGCAAAACCATAACCTGGTAGATCCACCAAAAACCATTTTGTTTCGTTGCTATCACCTTGTTTCGGAACACTGGTTATTTCAAAGTGATTGATCATTTGGGTTTTCCCGGGCGAATGCGATGTTTTCGCAAGTTTTTCATTGTTTGTGAGCATATTGATCAAAGAAGATTTTCCTACGTTGCTTCTGCCGATAAATGCGTATTCAGGAAGGCTGGCGGGCGGACATTTATCAAATGAAGGACTGCTGACAAGATATTTTGCATTTTTTATGTGCATGACGCAATTTACAATAAAGCGAAATGCCCGAGGCTGAAAGCAAAATGCTGATAGCAAATTTCCATTTCAAAAATAAAAGTGAAAGAATAGTTAACTGTAAAACTTTTTCTTTCAAAAAAGTATCTTTGACCTGATGAATATTTATCCGCACGATACCGTGGTTCCGTTTAAAGATTCGAAAGAAAGCAAGAAGAAGCAGGTAGAGGATATGTTTGATAAAATTGCTTTCCGTTACGATTTCTTAAACCGTTTTTTAAGTGCAGGTATTGATGTGGGATGGAGAAAAAAGGCGATTAAGTTATTGCTTCCATCAAAGCCAAAAAATATCCTGGATGTGGCAACCGGAACAGGCGACTTTGCATTGACCTGTTACAAGATTTTAAAACCTGAAAAAATTACCGGAATAGATATAAGCGAAGGCATGTTGAAATTGGGTAGAAAGAAAATTGAAGAAGCGGCTTTGAGTCAAAAGATTGAATTGTTAAACGGCGACAGCGAGGCAATTTTGTTCGATGACAATACGTTTGATGCTGTTACGGTTGCTTTCGGCGTCAGGAATTTTGAAAACCTTGAAAAAGGTTTGGCAGAAATTAGAAGGGTTTTGAAACCTGGAGGGAAGTTAATAGTGTTAGAATGTACCAAACCTTCAACGCCGGTTATCAGGCAGCTCTACAATTTTTATATGAAAACCATTACGCCAAAAATTGGAGAGATTATTGCAAAAAATAATGAGGCTTATCAATATTTAAACGATTCTGTATTACAGTTTCCTGAAAAAGAATCATTCATTCACATTTTAAACCAATCAAACTATCGAAACGCTTTCTACAAAACATTGACTTTAGGAATATGCTCTATTTATTGCGCAGAAAAATAGTTTGGATTGGATTGTCGCTTTTGTTTTGTTCAGTTTCGGCCTTCGCCCAGGTTAATGTGGTGAACCAGGAAAACCATGATGATAAACCCTATCATTTTGGGATCAACCTGGGCTACAACGAATCTCATTTTAATTTTACCCATCATCCACGCTTTCTCCAGTACGATTCTATCCTCGATGTGGAAAGCATCAACAATCCCGGGATAAATCTTGCGTGGCTGGTAAATGTAAGAGTGAGTGACCATTTTGACATTCGCCTTCATCCGCTCGATCTTACATTTTCTGAAAAAGCATTTTTGTATTCTCAAAAATATGAGACCGATTCTTCAGTAACCAAAAAGGTGCAATCGATAACTTTAAGTTTTCCCGTGAATATTGCTTTCAGCAGTGATCGAATCGGTAATTTTAAAGTTTACACACTTGCAGGAGCCAAATACGATTATGATTTGGCAAGTAATGCAGGCGCAGCAAAAGCAGAGGATTTAATTAAACTGAGAAAATCAGGCTTAAGTGCAGAAATTGGACTGGGTTTTCATATTTACTTCCCTTATTTTGTTTTATCTCCTGAAATCAAGTTGAGCAGCGGCATAACGAATGTTCATGCGCGCGATCCCAACCTAAAATATTCAAATGTGATCGATAGGATCAATGAAAGAATGGTTACATTTTCACTTACAGTGGAATAAAAATTCTCTTTATTTCTTCGTTTGCTGATGCGGCTATCCAATAACTGCAAAAGCAATTAACTGGCATAAAATAGAAATAAGAACCCCCGCATAAATATCAAAGGGTTTATGGTCGCTCACCATCAATCTTGAAGTAGAAACGATTCCTGTCAAAAGGAAGACCAGCATGGCAGTGAGGAAAATAGCATAAGAAAATCCGGAGAAAATTATAATCAGCATCAATCCGCAAAGAGCGCCCATTCCTAATCCGTGCATACTTACTTTAAAATAAATGTTAGCCAGTAATCCTGCGGAAGAAGATAGAAAAATCCCAAAAATAAATCCTGTAAGAATTAAAGGAACTTCTGCCTGGTTTTTTAAGACGAGAAACACCCAGAAATAAAATATGTTGGTGGCGATGTAAGGAATGATCCTTTCCTTTTGCGTTTTTAATAAAATACTTTTACTGAAACCAAGCGCTTTTAATAAAACAACCGTAAGCGCCGGATAAAAAATTGAGTTGTAACCTACGCGCAAAACGATCAGCATTTTATCGTGTGGCGCGATGCCTGTAAAATATCCAGGCTGAACAAAAGCCAGGAACCAGGTGGCAATCAACGGAATAAAAAGCGGGTGAAAGACGACAGAAAAAACCTGCGCAAAAAACCTTAAGATTCCGGGAAAATGAAGAGCCGCTTCTGAAGAATATTTTCCATTCGAATGTGCATTGGTTGCTGATAATTCTTGCATCATCTCAAAGTTCTTTTCTTAACCGCGCAACAGGAATGTTTAATTGTTCGCGATATTTCGCAACGGTTCTTCGTGCAATGTTATAACCTTTTTCCTGCAACTGCTCGGTAAGTTTCTCATCACTCAAAGGTTTTTGTTTATTTTCTTCTTCAATAAGATCACTTAGGATTTTTTTCACTTCACGCGTGCTCACTTCTTCGCCGCTGTCGGTAACCAAACTTTCACTAAAGAAAAATTTGAGGCGGTAGGTTCCAAATTCTGTTTGCACAAATTTGCTGTTGGCCACACGGCTTACAGTTGAAATATCCAGCATCGTTCTTTCTGCAATATCTTTCAGGATCATTGGCTTCAGATCAATGTCTTCGCCGGTAAGAAAAAATTGTTTTTGATAATCAACTATCGTTTGCATTGTGGTCAACAAAGTATGCTGACGTTGTTTGATCGCATCAATAAACCATTTGGCAGAATCAATTTTTTGTTTGATAAAAAGAACGGCCTCTTTCTGTCTTTTATCCTTTTTATTTCCACGGTCATAATCCTTCAACATATCTCGGTAACCCTCACTGATCCTAAGATCGGGCGCATTTTTAGAGTTCAGGGTAACCTCAAGCTTGCCGTTGTTGTTCATCACAAAAAAATCAGGGATCACGTAGCTTTGTAATTTGTTACTTTCACCAACTTCGCCTCCGGGTTTCGGATTTAGTTTAATGATCTGGTTGATCACTTCCTTGATCTCATCTTCATCCAGATTCAGGCTTTTCTGAATTTTTTCGTAATGCTTCTTAGTAAATTCATCGAAATAATTTTCAATAATCTCAATAGCAGTTCCAACCGGCAAACCTTCTTTTTCTTTTCTTCTTAATTGAAGCAACAAGCATTCCTGTAAGTCTCTTGCACCAACTCCGGGCGGATCAAATTGCTGTATTAATGCAATGAGTTTTTCAATTTCTTTTTCAGTTGTAATAATATTTTGACGGAAAGCAAGGTCGTCACAAATCGATGTTACATCACGCCGCAGGTATCCATCATCATCAATACTTCCTATAATTTGCTCAGCCACTTTTCTTTCGGATTCAGAAAGATCAAGCATGAGCAATTGCGTTTTTAAATTATCATAAAAAGAAGTTTCAACTTTATGTGGAATGACTTTTTTGTCGTCGGGATCACCATAATTATCATCCCGGTATTTGTAATCACCAGGCTCATCATCACCATCATTCACATATTCGCTGATATCAATATTGTCATAATCACTTTCGCTTCCGTCGCTTTCAAATTCATCAACCGTTTCAAAATCATCCGGTCCTTCGGTTGGTTCTGTATAACCATCTTCCACAGTATCAAGAGCAGGATTTTCTTCAAGTTCTTCTTTTATTCTTTCCTCCAAATGTGCAGTTGGCACCTGCAACAATTTCATCAATTGAATCTGCTGCGGAGATAATTTTTGTAATAACTTTTGTTGTAACCTCTGGCTTAACGACATTTCCTTCTAATCTTTTAAGAGTTGTAAATTTACAAGCAAATGTAAGGATATGTTTTTTTGGAACAAATTTTGTGGCCTTATTATGCTTTTTTTTATTCTGAGTAATTTTTCGTATGCTCAGTATAGTTTTAAGCCGTTTTCTTCCCCAAAAAAATTTCAGTTAAAATTTTCTTCTCCTGATTTTTCCACACGTGTGGAAGAAATCTCTAAAATTTCTTTTTCCCTGGAAGGGTTACAAAAAAAGACACCTCCTGTTTTTTCACTTCACAAAAATGATTTCTTTCAAAATTCAAATATTCCGGCAAGTTTTGCTACCTGCGATTATGGATTTTTTTGTCGCCAGGAATTAAAAATTGAAAAAGCAACCGGTCTTCCAATTCATGTAAGATTGGGTTCGCTTGAGCAATGTAATTATTATGAAGGAAAGCCCTGAGAGAATTTAAGTTTTCATTCCACATAAATCGTAATCTCTTTTCATATCTTCGCTGCCATGCCTGATTTTGACAAATATGAAGCGGTGATCGGCCTTGAAGTGCACGCACAATTACTTACAAAAAGTAAACTTTTTTGTGGCGATAGTACGGCTTTTGGCAATCCGCCAAATACAAATGTGAGTGCTATTTCACTGGCGCATCCGGGCACTTTGCCGGTAATGAATGAAAAGGCGGTTGAATTGGCAATTCGTTTGGGTTTGGCTTTTAATTGTGATATTTCACGTGATAATTTTTTTGCAAGAAAAAATTATTTCTATCCCGATCTTCCCAAAGGTTACCAGATCTCGCAACACACCACTCCAATTTGTAAGTCTGGTTTTGTTCCAATTACAGTAAACGAACAAAAAAAGGATATTTTACTCAACAGGATTCACCTTGAAGAAGATGCCGGAAAAAGTGTCCATGATGTTGACGAAAATTATACTTGTATCGACCTGAACCGTGCGGGCGTTCCCTTGCTTGAAATCGTTTCGGAACCAGATCTTCATTCAGCAGAAGAAGCATTTGCGTATGTAACCGAGATCCGGAAAATGGTTCGCCACCTTGATATTTGTGATGGCAATATGGAAGAAGGAAGTATGCGTTGCGACGCCAATGTTTCAGTAAGATTGAAAGGTGAAAAAAAATTGGGAACCAAGGTTGAAGTGAAAAATCTCAATTCCATCAGGAATGTGAAAAAAGCAATTGAGTTTGAAATAAACCGCTTGATTGAAATTCTGGAAAACGGTGGCACTGTCACTCAGCAAACAAGAAGTTTTGACGCTTCCACGGGCACGACTTTTTCTTTGAGATCAAAAGAAGAAGCGAATGACTATCGCTATTTTCCTGAACCGGATCTTGCGCCGTTTTTGGTTTCAGAAGAGCAGATTGAAGCCATAAAAAACGAGATGCCTGAATTACCTCTGGCGCTTGAAAAACGTTTGGAGGAGCAATATCAAATTTCTGTAGAAGCCGCGCGGGTTATTGCTTCTGACAAAAGCACAGCTTCATTTTTCGAATCAATAACGCAACACACTTCTTATTATAAAGCAACTTCCAATTGGATGATTGGCCCTGTTAAATCTTATCTCAATGAAAATAATATTGAAATAGAAAAGTTTCCGGTGAATCCTTCAGCTATGGCAAATTTGATAAACATCGCGGAAGAAGGCAAAGTAAGTTTTGGAATTGCATCTGGAAGAATTTTTGGGGAATTGATCAATGCACCTGAAAAAGAGCCTTTGCAGATTGCAAAAGAATTAAACCTGCTACAGGTTAAAAATGATGAAACTCTACAGCAATGGATAGACGAAGTTCTTTCTTCGATGCCTGAAAAGGTGGCTGAATACAGGAAAGGGAAGAAAAACCTTACTGGTCTTTTTGCCGGCGAAGTAAAGAGAAAAAGTAAAGGCAAAGCTGATATGAAGGCGGTGATTCAGCTTTTGGATCAAAAATTAAATCAATAATTGAACATAAATTAAAATGAAAAAAGTAGTAATATTTTTGAGTGCACTGTTTTTATTTTCATGCACTTCCAACCATAAAAACGGGCTTTTCACCGTCAATGGTGATCTACAAAATGCGCCTGACCAGAAAGTTTACCTCGAACAATTGCATTTTGATGAAAGGCCGCCGCAGGTTTTGGATTCTTCAACAATGAAAAACGGCAAGTTTACTGTAAAAGCAAATGCGTCTGAGGAAGGTTTGTACCGTCTTCGTTTTGAAAAAAATCCCGGTTACATTTTCATAAATGATAAAGACGATATGGATTTTTCTGCGGACGCGAGAGATTCTGTATTGAACACCACCAAATTTAATACTCCCGCAAATGCATCGCTCACCGCGTTTATCATGCGGTTGGATTCAATCCATACCAATTTATTGAAAGAAGACCAGGAAAGAAAAGATTATGAACAGCAGAATAATGATTCATTGGCATTAATTGCCAACAGCAAATTTGCTGCAAGCAATGATTGGTACAATCAATTTTTAGTAAAATATATTGATACGGTCAAAAGTCCTATAAACGCGTTGTTTGCCATTGGCTATACGCAGGATGTTGCGATTGATACAGTGAAGAATTTATTGAACCATTTAAGTGCAAAATATCCAAAAAACTCTTCTGTGGCTTCAATGGTGCAACAGCTCGATCAATATATGGCTGCTCAAACCAATCAAACAGAGAACAGTGACATTGCCCCTGGTAAAATGGCTCCGGATCTTACCTTGCCTGATGTGAACGGCAAACCATTCTCTTTAAGTTCGCTTCGCGGAAAATATGTGTTGGTTGATTTTTGGGCAAGCTGGTGTGGCCCTTGTCGGCAGGAAAATCCCAATGTAGTAGCCAACTATAATCAGTTCAAGGATAAGAATTTTACGATTTTGGGTGTATCGCTCGACCAGGATAAAAAAGCTTGGTTAAAAGCGATCAAAGATGATGGCCTGGTTTGGAAACAAATAAGCGACCTTAAATTCTGGAACAGCAAAGCCGCACAGGAATATAATGTGCAGGCAATTCCATTTAATGTATTAATTGACCCACAGGGAAAAATAATCGCTACAGAATTAAGAGGCAGCGAATTGCACGATAAACTGGCAGAAGTATTAAAATAAAGGGATCAAATAAGCCTCATTGCTTTTGCAAAAGCGGTGAGCCACCATGGAAGAATCATCCAAAAATATTCCCTGATCCAGATCAAAAATATTATTTGTACAATGGCACTGATCACAAACATAAGCCACCACATGCCAACTGGTTTTGTTTCTTCCATCTCTCTGTTTTTTCGGCAAATATAATTGTAAAAAGTTTTGACCGAAAATTTTTTGAGATTGAACGTTGGGAAAATGGATAGAGCATATTCTTCTGCTCCAAACGCTTGTGCTCAATCCAAAATAGATATTCCCTGTATTTCTTTATTTACTCGATAACTTGAATTCCGATACATTTTTCCTTCTTTTCCCTCCCGGTCCAACCAGGTAAATAAAATTACCGGATAAAAATTTTATAGATAATCAACGAGTTATGAAGGCTGGATGTAAATATTTTGCGAAAATGAAATATTTTGAATCTATTTCACCGTACCTTCGCACTCCTTAAAAAAATGCCGGGATAGCGGCATATCAATTTAACCGGTTCTGGTGTCAAAAGATGGCGGGATCAATAAAAAAGAAAAATGAGCAAATTACATTTCACCACCAAGCATGCAAACGAGGCTACCGTGCAGCGTAATTGGTACGTTGTTGACGGTACTAATCAAACCGTAGGCCGCATGTGCGCAAAAATTGCGTCTGTTCTTCGTGGAAAGAACAAAGCCTATTACACACCGCACGTAGATTGCGGAGATTTTGTGATCGTTACCAATTGCGACAAGGTAAGATTTACCGGCAATAAACTGGACGAAAAAACTTACATCAACTTTAGCGGTTATCCGGGAGGTAAAAAAGAAGAAGCCGCGGGTGATCTTTTAAAACGCCGCCCTGAAGTAGTTGTAGAAAGAGCTGTGAAAGGCATGTTGCCCAAAAACAAACTGGGCCGCAAGATGTACAAGAAATTATTTGTGTATGCTGGTTCTGTACATCCGCATACTGCACAAAATCCGCAACAATTAAAATTTTAATTCCACTACGCTAAGGCGAAAAAAAATAAAAAATGGAAAAACAAAAAAATGCAGTTGGCCGCAGAAAAGAAGCCGTGACAAGAGTGTTTCTTTCCAAAGGTGAAGGCAACATTACAATCAACGGGAAAGATTACAAAAGCTATTTTCCCCTTGTTTATTTGCAAAACCAGGTAGAAGCGCCATTGAAAACAATCGATTCTGTCGACAAATTTAATGTTACCGTCAACGCAACAGGTGGCGGTGTTAAGGGACAGGCTGAAGCTGTAAAGTTGGGAATTGCCCGCGCACTTTTGGAGGTAAATCCCGAATATCGTCCGGCACTTAAAGATGCGGGTTTGCTTACCCGTGACCCTCGTTCTGTAGAGCGTAAAAAGCCGGGTAAGAAAAAGGCAAGAAAGAGCTTCCAGTTCTCGAAACGTTAATCTTCGGCTTTGGCTGATTCAATTTTTAAAACAACCTTAATAAGAAATAAATGGAAAATAATACTTCCTTACAACAGCAGCTTTTAGAAGCGGGTGTACACTTTGGCCATTTGAAAAAGAAATGGAATCCCAAAATGTTGCCTTACATTTTTGCTGAGAAAAAAGGCATTCATATCATCGACCTCAACAAAACCGTTGAGGGCCTGGAAGAAGCTGCAGCAGCTATGAAATCTATCGCCAAAAGCGGAAAAAAGATCATGTTCGTTGCAACTAAAAAGCAGGCAAAAGAAATCGTAACTGAAGCGGCTAGAAGAGTGAATATGCCTTATGTAACAGAACGCTGGCTCGGTGGAATGCTCACCAACTTCAACACGGTTCGTAAAAGTGTGAAGAAAATGCAATCGATCGAAAAAATGCTGGGCGACGGAACATTGGACAGCATAACTAAAAAAGAACGTCTCACGCTCTCACGCAGCAAAGACAAGATGGAAAAAGTATTGGGTGGTATTGCCCAGATCAGCAGGATACCCGCCGCTTTGTTTTTGGTAGATATTGGCCACGAACACATTGCGCTTTCTGAAGCAAAACGTTTGAACATTACCACTTTTGGAATGGTGGATACCAATTGCGATCCAAACAAAGTTGAATTTTCTATTCCTTCTAACGATGACGCTACCAAATCAATAGCCATCATTACTAATTATATTACTGCCGCTATTGCGGAAGGCCTGGCTGAAAGACAAGCAGAAAAAGAAGAAGAGTCAGAAGAAGTTGAAGAAAATCAAAATCGGGAAATTAAGATCGACGATGGTTCTGATGATGGTAATGAACGCCGTCGCGGAAGTTCAGGAGGTGGTAAAGGACGTGGACCTGCAGGTCCGCAAAAGCGCCGTGTGGCCAGTTCAGGAAGAGGCCCTGGCGGTGGACGTAGGTAATTTTTTCTGAATTACAATTGAATAAACAGGAATAGGATTTGTGGAAACAATCTCATCCTATTTCTATTTTTATCAAGTAACATTTAATAAAATAAAATGAGCACAACAACAATAACAGCATCAGAGATCAATAAGCTCCGCCAGCAAACAGGAGCAGGAATGATGGATTGCCGTAAAGCGCTGGTAGAATCAAATGGAGATTTTGAAGCCGCTATCGATTATTTGAGAAAAAAAGGACAAAAAGTTGCAGCGCTTCGTGGCGACCGTGAGGCCAAAGAAGGTGTGGTGATCGCACAAACAACCGAAGACCATAAAAAAGGTTATATCATTAATTTGAGTTGCGAAACTGACTTTGTAAGTAAGAATGCAGAATACATCTCATTTGCACAATCAATTATGGACGCTGCCATTGCAAACGATGTAAATTCTTTGGAAGAATTGAATGGTGCAAAGATTGCTGATGAAACAATTGCTGACAAAGTGAATGAACAGGTTGCTAAAATCGGTGAAAAAATAAGTGTTTCAAGATTTGAAAAAATTGAAGCTCCTTATGTAGCTTCTTACATTCATGGTGCTTATCGCATGGGTGTTTTGGTTGGTTTGAACAAAGCAAATGAAGAAGCAGGAAAAGATGTAGCCATGCAAATTGCAGCGATGAATCCGATCGCTATAGATCAAAGCCAGGTGCCTGTAGAAACTGTTGAGCGTGAAAGAAACATTGCTATTGAGCAAATAAAAGCAGAAGGAAAACCAGCAGAAATGGCTGAAAAAATTGCTGCAGGAAAGATCAACAAATTCTTTAAGGAAAGCACTTTACTGGCGCAAGCTTTTGTAAAAGATGGAAATAAATCAGTTTCTGATTATTTAAAATCAGCAGATCCTGAATTGAAGGTTCTTTCTTTTAAAAGAGTTGCTTTAGGGTAAAGAAGTAAATATGTTTTTACAAAAAAGAGCTGCCGGATGGTGGCTCTTTTATTTTTGGAAAATTATCAGTTAAGGTGGTAAAAAAAGATGTCTTTTTTGTTGCTTCACTGTAATTGTACCCTCAAAATAAAAACTTGTATTATTAGTTGATTTACTCTCTAAATTAATTGTGTATAATGAGGCATTGACCCCGGCAAATAAAAATTTATCCATTATCTTGCAGCGATTTAAAAACATCCGCAAATAACTTTATGCTTCCTAAGTTTAAACGAATCCTCCTCAAACTTTCAGGTGAATCTTTAATGGGCGACAAAAACTTTGGACTGGATCCTAAAGTCCTTTCCCAATATGCGCAAGACATTAAATCGATAACAGAATTGGGCGTGCAGGTAGCCATCGTAATTGGAGGTGGAAATATTTACCGTGGAATGAATGAAGCCGAAACCGGGATTGAGCGGGCGCAGGGTGATTATATGGGCATGTTGGCCACAGTGATCAATGGAATGGCTTTGCAAAGTTCGCTGGAGAAAGCCGGTGTTTTTACCCGGTTGCAAAGCGCGATCAAAATGGAGCAAATAGCTGAACCTTACATTAGAAGAAGAGCGATACGGCATCTTGAAAAAGGAAGAGTGGTGATCTTTGGAGCGGGCACAGGTAATCCTTATTTTACAACCGATACGGCCGGTTCCCTTAGAGCCATCGAGATAGGAGCCGACGCGATTTTAAAAGGCACCCGCGTGGACGGAATTTATTCTGCCGACCCTGAAAAAGACAAACTCGCCACAAAATATGAGACCATCACTTTTGCCAATTGCATTTCAAGAAATTTGAGAGTAATGGACATGACCGCTTTCACCTTATGCATGGAAAACCAATTACCGATCATTGTTTTTGATATGGATACACGAGGAACGTTGTTGCGCGTGATAACCGGTGAAAAAGTAGGTACTTTGGTAACTGGATAATTTGTATTAATTTACGCTCCGCTTGATTGAGCGGTGTTCCTATTTCCGCACAGATCATGGGCTTTATCCTTTGAAAACACAAGATTGACCCCCCGGCTTTAAAATTAATTGTATAAAAACTTTTAAGTAACTGCCCTATGTGGATTTGGTGGATAATATCCCTGGTTGTGCTGATCGCCTGCTTTATTTTCGCATATAAGATGATTGTAAGCAGTTATGACCTGTTGCCTGTTGAGAAAAAAAATATCCTCAGTTTTAAAAAAACACCTGTTTCAGAAAATCATTCTCCGAAACCGGAAGCACTTTGGGATCTGAAAAACAAATTGCAGAAAGTGGAGGAAAGCTCTTCGTTCTACGAAATACAGTTTACAAAACTACAGGAACGGCTGAAGGCACTTGAAGCGCAATATCAAACCCAACAACAGTTGGTTTCTATTCCTGCAGCAGCAGATGAAGAAGATTGGAAGGAAATGTATTACGAAGAAAATGAAGCAAAAGAGAAACTCGAAAATGAGTTGGATGCGACACGTCAGCGGCTTGAAGAATTAGAAGACCTTTTAAGCGAAACAGAAAAAGAAAAAAGCACATGGAGCGGGTTAAAGAGCGATTATGATGCACGACTAAATGATATTCAATCGATGCAAAATAATATAGGCGAATTACAAAGCCAGCTTGAAGCGGCTAATGCGCGCGAAAAAGAATTGGAATTATCACTGGTTGCGGAGATAAATGCCAAAAAGAATTTAAGTCATCTTGCAAATGAAAATGCCCGGTTGAGAAGTGAAAATGACGATTTGCGAAAGCAATTGGTGGAAATACACAACAAAGAAAGGGAACTTGAGATCGGTCTTACACGCCTTCATGAGTTGGAAAACCAGGTGGCAGTTTACGAAGAAGAAAAAGCCAGGATGATCACCAGTCTTGAAATGATGGTCAATCAAAATAAAATGATCTCAGCTTCAAAAAATTCACAATAGCATTCCAAATTTCTTTAAATTTACCTAAGTAAAATCGATCTGTAGTTATGAAAGCTGCTTAATTGCTGAATGCCTCTTCAATTATTCACTTTAAAACTTGCGATCATGAATTTCAATTTAATGAGTAAGCAAAGAAAGTTTCTCCTGGTCTTTGCGGCAGTTGGTTTTATTTCTATGTTTCTCCCCTGGGTTTCTATTTCAATGTTTGGATTCAAGCAAACCGCAAACGGAATGCATGGAGAAGGCATCCTGGTTTTTATTTGCTTTGTGGTGACGGGTGTCATTGCATACGCAAGCGATCAGAAAAAAAATCTTGATAAGACCATGTGGACGGTAACCATTCTTGCCGGTGCAGTCGCGCTGCTTTTCACTATCTGGTACTATGTTCAAATAACCGATTCAGTGATGGGCGCTTCATTTGTTGGCTTTGGACTTTATGCTGCTGCACTTTCAGCCCTTGGAATCGTCCTTTCTGCATACCTGTTGCGATCGCCTTCTGATAATTTAAAAGAAGGAATATCTAACCTCACTACAGAAATTAAAAATAAATTTGCTGCCCTGAAAGAAAACGCTTCAACGGATACAAATGCACGTTTGTCTGAAGAAGAACCAAGCGAAAATAGTAAATCAATTTAGAGGAAACCTTTACGTTAAGTGAATCAGGGAAACCTTAAATAAGAGGGTTTCATCTGCATTTATTTGCATCTTTTGAATTGTTTTATAAATTTTGCTTCATTAATCTAAAAGAATTTTCATGCACGATAACAGATCGATCGCTGCTATGCGAAAAGAATACCAATTAAAATCACTGGAAGAAAAAGATGTTGATCCCAATCCTTTAATACAATTTGACAACTGGTGGCAGGAGGCCGTTCATCACGGTGTTAATGAACCCAATGCGATGACACTGGCAACTTGTAATGCAGCAGGAAAGCCTTCTGCAAGAATTGTATTATTAAAAGGAATAACAACCACCGGCTTCATTTTCTATACAAATTATGAAAGCAGGAAAGCTCATGAGTTGGCAGAAGTTTCATTTGCAGCGCTTGTGTTTTTTTGGAAAGAACAAGAAAGGCAAATAAGAGTTGAAGGGCAGGTGAGAAAGGTAAGTGAAAAAGAAAGCGATGAATATTTTTCTGTCCGGCCGCGAGAAAGCCAGCTTGGAGCCTGGAGTTCACCACAAAGTAAAGTGATTGAAAGCCATGAATTGCTCCAACAAAATATGAAGAAATACTACGACCAATTCAATGGTAAGCCTGTTCCGCGTCCTCCTTTTTGGGGCGGTTATATTGTTGAACCAAGCCTGATCGAATTTTGGCAGGGTAAGCCAGGAAGGCTTCACGACAGGTTGCAATATTCTTTGGACGAAAATAAAGATTGGATCATTCACAGGCTGGCGCCTTAGGATCGAAAAGGCTTTACTGTGAACAAATAAAAAATCTTTTATTTTATTTGTTCACTGACTTCAACAAAAAGAAAAATTATTTTTTCTCCGCTTCCTTTTTAGTTGATTTGGATTTGTTGTTTGAAGCAGGCCTTGATTTACCGAAAGAGCCCATAAAAATTTTTCCTTTTTTTGTTTTTTTATCTCCGCGTCCCATTTATAAATATTTTATCGTTGAATGATGATGAATAAAAAAAGCAAGATACAATCAATTATTGCATCTTGCTTTTAGAAATTTTCCCGAAAATTAGATTTTCGATGACAGCTCTTTACCTGCTTTAAATCTTGCTACTTTCTTAGCTTTAATTTTAATCACAGAGCCTGTTTGAGGATTGCGGCCATTGCGCGCAGCCCTTTTGCTTACAGAGAAAGTTCCAAATCCAACAAGTGTAACTTTTCCTCCACCTTTCAAAGTTTTGGTAACTGCAGTAGTAAAAGAATCTAAAGCAGCGTTAGCTTGTGTTTTTGTAATTCCTGCATCATCGGCCATCTTGGCGATTAGTTCAGCTTTGTTCATAATGATTTTATTTGATTTTTTAAACAGCAACAAATATAGAAGGTTTTTCAATGCAACCACATTTTTGAAAAAAATTTTTTTGCGATCGATTCTTTCAAATGCGCTATTGGTGTGCTTTTCAGCGAACGGGTCGGAATTTTACTAACCTTGGTTTACTGACCTCGGTTTCCTGTAAATCAATGCTGTATTGATTTTGAAAAGAATCGGAATAAAAAAAGCCTGATTCAAAAGGCTTTTGCGCATTAGTAGTTTTACTAAAATTTGCATGCTCAAAAAAATATGAACACTTATTCCACATTTTTAAGAAGGGTTCTGAATGATACCACGCGATCATGCCACTTTTCTAATGCACGATGACGCAGAGCCTCAGCATAAATGTGCTGGTATCGATTGTAATCGCTCTTTGAATGTGCCAAAAACTGGATCACATAAGTGCTTCCGTCGGGCTCATTCAAATCCATCAGTTCATAAAAACGATATTCATAAAAACAACCTGTTTGAAGTATAGCGGGTATTTGCACTTGCTTTTGCCATTCCATCCAATCTTTCAAAATTTCATGCTCCACTTTAAAAGTGATGTTGTAAACAAACATCGATTAGTATTTAAGTTCTAAATAAACAGGACAGTGATCGCTGTGTTTTATTTCAGGATGAATTTGCACTTTTTGGATATGGTCTTTCAATTCATCGGTAACATTGATATAATCTATCCTCCAACCTTTATTCTCCAGTCGTGTTGTTGGTCTTATCACATTCCACCAGGTGTAATTGTTGGGTTCTTTATTAAGGTGCCTGAAACCATCCGTAAAGCCATGGCCCAGGAATTTATCGAACCAGGCTCTTTCTTCAGGCAGAAATCCGGTTGTTTTCTTATTGGCTTTTGGATTGTGAATATCAATTTCTTTATGTGCGATATTATAATCACCGCACACGATCAGCTTATGCCGGGTTTTCTTTAATTCATTCAGATAATCCAAAAATTCGTCAAGCCAAACATATTTGTATTTCTGACGGTGCTCTCCGCTCGTTCCTGAAGGAAAATAGGCATTAATGAGCGTAATATCGCCGAAGTCTGCCCTCAATACTCTTCCTTCAAAATCGCTTTGTTCATTCCCATGTCCGTATTCAACATTGTCAGGTTCAAACTTGCTGAGAATTGCCACACCGCTGTATCCTTTTTTTTGTGCTGAAAAAATATAAGCTCTGTATCCAGCCTTTTCTATCGACTGGCGATCAATGTCGGCTTCGTTGGCTTTTATTTCCTGCAGGCAAATTATATCTGCAGGATCGGTATTGAGCCATTCCATAAAACCTTTTTTTATGGCCGCTCTTATTCCGTTTACATTGTAAGTAATTATCCGAATATTGTCATTCATTTTAAAATATTTTATTTCATTCAATCTGCTTCATGTCATTTTCTCAAAGCTATTTTTCAAGTTGCGGACGCAACCACCTTTCAGCTTCTTCAATTGGCATATTTTTCCGTTTTGCATAATCTTCCAATTGATCTCTTTCAATTTTTCCTACACCAAAATATTTACTTTCAGGATTTGCAAAATACCATCCACAAACAGAAGGTGGAGGGTCCATTGCCAATGATTCTGTCAGAATTATTCCCGCATCCTCTGTTGCATGCAGCAGTTTGAAAAGCTTCCGTTTTTCTGTATGATCAGGGCAAGCGGGATAACCCGGAGCAGGCCTGATTCCTTCATATTTTTCTTCAACCAATTCCTGTGCAGTAAGATTTTCACCGGGAGCATAACCCCAAAATTCTTTCCTCGTTCTTTCATGAAGTAATTCTGCAAACGCTTCAGCAAGCCTGTCAGCAAGCGCTTGTAAAATGATCTTATTATAATCATCAAATTCATTTATGAACTTCTGAAGATAAGGTTCAATTCCATGAATCGAAACCGCGAAAGCGCCCATATAATCTCCTTTTCCCGGTTTTATGAAATCAGCGAGTGAGATATTTGGCTGACCTGGAGCCTTTTTAATTTGCTGCCGCAAATGCTCAAGATGGAAAATTTCGCCGTCTGTATTTTTCACTTCTATGGTGTCATCTCCAATTTTGTTTGTTTCCCAAAAGCCAATTACTGCTCTTGCAGTAAACCATTTTTCGTCGATGATCTTTTTGAGCAAAGCCTGTGCATCTTCAAATAATCTTGTAGCCGCCGATCCAATCTTTTCATCTTTCAAAATACCCGGGAATTTTCCATGCATTTCCCATGCAATAAAAAATGGTTGCCAATCGATATAATTGAAAATTTCATCTAAAGGGTAATTATCAAAAACTTTTGTGCCGGTGAAAGTAGGTTTTACTGGAGTGAAATTTTCCCAATTGATTTCAAACTTATTTTTTTGCGCTTCGGCAAAGGGCAACAAAACTTTTGTTGACTTTTTATTTCCAAAATCATTTCTCAGCTTTTCATATTCAGCATCAATAGAGGATAAAAATTCTTTTTTGCCATCCTTATTCAGAAGGTTGCCGGCGACCGTCACGCTTCTCGAAGCATCCAAAACGTGAACAACGCCATTATCATATTCCGGGGCAATCCTTACGGCGGTATGTAATCTTGAAGTGGTGGCGCCGCCGATGAGTAGCGGGATTGAAAAATTTTGTCGCTTCATTTCTTTAGCCACGTGCATCATTTCATCTAATGAAGGTGTGATCAATCCACTGAGGCCGATCATTGCCACATTTCGTTCTTTTGCTTCCTTCAGAATTTTTTCTGCCGGAACCATTACACCTAAATCGATCACTTCATAACCATTGCAACCCAAAACGACACCAACAATATTTTTACCAATATCATGTACATCTCCTTTTACGGTAGCCATCAAAACTTTTGCAGGGCCTTCGCCTTCTTCGTTTAAAATGCCTGCTGCAATATTTTCCTGTTTTAATTTTTCCTTTTCAGCCTCTATGAATGGAAACAAATAATTCACACTTTTTTTCATTACACGCGCACTTTTTACAACCTGTGGCAAAAACATTTTACCACTTCCAAAAAGATCTCCCACAATGTTCATTCCATCCATTAAAGGCCCTTCAATAACATCCAATGGTTTCGGATATTTTTTTCGGGCTTCCTCTGTATCTTCTTCAATAAAATCAGTAATGCCATTGATTAAAGCATGGCTCAAACGCTCTTCAACATTTTCATTTCTCCATTTCAAATCCTTTACTGTTTCCTTTCCTTTTGCTTTCACAGTTTCAGCAAACGCGAGCAATTTGTCTGTTGCTTCAACATTACGGTTAAGGATCACATCTTCACAAAGCTCTTTTAATTCCGGTTCTATTTGTTCATAAACCTGTAATTGACCGGCATTTACAATACCCATATCCATTCCGGCCCTGATAGCGTGATATAAGAAAACTGCGTGCATTGCTTCTCTCACAGTATCATTACCACGAAAAGAAAATGAAATATTGCTTACGCCGCCGCTTACCTTTACCAACGGCATCAGTTTTTTTATCTGCTTTGTTGCTTCAATAAAATCAACCGCATAATTACTGTGTTCTTCAATTCCTGTTGCTATGGGAAAAATGTTTGGATCGAAAATAATGTCTTCCGGATGATAGCCCGCCTTTTCAGTAAGTATTTTATAAGCACGTTGGCAAATATCTATCCTGCGTTGTAAAGTATCTGCCTGGCCCGTTTCGTCGAAAGCCATCACCACTACAGCTGCTCCAAAGCTCTTACAGATAAACGCTTCGCGAAGAAATTTTTCTTCTCCTTCTTTTAAAGAAATTGAATTAACAATACATTTCCCCTGCACGCATTTTAAGCCCGCCTCGATGATATTGAATTTGGAAGAATCGATCATGATTGGGATCTTGGCAATGTCCGGCTCTGCCTGTAATAAATTCAAAAAAGTAACCATTGCTTTTTCTCCATCAAGCAATGCATCGTCCATATTCACATCGAGAATTTGCGCACCGTTTTCCACTTGCTGCCGCGCAATTGACAGTGCTTCTTCGTAATTTTCATTGGTGATCAGGCGGGCGAATTTTTTGGACCCTGTTACATTGGTTCTTTCTCCGACATTCACAAAAAGGCTGTCAGGCCTTATTACCAGTGGCTCTAAACCTGATAACCTTAAAAAAGGTTTAATTGTTTTTTCTGTTGACATTTTTATTTTGTTTTACCTGGAACTTTAAATCCAATAGGGTTCCGCGGTTTATTTTCCTGTATCAATAATTTTTTTAAGTAAGCAAAAATGGTCCTGATCTCTTCATCATTTTTCAGCAAATGCTGTTCTATTTTTTCTATTTTCATCCAAAGATCTTTGTTATCAAGAATCAATTGCTTCATTTTGGTAAATAACCGGATAATCTGAATATTTACCTGAATCGCTGTTTCTGAATTTAAAACACTCGAAAGCATGGCGACACCTTGTTCAGTGAAAGCATAAGGCAATTTTCTGATTCCTCCCCAACTTGAAGTCACAATTTGTGACTTCAAGTTTTTAAATTCATTATGATCTAACTGAAACATAAAGTCTTCAGGAAATCGCGAATTATTTCTTTTTACAGCCTGATTTAAACGTTTTACTTCCACTCCATACATTTCAGCTAAATCCCTGTCCAGCATTACTTTCTGGCCACGAATAATATGAATTTTCAACAATTGTTTTTTCAGAAACAGCGGGAATCGGTAAAGAAGATTTTGGCATATTTGTTCGTTTACTGTTAAAACTTTAAGGTCAGAAATTGTGACCTTAAAGATTTATCAATCTTTCATATCGCGATTTACGATATCAAAAAAATATATAATCGCATCTTGAAGTCGCAATTTGCAACTTCAAATTATTCCTGTACAGCTTCCAATTCTTCTTCAATCACCGGCAATTTTCTTGCTCCAAAGTTTTTTACTGCTTCTGCAATCTGTTTTATATGGTCAGGCGTGGTACCGCAACATCCGCCAACAATATTTACAAATCCTTCTTTAGCCCAATCTTCAATGATTTGGGCAGTATTTTCCGGCTGTTCATCATATTCGCCAAAAGCATTGGGTAAACCTGCATTTGGATATGCAGAAGTATAACAAGATGATATTTTGCTCAACTCTTCAATGTGTGGCCTCATTTCCTTTGCACCCAATGCACAGTTTAAACCCACGCTCAACGGATTTGCATGAGAAACAGAAATATAAAATGCTTCCAATGTCTGCCCACTCAAGGTTCTGCCACTTGCGTCTGTAATTGTTCCGCTGATCATGATCGGCAACTCGGTTTTTTTTGTATCCCTGAAATATTTTTTGATCGCATAAATAGCGGCTTTCGCATTAAGTGTATCAAAGATCGTTTCAATCAAAAGCAAGTCAACACCTCCGTCTACCAAACCTCGAATTTGCTCATAATACGCATTGGACACTTCATCAAAAGTGACCGTACGAAAACCAGGATTATTTACGTCAGGCGAAAGACTCAAAGTTTTATTTAACGGGCCAATTGCGCCAGCAATAAATTTGCAATTATTTGCCTGCCTGCCGGTAGGCAGGTTTGCTTTACTGGAAGATGTAAATTCTTCAATTGCTTGTCGGGCACACTTTGCCGCTGCCACATTTAATTCATAAGCTAGGGATTGCATTTCATAATCCGCCTGTGCAATGGAAGTGCTGCTGAATGTATTCGTTTCAATAATATCTGCACCTGCTTCCAGGTATGCTTTATGAATGGCTTGAATGATTTGAGGTTGGGTGATGCTTAAAAGGTCATTATTGCCACGCACTTCCTTGTGCCAATCTTTAAACCTTTCGCCCCTGTAATCTTTTTCTTCCAGCTTATATTGCTGGATCATTGTGCCCATTGCGCCATCGATGATTAGTATTCGCTCGTTAAGGCATTCCTGAATTGATTTTTCCATTTTAAAAATTTATTTTAACAGGAAATAAAATTCTCCTGTCAATAAGACAACAAAATTAATTGATCGCCTGTCTGCTGCGAACCAACATCTGATTGAATAGAAACGAAATTTTGAAAATCTGGAGGAGTGTCAGAAAAAATTTTCGTTTATTAGTTCAGTTAAATAAGTCGGTCGCCTGCCGGCAAATTTGCAGGCCGAACAATAAACAAATCCGCCTGCAACAGCACAAAATTAGACTAACGCTGTAATATAACAAAATTAGAAATCAACAATGATTTCTGCTGGGTTACAAAAAACGCAATTGCAAAAAATAAACACCAATCCCGGCGGCAAAGCCAAGCAGTGCAAGCCAGCTTATTTTTTTCAGGTACCACATAAAATCTATTTGTTCAATGCCCATTGCAGCTACACCTGCGGCCGAACCAATGATGATTGCGCTTCCACCAGCACCTGTTGTTAAGGCTAAAAATTCCCAGAAAGAATGATTGAGCGGAAAGTCCGTAAGACTGAACATTCCCTGAGCTGCAGCCACGAGCGGAACATTATCTACAAGAGAAGAAAGCAATCCAAGTGCTGTAGCGATGAGGTAATTATTATTGAGAGACCTGGTTAGAAATTCTGCCAGGTGTGAAAGCAAACTTATTGATTGCAAAGCATTCACGGCAAGTAATATTCCCAAAAAGAAAAGAATGCTTTGTGTGTCTATCCTTTGCAAAGCATGTGCTACGCTATATTGACGCACGATTTCCGGCGCTTTCTTTTTATGAAGAAATGCAATAACCACCCAGATCAGGCCCAAAGACAACAACATCCCCATAAATGCCGGAAGATGTGTTATTGATTTAAAAACCGGAACAAAGATTAAAAGGCCAACACCGAGGTAGAGTATAATTTTTCCATCTCTTATTTCTTTTGGTGTTGAAACCTTTGGCACCGGCATTACAAAAGTTTGCTTTTTGAATCGAAATATCAATATCACCAATGGTACGATACAAACTGCGAGGCTTGGAAGGATCAAAGTTTTGATTATATGAAATGCAGAAATTTGTCCTCCAATCCAAAGCATGGTAGTTGTTACATCTCCGAGTGGCGACCATGCGCCTCCCGCATTTGCAGCAATAATGATCATTCCTGCAAAAAGTGACCGATCTTCTTTTATTCTCAATATTCTTGAAACCAAGGAAAGCATTACAATCGTGGTAGTGAGATTGTCAAGCAGCGAAGAAAGAAAGAAGGTAAATACGGTTACGATCAACAATAGTTTCTGCGTACTTCTGGTAGTTATTTTTTCTGTGATAATATTAAATCCTCCGTGAGAATCTATCAGTTCTACAATTGTCATCGCCCCCATCAGGAAAAATAAAATTGAAGAGATCTCACCAAGGTGAGTAGTTAGTTCTTCGCCTACCCTTTCTGAGTCATTGGTTTGTGAAATATAGATCGTCCAGCACAAAACCCCGGTTATTAACGCCGATGCAGCTTTGTTCAACCGTAAAGGATGTTCCAGGGCTATTGCCATATAACCCAAAACAAAAACGATGATGATAACGATTGACGCCATGTTTACAAAGAAGATTACAAAAGGAATGAATATAGTAAATAATTAAAACATGAAAAAAGTGAGCATTATATTTCAGCGGTCTTTGCCAGCCCATCTTTTTCTGCAAGTTTTTTGGCAAAACGTCCAATGGAAAGTCCTTGTACAACAATTGAGAACAAAACAACAATATAAGTGATCGAAACAAACATATCACCATACATATATTTTGGAACCGACAACGCAAGGGCAACGGAAATGCCTCCACGCAAAGCGCCCCACGTTAGCATTGGGATCGTGCTTTTTCCAAATGATTTTTTAAATCTTAAAACAGTAATAGGAAGCCAGACAGAAATTAACCGGCCAAATAATACAATGACGACTGTAATACATCCGAGTGCAAACAAAGTTCCATTAAAAGGAATGATGAGCATTTCCAATCCTATCAACAAAAATAAAATGGCGTTCATCATCTCATCGATCATTTCCCAAAATTTGCCAATGTAATCGCTTCCCGCATCAGTGGCTACAAAATGCATACTCCTGTTGCCTGTAAATAATCCCGCAATTACCATTGCCAAAGGACCACTTACATGAATAATCTCTGCCAGTTCATAACCACCCATTACTATCGCCAGTGTGATCATTACTTCTACCACATAATTATCTACTGATCGCATGGCGAGAAAACCGATATAACCCAGCAACCACCCAAACAACACGCCTCCAACTGCTTCCCGGATAAAGATCCACACAATATTCCATACGGAAATATTATCAAATCCAATTTGTGCAATTTGTGAAAAGGAAATGAACAACACAACGCCTACACCATCATTAAACAAACTTTCTCCGCTGATTTTTATTTCCAGCGATTGGGGAATTTTTGCCTTTTTTAAAATGCCAACAACAGCAATCGGATCGGTTGGCGAAATCAAACTACCAAATAAAAGACAATACAAATAATCGACAGAAAGGCCAATCATCGATATTATATAATACAACAAAGTGCCTACAATAAAAGTTGAAATGATAACACCGATAGTTGAAAAGGTGATGATTGATATTCTTTCAGATCTTAATTTTTTGGAATCGATATGAATAGCACCTGCAAAAAGAAGAAAGCTAAGCATTACACGCAATAATACCGTTTGAAAATCGATGAGACTAAGTGCTTCAGTTGTGCGCACAAAAATCCGGGGAGAAACAATGCCGAGGATGATAACGATCAAAGAAGCAAGCAATGAAATAAGCATGATGCCGATGGTAGAAGGAAGCCTGAAAAAACGATTGTTGAGGTAGGCAAAAACAGCTGCCAACACTACAATCGTGGTTATGATGTTGTAAACTTCCATCTGCGATCCTTCTTTTTAAACCTGTTGCAAAACAAAAGATATTTGAATTTGTTTGCCGGCTGCTATCTTTTTCAAGGTTAACTAAAATAAAGGTTTTTGATAACAAGACCGCCCTTCTTTCTTTATTTTAATATCGAATTCAAAAATGAAGGTTGCGCCTATGTGATGCCTTTCATCAGCAAAAATTGGGCAAAATAAAATTTGCTTGTTTTTCTTACTTTACTGTAAGTGGGCTCATTGATTTTTCAAAACAAGGCGGGAGAGTGGTTTCCACTGGTCTTTGTCCATATCATAAAACTCGAGTGATTCTTTTCCAATATCCAGTTTATAATCGAACGCTTTAATTCCGGGGACAAAATAGCCCGGATAAAAAAAGTCGAATCCATTTTGCTTGCAGAATTCAATCTTTTTGTAGATCAGGTACCTGCCAATGCTGCATCGTTTATAATCGGGATCATAAAAACTCGAAATGCCTGCAGCGCTTTTCTTACCCAAATCAAAAACGCCGGCACCGATAAGTTTCCCACTGTCATAGATATTGATCACCAAAGAATTGTAGATCAAATAAGGACTGTCACCAATCAGAAAACTGTGAAGGTCACCTGCTCTTCCCGGCGGAAGCGAAGAACGGTATTTTTGAAAAAGCAATTCGTAATTCTGGTTGTAATTAAAAGGAACTATTTCGAGTGTAAACTCTTTATTTCTCCGTTCAAGTTTTTGAAATGATGTGGATGAATTAAAATTTTTCAGCCGGTTTCTCAGCCAGATCGTTTTGAAATATTCCCCATCCCGTTCAACATGATCAGTGGTGAAGATGCACTGTCCCATTCTGTACCATCCGGCAGCAAGGTAAGAATCCAGCTCCTCAGGAGTTATCCTTAATGGAAATTTGAAATCCTGGATCATGCTTTCAAATTTAGAAAGTTAAGGTAAAATACTTTGGTGTTTTTAACGGGATTCAGTGAAATTAAAGAATTAAAAGAAAATTTGCGCCAGTGTGTATAAAGAAAATTAATAACTGCTTTGAACAGCCGCATCCATAATTGAATTAATTTCTCACAAGTCAAGTATATTTGTTTCCAATAATTATTGCTGATATAACTTCAATTTTCACTTATGCAAAGAGTAAATAAGTATTTCGCGCTTTTTATCATTTTGATCTTTCAATTTGTTTTCGTGCATAATTCTTTTGCACAAAGTAAATACAACAAGCTGGTTTGGGCTGATGAGTTTAATAAAAGTGGTGCGCCCGATGCTTCAAAATGGACTTATGATATCGGCGGAAATGGCTGGGGAAATAACGAGTTGGAATATTATACTGATCGTCCTGAAAACGTGATTGTAAAAAATGGAATGCTCCATATTACTGCATTAAAGGAAGATTATAAAGGAAGCCATTATACTTCTGCGCGTATCCTTACGAAAGGAAAATTTTCTTTTAAATATGGAAGAGTAGAAGTGAGAGCGAAACTTCCTTCAGGTGTGGGAACATGGCCCGCGATATGGATGCTCGGAAGTAATATTGATTCTGTCAATTGGCCTTCCTGCGGCGAAATTGATATTATGGAACATTTGGGAAGGGATATGCATACCATTTATGGAACACTTCATTATCCCGGCCATTATGGTGATCACGCGAATGGTAAAACAATACCTATCAAAGACGCAACGCAGTTTCATGTGTATGGTTTGGAATGGTCGCCGGAAGAAATAAAGATCTCTTTGGATGGAAAAGTTTATCAAACGGTAAAAAATTCTGCGGACATTCCTTTCAATCACAATTTCTTTATCATATTGAATGAAGCAATGGGCGGCAACTTCGGTGGTCCTGTTGATCCGACAGTAACAAAGGCGACAATGGAAGTCGATTATGTGAGGGTGTATCAGTAAACGAACAATTCCCTCTAAATTTTATTCTAATTCATCTGAAAATTCGCATTGTTGTGCAGTGCTTCATCGTCCTGTAATTTCAATTGCCATTTCCATGCAGTGGACATCATCTCGTCTAATGAATAGTTTGGTTGCCAGTTCAGTTTTTCTTTTGCCAAAGAGTTGTTTGCGTAGATCGCAACAATATCTCCCGGCCTCCGTGGACCTATTTTGTAATTCAGTTGCACGCCACTTACTTTTTCAAATGCATTGATCGCTTCCAAAACCGAAACTCCGTTTCCGGTTCCTAAATTATAAACTTCGCAATCTGTCGCATTGGCATCTTTCATTAAATGTTGCAAGGCAAGTGTGTGTGCATGGGCAATATCGCAAACGTGCACATAATCACGAATACACGAGCCATCTCTTGTGTCGTAATCATCTCCAAAAACAGTTAGCTGTTTTATTTTGCCAATGGCAGTTTGCGTAATTGCAGGAACTAAATTTTCCGGTTTGCCCAAAGGTAATTCCCCGATCAATGCAGAAGGATGAGCGCCAACGGGGTTAAAATAGCGCAACAAAATACTTTTTAAGCCTGAAGAATTGGTTGTATCTGTTACGATTTGCTCGCCCATTTGTTTGGTAGCACCATAAGGCGATTCTGCAGGTTTTATCGGCGATTCTTCCGTTACAGGAATTTTATCCGGGCTTCCATAAACTGTGCATGAAGAACTGAAAATAAAATGAGGCACATCAAATTCCTTCGCACATTTTAAAACATTAATAAGCGACACCAAATTGTTTTCATAATACATCAATGGCTTCTCAACAGATTCACCAACGGCCTTGTAGGCGGCGAAATGAATGATACCTTTTATATCAGGATTTTCCTGGAAAACAGCAAAGGTGTCGTCAAAATTTCCTAAATCAACTTTGTAATTCTTTACCTGTACACCAGTAATTTCTTTAATGCCAACGAGCAAAGAATTAGTTGATCTTGAATTGTTGTCGATCGAAACAGGGTTAAATCCATTTTCAATCAGGTCAACAATCGTGTGTGCTCCGATGTAGCCACAACCTCCTGTAACGAGTATTTTATTCATCTTACAAAGTAAGAAAAAATTGATTAGAAAAACTTTCTGGGAAATGAATTATGCTAAGAAAGAAAATGAATGATGTAATAAACAATCGCAGCAACAAGCGCACTAACCGGAACAGTAAGTATCCATGCCCAAACCAAATTGACTGTAACGCCCCAACGCACGCCTGATAGGCGTTTGGTGGCCCCAACACCAACAATAGAACCGGTGATTGTGTGTGTGGTACTTACAGGAATTCCAAAAATGATGGTAAGAAAAATGGTGGCCGCACCTGCAGTTTCCGCACAAAAGCCTTCCAAGGGACTCACCTTTGTAATTCTTGTGCCCATTGTTTTTACGATGCGCCATCCGCCAGACATGGTTCCTAATGCGATTGCTGAATAACAGATGAGTGGCAGCCAATCGGGCATGTGCATCTGCTCAATGGAAATATTGAGCCCATGTACATTTTTCCTGTAAAACCAGAGTGCTGTCAGGATCAATCCCATTGTCTTTTGAGAATCACCGCCACCATGTGCAAGACTCAATGAAGCAGATGAAAGTAACTGCAATCTCCTGAACCATTTTTCGGCTTTTGATGGTCTTGCTTTTTTAGCGATGTTTACAGTTATGACGGTGATGATGAACGCGAATATCAAACCAATGATCGGCGAGAGCACCATAAAAATTACTGCAATTACGATCGGGTGTGTGTTTACACCCGCGATACCACCTGCTGCAAGTGCGGCGCCCGCCAATCCGCCAATCAATGTGTGTGAAGAACTGGAAGGAATTCCATAATACCATGTCAATAGATTCCAACTTATTGCCGCAATTGTAGCAGCAATGATCGTTTTGAAATTGATAATATTTTCAGACATGATGTTGGCAATCGTGCCTGCCACTTTATGTTCCCTGAAAACAAAAAATGCGATAAAATTAAAAGCCGCAGCCCAAAGAACCGCCTGGAAAGGAGTGAGAACTTTTGTTGAAACTATTGTTGCTATTGAATTTGCTGCATCATGAAAACCATTAATAAAGTCGAAGAAAAGTGCAAGAAGAATAATGGCAAGTAGAAAAACAAACATATATTTCTTTTATTTCGAAGCTTGTTGCCTTCAGCTTTCAGCGTTCAACATTCTGCCTTAAGCATATTTAATGATAATGGATTCGATCACGTTGGCGGCATCTTCGCACTTGTCGGTCACTATTTCCATCACCTGGTAGATTTCTCTCTTTTTAATAACCTCTTTTGCGTCGGGCTCATTTTCAAAAAGTTGCTCTATGCTTTGATCAAATACATCATCGGCGAGGTTTTCAATGCTGTTGATGGCAACCATCGCGTCGGTTATTTTACGGAGATTTTTCATATCCCTTAATTCCACAACTGCTTTTCGCACTTCTGTGCAGCTGTTGAGGATGAGGTCGGCCATTTTATGAAAAGTGATGTTATCAGGATTTACCCTGTAGAAATTTATTTTTTTGGATGCGGAATGAATGTAATCGCAAATGTCATCGAGCGAGGTAGCCAGGTAATGAATGTCTTCACGATCGAAGGGGGTAATAAAATTCCGGCCTAATTCTGTAAAGATCCGGTGAGTGTGATCATCATTTATGTGCTCGAGATCTTCAATTTGCTTGATCACCAGTTCTCTTTTCGAAAAATCTTTTTCATTGACCAGCTCATTCAGCTTTTCGGCCATGTGCACAACGGTTTCAGAGACATTTTCAAACAATTGAAAAAATACCTTATCCTTTGGTAAAAAGAATTTTAAGATAGAGTTTGCCATGTTGGCAAAAATAGACTACAAAACATTTAAAACCATTTTTGTTGAAAATTATTTTAATAAGTGAAGTGAATAAACTTAAATCATTGCCAATGTTTCGTTTGTAAAAACTGTTTTCAATTCAATTGCGCTCACAAATTGTATTTTTGAAAATTCCCAATCGAGAGTGAATGACATTAAAATCTGTTTATAAAGAAAACCGTACGTTTTTTCTTGCCTATTTCATTTTATTGTTCATAGCAATTTTTATTTTGATAGCCAACACGAAACAAGCCGGTTTCATATTGCTTAATCCTTATCATTCTCCATTCCTTGATTTTGTGTTCGAAGGAATCACTTTCATGGGCGACGGGCTCTTTACCGTTTTATTTTGTGTGGTTTTACTTTTTGCTAGAAAGCGGTATCTCAGTTTTATGGTGTTTGTGAGTTTTGCGCTTTCAGGAATCACAACGCAGGTGATTAAGGATTTTGTTTCAGAAGCGCGGCCAGCACTGTTTCTGCAAAAGATGAATTATCCTTATTTTATTGATCATGTCACGCTGCACAATTATCACTCATTTCCTTCCGGGCATTCTACCTCTGCCTTTGCACTCGCCTCCATTCTTGCATTTGCTGTGAAGGACAAAAAATATACTTTCCCGCTTTTAATATTTGCCATGCTGGTGGGATACAGCCGTATCTACCTGGGCCAGCACTTTTTGCTTGACGTTACCTTCGGAAGCCTTATGGGCGTCCTCTTTTCTGTTCTTGCCTGGATTTTTTTCCAATCTTTTTATGAAGACCTTAAGTAGGGTTGAGGAAGTTGAAGGTTGAGAGTTTAGGGATTAGAATATCTAGATGGGTTTAGGATGGTTAGAACCAATTGTCGTATTGTTATATTGTTTTATTGTTGTGTGTTTTTAATGATGTAAGCCTAACAGTAAAGAAAGAAAAAACCTAAAAAATTTTTCCCAGCTGTCTCCATCAATAAAACAATACAACAATATAACAATCCATCTAATCCAGATCCTCCTCAAACTCCTGGTGCTGGCTCGGATCATAACTTGCCTTTAATTCAGCCAGTTTTTTCTTGCCATAGGCTGCTTTTGTAATCAGCACATATAAAACAGGAACGATAAATATCGCCAGTGAGGTGGCTGCAAGCATTCCTCCAAATACTGTCCACCCAATCGTTTTACGTGATTCAGCTGCTGCACCGGAAGCAAATGCCAAGGGCAAAACCCCGAGAATGAACGCAAACGAAGTCATTAGGATCGGCCGCAAACGCAGGCGAACGGCCGAGATCGTTGCCTTCATCAGATCCATACCTGCATCTACACGTTCTTTGGCAAACTCCACTATAAGAATTGCGTTCTTAGCAGCGAGACCGATCAATGTGATCAAACCAATTTGTGCATAAATATTATCAGTAAGACTTGGAATACAAGTGAGCGCAATGATCGAACCCAACGCGCCAATAGGCACTGCGAGCAATACCGAGAACGGTACAGACCAACTTTCATACAACGCCGCAAGAAATAGAAATACGAACACGATGGAAATGGCAAAGATCATCCCGGTTTTGTTTCCTGCTTTGATCTCTTCACTGCTCATCCCTGAAAATTCGTATCCATAACCCGGCGGCAAATATTTGGCAGCAGCGGCTTTCAAGGCTTCGATCGCTTGTCCACTACTGTAACCTGGTCCTGGGGTTCCGTTAATTTCTATTGAACGGTAAATATTATAATGCGAAATAGCTGTTGGGCTTTCAATCAATTTTGTGGTGGTCAATGCGCTCAAAGGAATCATATTTCCTTCCTTGTTGCGCACGTAAAAATCGCCGATGTCACTCAAAGACGAACGGTAGTTACTATCCGCCTGCGCCACCACCCTGAAGTTTCTTCCGTATAAATTGAAATCGTTGATGTAAGAACTTCCCAACAAAGTTGACATTGTTGAATAAACATCAGCAACAGAAACGCCTAATTGTTTTGCTTTTTCACGATCAACATCGATACGGTAACTCGGAGTATTCGCCGTGAAGAAAGTGTAAGCTCGGCCAATCTGTGGCATCTTATTTAACTGGCCCACAAAATTGCGTGCCACCTGCGCGAACGTTTTTATGTCGTCCGTACTGGTTGTTTGTTGTAATTCGAAAGTGAAACCTGCTGTTCGTCCAAGACCCGGAACAGAGGGTGGTGCGATAACCAAAATATTGGCGCCTTTAATATCCGCTGTTTTTTGATAGATCTTTTTCATCACCGCATCCTGGCTGTGGGCTGCTCCTTTTCGTTGATCCCAATCTTTCAGGTGAATAAACATGGTGCCCACATTGGATTTGTTTGAAAAACTGATCACGTTAAAACCGGCAAGACCGCCTGCCACACTTATTTCCGGAATTTCTTTTAAACGCCTCTGCAATTCAGTAAGCATGTCTACACTCCTGTTAGTTGAAGCACCTTCCGGCAATTCATAAGTGAGGTAAAGCCTTCCTTCATCTTCCTGAGGAATGAATCCTGTAGGTTTTGCTTTGAAAAGGAAAAACAAGCCCACAAAAATTACAACAAGCAACACCAAAATGTAAGGCCATCTCCTGATCCACATAGCCACGCCTCTTGAATAAGAATTGGTAACTCTCCTGAACCAGTTGTTGAAAGAAAAAAAGAATTTTTCGAGGAAATCTTTTTTGGCTCTTTCATCCTTGGAATGTTTCAACATGATTGAACACAAAGCCGGCGTAAGCGAAAGCGCAACAAACGCAGAGATGATCACAGAAACGGCGATCGTGATGGCAAACTGCTGGTACAATCTTCCCACAATTCCCGGGATAAAACCTACAGGGATAAATACGGAAGCGAGGATCAATGCGATGGCAATAACGGGCGCAGAAATTTCGCTCATCGCCTTTTTCGTTGCATCTTTTGGCGACATGTTGTTGTGGTCTATATTATGCTGCACCGCTTCAACCACAATGATCGCATCATCCACCACAATTCCGATGGCAAGAATGAAGGCAAATAAAGTAAGTGTGTTGATCGTAAATCCAAATGGCACAAAAAAGGCAAATGTCCCGATCAACGAAACCGGAATTGCCAACAGGGGAATTAAAGTGGCACGCCAGTTTTGAAGGAATAAAAACACCACAAAGACCACGAGCGCCAGCGCTTCAAGCAGTGTATAAATAACTTCGTTCATTGAAGTCTTTACAACAGAAACCGATTCAGATGGCACGCTGTAATCAATATCTTTTGGAAAAGTCTTTTTGAGTCTTTGCAGTTCTTTATTTACACCTGCATAAGTCTCCAATGCATTGGCACCGGGCGCCTGGAATATCAATAAAAAAGTAGCTGGTTTCCCATCAACAAGCGCATTATTACCATAATTAAATTTGCCTAATTCAACCCTCGCCACATCCTTAAGGTAGATCATATTTCCGGTAGCAGGATCAGTACGGATAATAATATTTTTAAATTGCTCAGGCGTGTTAATACGGCTGTTCGTCAAAACGCTGTATTCAAAACTTTGAGGACCAGGCTGTGGCACACCGCCAATTGTTCCGGGTGCTATTTCCAGGTTTTGTTCATTGATCGCAGCGGTTATGTCGGCAGGCGTTAATTTAAGAGCCGCCAGCTTTTCCGGATCAAGCCAGATGCGCATACCAAAATCACTTCCAAAAGCATTGATGTCACCAACGCCGGGAACACGTTTGAGCGCATCAACCATATAAATACTCACATAATTGCTGATAAACTTTGAATCGTGAGTGCCATTAGGAGAATAAAATGCCAGCACTTCCATGAAAGTTGGATTACGCTTCAAAACGGTTACTCCCAATCTTTTCACTTCATCAGGCAAAGAAGGCAAAGCAACGTTTACCCTGTTTTGCACATCAAGTGCTGCAATGTTTACATCAGTTCCAACATCAAATGTGGCGCTGATAGAACTACTTCCGCTCGAAGTGCTGTTACCAGTTATGTAAGTCATTCCCGGAGTTCCGTTGATCTGCGTTTCCAAAGGTGTCGTCACCGTTTGCTCCACCGTTTGCGCGTCTGCCCCAATGAAATTGCTGCTTACAGAAACGGTTGGCGGCGAAATATCAGGATACTGTGCCACCGGCAGATTCAGCATAGAAATAATACCGACCAGCACAATGACTATTGAAATTACGATTGCCGTTACCGGCCGTTTTATAAAAGTTTCTGCGATCATCTTTTCAATTAATTTCTAAATACCACAAAATCTTTATGTGGCTTTCCCAAAATTTATTTTTGGTTTACTGAAACAACCGAACCTTCGTGGAGGTTCTGAATTCCCTGCACAACAATTTTTTGTCCCGGGTTCAATCCGGCATTTACGATAACGCTGTCGCCTACAGCCGTTCCCAATTCAACTTTTTGTTGATGCACTTTTGAACTGTCGCCCAACACGTAAACAGAAAACTCGCCTAATTGTTCGTTTACTGCATCATGAGGAATAATGGTAGCATTTTTTGGAGCAGTATTTTTCACTCTTACGGATGTATTCATGCCAGGTTTTAAAAGCCCTTTGTCGTTTGGAAAACTCAGGCGAACTTTTATCGTTCCCGTTTGTGGGTCAACGGCGCGATCTATAAAATCGATCTTGCCCGGATAAGGATAAATATCGTTGCCAAAAGCAATAGTAAAAACAGAATCCTTCAGGTTGTCTTTCTTTTGCTCCAACTCTGCAAATCGGTAAATATTTTTTTGATCAACCGTGAAATCAACGCCCATTGGGTTGTCTGTTGAGATGGTGTTCAAAACAGTTTGCCCTGCCACCACAGCGGTTCCTTTTTTCACTTGTGAAATACCTATTGTTCCTGTGAAAGGTGCATAAATCCTGGAAAACTGTACGTTAGAACTCAAACTTGCCACATTCGCTTTTGCTGCTGCCACTTGTTTTTGGGCCGCCGCCAATGCAGCTTGTGCATAATCGACTTGCTGTTGAGCAATGGCATCATGCTTCTGCAATTCTTCATAACGCGCTGCATCTTTTTGTGCCTTTTCAAGATTCGCTTCCTGTACCTGCAGGTTGGCAACAGCCTGTTCATAATTGGCTTTATAAACCTGAGCATCAATTGCATATAAAAGTCTTCCTTTTTGAACGTGCTGGCCGTCCTGGAAATTTACTTCAGTAACATAACCATTCACCTGTGAAGTGAGATTGATTTGATTCAATGCCGTAACCGTGCCCGGATAAGTATCATAATAACTGGCATCGGTAGGCTCTACCGTTGCGATCGTAACAGGAACGGCAGCAGGACCAGGCATCTGCTGCGCCGCTTGCTTATTGTTACACGATGCAAAAAGTGCGGCTCCAAAAAAGAAGAAAATATGTCGATTCAATTTCATGCTCGTCTTTTTAATATTTTATATTTCCCAAAGATTTTTCTACATCTATTTTACTTGAGAGAACCTGGTAAAGCGCGTTGTAATAGTTGATTTGTGCTGTGCGCAAATCAGATTCCGCAGTAATAACATCCAAATAAGCTTTCACACCCGAACGGTATTGCAAGCGTATCACTTCATACACTTCATTGGCAAGCGAAAGATTTTCTTTTAAGCTGTAAAAATTATAAAGATTGCTTTTGTAAGTTGCCATAGCACTTTCGTATTCTGTATTTACCTGGTGCTCAAAACTCCTGATGTCATTTTGTGACTGGTCTATTTCAAACTGCGCTTGTTTTATTTCCTGTATTCTTTTTCCACCCTGGAAGATGGGCAACGAAAGTGTTAATCCTATGTAAGAATTCGGAAAAGACTGGCTGTACAATTTGGAAAATTTGTTGTTCAGGTAATTGAGGTTGTAATTGCCAAATGCATAAAGATTAGGAAGAAAACTCCACTTGTAATATTGAAGGTTGTACTGTTGCAATTTTTCCCTGGTTTGCAATTGCTGAATTTCGATCCTGTTGTTGTAGTTCACTGTTTGCGTGGTGTCCATCAAAACCTGGTTTTCCATTTGAGTTGTATCGTACTCAACCTCAAAATCCCTTTCCGTTGGATAACCCATCAATTCTTTCAGGTAAGCATACTTTGATTTCAAACTTTCTTCCCCAAACTTCTTTTGTGCTTTCGCATTGTTGAGTGAAATAGTAGCTCTCTTATAATCTGTTTTGTCAACGATACCCGCGTGGTATTGATAATACGCGTCTTTCAGGCTTTGTTGAATTCTCAAAATATCTTCATCCGTAACTTTTAATTGTTGTTGCGTAAGGATCAGGTCATAAAAAGCTTTGCTGACTGAAGCGGCCAAATTTATTTTTTGTGCTTCCGTATTTTCACTTGCCGAAAGACGGACATCTTTTGAAGTCCGGGAAGCCAATAAAACATCCCGGTTAAAAATATTTTGAGTTAATGAAAAGTTAGCTCCGGAAGTGTTATAACTTCCGGAATGCGAAACGTTGCCATTAAAAATAAATGTCGGCAGTTGGATGTTGTGTTGCAGGTTATAAGTGAAATTGATTTGCGGATACCAGTCAGACAATTTATTTTGAATCTCTGCTTCAGTTATTTGTTCATTAAGTGCTGCATTTTGAATGTCAGGATTGTGCCTGATGGCATAATCGATACAATTGCTTAGCGTCGGATTTTGTAACATTGGAATACTGTCCTGCTGTGCAAAAACAATCGTTGGGAGAATGAATAAAAACAAAGCCGGAAGTTTTGACAACGTTTTGTTCTGTTTGATTTTTCTGAAAAACTTTCCCATTCTCCTTTTCATATATAAGTATTGCTCAAAACGTGTTATTAATATCTGGTTCGTTTTCCCTTCCAATTAAATTTCGTCTTTCAACAACCGCTGTAAACCGCAGATCATGTAGGTTTACAAGCAAAGGAATTCGGGGAAAGTACGACCGGCCGAATGGATAAATGCGAATGAAAAGCAAAGAGAAAAAATCATGGTTTCCTTATTCCATTCTTTATTCTCACTTTTTTGGCCATTCGGGGAGCGCAAAGTTATGATTTAAAAAATCATATTTGATTTGTTAATCAAACCATGTTTCCGTTTGACAAATTTGATAGAATTGTGACAATCTGTGCTTAATCTTCTACAAGTTGCGGATTTATAGAGAAAATTTTCATTTCTGTAATTCTTGTATTTGCTTTTTGTCCGGTGATCGAAAGCTTTATTGATTTTACTTCTGCAGAAGGAAATGTTAGAATTCTTTTATGCCCAATGGTGGTGCTTTGAAGTTCTTTTATTGTGTGATGATCTTTGTCAAACAAATCAATTGTAAAACCGGCACATCTTTGTCCGGCTGAAAGATTTTCCTGCAGAATCAAACAATTAATTTTTTCAGGTCCTTTCAGATCTACTTCAATAGATTGGTCGGCAGGATTTGAAATTGTTTCAAATGTTTGTTCACTGTTGTCTGATAATTTTTTTGAAAGTTTCCTGCTCTTTCCATTCACAAAATAGATTAAAGCTTTCCGGGCAAGGTCATTTGAAAAACTCTCTTCTCTTAATTTTTTGAAACCCATCAACGCCGTTGAATCATATTTTGAAAATAATCCGCGCGGATCCGGTGGAACATTCAGGATTAAATTGGAGCCACGTCCCACACTTTTTAAATAGATCTCAAAAAGTTGCTTTGGCGTTTTTACCAAAGAATCTTCTTTTTGATGATAAAACCATCCCGGCCTGATGCTCACGTCGCATTCAGCTGGAATGAAATTTTTTCCGAATTTATTTCCCTGGTTTAAAGTGTCAGTCGGAGGAGCACCTGCACCTCTTTTAAATCCGGCGGTGTCAAGATTGTCCCAGTTGGTCTTTCCGGCAAAACCTCTTTCATTGCCACACCAGCGCGCATCAGGGCCAATGTCACTAAAAATGATCGTGCTGGGCGAAAGTTCTCTAACCAGTTTTTCAAATCTTGGAAAATCATAGACCTGCTTTTTACCGTTTGGCCCTTCTCCGTTGGCGCCGTCCCACCAAAGTTCCCAGATCGGGCCGTAGTTGGTAAAAATTTCTTTGAGCATATTTGCAAACACATCATTGTAAGCCGGCGTTCCGTAAGCCGGATGATTCCTGTCCCATGGAGAAAGATAAACTCCGAATTTTAATCCATATTTTTTGCACGCTGCTGATAATTCTTTCAACACATCACCTTTGCCGTTTCTCCAGCCACTTTCGCGAACCGTATGCGTTGAATATTTACTTGGCCAAAGGCAAAACCCGTCGTGGTGCTTTGCGGTGATCATAATTCCTTTTGCACCTGTAGCTTTCGCAATCCGGCACCATTGATCGCAATTGAGCTCCTTAGGATCAAAAACTTCAGCTTTCTCCGTTCCCTTTCCCCATTCAAGGCCTGTGAAAGTGTTCGGGCCAAAATGAGCAAATAAATAAAATTCCATGTCTTGCCATTTTTGTTGTGATGGCGTAGGAACAGGAAGCGGATTTTTTTTACTTTGACTAAAAGCCTGAATAATCAAAAAGCTGAATGCGGAAAAAAGAAAAAGTTTTTTCAAGAGATTATTATTGAGAGAAATGAACAGATTTTTGAGCGATGAAAATAATAAAAAACACTTGATGAGCCTTGCAAAGATTTTTAATCTTCTTTCAAAATAAAAATTGTCGATTTTTGTCCGCCTGCTGTCAACCAGCAAGTTTTATTTTAAACCACCTGAAATTTCCATTTTAAAATTGCATATGAAAAAATATTTTCTTCTTGTTTTTATCCTTGCTGCTTTTTCCACAAATCTTATCGCCCAGTCGAAACATACCTTCCAAATAAAGGACGGCAATTTTTTGTATGATGGAAAGTCCATTCAAATTCATTCAGGTGAAATGCATTTTGCACGGGTGCCAAAAGCATATTGGAAACAGCGTTTGCAAATGATGAAAGCAATGGGATTGAACACAGTCGCCACTTATGTTTTCTGGAATTATCATGAAACAGCCCCTGGTGTTTGGGATTTTAAGACAGGAAATAAAAACATTACTGATTTTATCAAAACTGCACAGGAAGTTGGCTTGTTTGTAATTCTCCGTCCCGGCCCTTATGCCTGTGCCGAGTGGGAGTTCGGCGGTTTCCCGTGGTGGTTGCAAAAAGTACCTTCACTTGAATTGCGCACTTACAATCAACCTTATTTGGATTCTTGCAAGAATTACATCAATCACCTGGCTGCGCAGGTGAAAAATTTACAGATCACGCATGGCGGACCGCTCATTATGGTGCAGGTTGAAAATGAATTTGGTTCTTATGTGGCGCAGCGAAAGGACATTCCCTTTGAAATGGATAAAAAATATGTACAGGCAATAAAAACTGATCTGACAGAAGCAGGATTTGATGTTCCTTTTTTTACTTCTGATGGAAGCTGGCTGTTCAAAGGCGGTTCTGTTGCCGGTGCATTGCCTGCCGCAAACGGAGAAGACAATATTGATAATTTGAAAAAAGTGGTCAACGAATTTCACAACAATGAAGGACCTTACATGGTTGCTGAATTTTATCCCGGATGGCTCGATCATTGGGCCGAACCATTTCAAAAAGTCGATGCTACCAAAATTGTTGCGCAAACTGAAAAGTATTTAAAAGCAGGTGTCTCTTTTAATTTTTACATGGTTCATGGCGGAACGAATTTTGGTTTTACCAGTGGCGCCAACTATGATAAAGACCACGACATCCAGCCTGACATTACCAGCTATGATTACGATGCGCCCATTTCAGAAGCAGGTTGGGCAACGCCAAAATATTTGGCGCTTAGAAAATTATTGCAGGAATATTCAAAAAGTAAACTCCCTTCAATTCCAGCTCCGGCGCCTGTTATAGCGATTCCTTCAATAAAATTGAACAAACAAATTTCTTTATTTTCTTTAAAAGAAGAAATGAAACCAATTGTGAGCGATTTACCAAAAACTTTCGAACAATTGAACCAGGGCTTTGGGTATGTACTTTACAGCAGGAAGTTTACAAATGCAGTAAAAGGTAAACTGGAAATAAATGGCCTGCGCGATTATGCGACCGTTTATGTAAATCATAAAAAAGAGTGTGTGCTTAACCGTTACTATATTAATTTTTCCTGTGATATTGATATTCCGGCAAATGGAACGCTTGATATTTTGGTGGAAAATATGGGCCGGATAAATTATGGAGCTGAAATTGTTCACAACCTAAAAGGAATTATTCGCCCTGTTAAAATTGATGGAAAAGAGATTACCGGAGATTGGAAAATGTATCAATTTCCAATGACTAAAGAGCCGATAATAAATGATAACGGTAGTGGTTACACGAAAAAAGTTCCTGTTATTTATAACGGCACTTTTTGGCTTTCAAAAACCGGCGATACTTTTTTGGATATGCGTAAATGGGGAAAAGGAATTGTTTTTGTAAATGGCCATAACCTTGGCCGCTATTGGAACGTAGGTCCGCAACAAACTTTATATCTTCCGGGTTGTTGGTTGAAAAAAGGAAAAAATACAATTGCCGTTTTTGAACAATTGAACGATGAACCAATGAACGAATTGAGTGGAATTAAAAGGCCGATCCTTGATGACCTGCACAAATAACCCGCAATGTTATTGGTTCATAAAATCATTGATGATCTTTTCCAGTTGTTCATATTCCAATAAAAATCCATCATGCCCGTAAAGAGAATTGATCTCCTTATATTCTGCGCCAGGAACAAATTGTGCAATTAACTTTTGTTCGCCAACAGGGAAAAGAATATCTGTGGTAATGCCTATTGCCAGCGTTTTGGCTTTTATTTTTTGCAAAGCTTGTGGAACAGAACCCCTGCCTCTTCCGACATTGTGCGAATCCATTCCTTTGCTCAAAAAATAATAACTGAATGCATTGAATCTTTTCGCCAGTTTTTCACCCTGGTATCTTTGGTAGGATTCACTTCGGAAATCTTCAGTTTTGCCTTCCTCATTTTCACTTTGTGTAGCAAGGTAGGTTTCATAATTACGGTAAGAGATCAATGCAACGCTCCTTGCCGCTTTCATTCCTTCTATTCCGGACTTTGCATCTTTTTGTAACCAGGTTTCATCAGCTTCAATGCACATCCTTTGTGATGCGTTAAGGGCAATTCCCCAGGGAGAATGTTGGGCATTTGTTCCTATCGGAAAAATAAACTGAAATAATTCTGGTTCTTCAATCGCCCATTCCAGCAACTGTTGACCTCCCATTGAGCCTCCAATGCCAACTTTAATTTTTTCAATGTTCAATAAGTGTTTCAAAGGTTGGTAGGAACGTACCATATCACGGGGAGTGAAAAAAGGAAATTCATGAAAAAAAGTTTGTTTACTCGTTGGATTTTCGTCTAACGGTCCGATACTTCCATAGCAGCTGCCGGGCATATTGACGCAAACAATAAAATGTTTTTCGGGATCAAACAATTTTCCTTCACCAACCAAACCGGGCCACCATTCTGAAGGTACGCTGTTGGCTGTTAACGCATGGAAGATCCAAACTACATTGTCTTTTGCTTCGTTCAGTTTTCCATAAGTCGTGTAAGCCAAATGATAAGCAGGCAAAACAACACCGGATTCAAGCGTCAGCGGCTCGTCAGAATAAAAAATACTTTTCGTCAAACTCTTTGGTTTAAAAATTTCGGCAAAAATAAATCATAACCGTTTCATCCGGATTTGATACTTCACGGAATCGACGGTTATGATCACTTATCAAAGGCAGCGAGACTGGGTATTATTATGCAAAAACTTTTTTGAAAGATTGTTCCATATCGGCTTTGATGTCTTCAATATTTTCGATGCCGACAGAAACCCTCAAAAGTCCCGGAGTAACTCCAGCAGATAATTGTTCCGCATCTGATAATTGTTGATGGGTAGTTGCTGAAGGTTGAATGATCAACGATTTCGTGTCACCCACATTTGCCAGGTGGCTGATCAATTTTAAATTATCTACAAATTTGGTGGCGTTTTCTTTTCCTCCTTTTATCTCGAAAGAAAGAACTGCCCCGTAGCCATGCTTCAAATATTTTTTTGCATTCGCATAGTGAGGACTGCTTTCAAGACCAGGATAATTTACCTTTTCAACGTCGGGATGTTTTTCGAGCCACTGAGCCAAAGCCAGCGAATTTTCTACGTGGCGTTGTACGCGCAAGGACAAGGTTTCCAATCCCTGCAGTAATAAGAAGGAATTAAATGGAGAAATGGCCGGACCAAAATCGCGTAAGCCTTCAACACGTGCACGAATAATAAATTGAATATTTCCAAATGGACCATTGCTTCCGAAAACATCATTAAACACCAATCCGTGATAACCCTCAGATGGTTCAGAAAAAACAGGAAATTTTCCATTGCCCCAGTTGTAGTTTCCGCCATCAACGATCACACCGCCGATACTGTTGCCATGTCCGCCGATCCATTTGGTGGCTGCCTGAACCACTACATGGGCCCCATGTTCCAGCGGACGAAACAGGTAGCCGCAACAAGCGAAAGTATTGTCGACGATCAAAGGCAGATCGTACTTCTGTGCCAATGCCGACAATTTATCAAAATCAGGAATGTTGAAATCCGGGTTACCAATGGTTTCCGTATAAAGGGCTTTTGTTTTGTCGTCGATCAGCTTTTCAAAATTTTCAACATTGTTGTCTTTGGCAAATCTGGCCTCAATTCCCAGCCTTTTTAAAGATACTTTGAACTGGTTAAAAGATCCGCCATACAAAAAAGGACTACTGACAAAATTTTCGCCTGATTGCAAAATGTTGGTCAAAGCAAGAAATTGTGCTGCCTGACCTGAAGCGGTTGCCAAACCCGCAACTCCACCTTCCAACGCTGCCACTCGTTTTTCAAAGACATCCGTTGTTGGGTTCATGATACGGGTGTAAATATTCCCAAATTCCTTCAGTGCAAAAAGATTGGCACCGTGTTCAGAACTCTTGAAAGTAAAAGATGTGGTTTGATAAATAGGCACCGCACGCGAACCGGTTGCGGGATCCACTTCCTGGCCTGCATGTACTTGTAAAGTTTCAAAATGTTGAGCGCTCATAATTAAGATTTATTAAATGAATGATAAAGAATTAGAAAATAATTGCGGCGACAGCCGGTAGTTGGGTAGAAAAATTGTAGATGCCTTACGGCATACAACGAATAATACGGCGAAGGTTGGCAGGAATTGCAGGGCGAAATATTTGAATTTGATTGTTCATTTTTTTATAATCCTACAAATATAGTAGGGAAATGATATTCGGGCAAAAAATTTTTATTTCATTAAAGGCGCTCGATTTTTTGTATAATTTTGAAAAGCAAAAATTATTAATAATGCCATTGTCAGATAGAATTACGACCGACCCGGGAATATTCAATGGTAAGCCGATAATTCGCGGAATGAGGTTTGGTGTTGCTGATGTTCTTGGTTATTTAGCAGCGGGAATGACTTTTGATGAAATATTGGCTGATTTTCCTTACCTGGAAAAAGAAGATATTATTGCCGCACTTGAATATGCCCAGGATAAAGTAAATCATTCTATAATTACTGTGAAGTTAGATGTTACAAAATAATCT
>DASTXM010000003.1:0-34945 GCA_035765495.1 Hanamia sp.
ATATGGGATTAAGCACTGCTGTTAATATTGCACGTACAACATTGAAGGATTCAGGTGTTGAAGGATGGCTTCACCTGGATCACGGAGATTCTATCGAGTTAGTTCAACAATGTTTGGATGCCGGGTTTGATTCTGTTATGATTGATGGAAGCGAATTACCGTTTGAGGAAAATATTAGACTAACCAGGGAGGTAGTGCGAAGAGCGAAAGACTATCATGTTCATGTAGAAGCAGAACTAGGATATGTTGCAAAATTAGGGCAGCCACATGAATCAAAAATGTTTACCCAGCCTTGGCAAGCGAAAATATTCGTTAATGAAACAGGGGTGGATTCTTTAGCAGTTGCAATAGGAACTGCTCATGGATTCTATAAACAAGGTCCGGATTTGCAACTTGAACTTTTATCTGAAATTCATCAAACTATACCCAATACTCTTGTACTACATGGAGGGTCAGGAATTCCGGCTGAAAAGCTACAACAAGCCATTTCACTTGGGATATGTAAAATCAATTTAGCTACTGAAATCAAGAACATTTTTATGAAGACGCTTCAATCAATCTTAAAGGATACGAAAGAGATCGATTTAAGGAAAGTGTTTCCTTCTGCTATTGAAAAGGTTGCAATGATTGTTAAAAGTAAGTTGAATATCGTAGCAAATAATCCAAATATCTAAATTTTAATACCTCAAAAATGAGAGACCTTTCCTCAATTCATGGCCTTGTTTCAAAAATGTTTAAGTGGCCTCGGTCAGTGGAAGAATGGGAACAATACAAGCTTACTAATGATCAAATAGACTTTTATAAGCACAATGGATATTTAGCAGATATAAAACTATTGGATAAAACACAGGTAAACACTTTAAATAATGAATTAAAAGAAATAATGGATCCTTGTCATCCATTACACTCGTTACTGTATGAGTTTCATTCAAACGAATCTGAGGACCCAGAAACGATATTATTTCATTGTTTAGGACACTGGCGAATTAAAGAAGGTTTCCATGATGTGTTGTGGAATCCATCCTTTATTATGGCTGCAAGCCAACTCTTAGGAAATTCCAATGTGAGACTATGGCATGACCAGCTTTTTTGCAAACCTGCCTTTGATGGAGGTGTTGTTGCATGGCACCAGGATTATTCCTATTGGAAATGTACAAAACCTATTCAACATTTGACCTGTTGGACTGCGCTTGACGATTCAACAAGGGATAATGGATGTTTACATTATGTTCCAGGAAGTCATCTATGGGGCTTGTTACCTAATCCAGAATTAGCGGGTAAAATGGATGGATTAATGGGATTTCTGAATAAAGAACAAAAAGCACAGTTTAATCCCATACCAATAGAAATTAAAAAAGGATATGCTGTTTTTCATCATCCGCTTCTGGTACACGGATCATTTGAAAACAAGTCATCATCTCCAAGAAGAGCGTTAGTAATAAATGTGTTCAAAGATGGAACGCTTTCAAACAGTAATGATGTTGTATTAGAAGGTGTACCCGCAATCAAAAACGGGGCAAAAATGGAGGGACAGTTTTATCCATTGTTGTTTGATAAACGAACAATCTTTAGTTAAATTAAATAAGAAGGATTTTAGAAAATTTCCATTGTTAAAGTGAAAGAAAAATTTATTATAACAATCATTTCGGATGATAAACGAGGACTCCTAAACCAGTTTATTTCAATCTTTAATAAGAGGGGATTTGAAATTGAAGGCCTTAATTTTTCCCGTACAGATCAAGATGATATTGTTATTATTACGTTCGAATTATTATTACCTGTCGAAGAAGTTGCAACAACTTTACATAAGATAGAAAAGATTATTGAAGTTTATAAAGTTTTTGCAACAAAGGAGAAAGAATGTCCACTGAGAAAATGCTCTTTTTTTAAAGTAAACAAAACTTTTCTTTCCGATACTGGTAGGAAGTTATTAATTAAACATGCAGCTGAAATAACACAAGTAAATAATGATTCGGTAGTGATAGAAAAACTTGGAACAGATAATGAAATTAATAACTTGTATAGGGACCTTGAAGAGGAATATCTTGTTAGTTATTGTAAGACAACTTTAGTATCTGAAAGGGGACAGTTATATATTCATGATATATAATGAATAAGAATTTTTCTCATAATCGTGTGTAGTTAGACACTTCCGGGGGTTGTTTCTACAACCCCTTTTTGCTACAGCCCTTTTTTCTGTGAGTAAAGCATTTTTGAATGTAGGCGAGAGAAATAAGAAGCATTATTTTTAAGAAAAGTAATTTAAAAAAATAAGAAAGTATATGAACAGGAAATCTTTTATTAAGAATTCAGCCATAGCTGCCCTTTCTTTGTCCATCAACCCGACAAAGAACATTTTTGACAAAGGAAATGAAGATACAAAAGTAAAGCTGGCAATTATTGGTGTTGGAGCAAGAGGCAAATCTCACCTTAAGTTGCTGCTCGGAAGGAGTGACGTTGTAATAGTAGCAATATGCGATGTTGATGCACGGGTAATTAATGAAGCTAATGAGATAGTTTTAAAAAGTGGAAAGAATAAACCGAATGTTTATACGGGAGATGATTATGCATGGCAGGTAATGTTAAAAAAAGAATCCCTTGATGGTGTGATAATTGTTACGTGCAGGGAACGGAAGGATTATGGATGGATGTTAACAACAGTATTTATATTCAGGGTAAATCAGAAAAGAATGATGCATGGGAGGACGAAAAATCATGGTTTGAGAAATACGATCATCCCCTATGGGCAAGATGGAGCAAAGAGTCTGAAGGCGCTGGACATGGCGGAATGGATTTTTTTGTTATTCACGCATTTGTTGAATCTATAAAGAGAAAATCTCCAACGCCAATGGATGTTTATGATGCCGCAACATATAGTGTTATTGCTCCATTAAGTGAGCAATCAATAATTTTAGGAAATCAAACAGTTGAGTTTCCAGATTTCACAGAAGGTGGATGGATGTATCAGAAACCTGTATTTTCTTTAAATGATGATTATTAAAGATTATTTATTTCCTTGATGGATTATTTATTTCAACCGGCAGCGTTTTATCAAATTCTGAAAATGCAAAATCGTAAGTCATTATCGTTTCCAAGCTTTCATTAGAAGTTGCCTGGCAGCTCTCCAGCTGCCGGGCCCAGCTGGACGATTTTTTCCAGAACGCAACACCAGGAGAAATACTTCCCTTCACTCATTACAACTTCTATTATTCCTATCCAGCCTGGGGTCGCATCTGGCCTAATGGTTTATTATGCGAATTTCATAGAGTGCACACTTGCTGCAGCAAATGCCACACACTCCCGGACCGCAACTTCGCCGGAGTCGGCTCAATTTACCTCCACAAACAAGACGCTCGTAAAGCTTCGCTTTTATGCGATGAATGCGCCAAAGGATTGAAGGCGTTTCGGGAAATTGAGAAGTTTGTGCAGTTGGAATTGTTTTCAATGGAATTAAAGAGAAACACGGATTCCAACTCTACCTAGACTTTTTACTTTTTCGATTTTTGCGCCGACCATTCTTCATTACTTTTTTAATATTGATTTCTTTAATCGCGCCCCTTTTTGTTTCTGGAATAGTGACAATCATATTTTCTCTAATCCAGTAATGGGACTGGCAATCAAAACTCCAATTTCCTATTGATGGGTAGAGAGTAACTGTTCTGCCGTCAAAAATTAATTTCCAGTCATGTGGAGTTAAAGGTGTGACAACTTCGTTGCCACACCCACACGCGCATTTGTGTACCACCGTCTTGTAAGGGATCGATATATACAGAACGTCTTCTTCCAGATAGTCTGGAATAACCTCCAAAAACTTAAGCTGAAAAATCTTCATTTATTAACTTGTTGGTATTTAGAAAATATAACACGTTATGTTCATTTTTGAGGTCTTGATAATACCCTAAATGCTTCTTCCATTTAATTACAGCTAAAGTTGCATTTAAACAATTCAAGTCCGCAATTTGAATATTTGAATTATATTCATTCTCCTCTACTTCTTCGGGTCCTATTCTCTTACTTAGATGATCATTAACATCCTTGGTCACTATAGTTAGTCGAATTGATCCAATCAGATTATCATCAATCTTATTTACTCCCAGTCCAACATCTATAAACGACACGCCCAATTCACGGAGTTTGGTGGTAAGCATAAATCTTACTTCGTTTTTATCAACACTGATAAAAACAAAATCGTAATCTGCGAACTCTCCAATGTTTTGCTGTGTCACATATTCATTGTGAGGGATTATCCCGGTATGTAAGGCGGAATAAATCTGGTAGAAGTATTCAACCTTCTTTAGTTCCCCGGTTTCACTAAATTTCTCAGAGGGAGTTGCTCCAGGTGCTCGAAAGGCATTATTAGTTTCGTACACGTCTCCGTCGTAAATGTGAATTTCTTGGACCGGTGTTTTTGAAACAAGATCAAGAATATATGAACCAGTGCCTCCTATTCCAATAATGGCAATTTTTTTATTCCTGTATTTTCTATTCAGATATTCAATTTCAGCTTTTGCTGAATTAGTATCGGGATATTTAAATACATCTGATCCCGAAAAGATTTTTCTTAATTGGCCGGGTTTATTGGAAATGTTTGCGTCTAGTTTTCTTGCTTGTGAAGCCAAGATCTCGGAGTACGTATTTATCTTTTCGTAGTAATCTTGATAATAACCACACTTTGGTTTACTAGAGAAGTAATGATTTGCTGTTATCGATTCTGTAAGCTTAACTTCGTTACTGTTATTTATAATAGCAGTAAGCGGTGCCCCTGTATGATCACATGGTGTTTCACCACAAAAGTAGACTGTATGATCTGGTGGTCTTCCAACCTTGTCAGGAGTTGCAAAATTAAGTACGGTTACAATTGTGCCGTATTTGATTTCACAATTTATAGTAACGTAAGGTAATTGGTGGACAAGTAAATGTCCACCAATTATCTCGATGTCAAAACCTTCGTCGGAAAGTTTTGCCAAGTCTGGGCTATGATTTATCAGTTGCTGTCGCATGGAATATCATTTTATTCTTAACAAATACACATTCTCCCTTTACCATTGTCCCTTCTCGATTTTCCTTCGGTCCATCTTCATAACCAACAGTATAAATCATAGTTGGAGAATCAACATATTGGCCAAACGCAAGTTTGATAACATCCGCAAAGCAAATTTGAGGCAGATCCCACTTGCAACTCTTTCCTTTAACAATGATAAACACTTCCTTCGCTTTAGGTTTTGAATAAAAGTTCTCACGCTCAGGTCTTGCAAGGTCAACTCTCGTTCCATCTTCTATCTCTTCGTCAGTCCAAGGCTTTTTTATCCTAAGAAATATGTCAGCGTCAACTGGTATATTTCCAAGTAGCCTTATTTCCCGGCCGGTTATATATTGCTTTTCCCACTTGTATTCAGTTTCATTAATTGAAAACTGTAATTCCTTCTTGCCAGGATGCTCCTGGTCGCTTTTTAAATTTTCCATAAGTATTAATTTTTTAATGGAATTAATTAATGCCTCCACTTTTTTCGGGCATTTGGAGGTGATAATGTCCCAGACAAGATTATTTCTTCAGGAATTGCACAGTTTGGAGAAAAACTGCTTACTTTGCATGAAGAAATTAAAAGGGATGTATAAGGTGATAAGCCTTATCTGCCAAGTTTACTAAACTTTTAATACCTATTGACCCAATAATCTGCGTCACCAGATTAATTGGGTTTTTTTATGATGTATTATCGGCGCTCATGCTACTTTTAATTGTTTAAACAAATTGATTATTCTTTGATCCTGAATTTGGCTTATAATAAATTGGTCAAATTTTAAAAAAGTCAAACCACAACTTTTTACCATTGGCATCAGAAATTCATCTTCAACGGATAATACTAAAACGGCACTTTTTCTAGAAAGTGCCACATATATTGAACTTAGCTCTCCAATGGTTAAATGCTTTCTCTTTGATGGAAGCCACATGTCGAAACCCTCCTGTTCAACTTCCGATACAATTAATTCTTTGTTCGATCTAACAGTATCTATCACTAATGAACTATACTCATGCAACCGGACGTTCGATATTGTAAGTTCACAACGACCAGTAAGATGCTTTAACATCAAACAATCACTAAGTCTTGTTAACAGTTCAATATCGTTTATTACGAACATTAATTAACCTTAAATTTTAATTGATCCAATTCTTTTCTCATTACATCTACTTTTTTATCTGCTAATTCTGCAGCCTTTGAATAGGAAAGCCTCCTTTCAGCAACTGCCCGGAGTAATAAAGTCTTAAACAAAGTTGTCTTTTCACTACTTCTTTTATAGGTGCCGAAGTCATTATATAAGGAATCCTTCTCAACCCACTCATTATATGATTTCCACCATGATGAAGAAGTCTTGTAATCAATAAATCCGGAAGTACTTGCACGCATTATTATTGCTTGAATTGAAGCTCCATACAATTCCTTAATTCTTTTCAACTCTCCCAAAGTAATTACAGTCCTGTTTTTCCCCAGTTCGGTATACAATACATCATCTACGAGTAAGACAGCTCCAGCAAAATAATCACAAAACCGTTCAAGCTTTTTCTCAGAAGGTTCAGATGCAAATTCTAAAACAATATGTGCAAGTTCATGTAAAGCTGTAAATCTTTTTCTTTCTGGAATGGAAAATTCATTCAATACAATAATTGGGATTTTATCGTTTGCCTTACCTGATAAACCGGTGAAATTTTCAGCTTTTTTTATTTCAACCACAAAAACGCCGTTATTTTCAAGTGTTTCAACTACATCTATAATGGGCGCATTTCCAATTTTCCATTTTTTCCTGATCATTTTTGCTGCCTTTTCTATATCTTTTTCAGTTTCAATTTCAAATCCTGCTAAAGGGTTTTCAAACTCAAAAGTTTCGTCCAATAGGTCAGCCAATTCAATGAACTTTGCTAAATAGTGACATACTGTTTCCTTTATCTCAATTACAAAATCCTCATCTTGAATTTTATGCCTTTCTCGGAATTTAATATCATTAAAATCCAACTTGTATTTTTCAAGATCGTCATAAAAGAAAGAATAAGAAATATTACATACGTCAGCGATTTTCAACAGGGTTGAACTGCTTGGTTTAACAACTCCGTGTTCGAATTTATGAATCGATTGTTTTGCAATACCAACCTGATCGGCAAGTTCCTGTAAAGAGAGATTGTTTTTTTCCCTTAATTCTTTGATTTTGTTTGAAAATAAATTTTCCATCATTAATGGTTTATACGCAAATATAAATATGTAACCTAAATTACAAAAAAAAACTTTTTAGGTGACGGCTGTCAACTTACGTTCATTAATCTCATAAAAAAAATCCCCTGCAATAACAGAGGATCTTTAACTCATAAAATGCTATTTACTTCTTGAGCCTTTTCTCTACCTTCTTCCTGGAATTTCCTTCAGCGTCAATCGCATCTTTCACTTTATTACAATTTCAGGACGGTCTTTATATAAGGTCACTCTACCTATGATCCAAACCATTTTGTGATCATAAATATCCTCAGGAGCTTGTTTAAATTCGCTTCTTGTATTGTCCCAGATTACCAATGTTAATAGTTCATTTGGATACTGCCCTCCTACATTTAAAAAAGTGGGCGATCCTTTTACGTTTTGAAGATATTTGCCACCATATATAAGCGCCCTTAATTTTACAGAATCGCCTACATGCTCTCTTACGTTTTCCAACTTTGTAGACTGTTGAGCATAGGAGTTAATACAAAGGAAAATGAAAAAAGATATAAAACGTTTTATGATTTGGTTTATTTAAAAATCTCTTCAATATTTATGTCCTGCAGGTAAGGTTCTAATAATTTTGTGGTTGTAAAAGGACGGAAGGAAGACAAAACATTTCCAGCCTTATGGTAATACACTTCTACATAAAAAGAATCCACCTGGTAAAGCAGTATACGAAAAAATCCTTCCTCTCTATGTGCCAGCAAAGTACCAGTCCATACAGCCTCTGCCTGCTCAAAACCTGATAGTGCCTTAAATTGATAAAGTGTCAATTCTGAAGCTTTTAGAAACGTTATTTATTGATGCAAATTTATTGCTGAATCTGATAAACCCATAAATTTCCCAAGGCCATTTTTAATTATGGTCAAACGGTAAGGTAAACCCTTCAGGAATATTTCAAAGGCTTAGTATACAGTAAACAAATAAAGTTGGATTATTATTTTCCATAAAACTTTAAAAAAAGCTGTAGATGAAGTTTTGAGGAAGTTTTTTATTTCGTGTAAGCGTTACTGTTATATTGGAATGTGCACGTAGTTCTTTCACAGCTGAAAGTATGTCGTAGCCGTCATCATAAAAGTTGATTTTTGGGTTCGAAATACAATCGATAACTTTTATCATATGTATGCTGTAACTATTCTTACGCGAACCTCAATAAATAACCCCACAAAACCGGATTACGAAACAACCTACCTCTTATAAAAAATATAATCACTCACCAAAGGCTCTAACCCCTGCACCCTGAATGAAGCGGCAATTTGCCCCCTGTGATAAGTCGAATGGTTGATGACATGAAACAAAATATCCCGAACACGGTTGTCGAATGCCTCTCCTTTGGTATTGGTGTAATGGATCGTGTCGTCAAGGTTGAAGTTTTCCAGTATAAGTAATGAGTGTTCGAAGTTCGTTTGGTCCATATCCCTTAATTCATCTAACAGGTGGAGATCCCATGGGCTGAAGGCAGGCTGTTTAGACTCTATCCTGTTGTTCCAGACGTGGTGGGCATTCAGAATATGATTAAACAAGCGAAGCGGTTTTGCTGAGATCTGGTGCTCTTTGAACTGATCGTATAACTTTTGATTGTAATGATGATTGTATTCGAATAATTCTTTAAAAAAGAATTTCATATGATAGCGAAATTAGATGGTGAAGATAAAGAGAATGAGGGAATGGAACAGGTTTTATAAAGCCGCTTGCTAAAACAAAACAATGGGCGGGTTTCAGTGAAATTTCGGACTAAGAAATTGTATAAGAGGGGCCCCTGCAATCCCTTCAAAAGGTTTACCTCAAATTAACCACCCGGCTCATTTGCTCAAAATTCACACCTTCAAAATGCCTGAAATGCCTTTTACCGCACTTAACTTTCATTTTCTCACTACCTCATAATTCGCTTGATACTGCCTACAAATGGCACAAAATCTACTGCTTCATTCTAGAGAGGATCCCCAAAAGTGAGACTTAAATAAACGCAGGATCTTACCTGTAAGATTATATTAGAGGAAGTTTAAGGCTGAAGGAAGATTCTTATTTCAATTATTGATGGTTAATGCATTATCCTTATATTTGATAACCCGTTTTTAGTTTTGACTAATTGATCGTAAATGAGAACTGCTTTTTCTAATCTTAATCTTCAAACTTTTAACGTCCGTTGAACCAGACACCGGAACAGATTGCCCGTGATAAGATCGATGCTATGCAGGTAGCTTCCGGATGGATCGTACAATCAAAAAATCAAATTAATCTCACGGCAGGTTTAGGAGTTGCGGTGCGAGAATACCAGACGGATGTGGGGCCTGCGGACTATGTATTGTTTGTGGACAGGAAGCCAGTTGGCATAATTGAGGCAAAGCGTGAAGAAGAAGGAGTACGGTTAAGTATACATGAAGAACAATCGGAAGGATACGCGTCGGCAAAACTTAAGTTCCTCGATAACGAAAAACTTCCTTTTGTTTATGAAAGTACCGGCGAGGTTACACGTTTCACAGATTTTCGTGATCCGAAACCGAGATCAAGACCGGTGTTTACTTTTCATCGTCCTGAAACTTTTGCTGAATGGCTGAGGCAGGACAAATCTTTAAGAGGCCGCCTGCTTGATCTTCCCGCATTGCCTGAAGAAGGTTTAAGAGATTGTCAAATAAATGCGATCCATAATTTAGAAAACTCCTTTAAACATTTCCATCCAAAAGCGCTGATCCAGATGGCTACCGGTTCGGGAAAGACTTACACTGCTATCACCTTCATTTACCGTCTTTTAAAATATGCCAAAGCGAAAAGAGTATTGTTCCTGGTAGATACCAAAAACCTGGGCGAACAGGCAGAGCAGGAGTTTATGGCATACGTGCCCAACGACGATAACAGGAAGTTTACTGAACTGTATGCCGTAACACGATTAAAAAGCAGTTATATTCCGGAAGACAACCAGGTGTATATTTCCACTATTCAACGGATGTATTCTATATTGAAAGGAACCGAACTGGATGAAAGCGCCGAGGAACTAAATCCTAATGAATCCCGATGGCTATCGGGACAACGTGAACCGCCACCCGTGACTTACAACGAAAAGATACCGATTGAGTTTTTCGACTTCATTGTAATTGACGAATGCCACCGCAGCATCTACAATTTATGGAAACAGGTGCTGGATTACTTTGATGCCTTCCAGGTGGGACTTACAGCAACTCCTGATAACCGCACGTTTGGTTATTTCAATCAAAACCTGGTAAGCGATTATGGTTATGAAAAAGCGGTCGTTGATGGCGTGCTGGTTCCTTACAATGTATTTACTGTTGAAACCAAAATAACCAAAAATGGTAGCAGGATCGCATTGGGCGAGCGAGTAGATAAACGGGAACGCATCACACGAAGAAAATTTTGGGAAGCGGTAGATGAAGATATTGAATACAGCGGCAAGCAGCTTGACAGGGACATTGTAAACCCGAGCACAATAAGAACGATCGTGCGGGCCATAAAAGAAAATGCACCTGCAATGTTCCCCGACAGGGTGGATAAGAACGGAAACTTTGAAATTCCAAAGACCTTGATCTTCGCAAAAACAGATTCTCATGCTGAAGATATTATTGAAATTGTAAGAGAGGAATTTGGTGAAGAAAATAAATTCTGCAAAAAGGTTACTTACAAAAGTGATGAAGACCCTAAGACCGTTTTATCCAATTTCAGGAATGATTACTATCCGCGTATAGCCGTCACCGTTGACATGATTGCCACGGGCACAGACATACGGCCATTGGAGATACTGGTATTTATGCGTGATGTGAAGAGCCGCAGTTATTATGAACAAATGAAAGGCCGCGGCACGCGTACCTGCTCATTGGAAGACCTGAAGGCGAAGGGAACGCCTTCCGCTAAATTTACCAAAGATCATTTTGTGATCATTGATGCGATTGGAGTTGAAAGTTCTCAAAAGACCGACAGTCGCCCGCTGGAAAAAAGCCGGGCCTGAGCTTGAAAGACCTTTTGCAAAATGTGATCATGGGAAATACCGATGAAGAAATTTTAAGTTCCCTTGAACGCTCATTGGTTATTTGAGGAACATCTTTATTTTGATTGGCAAGAAAGCGTTATTACCTAAAGAGGATAGAACACTTTATATGTCTTTTTACCTTTTATATTCTGCTGGAAAAATCAACCCAGCGTTTACCGATTTGAACATTGAAACTTCAGTCTATTTACCTGCAGACGACAGAAATTAGAACCTAAATTTCGAATGAAATCATTAGATAAAAGGTTCATTGTACACCGCTTGTTGCTGATAACACCATACGTATTTCTTCAAGTTCCTCACAAGTTTTTGACAACTAATTATTTTAGTATTTTCTTACTTATGTTTATCTATATTTGTCATTATTTGCCAGGCGATACCTGTAATATTGGGAAATGAAATTAAATCTTTAAGCGAAGAAATTCTCATTTTTGCTGAAGGTTAAAGTAAATGGTCTACCAACTGCTTGAACCTTGGCTTGCTGTCAAATAATCGATATGTAAAAGATGAATAGTTTGGTTTGAATGGGAGATACCGATTGCCAAAACAGCAGTGAAATTTCATAAACGCGTTATTTAAGTTGAATGGCATATTTAGTACAAAGCACGAAAGAAGGTAGTATTGAACAGTTAAAAGAGCTGATAAAGGCCTTTGAGAAGGATTCTGCAATTCTGAAAGCTCCAGGATATATCGAAGCTCAGCTTAGAAATGATTTCTTAAACCCGTTATTAAAAACATTTGGCTGGGATGTGGAAAATGAGAAAGGCAAAACCCAATTCCTCAGAGATGTAATTCAAGAGGAAGGAATTGATGTAGAAGACGAAGATGAAATGACAAGGAAGAACCCGGATTATACGTTACGTATTCACGGGTCGAGGAAGTTATTTATCGAAGCGAAAAGAGTTTCTGTTGATATTGATAAATCTCCCAAACCCGCTTTTCAAACCCGGCGTTATGGATGGAATGCAAACCTCGGTATCTCAATCCTTACCAATTTTGAAAGGTTAATAGTATATGATTGCCGGCACAAACCCTTAGCAACCGATGATGCCGGCGTTGCCCGTTATAGAAACTTTCATTACAGGAACTTTGTAAAAGAATTTGATACGCTGTATGATATGCTATCCTTTAGTTCCGTACAGTCCGGATATATCGACGACTACTTTTCCCTGACTGAGAATGAAGCTATTACTTTTGATGACTACTTTTTAAAACAAATAGAAGATTGGCGTAAGAAGCTTGCAAGAGAAATCATTTCAAAAAATCACGGGTTTAATGAGGAAGATATCAACTTTCTTATCCAGAGACTTTTGAACCGGATTGTATTTCTTCGTATCTGTGAAGACAGAGAAATAGAGAAGTACGAAACTCTGAAGGCAATAAAGAACTACAATGAACTGAAAGAATTATTTATAAAGTCAGATAAAAAGTATAACTCCGGTTTGTTCGATTTTATTGAAGACAATTTCTCTCTGAAATTAGTTATCAATTCAGATGTGCTTATTGAAATTTTCAATGAGTTGTATTATCCGGAAAGCCCCTACGATTTTGCTGTTGTTGACCCAACAATACTCAGCCAAATTTACGAGAGATATTTAGGGAGCAAGATCACCATAGTTAGTCCTACAGAAATTTCGATAGTGGAAGAGCCTGAGGTTACCGCATCAAGTGGTGTTATTCCCACTCCAAAGTTGGTAGTAGAAAATATCGTAAAAGAAACACTAAATACTTTATTTGAAAATAAAAGTTTAGAAGAGATTGAGCAATTAAAAATTGCTGACATCTGTTGTGGCTCCGGCACTTTTCTCATTTCTGTTTATAACTACTTGTTTGAAAAAATCACGTTGGGATTTTTAGCCGCCGGAGTGTCGGATAATGAGGTGATTTATGAAGCCATACCTGGTTCATTCAACTTAACCTTAAAGGCAAAACAAACGTTTTTACTTAACAACATTTATGGAGTTGATATTAATCCTTATGCTGTTGAAGTTACAAAATTCAGCCTTTTGCTAAAACTAATTGAAAATGAAAATGCAGCCTCAGTTGATTACTATTTAACAAAGTATCAGCAAAAGGTTTTGCCAGGTTTGAATGAAAACATCAAAAACGGCAATTCGTTAGTGGACGATAAATTTTATGATTTTGACACCAATGCAATTAATGACGAGGATAAACTCTACAAGGTTAAACCATTTAATTGGCCGGATGAATTTCCTTTTCTTGATGAAACAAAAGGATTTGATGCTATAGTTGGCAATCCACCTTATGTGCGCATCCAGAATATGGTACGGTACATAGGAGAGGAAATTAAATATTATCAGCATAAAGATTATGGATTCACTGTTGCTCAATCTGATACATTCGACAAGTATTATTTGTTTATACAAAGGGCCATTGAATTGCTCAATCAGAACGGCGTATTGGGTTATATAGTTCCAAACAAGTTTTTTGTCGTCAAAGGCGGGAGATCGCTCAGATCCTTTATCACGAGAAATAGTTCGTTGCTAAAAATTGTTCATTTTGGGGTAACGCAGGTTTTTCCAAAAAGAAGTACTTACACAGCCGTAATATTGCTTGATAAAAAAGATAGAGATTTCTTTGGATTTAAGCGTTTAAGAAAAGTAGCAACTGAGTTCATCTCAGGGAATATCGACTATGAAGAATACCGCAATGCCGATTACGACGATAATCCCTGGATTTTTGTTTCAAAAACCACAGAAGCCATCTTCAATAAAATCAAATCTGGTAATGTCATAGCCTTGAAGAATATAGCTGAAATTCCCGTAGGTCTTCAGACGAGTGAAAACAACATATACATCTTCCAACCGGACGAGGAGACGGCGACAACTTTTGGATTTAAAAAAGATGATATTTCGTTTGAAGTCGAAAAAGCAATATGCAAGCCATGCCTCTTCAAAGCATCTTTTGGTCTTTTTGATACAGTAAACCCGAACGCTCAAATCATCTTTCCCTATACCATTATCGGTGATACTGCAGCACCCTTTAATGAAGATTATTTTGAACAAAACTTTCCGCTAAGCTGGGATTATCTGAACCATTTCAAGGAGAAGCTTCTAAAACGCAATATCAATGGTTCGAGGGACCCGAAATGGTATCAATTCGGGAGATCGCAAAGCCTTACCAAGTTCCATAACACTCCAAAACTAATCTGGTCAGTGCTTTCAAGAGAACCTGCTTACGGTTATGACAGCTTAAATACACAATTTACCGGTGGAGGGAACGGTCCATATTATTCATTAATCAGCAATTCAGCGTACTCCCCACTTTATATTTTAGGCGTTCTTGCACACCCTGTAATTGAAGCGATGGTGAGGGCGGGTGCCAGTGAATTTCAGGGTGCCTATTATTCACATGGCAAACAGTTCATCGAAAATCTTCCCGTCAGGAAGATCGACTTTACAGTTGCCGGAGAGAAAAAGTTGCACGATGGGATCGTTAAAACCGTTGAACAACTCATTGTTGCCAGAGCAGCCTATACCGGTGAATACAATAATGCAAAGAAAAATATACAACATAGACGATATAGCCATCTTTTCAATTCTCTTATTAATCAGGTGAATACCCTTTACGGTTTGAGTAAGACAGATGTGGATACGGTAATGAATGATGACATGTTTGAAACAGATTTAAACGAAGATTAGAATGGAAAATGTAAGAGATAAAAAAGCTAATGATAAACTGAGGGGCGGTTATTATACGCCTCAGGATATAACAACGTTTATTTGTAAGTGGGCAATTACCAAACCCACTCAAAAAGTATTGGAGCCCAGCTGTGGTGACGGCAACTTTGTTGAGGCTGCCATACACCGTTTTTTAGAATTAGGTGCCAGGAAAAACAAATTATTTGGGTTGGTTCAGGGTGTCGAACTCGTTAATGCAGAAGCAGAAAAGTCAAAGTTAAGAGCAGAGAAATATGGCTTAAACTCAACAACGATTGTTAACTCCGATTTTTTCAGTTTCATCTCAGGGACTAATGGCGATGCATCGTATGATGTGGTAATAGGCAATCCCCCTTTCATCCGCTATCAAAACTTTCCCGAAAAACACAGAGATAAAGCATTTGAAATGATGCGGGAGATCGGTCTAAGCCCCAATAAACTTACCAATATCTGGGTTCCTTTTCTCGTCCTTTCAGCCAATTTACTCAATAGAAATGGCAAAATGGGAATGGTCATCCCCGCAGAACTATTTCAGGTAAAATATGCCGCTGAGACGAGAGTTTTTTTGTCAAAGTTCTTTTCAAGAATTACAATAGTAACATTCAGGAAACTTGTTTTTGCGGATATACAGCAGGAAGTAGTTTTGTTGCTTTGCGAGAAAAGTGCACGGGCAAATAAAGGTATCCGGGTAATAGAAATTTCTTCTCTTGCAGAACTGCAGTCACTGAATATTGCGGAGATTCAGAAAGCTCCCATTAAATCTTTAGAGCATACTTCAGAGAAGTGGACTAAATATTTTTTAGACGAAAAAGAAATTCAATTGCTTCGTCGGATCAAAGGAGATAAAAAGATAAAACTTGCTTCCGATGTTATGGATGTTGATGTAGGATTGGTTACAGGGAGGAATGAGTTCTTTATGATCAATGAAGAAACTGTTGCCAAATGGGAAATCGAACCTTTTACGAAAAAAGTTGTCAGCCGTTCAAATCACTTTAAAGGTATTGTTTTCCGGGATAAGGACTTTCGCGAGAATGCAGCTGCTAATATTGAAGGATTTTTGTTTTTACCTCCTGATAAAGACTTTAGTGACTTACCAAAAGAATGTAAGCGCTACATTCTTCACGGGGAAAAACAGGATTATCATACGGGATATAAATGCAGAATCAGAAAGCGCTGGTATATCACCCCTTCAATCTGGTCTCCTGATGCATTTGTTTTACGACAGGTTGGAGATTACCCAAAGGTGATTATTAACAATACCGATGCCTCTTCAACAGACACTATTCATAGGGTCCGTTTCAAAAAACCAGTCCGGCCGACTCTTCTTGCTTTATCGTTTCTTAACTCTCTAACATTCGCATTTTCAGAGATACTTGGAAGAAGCTATGGAGGTGGCGTACTCACATTTGAACCCACTGAGATAGAGGAAATACCTTTGCCATTATTAGAAAAAGATATCATTGATTTTGAGCAAATAGATAGTCTAATCAGGAAACGCCGGATAGAAGAAGTATTAAATATCATAGATGAAGAGCTTTTGATAAAACAGATGAAAATGGACAGAAAAGAGGTCAATATGTTGCGGGAAATTTGGAAAAAGCTGTCGGGCAGGCGTAGTAATAGGAAGTAAGGATTGTAATTCCACAATAACGGGAAAGATAATTACGGGTTGATTAAAAAAGATTTCATTTGATCATCTTTAAGACAGCCTTGTCATCTTTTTATGGGCTGGTAAAATATAAAATCAAAGCCAATTTCCTGGTATTTGTATAATAGCCCGGATAATGACTTTCTGCCACTAAAATCATTATATGTCAACACGAAAAAATGAAATTAACCATATTTCAATTAAAGGAAGACTATGGATAAGAATTGAGCCCCATATCATCAATTTCGGATGGAAGGGGCTTCCGGATAAAATTCATTTTACTATAGCATTTAACGAGGACAGCCAATATCAATCTACATGTTTCTAAAAATGTCTACGGTTCCAAACCTAAACCGCACGCCAAAATTATCCTTATAAGCAAAGAAGTATTTCATTCAAATTTCAATTCCCACAGCTGAAAAGATAGTGAATACATACTTAAACACATTCCAACAGCGAAACTTAGAACCTACATCCACAGAGATTCTTTATTTGTCCCATTCAAAGACCTGGAAAGCCCTGAAATCATGGCACAAATTGAACGTGATATAGAACGTAACTTTAAAGACAAATCCGAAATAAAAAAGAAAAACCGGCTGTACCTTGATACAGATATCGAAACCGCATTGGAACATCTGCGGAAATCAAAAAGAATGAAAAAACTGCTGTTAATTAAGTTCAAAAAAAAACCAAAAAGGATTTTACCACAGGGGCGATAGTGGATTGCTTGTCTCAAAAGGTAACATACTCGGGTTGATACGGATCGGAGATGAGTGGTTTACCGTAAATGAAACAATTTCAGCTTCAGATATTTTCCAAAAGGTTGCCGGGCCAGCACTTCAAAAGCACCTTTATTGGAAAACACTACGGATACTGGCAACCTTAAAAAATGCAAATGATTACACAGAAGTAAAACACCTGGATAATCCGGTAAGAATCAAATAAAAAATCCGCAGATCGAATCTCATCCCGCGATGATAAGTCCTTAAAACGACCTGCAAAATCAGGCATAGGCCTGGTGATAATATCATCCCGTTATGTTTTTAAGTATTTTAGTAAATTCTTTGATTCGGCCATCGCCGGTTTGCCTCGCTATTTCGATACCGTTTTCAATGAGAATGCACCCTTCGAGAGTTTTTCCAAGTTTTTTTGCCAAGAAGGCGCCTTGGTTTACCAAGGTGGTGGTCAGACCCCATTCGTCCCTCAAAACAAGATAAATTTCCTCTGCTTTCTTATGATAGATCATAGGTTTACAAAGATCACCCATATCACTATATACCAGCGCCTGAGTCTCATAGTTGTGACATAATAAATTTATTTTACCTAAATCCAGATAAATTCTTTCTTCCTCTATCAGCAATCGCAATGCTTCTGTCAGAAGACCTTTCCTTCTCAAGATTAATGATTGGTTTCCGTAACTTCGGGCTTCTCCTCCCTTATCTCCCGTCAAGATAAAAATTTCCTGTTCCTGCTTGTGAAGTGCCAAGGCTCCTTCCAAGTCATCCATATACTTCAATACCAAAGCACTGTTACCGATGCTTCGCGCTATTCCGTTTTGATCATTTAACGCCTGGCAAATTTCTCCTTCGGCTTGATGCAATTCGAGAGCTTCTTTAAATTTTCCAAGTCTCCTTAAAACCAGAGCCTGGTTTCCAATGGCTACAATAAGACCTCTTTTGTCTTTTAATTTTCTGTATATTTTTTCAGCTTCTCTCTGAAGCTTTAATGACTGTTTTAACATCCCCCAATGTTTTAAGATCAGGCCTTTGGATGAGTAAGCAACCGCTAAGTCTTTCTGCTGGGCCTCTTGATTACCAATTACCTTATCGAACAGGTCATTTGCAGACGCTCGTTCATCAATTTGATATAAAACTTTTCCACGCAACAATAAGTTTTCACTTTTGGCTTTTTGCCGATAATGTTTTTCTATGATTTCTTGCCAGTGTGTCGAAACACACACACCCTCATTTTTTATTGGAATTAAAGCTTCGAAAAGATCTTTTAGATCTCCCTTTATGCACACAATGTCCGGATGGTTTTCAAACAAATCCCTGGAATTTCTACCAACAGCGGAAATATCAATCTGCACGGGACTTTTATCTGATTCAAACTCCCAAAAAATAATCTTACATAAATTCTGATTCTTTAATATAAGCTGCCGTACAACCGGGCTAATGTCAAAATGATCAGAACAACTATATCCTATTATAAGCAAGACCTGGTGAAATGTTGATTTCGAAAAAAAGTACCTCGTAACATGGTCTCTTTTTCTACTTTCCTTTCTTGCGATTTCCTTGATTGTTATTGCCATATTTGCTGGATCAGAAATACAACCATGAATTTTAATTAATGATCTATAAACTGGTTCGCGTAGAAATTCCTGGAACTGATTCATTTTATAATAAACCGGAAAATCAGCAATGCCGTATTCATCAAAAGCCTTTTCAAAACACCTGTCAAAATTTGTCGTACATATTTGGTGTAGTAAGTTATCATTCAATAGTCCTGCTATAGCTTTATGATAGTAAGATGGTTCTCCATCAAAGACCTTTATAATATCTTTAAGATTAAGTCCATCCTGAATCAGGAATTCCATGAATGCCTCAAACGGCATCTTCTCTTTGAAAAAAGATATCAATTGTTTATCAGTGAAACCAATTGACGAAAGAATTTTGGTGACGATACCCTCCGCGATTTTTCCGCTCTTTTCGTCATAAGAACCTACAGCTGGTATTCCCGATGGTACGGAGATGCCAGCACCGCAGAAAATAGCCAGTTCCTTTCTTTTCAAATGAGACACAATAATTTCAATGGCCTTATTCATCCAAGTAATATCCTCCGGTATAAATTGTTACGCAAATTTGCTCAGTTTAGGATTTGTATTTCCAAATCCACCTTTCCTCGACAGAAAATAACGACAAGTTATCAGTTTTCTTTTGCTGGACTACAGCAAATCTTTAGCTTTCAGCATCCATAAGAATGAAGGTTTAACTACACTGTCCGTGAGAATTCTCCTTCTGGAACATCTCTATGAATACTTTGACATTCGTGTGAATCGGCCTTTTGCAAACCAACACAGTGTATAAATGGTTCTGTTAGACTTAACGATCCTTAAGACTTTTCGCCAGCAGATACTACGACCCCAGTCGCCTGAATGCTTTTTCAAGGTCACTCATTGCCCGGTTGACATCCGCAACACTCTTCCTCACGGAACCATTTTTATCCGTTAAGCTAATTTGAGTGCCGCAGGAACATTGAAATGATTTCTGATCTATGGTGTCCTTCAGTGATACAGAATGCGATCTTCCGCATTTGCATCGTACTGTTACCTTTTCTTTACTTAGATCAAACATGTAAATCAATTGAAGGTTAAAAAAATAGAATTATCCTTTACTCGGCTTGTGCCTTGCTGCACGTACTAGCACGTAATAATATCCTGAATCTTCAGTCGGAGGAAAGGGCTCACCTTTAACACAGGTAACTTCGGTAACCTTTGATCCAAATAGATTTTGTTCCTCATAAATTCCGCTCTGAGGGACTGTTTGTCCCGGTCGATATTTCATTTTAAAAGTTTTGTGGTTATAAATTATGTTACTTTTCTTTCCTGACACCTTTGAATTTTCCACCGGAGGTTTTCACATCCATAAATCTTCCAGTTTCGGTATCTCTTTTTGCATATAAATTGGTCTTGGGATTTAGAACCTGGCTGCGTTGGTCTACAGCTCCATTACGATGTCCGTCTCCGGGCTTTCCGTTTTTTGCCATTTTTTTTATTTTTAAAGGGTTAATTGAGTGTATATTTTTTCCAGGGAATTCTCGATAACTCAACGTTACAGAGGAAATCGACGATGTCCCGTCTTCCCTGATAGCGGGCAACTCCCCTGCCGTCCTGTGCCATTAAGATAATAGGAACTCCCGGGAATGCGCGGGAGAATACTTTTCGGGCTCTACTCATTTCTGACGAAGAGTCCAGAACAAATGGTTTTACGATAACCACCGCAAAGACCACCTGTTGTTCTTTAATTAAAGCGCCTTCGAATTGCATAACTTGTGATTTTAGAGGTTAAAAGACAAAATAAAGAACACATGGCGCAACCTATCTTCGCCATCCCGTTCATTCATAATTTTTTTTTGTCTCTGACGCTCTTTTGGCAATTTCGCTAATGACTTCGGCAGGTTCCAACACTTTTATATCCGGTGACTTACTAAGAATGTATTCATAGAGTTCATACGAGAGGGTCACCGTAATAGCGACGGTCAGAAACTCATCGGTTTCCTCAATTATCTCTTGCGTCGGGTGAATGGGAAGGGATCTTACATAGGGCGCTTCTGCCTTGGAAAATCTCAGCACCACTTTTTTTACAGGAACATCCGGGGTTGTTATCCCAAACGAATGCTTAAAATAATAAAGCGGGTCAAAATCGATTTCTTCATGAACCGTATTGTCCGACACTTTTAATCTCTTTACCCTATCAAGTCCGTAGGTCTTGATCTTCTTTTCGGCAAACTTGTACGCCAGCAGGTACCACCGGTTCCGGTATTCTTTCAATAGCAAGGGGAACAACTTTCTGTCAAAAGCTTTGTCCTGGTGGTAGGCTTGATAGGCAAGCCGTATTTCACGCCTGTTACTGATAGCGTATACCAGATCTTCAATGTATTCTTCGCCCTGGATGCAGGCAATGCTGTCCGTCTGGACGATGGTTTCAGGTTGCACGTTGGGGCGCATGTGATTTTTTATTTAACGCCCTGTATAACTTTTCTGATCCCGGTTGTGTAGGTGTCAAACAATTTATATCCACTGAAAACCTGCATGCAGCCGGCGTAAAATTGCAGGGCATCAATTTCCTCCGAAGTCAGGGAAAAATTATTGATACTGTATCCGGGCTCAGTATACATATAAGCCTTCTCGCTGGTATTATACTCTATAGGCGCGTAATACCCGAGACGGGTATCATCCCGCATCGCAATGATGTCATTTTGTATAGTCCTTGCGGAAACTGGTTCCATCATTTTGTCCTCTATGATTTTCCTGATGGTACTGGTTTTAACCCATGACTTGCGGGATAGCAATTCGTCTATAATTTTGATCCTGAAAACCTGGTTTTTTACGTTGGGCATAATCGTAGTATTTATGAACACCAATCTTTCCAGGCTTCGACTATCATAACCATCGCCATTGTGTCCAGTTCACAATATCTTTTTAAAGCCTGAACAATTTTTTGTCTTTCTTTTTCCGTCATTTGTGAGAACTGCATTCGGGCATAGGCTATCATTGCTGCACCCCCATCGGCAATCCCTGTAGCATCATCAATTATAAACTGATCAAGAAGGTCATTGTCAACACCGTCATACACACATGGTAAGGTTTTGTATGGATTTATTACACTTCCTGCTTCGTCCCTTGTTATCCAGCACTGCCCATCAAAGTTTTTGCTTTTGATAGCTGTGCCATACACCGGCTTTGAGTATTTTTCCTGCAAAAAACGGCTGGTTGAAAGTATAGCAGGAAGAACATGCTTGATTGAATTGGATCCTCTTGTTAGGGGATTATAGTAGTATTTGAGGACGAGATCGAGAAGATCGATCATATCCCGGTCGCCTCTCCATGTTTTGGCACTGGAGGATGAAGAATGGGTAATGGTCTCTATCCACTCGCACAACTGGACGCGGTCAGGTTCATTGGATTCCATAAGTTGCCTGTGTATAACATTGAGAATTGTATTCTCATGGGCCGCATACCTAAAGACACAACCCTGATCATTTTCCAGTTCCTTTTTTAAAGCCCTGATAAAATCAAAATTGGGAAATTTTCCCGGGTGTACATTAATCCATTCACCCACATGCTCTACGGAACCATCGAGTCTCATTATGTGATGTGAAAACTGGAAGGCTACTTGTTCGTATGGTCGCATACCTGCATTAAAAGGTATAGCCACAGCCGTAGTCTCAAAATCAATAAAATGCAGCGGATACACCCATTCATTCATTTCCAGGGAAAGCCCCTCCCTGTCAATATAGTGAGTGGGATTTTCTTCTCTGGCTTTTTGTACCTGCAGTTCCTGCCTGGCGAGTTGTGAGAGGTAAGGCACCGGTTTGGCGTTTTTTGCCGGAACAAAATCCGCCACCGTAAACTCATGCAAAAAGTAAGTTCCCCGTGATATGTATTCTTCTTTTCTCCGGAAATTCCAGAGTTCGAGTACGAGCGGATCATTCAATTGTTTCATCGTAAGGCCTGCCGCAGTCCAGCATTCATGGAATCCCGATTTCTGTTCGGGGCTAGTGGCTGGATCAGCAATCCGGAATTCACATTTGCCGCAACGCGCTCCAATCTCTGGCCCCGCAGGTTGATCTTTCCAATAGCATTCTGCAAAGTGGCTCACTTCGTCTTCAAAACTTCCATAAGGTGTCGTATTCTCGTGTATAAGGTTGATGATATCATCTATCCTGACTTCGCACAATATTTTCTCACCAAGTATCGCCGGAGTGATGTTCGTGGAGACTTCAACTCTTGGTCTGTCCCCACGGGAATTAATAAAAAATAACTGATTTAAGCCATCAACAGTCGTAAGTGAACTTTTATCTGCCAATAGCAGGAACGAAGCAATTTTGAATTGGGGCCACGCCCTGGAAATGACAAATTTCTGAAACGCGACATCATCGAGGTAAGGTGCCCACGCTGCTTTTACGGAACCTTTTTTGGTAAGAAGATTCTCATCTGCGCCATCAATCGATTTGGCCTTCACTTCTATAAGCTTTAGTTTATCCCCCTTTTTAATAATCACATCTGCACGAATAAAAAGCTTTTCGTACAAAAATGCTGCCTCGTAAATCACTGCTTCTTCCTGTTCGAGAAGTTTGTTAGTGTCAGCAAGTGCTTTTTCCGTATCAAGTGTTTCAATTAAAACACCTCCGGGATAATAGTATTTGGCAAGTTCTCCGACCTGAAACCCACCTTCTGCCAGCATAGCAAGAAAATCATCTTCCAGCTTCGCATTGAAGTATTCCTTTTTTGAAGTGTAATAAAGTTTTTGAGGGCATTCTTTTGCGATCTTGTATCGCGATTTGGTAAGATATCTCATTTGTAGTTTTGATTAACTTTTCTAAACAGGTTTCAAAGATGCAATGTTAAAGATAAAAAAAAATTGCACTCAGTATAAATAACAATCTGGATGAAATATAATTTTCCTCCCTCAGCTATACTATCAGCAGTGGTCGAAGAAAGAATATCGTTTTAAACGAATTGTTCAAATCACTAAAAGTGGCTTTTAGTTTTTCCCAATCCAATTTATTTTCTGAAAACACGTCAGGAAAGAGCTCTTTCAATTTTTTCAAATTGTCTTCTCGTATGTTCAATGATTCACCGTTCATTTAGTTACAATCAGTTTTTAAATATTTAAGCTGAAAACCTTTTCATATTTGTAGCGAAGAGCAATCAGTTATGCCACAAAGTAAGAAATTGTTTTAATAAAATTTTACACTCGTCAAACCGCACATTAAAGAGAATTCATATTATTTGCCTCAAAAAAATTTAAATAATAGTTAGTTCATTATACCCACTGTTTCAAAATATTTCATATAGTTTACTTCCGCTTTAAGATATCCAAATTACACAAAAGGTTGATTTCTAACAAGATAAAGTTGTCCTTTTTGATTTTGATTTCTCAAATATTTTAGACCTGAAAAAATAAACATTCCCTATGTTGTCCGTTTAAAGGCACGCGATGGAATTATTTTCGTCACCTAGCATGTATGATTGAGCATAATGTAACCGGATGCTTCCATTAAATAATAATTAGGCAATGAAAATCTGTAAAGTAAAACGCAACCTTCAAAACAACAAAAACTGAATTCATTTTTTCAACCTTAACCATTTATCTTATAAAATACAGAAACGACCATATTTAAAAAATTAAAATAATGGCAACTAATAAACAAGGCAGGTAAAATCACAAATTACCTACAAAAGGGAAAAGGGTAAAATGGAAATAACTGGCGATGCTGATAAAATAAAAAATCATATCTGGTTTGATCAAATTACTTGGTTCTTATTGAAAGCTTTTCCATTTTCTTCATTGTTATTCTTACGAAAATTAGAATGGTTTTCTAATTTACTGAAATGGTTGAAAAGTCTGTGATGGTTAATTTGATTTTTTTTATAACAATTTATTATTTACCAATCATCTTTAAGAAGAATAACTATTTTTAATTTATCTAATACTGCTTTAAAATGAAAATAACTTCAGATAAAATTCCGGACAAAAATGATGACCTTCTTGGAAGAAAAGAATTCGCAAAAGAAATAGTTAACGCATTGCTTGCATATTCTAAGAAGAATACGGATGGGATCACCATTTCAATTACAGGAGAATGGGGAAGTGGAAAATCGACCTTGCTTCATTATCTAAAGAATTATTTAGAAAAAACCGCTGATAAAAGCTCTATCAAAATAATTGATTTCAATCCCTGGATATTTTATAAACAAGGAAATATTAGAGAAGCCTTTCTTATTCATTTTGCCTTGGCTTTAAATGATTTTAAAACCAAAGCATCTGATATTTCTAAGAAAGTTAAAGATTTTGTTAGTGCTTTTCGCTTTCTAAAAAATATTAGTGCTGTAGCAGGAAATATTCAAGATGGATTGGAGAAAACATTGAATAATTTTTCTAAAAATGATTCAATTCCGCAAATCAAGGAAGAAATAGAAAAAGCGCTATTGAAGCGCAATCAGAAAATATTCATTTTAATAGACGACGTTGATCGTTTGACACAGGCAGAAATTTTAGAATTATTGCAGATTGTGTCCCTTGTCATGAACTTTAGCAATGTTTACTATATTCTAGCGTTTGACAAAGAAATTATATTAAACGCAATTAAGAAAGAATATGGAAACAGAGGGTTAGATTATTTGGAAAAAATCATTCAGGTTGATTATTCTATCCCATTGATTAAGAAAGAACGGCTTGATACATTATTTTTTAAGATGTTAGCAGAGATTAGCACTGATTATAAAATCTTGTTTGATAATACTACGATTAAATCTTTATGGAACTATCATGGATTAGCCGATTATTTTACTACGATCAGAGATTTTAAGAGATTTTTCAACTCTCTGATTTTTCGACTTCCTGTTATTGCCAATGATATTAACACCTCCGACTTTCTGGCAATCGAGGCGATACGGCTTTTCGATAACGATAGCTATAATTTGTTCTATTCTTTTTACAATATGAATTTACGTCGAAGGGATATGCCTGCTTTGATTTTTAAGGAAGAACAGTTGAAACAATTCAGACAGCCGGCTATTGATATCGTTAAAGCTCTATCACCAAAATCAACTGCAGACTATATGCGTACAGACGCAAACCTGAAAAGAATATATGATCCGCAATATTTTGAAAGATATTTCAGCCTTCTTAGAAACGAAAATGATATTAGTGATAGAACACTGAAAGAATTTATGGAAAGACCTGTCTCACGAGAGCAGATTCTTAAAGAAGCAACAAAACTTGGGAAAATAAAAAATTTACTAAAACGATTAAATGATGATGAAATAGGAACGCATTTTCCGAGCTACGAGTACGATGTAGTCGAGGCAGTGATGCTTTTCTTTAATAATCACCCTGCCGAATTTGAAAAAAATCCAGACAAAGTTTCGGATGTGATAATTAATCTGATTTGTTGTTCAAAAGAGAAAGATCACTTTATTAAACAATTCTTTTTATCCTTCGAGGGAAACAATACATATCCTAATATCATTCGCATTTATTTCTTTCACTACATGAGGATGTTTATAAAGGAAAATCGAAGTTTCAGAAGTAGCCATCATGAGTTCGATGCTTATTATAAAAAAAATTACGAAAATATATGGCAAGGATTTTCCAAAGAATTTCAAAAATCATTTTCTGCAATTCTTGAAAAAAAATACACTATTGAATGTCCCTTTATCAAGTTCCTTTTTTTAATTAATTATGCCGAATTATTCCCCGAAGATTATCTAAAAAAATATCCAACAATGATTCAGGACATAGAATTCTTGCTCTATATCCTTTCTCAATTTATTTGGATTAGAGAAGATTTTTCACTTGTCGAGTATCGCTTTAAATATAGAGAGGTATTATTTCCAGGCAATTTATTTCCCGAATTTTATAGTTTGATAAAAGCTTTAAAAAGGTCGAATTACGATATGAAACATCAGGCATACATTGAACATTTTTTGAAGATTAATATCGACAATTATCCTGAAATAATCTTTCCTGAATTTTAAGATTGCACTGAAGAAGTAGAATGGAGTTGAATCTTCTGAAAATAGCACTTGGAGTTGAAAATGCAGTAAACGAAGTTTTGAAAGAGATTTTTATTTAAAAGAGGAGTGATAGTTAGAAATTTTACAACTTACTCTTGTCTTCCTCAGACGCCCCAAATGTTTACAGTCCTTGCATTGTACGGGGTCACTTTACATTTAAACTTGTCTTTAATTTCGAGAATATGTTCCAATGCTTCGTCGGAATAGACTCCTATATAAATACTCCAAAGCTTATTTGGGGCTTTCTTTTTTGCGGCAACGTTTATTGCGTCAATAATATGGGTATCATATTCGCCAAAATTAAAACCGAATGTAACAAGAGAACCAGTGATCCCACAAAGTCTTTCGAAACAAAAAGACAGATACTTGTTATGCATTATATGCTTCAACTTTTCTTGTCCATTTCCCGCTGTTACAAAAATTGGATACTCTTTATTCTCAATTCTTTCCTTTACATTTTCCAGTAAAAAATGCTCATTATCATACTGTACCTTCACAATATTGATACCTGTATCAAAAATTGGTAATGTACCATGTAAATAATGTATTGTTTGTTCATTTTTGTATTTCCCCCATCTTAATTCGGAAAACTCCAATTCATCAGGATCGATATAATTGCCTGATTCAAGTTCTGTTTCTAAATCGCGGCCAAAGCCATCTATTGCTTTTTTAGCTGAATTCCGCATAAGGACCCAATAAAGAAGTAAGTCATAATTAGTCGAAAAAATATAACCGTCAGTATTTAAATATTCTTTTAAAAAATCGATGCAAGCTTGACTTTTTTCTTCAGGAACTTTAAACACATGCTCTGGATGGAGTTCTTTTACTGCATCGAGTAAACTATTCTTAAGTTTTTCAATCGCGTCATTTATTTTTGGCACTAACAATTTGTCCTCGCTGAAAATCTCCGCAATTTCACAGAAGTTGTCCAACTGTTGCATTATTAATTCAAAGTTCTTCGTATTTAATTTCTGAAATAACTTTTGTATTAATGGGTCCCCTGTGGTTTCTATAAAGTTGCTTAAGGCATTGTATGAAAATATGTCCTTATCATAAGCCATGCTAAAGCCATTTCCAAACAATAAATGCTTTTTTCTTCCTTTTGGACCATTCAAATATGCAATTACTTCCTCGTAACTTTTTAATTTATCGATTTCCATGATCAAAGTTTTATGTGAAAATCAGCTCTCCCAAAAAAAGGGAGCTTTATACTTTTTAATTTAAGATTAACTATTCCACTCTTTCTCGTGCTGCTAAAACCTGCCAGTTAGGTTTTACATATTTTAAATGAAATGCTTGCCGATGTTGATTATAATTGACGTCCTTATACCTAAATGAAAGTGTCAGGTCCATCGTGTCCGGAAGTACATCGTTTAGGTATGTATATATCGGTACTATCGTATGTGTAAATTGATTACCTTCTAAATCAATTGGCTGATCAGAAATAGAAGTAGCTTTAAAACCAAATGGTGCACTCGAATCTTTTGAGCTGATTGTTTGGTTTGTTACATGGCAAACTGTTGATCCTGCGTTGTACATCTGGATAACCAAATAGTATCTTTTTTCGATAATTAGTCCTGCAGTATCCTTAATATTCAATCTTTTCAATTCATGCATTAATTCCCATAAAGTTGTTGAGCTGCCAGTACCGTAAATCGCATTGGTTTTCGGATTATATGCAATCAGGCAATTTTGCAAATAAAACTTCCCGTCAAACAAAACTCTGCTGTCCGGCCCGGTCACTGTTTCTACTCGATAACCCCAATTAATTGTATCAAACTGTGCCTTTGTTACTTCTCTGAAGTTTTCAAATTTTATTGAACCAATGGTTATTTTCCCAAGATTTAATTGGTCCCATTTTCTGTTTTGATCAGTATTTGTGCGGTATGTATAAATCAAAGCTGCAAGAGAAAGTGATATTGAAATAAATGTCCAAACATCATTTCTTCTTAATTTTAATGCTTCGATTCTTGATGACAATTTCATTTACAGCCAATTGGTAAAAAAGGTTTTGATAATAGAAATTAAAAGTACATTAATTCTATATATTTTCGTTCAGTACAATGATTGATTGTGTTCCCTACTGTTTATAGTGAATTAATAGAATTTACTTCACAAGGATTTTTCTTTTCAGCTTAATTTATTAGCAAATATTACGGCTGAAATTGCAACATTCTTTAATAGATTTAAAATGAAACAAGATTCGCCTGAAGATATCTGGGAAAAAAGAGAGATGAACAAAATCGGGCTCGATACATTTCTACTGCAAAAAGAGAATGTTCTTGATTTTCCAATTGACAATTTGATCAAAAGCCTGAAAATACAACTTCATAAAGCAAAATCCGAATATCATAAGTTGACGAAACTCGAAAGGAGCAGTCGTAAGGAAGTGATGGAACTGAAGAAAAATGAGAATGTAAAAGAAACAAATCTGCAGCCTGTAATTATGAATTATTTCCAGGAAATCATCTACATAGAAGACGAGCTATTTGTCCTCTACGAAACGAAGATTATTTATGCTTTTAAATTTTTGGAGATTAACATCAAACAACTTCTTTCTGCTGCATATGAAGACAGTTCTATAGCACGGCAATTTAAATGGGAATCAATTTGTCAATTCCTCAAGTCAAAAAAGATTTCAATTAAAGATTTTAATGACTATGAAAATATTGAGCAACTAAGAAACGTAAATAATTCTCTTAAACACTCCGATAAAGAAATTGATCAAAGAATGCAACAAATACAGGAATTTAAAAATAAAGAGACATTCAACTATATCGATCTTGAATCATTTTACATAAGAATCAAAAAATCGCCCGCCATTTTTCTAAACTCATTAGTCCACTTCATCTTCAACGATTTATATATCTTCAAACATGAAAGAATATGGGAACTTGCAAAATCTTTTGCTTTACGAATGGACAAAAAAGATGCATTGGAATTTAGTGAAGAACTTTTAAAATTTTATCAATAAATCAGGAAGGCTTTGCAACAAAATTTTAAAAACCAATATAAGCCGTGTTGTTTTCCACAAGCGTCAACTCTTTGGTCTTGTCCAGTTTATTAGTTAATAAACTGGACATACTATATCATTTGAATCAAAGAATAGAAATGAAAATAACCGAATACACAAGCATTTCAGTTGATAAGCGTCCGAAAGGACATATTACCACCTCTACTGATTTTATGGATGAGGTGAATCACAAGGAAGCCATTATAAAATCCTTGAATTAAAAAGGTAGTAAACGAAGGTTTAAGCTAAATTTCTATTTCGTGCAGGCATAAACGTTAGCAAAAGTGCATTTCGCTTTAATAGAAATACAGCCAACGGCAAAAAAAACAAAAAGGCCCTTTTTATCATGGGCCTTTGCAACAGTATTAACTTTCCAGCCAATTAAATTGCCAGGTTAATTTTTTGCAAGCTGTTTCCAAGCTGGTGTATTGTCTTTTCTATTTTTTTTACCTGTTCTGCAGAAGGGAATTTACTTCCTGATGCATATTGTCTTAACAGGCTGGTGTTCATATTGGCATTTTTTGCCAGGGAGGTGATTTTAATTTGATTGAATTCTTTGAAGAAAGCCTGGAGATCATAATAAATCTCAATCTCCATTTTTTCTGCATCTACGTTTTTCCAGCATTTGTCCTTTTTTCCTTCGTGTGTTTGATAGTCTACGACCAATTGTTTGAAGTTCTGTTTTAGTTCTTCGACGTTTTTACCATAAGGTGTGGGGATATAATTTCCTTTCCCTTCTACAATACCCCACAGTATTCCGTCTTTAACTTCCACAACCACTTCAAACTGGCTGCGATTTGTTTGCATTGCACAAAAGTAACTTTTTTGTTACTTTATTTTTTAGCGTTAGCATGAAAAGTTGGATCACTTTCTCATTTGTTTCATCGGACAGAGAAGCTACATATCAATATCATCAAAAATACTTCGAGATTCTTTATAAGTCTTGTTTCGCTTGACCGGCTCAAATTTATTCCTCGGCAAGATAGTGTTGTGATCATCTTCTTCTTTCTCATTCACCCACTGTTCCATATTGGCAATTTCCCGATCCACCTTCATAGAAAACTTTATTTGAGGAAATGCTTTTTTTAGCATTCTTAAATCATCAATATATGGTTCCATATACTCCGAAGGTGATTCCCCGGAAGAATAATTAATTTCTTTATCAAGACGCCAATCCCCAAGCCGTGGAATGAATTTCTCTCGCACTTTCCTCCTAAGTTTTTGGAATTCCTTGGCAGTAAATATCTTTTTAATTTGCTGATTTTCGAATACATAAAAATCTTCGCCCTGTTCAGCGTACGCAGTAACGGTTTGAACAAATTGTGACCTGTACTTTTCTGGAAGCACTTTTAAATCAAAAAGCTTTATCAGCAGCCTTACCTCGTCAGAGTATTCAAGGGACAGACCGGGTTTCGCAATTTTGTCAAAAAGTTCAGGGTGCTTTGCAAGGTATAACTCTAGAAATTCCTTTGAGCATCGCACCGCGAGGAAAATGTAGAGCAGTCTTTTTGCATCCCAGCTGCTAAGAAAATCAGTTTTATAACGTGACGATGACCTTAGGCCTTCAAGTTTTTCCAAGACCAAAGAGTAGTATCCTTTCGGAACAACCACTGCCTTTTGAATCCTCATGTTTCCACAGGTGACGCTAGCTGTCAGATCTTCTACCGATGTCCCGAGGATATAAATTTCCAGCAATTCAGGACTTTTCTTTAAGATACTGCTGTAGGCATCCCCAATGGTCGGATGTTTAAACTTCCAGAATAATGAATTTTCTGTCTGAACCAAATAGACGAGACTGTCCCGCATGCTTTCAAGCGCGGTTGTACAGCCACCAAGGTTGCTACCTAGCCTTTCCACCGCCATGTTTTCGGCTGCTGATAGCTTTAAGGGACTCTCAAGATTGTCATTACGCATGTAGATCAATGCAAGGGCGGCCCTGGAATCGTCATCCAGGCCCTCAATTACTTCCACCAAAAATTCTTCCGGATGTTCCACAAATCTCTTTAGGTAATAACTCCGTAAAATGAGGTTTTTGGTGAAAGCGGGATCTGAAAGCCTGCGGGCTACCTCCGGAACAAATTGTGACAAGGCACTAATCTCTTCAAGAAAGGGTTTGATCTCTTTTCTAAATTCGTTGGGTTGTTTTCCAAGCTTTAAATGATTGTACAGTATCTGCTGTTTTTCTTCGAGTGTAAGATCATGTACATCGATTACCACCTGGCTCTCCCGGAATAGAGGAAATGCACTGTGTTTTAAGTCTTTCCGCGCCCGGTTATAAATATAATCGCGGGAAGTCATCACAATTTTAACGCCTTCTTTTAGCATTGCTTTAATGTCCAGGGCACTACGGTTCCAGTCATAAGAAAGAGTTAACTCGTATTGGGTTACACCAAAGGCATCATCAATCCAAAAAAACTGATGCGGATCCATCGGGTTCCAATGTTTTACGACTTCGGCTGGCCGGTTAAGTTTCATGGTAAAGGCTCCCCATTGGTCAAGCGCACCGATGGAAAGCAGGGAAGCAATTGTAGTCTTTCCAGCAGCAGGCTCCCCTATCAATAAAACAAACCCATACTCATTAATAGCTTCAACGGCACGTCGGTAGGGGTCTGTTAATACAACCTTTGCAAGTTCCTCTCTCAATGATCTGAGAAGTACCTTTGCCTGTTCATAAGCGCGTTCATCCAGAATTTCGCTAAGGTCGCCCAGCCCATACACACGTGGTACCAACATCCTGAGCTGTTTGTTTTTCTGTATCTGACTGCTAATCCACGATGAACCAAAAATCCTTACCTTTTTGACCCCCACTTTCTCTAATTGCATTGTGATATCTTCTGCAACATTTCCTGAAACGCCTGCGTTGGTGATAAGGATGTAACAGTCGCACTTTTTTTGTTGAGCCAGACGTCTAGCCTTTGATATTTCATCGGCGACATCAGAGAGATTCAAGTTATAAGAAGGCCTGTTGGTATGCTTGCATTGAAAAACGAAAACGCCCGATAAATCCTCCATTTTTGAGATCTTCCATGTACCGGTGAATGCACCGTCTCTGCCCCCGTCGGCGGAATCTAGGTAAGATTCAACTGACTGGCCTAAAATTTCCCTAAGAATGGTTAGTGAAAGTTGTTGAAAACTATGCCAGCCAAGTTTGTAAAGATCGAACATACCTTTTGTTAAGAGTTTTTCCGTTATAAATAAAATCGCTCATAAGAACACAATTTCCTAAATTTCTAAACAATTTATTCTTCGTTAAGTTCATTTAACCCTAACTAGTTTTTGAACAAGTGGCTTACAATAAAGCAGAAAAAAAATAACTAAATACTCCCTTTTATGCCAACAATTTTCACTTTCTCATACAAACGAATCAAATGAAATATTGGAATGTCAATTATTGGCTCAAACATAAAAGCGTTGAAGTGAATATTTTCAGGCGTCATGAGATTCACTCGTTCTAACACTGCTAAAATATTTTTGTCATTATTAATCGCCTTAAAGCGAGTTAATAGCTCGGAAGTTTGGTTTGACCTAATAACTAAATTGGATGAATTGGGGATTTTGCTGATCATGTATTCTTCCGCTTTAAGCCTAATTGCAATAGATAAGGCTATTTTATTCTCCAAAAGTATTTCATCGACTTGGTTCTCATGTTCAATCGCATCTGCCGTTTCAAATATGATGTCTTTAATTGGCTTTGCTCCGAATGTAATACTTCGATTAGATGTGGTAGGAAAGCTGCTATGAATGATTGATAATATATCACTACATTTTAGTGTATTTGTTTCGACTTTTAAATGAAGACATGAAGTAAGCTTCTCATATTTTTGACTTGATTGACCTTCAATGTATTCAATAAGGTTTCTTACCAAAGGAATAATACTGACAAAAACTTTGGGCTTGCCTAAATTGTTTTTGAAATAACTAAAAATGTCGTTTAAATAACTGCCTTGAACTAAAGCAATTTCTCTGGTTTCATTCCTTAATGTCATTAAAACACAACGTCTGTCTCTGTCTAACCCCAGCCTTTTCGCAACCGTTCTGTAAAAATCAAAATTATGTGTAAGGATTAATATTTTAAATAGTACATTTTGGTGCAGTTCTTTAATATACTCGATAATAGCATACTTGTTTTTGTAATCAAAGGAATCTGCAATATCATCAAGAATTAAAAGAGTTTTTTGATTCAGATGTATACGTGATTCAACCTCGAAAAGGAGCTGGAGAATATAAAAAGCTCTTTGTTCACCTTTACTTAAAATTGAAAGTAGCAAGTTCTTGTCTTTTCGAACAGGAGTTTCGTTCGGGTCCTTATAATCAAATTCAAGATTTGCTGTTTCTTCTTTCAAAACAACGTCTTCTTGATTGACTAATCTTATTTCAAAAGGCACAAAAAATCTCTCATTGAAAGTCTTGATAATTTCCTCCCAAATCGCGAACTCCTTTTTAGCATCAGTGATAATTTTTTCTAATTCAGCTTTTTTCCCTTCGTAAAACTTGGAAAGCTCTTCAGTTTCTGTGGAAAGAGTAGAAATATAATTGAGCCAAACTTTCTTTTTAAAGTCGTCATAATTATCAAGATCCAAAAGTAAAAGGTTATCCTTTTCAATAGCGCTTTTGAAAGATCTCATTTCCGCATTTGCTCCAATTGCTCTATCCACTTGGTCGAAAGATTTTTTCAACTTATCATCATTTACGATACCAGTTATTTCCTTTTGAAGTAGTTGCTTTAATTCTACTGCTGATTTAATTTCAGCATTATCGCTGAGCGTAAATTTATGACCTGCATCAAAGTATGAATTATCCTCTATAGATTTGAGTAATTCGTTTGCTTGATATGTTCCAAAAGAGTTTGCTGAGCTTTTGAAGAATTTTGATTTTTGAAGTAGTTCATCATATTTAGTAACATAATCTGATAAAAGCTTCTGGTTTTTGTCAAGAAATTTCTTGACGTTTCCTTTTTTGTCAAAAATGTCATTATAGCGGAAATTGTACGTGAGGGGTTTTGGTAATAATTTTTTTGCCATTGTTAGCAATAAATCATAAAAAGTATCTTTTGCAGAATTGCT
>DASTXM010000004.1:0-94722 GCA_035765495.1 Hanamia sp.
GATTACAAACAAATATTACCAATTGAGTAAGACTGTTTAACTCACATGAAATTCACTAGCAAATAAAAAAATAGTAGTTTTAATTCGTTTACTGGCAATTCAATCATCCTCGTCTTTTTCTTTATCAGCTACTTTAATAAAAGCGCTGTGGCGAGGTGCAGGCATCACACTATTTTCTCCTTTGATGGCTTTCCAGATCACTTCATTAAAAGGAATGTCCGGCGCTGCATCTTCGACAGCCAGGTTGAATTTTGCCGATTCTTTTTCAAGATCATTCATCGCCGTATTTCTTTGATAGATATCGATATTCGCCGGTTTAACAGAGTAAGGCGCGAAATCCGGTGTGGATGTAAACGACCTGAACAAAGGCATTGCTGCAGCATCATATTGACTCATTGGCGGAAGACCAAGAATCAGTTCCATGGTACGCAATAATCCAGACGTGGAATACATTGTATGATCTACAAAATGTCTTTTAATATAAGGACTGATAACATAAGCGGGTGAACGATGCGCATCTACATGATCCGGACCATTTTGTGCATCATCTTCCAAAATAAAAATGGCACATTCTTTCCAAATAGAGCTGTGTGAAATATGGTCGATAAAACGTCCTACAGCCTGGTCATTGTCGGCAACCGCTGCCAAAGGAGTGTAAGCACCTTTTGCCATTCCGCTGGTGTGATCGTCCGGGAAACGCAAAGTTGAAAAAGCAGGCAAAGCATTTGCACCAAGCAGCGAATCAAAATCATGTTCCCAAACTTTTTCCCGGTACACATCTTTGATGCTTAAATCAAAGTCTGGAAAACCTGCACAATAATGGCCCTTGATAGAAGGAAGGATTGGCTCTTCACCATTGTGCACAAACTCTCCATAATTGCGGTAAGAAATTCCTGCACGATTACAGTAATCCCAAATAAAACCTTTTGCAGGATAAGCTATCTCACGTGTACCTTCGTAATCATAATTGCCACCGCGACCGCTGTAATTGGTGGGCCATGTTTTTTCTACATAATCGTTCGCATAAGCCGCTGTGCTCCAATTGTGGCCGTCAGCGCTCACTTCTGCATCCACATAAAAATTATCAAGCAATACAAAATCTTTTACCAATGCATGTTCATTCGGAGTAATTTTTTCTCCAAAAAGACAAAGTGAACTGTCGCCATTACCTTCTTTCACATCACCCAAAACCTGGTCGTAAGTACGGTTTTCCTTGATGACGTAAAAAACATATTTGATAGGCGAAGGAGCACCAACGGTTTGGGGGATTGGGTTTCCATATTCACCTTCCGCAAGTGATTCTTTGTTTTTATTATAAGGCGTGTTTTTATAAACCTGGGTTGAATATTTGGCCAGGTCTTCATAATCGGGAATAGAAATAAAAGAAAGGGATCCTTTAAAAAGACTACCAATATATTGCCCCGGTTTTTTGCCTTGCGAAACAACATTTTTTTGATAAGGAGAATTTACTTTCTTGTTCATTGGTTGAGGTCCGTTAGGATTTGCGATCGATTCAAAACCTTTGCCATTGCTCACCAAGAGTTGATCTCCTAAAATTCGCACACATGTCGGATACCAGCCGGTTGGAATAAAACCCGCTGAGCGTGAACTTCCGGGAACTGAAACATCAAAAACAGCAAGGCAGTTGTTGTCGGCATTGGCAATGTATAAAGTTTTATCATCTGCTGAAAGACAAACGCCGTTGGAAGTGCTTCCTGCAGGAGCATTTGGATAAAGGCTTGTGGAAAGGTTTTCAATGTTTTTTCTTTTGTCCAGATCGATAACAGAAACGCTGTTGCTGTTGGCATTGGCTACATAAAGAAATTTTCCGTTTTTAGTCAGTACCATATCATTTGGATGACTTTCAGTTTGAATGGAATCAGTGATTTCTTCCTTCTGCAAATCAAATACGTCCACTTTTGCGCCTCCCCACAATGAAATGTACAATTCATTTTTTTGTGGATTTAAAAGACACGTATAAGCTTCGGCACTCAAAGGAATTTGCTTCAAAATTTTCTTTGATTTCGTATCGCATACGTAAAGTGAATTGTTTTCTTTCGTAACTGCATACAGCTTCGAATTATCTTCATTCAAAGCAATGCCGGTGATACAAATTTTATTGGGCCAGGGCTTTCCAAAAACGATTGAGTCGGTAAGAGAGAGGGTAGAATTCTTTACGGCAAATTTTAAGATCATATTCCTGTTGCCTGTGGAAGCATAAAGATATTTTCCATCTTTTGTAAATTGTAAACCAACCCACGCCGCCTTCATTTGTGTAAATGACAAAAGCCTTTTAGTCGCTACATCAACCAGGTCTATCCCTTCTTTGCCATCACCGTTGTCGGTTATAGCTGCATATTTTCCGTCAGGAGAAAGTGCCATGTTCAGTGGTAAATCGCTTGTAAGATTGATGGCTGTTCCTGCGGGAGAAAGTGACCAGCCGTTTGGCAATTCAACAGCTTTTGGAGTAAATGGTTCCTGTGCAGAAAGCTTAAATGATATTAAAATTGCAAGTGAAAAAAGCGCTGTGAAAAATTTTCTTTGCTTCATCAAAATAGAGGATTTTAAATTTATATAATTACGGTTCAAAGTAAAATAAATTTTTCAAAAATTGTTCATTTACTGCACCCGTTTGAAATTAAGGTCCTGGAAGTCGAAACTAAAATCAGTGAGTGGAGAAATAGGTTTCATTTTTATTCCATCCGGCTTTCCTTCAAAATCAAGGTTGAACATTACATATGCATCAGCATCCATACTCCTGTCTTCCCACTTTACTATAAAGGTGTTTCCTTTGTAATAAAACATTTCACCTCTCAACCTTTGTGAGTTCTTTGATTGGAAATAAAGCTTTCCGTTTTTTTCAGAAATGATTACAACTCCAAACCATGGATCTTTATAAGTTCCGGCAAAAATTCTTTCATCTACAGAAGCCTTATTTTTTTCTTGTTGCGCATTTATATCGCCCCAAATTTTGTCCGTTATTTTTTTGGCGCTGGAATCACGCTTCATTACCAAATCGTGATATTCTTTTACACGATCGATTCCTTTGATGCCATAATATCCGTCTTTGATCGTATTGGTTATAGTCGTGAAAGCCACTCCTGACTGTTGATTGGTAAATACTATGATGCCGAGTTTTAACTCCGGAATAAGCGTAACCTGCGTAACAATTCCTGCAAGTCCGCCGGTATGTGTCGGAACTTTATATCCCATTTCGTCACTCAAAAACCAACCCAAACCGTAAGATGCAAAATGTGTTTTGTAGGTAGTTTTGCCATGAACCGGAATGATGGTTTGAGGCGTCCACATCTCCTCATGCGTTTTTTCGCTGAGCAGTTGTTTATTTAAATCCGGGCCATATTTTCCATTGTTCATTTGCATGATAATCCATTTGCTCATATCGTGAACACTGCTGTAAATTCCTCCTGCTGGATTGGCCACATCTTTCCAATCGCGGTGAATCACCTGCACTTTTCCATTCACCGGCGCATGAGCATCGATCACATTATTCTTGTTTTTCAGCAAATCGTAATCCGGTGCACTTTCTGTCATTCCCAGCGGATCAAAGATTTTCTTTTGGATAAAATCTTCCCAGCTCATTCCTGAAACTTTTGATACAACTGCACCGGCAATGATATACATCAAATTGTCGTAATCAAATTTGGTTCTGAAATCCGAAGTTTCTTTCAAATACCTCAGGTTATGAATTATGTCTTGTAAATTAAAAGTGCTGCTGTCTGGCCATATCATAAGGTCTCCGGCACCAAGTCCTAAGCCACTTCTGTGCGTGAGCATATCACGGATAGTAAAATTTTCTGTAACGTAAGGACTATACAACTTGAACCCGGGAATATAATCAACAACCCTATCATCCCAATTCAATTTGCCTTCGTCCACCAAAATTCCCAAAGCCGCTACAGTGAAGGCCTTGCTGTTCGAAGCAATTCCAAAACGCGTGTGCTCATTCATTTTTTGCATCGTGTTTAAAGAAGTAACCCCATAACCTTTCTCGTGAATGATCTTTCCATCTTTCACAACTGCAACAGCAATACCTGGTACATCAAAAGTTTTCATCGTTCTTTCAACCAGCGAATCTATCTGGTCAGAAGATAACGGTTGAGCGTTGAGGCATACACGAAAAAATAAAATGCTAATAAACAGCAGAAGCGTCTTTGGATTCTTCATTAGAAAGTAGTTTGTTAGAAAAACATAAAAGTAAGTTCTTCTGGCAAAAGATTTTACAGCAAACGAAGAAATAATGAAGAATTAATTTTTGCTCCCTGGAATCATTTACTGAAATGTGGTTGGAAAGTATCAGTGCGAACAGTTGCATTCAGTTCGTTGAGCAAAGTGTATAAACCAAAATTGGTTCTGTTTACATAAATAAAATGTTTTACACCACGTGGTTGTTTAAACTCCGGCATTCTCGCAATTTTTTCGCCCCAGGCATATAATTGTTCAAAGAATTCAGGTTTGCTGAAATCAAAAACCTTGCTCGTGTAAGGCAAAGCGAAAAGAGAGATCATTTCTTTGTATGCCTTATAATAAAATTCGATTTGCTTTTTATCATCATTCGGCTGGATCATTTCCAATTGCCTGAAAGCTTTGATGGTCGCTTCTTTATCGTCCATCAATCCCGGGACAATAAGGGCAAAAAACGGTTCATAAAAATCATCGGGCAATTCTTTAATGCATCCAAAATCAATTACCGCCAGCTTTTCACCAGGGGTAATTAAAAAATTCCCCGGATGAGGATCCGCATGAACGGCTCTCAAATCATGTTGTTGGAAATTGTAAAAATCCCAAAGCGCCTGGCCAATTTTATTTTTCAACTTTTGTGAAGGATTGGTTGCTAAAAATTCTTTCAAATGCAAACCTTCCATCCAATCCATCGTAATGATCTTCGAAGAAGAAAGCTTTGGATAATAGGTGGGGAAAACAACGTTTTTCAAACTTTTGCAAGCTTTTGAAATTTTGATGGACCGCTTTACTTCCAATTCGTAATCCGTTTCTTCCAGGAGTCGTTCTTCCACTTCGCCGATATAAATATTTAATTCTTTTTCGCTCATTCCCAGTAATCGAAAGGCAAATGGTTTTACCAATTTTAAATCAGAAGAAATACTGTCGCCAACGCCTGGATATTGCACTTTTATGGCTAATTTTTTTCCATTCAATGTTGCTTTATGCACTTGCCCGATTGATGCGGCCTGTACAGAATTAAGATTAAATGTGTCGAAAATCTGTGAAGGAGGTTTGCCAAAACTTTTTGTAAAAGTTTTAATGATGAGTGGTCCTGAAAGCGGTGGCGCATTGTATTGCGATTGAGAAAATTTATCGACATAAGCCTTGGGTAAAATGTTCTTATCCATGCTTAACATCTGCGCCACTTTTAACGCAGAACCTTTTAGTTGACTTAACGACTCGTAAATATCGCTGGCATTGTCTTCATTCAATTCATCGCGTGAAAGATCGGGATTGAATAATTTTTTGGAATAGTGTTTTACATAATTCCCTCCAATGCGAAAACCTGTTTTCACAAATTTTGCCGAACGTTCCACCTTTGTGGTGGGCATTGTTTCCTGAGTTTTCATACGATTTTAAAATCCCATTTTTTCTTTAAACTTGCCATTGCGGCTTAAGAATTTTCCATATTCAAAAAGGTTGTCAATGGGCGATCTCTGAAACAGATCGAAGGTGACGTTTATTCCTTTTTCAATCGCTTCATCGGTCTTTTCAAAACCGGCACTGTCGTCTTCCATCCAGAAGCGGATGATGAAGGCAAACTGTATCCATAAAGCGTCTTTGTATTTATTGCTCAAATATTTTCGATCAGCCAATTCACCGCTGTCCAACCCTTCATTCACAACATCTTCAGCAAAACTTTCAAAAACTTTTCGTGCATTAGTCAATACAGAAGGAGTAGTTATTTTTTTGGGATTTTTGTTTAAAGTATAAATGATGAAACTGCGCTTTGTTTTTAATAATTCGATGTAGCCATAAAAGAAGGAAAGCATTTTTTCACGTGCAGTATATTGCGGCCACACTTCCTGTTCTTTGATATTAATAATTGTTGCCAATGTCAGGTCTTCCCAAACGGCTTTTTCTATTGCATCAAATGAAGCATAGTGTTTGTAAAATTCAGCTTCGGTCATCTTGAGTTCCTTTGCAAAATTGTAAACTGACTTTGGAGCCTCGCCATTGGTGAGTACATAATCGATATAACTGTCCTGGATTTTTTTTGTATTTGCCATAGTAATAATTTTTTTCGACGGATTGCGAAAACGACGCAAATAACGCCGGTGTATAAAGGTAATACATATCGAAGTCTGAATTTTATTGAAACTGCCGGAAAGAAGGACTAAGCAAATCCTTTAACAAACTATTCAAGGATTGCATTAAGTTTGACAATCATTTATTTTAACCACCAATTTTTGTATTATGATCATTAAACAGAACGGTTTTATTCATCATGTTTTCTTTTGGCTGAAAAATCCCGGGAGCACAGAAGACCTTCAACAATTGCTTGACGGATTAAAGAAACTTTCCCATGCACCCACAATCAGCGATTTTCATATTGGTAAACCTGCAAACACGAATCGTGATGTGATTGATACCAGCTATGCTGTATCGTGGTTGCTTCTTTTTGAATCTGCTGCTGACCAGGATGTTTATCAAAAAGATCCGGTTCATTTACAATTCATCAAAGAATGTTCGCATTTGTGGAGCAGGGTAGTGGTTTATGATACAATAAATGCTTTTTAAAAATTTTAATACTTCTTAATGTTGCTGACGTGAGAAAACTTTTACTTTTCGTATGTGCATTACTGTTATGCCTTACCATTTTTGCCCAGAAGAAGAACGATGCTTTCCGTTTACACATTTTTCCTACAACCGAAAAGATTACTGTAGATGGTTTGGATAACGAAGCAGTGTGGCATCGGGCGCAAGTGGCAAAAAATTTTTACATGGTGTTGCCAATGGATACAAGCTTCGCAAAAGTGAAGACTGAAGTTGAAATGACTTACGATCAAAAGAACCTTTACCTTTTGGCAAAATGCTTTGATGCGCCCAAAAAAGATGAGATCGTTGAATCATTGAGGCGGGATTGGAACTTTCAAAAGAATGATAATTTTATTGTTTTTATTGATCCTTTTGACGACCAAACGGATGGTTTTGCCTTTGGTGTAAATGCAGAAAATGCGCAATGGGACGGGTTGATGTATGAAGGCGGTTCAGTTGACTTGAACTGGGATAATAAGTGGGTATCTGCAGTGAAACGATATGACAGTGAATACGTGGTTGAAATGGCGATTCCCTTAAAGATACTTCGATACAAAAAAGGTGTTCAAAAATGGGGGATCAATTTTAGCAGGAACGATTTGAAGACAACTGAAAAATCGAGTTGGGCGCCTGTTCCCCGTCAATTTCCCACTGCTGCTCTTGCTTATACGGGCACGCTTGTTTTTGATTATTCTCCGAATGTTCAGAAAGGAAATGTTTCCCTAATTCCGCACCTGCTTGCTGGTGGTTCACAGGAGAAGATTCCTTATTCGCCAATTGAATTAAAACATGAAGTTGGCCTTGATGCAAAAGTGGCCGTAACTTCTTCACTGAATCTTGATCTCACAGTAAACCCGGATTTTTCGCAGGTGGAAGTGGATAAACAAGTAACGAACCTTGACCGATATGAATTATTTTTTCCGGAACGACGACAATTTTTCCTGGAGAACGGTGATCAGATCAATAACTTCGGCTACAGTGATATCCGGCCTTTTTTCTCGCGGCGCATTGGCCTTGGCATTCCTATTGATTATGGTGGAAGATTGAGTGGTAACCTGAATAAAAAATGGCGCGTTACTTTGATGGATATGCAAACGGCAAAACAAAATGATTTGGCTTTGCCTGCGCAAAACTTTGCGGTTGCTGCATTACAGCGGCGGGTTTTTTCACGTTCGAATATCAATTTCATTTTCGTAAATAAACAGTCCGTCAATTATACTTTGCCCAAAGATTCAACACTTCCCGTTTATTCTTCTTATAACAGGAATCTTGGACTCGAATATAATCTTGCTTCGTCCAACAATTTATGGACAGGAAAGGCTTTGTTGTTGAAATCATTTTCACCCGGTAAAAATGAAAACAGTTTTACACACGCGGCCAATCTGAAATATGCCGGTAAAAGATGGACCATTAGTGGTGGATATGAATCAGTTGGAAACAATTACAATGCAGAAGTAGGTTATGTTCCGAGGATCAATTTTATAAAATTAAATCCACAGATTTCTTATAACTTTTTTCCAAAAGGGGGAAGCATTTTAACGCATGGGCCGCAGTTTTCTGCGAATTATTTTTACGATAAACATTTTAATGAAACGGATCATGAAGATCTTTTAACCTACCTGGTTACTTTCCGCAACAAGGCCACACTTTCCGGAGTGTTGATGGATGATTTTGTGAAAGTGCTTTTTCCATTTGATCCTACCAATAGCGGCAAGGATTCTTTGGCATTCGCCTCAGAACATTCATGGCAAACAACCGGTGCAGATTTTGTTTCCAAACCGCAGAGTCTTTTCAATTATAGTTTTTCATTCAGGTATGGCGGTTACTATTCTAACGGTGATAAGTACACGCTAAGTACAGAATTAGGTTACCGGTTTCAACCGATTGTAAATCTCACTTTAAGTGCCTCTTACAACCAGTTGCAACTGCCGGAGCCATGGGGAAGAACTTCATTTTGGTTGGTAGGACCAAAAATTGATCTGACCTTATCAACAAAAGTTTTCTTTACGACTTATGTTCAGTATAATCAGCAATTAAATAATACCAATATCAATGCGCGTTTTCAATGGCGTTACAAGCCTGCGTCAGATTTGTTTATTGTTTACACAGATAATTATTTGATCACACCTTTTGCTGTAAGAAACAGGGCGATTTTGTTGAAGTTCACTTATTGGTGGAATCCTTAGTTGTAAAATAAAAATCCGGGATTTTTATTCGTTTACCATTTCAAATTCTTCAACCGCGTCGAGTGTTTTTTGAATATCTTCTGATGATAAAGCATTGCTGATAAACCAGCTTTCGAATGCAGATGGGGGCAAATAAATTCCGCGGTCTAATAAATGATGAAAGAAACGGTTGAAAATTTTTACGTCCGTTTGCGCCGCAGAATCGAAATCAAGCACTTCTTCCTTCGTAAAGAAAATGCTCATCATACTGCCAACACGATTGATTCGGTGTGAAATATTTTTGTTTGCCAAAATATCATTGAGACTTTTTTCCAACCTTGCTGTTTTTTGATCTAATTCTGTATAAACGGAAGGATTATTCTTTAATTCATTCAACATGGTAAAACCGGCGATCATAGCTATAGGGTTGCCGCTTAAAGTGCCTGCCTGGTACACGTTTCCGATTGGAGCGATATGTTCCATAATTTCTTTCCTTCCCCCAAATGCGCCTACTGGAAGTCCTCCGCCAATTACTTTTCCAAACGTCACCAAATCTGCATTGATCTTTAATTTTTCCTGTGCGCCACCTGGAGCAAGCCGAAACCCGGTCATCACTTCATCAAAAATGAAAACGATATTTTCACGATCACATATTTTTCTGAGTCCTTCCAAAAAACCTTCCAGTGGTGAAACACAGCCCATATTGCCGACAACCGGTTCCACAATTATTGCCGCAATTTCTTCTTTGTTGTCTTCCACTAATTTTTCGACAGCATTCAAATCATTGTAAGGAGCCGTCAAAGTATCCTGCGCTACTCCTGCGGTAACTCCCGGTATTGACTGGATGTTTAAGGTGGCGACACCGCTTCCTGCCTTTACTAAAAACGCATCAGCATGGCCATGATAACATCCTTCAAATTTGATGAATTTATTTCTGCCGGTATAACCCCTGGCCAATCGGATAGCACTCATACACGCTTCCGTGCCGCTGCTTACCATTCTTACAAGGTCTATATTCGGCGCCATAGTTTTTATGAGTTCAGCCATTTCAATTTCTAACTCTGTCGGAGCACCAAAAGAAGTTGATCCTGCCGCTTTTTCCTGAATTGCTTTAACTACAGGCTCATAAGCATGTCCCAGGATCATCGGTCCCCAGGAATTGATGTAATCAATGTAACTGTTTCCGTCTTCATCATATAAATAGGCGCCTTTGGCAGACTTAATAAAAATCGGTGTACCTCCAACACTTCTGAAAGCTCTAACGGGGGAATTAACGCCGCCCGGAATTGAGTTTTGTGCACGGGAGAAAAGTATATTACTTGTTTTAATGTTCATCAGGTTATTTTTTTGTTATTAGCGCTTACTGATTGGACTATAACTTGTTCGCATCAATAATTGTAAGGCCGGAAATGTTTTTAAAATCTTTTACATTATGAGTAAGTAATTGCAATTTATTTTCAAGAGCAGTTGCAGCAATTACGGCATCAGGAAGTCTAATCTTTTTGGATTTCCTTAATGAAATCGTCCGTTGAATGATATCTTCAGTTAGACCGAAAACAACGCTTTCTGAAATGAAATCATTAATTAAACTTAAATCTTCATCATTCGATGTTAATCCTAAAAGTTCAATTCTTGTTATTACCGATATGAAAGTGGTTCCATTAATAACAGAATCCGTGAACTTTAAAGCATCGCCTTTGAAAATTCCTTTGAAATAATTTATGATGAAATTCGTATCTAACAGATAATCCATTCAAAATCATTTTGTAGGAAAGCGTTCTTCCCATTCATTGCGGCTTTCTTCGACATCCTTCAAAAGTCTGTTAGCTGTGGAAGCTTTTAGGTGGCCTCGATATCTTGAAGCTTTATTTTTTGATGAAGAGGTTTTGTCAGGTGAACAAATTCTTATTATTTGCAGTTCTTCCAATTCTCTCAAGAGCTTAATAGCTTTCCTGTTTACTATTTCAACGGTCACCGTTTCCATACTTTTAAATTTTATTTATTACTTATAAAATTAAACAATAGATTCTGAATTAAAGAATTGGACACACGACTTCAATTTGCCAGGGAATATTTGTTTTAGCCTAATAGTTTCACCGCATCTTTCGCAAAATAAGTAGCGATTAAGTCTGCACCTGCTCTTTTTATCGAGGTAAGGCTTTCCAGAATTGCTTTCTCTTCATTGATCCAACCCATTTTTGCTGCGGCTTTAATTAAGGCATATTCCCCGCTCACATGGTAAGCACTAACGGGAAGGCGTACGCTATTTTTAACTTCACGGATGATGTCCAAATAAGCCATCGCCGGTTTTACCATTATTATGTCAGCGCCTTCCTCTTCATCCATCAAAGCTTCCTTCACTGCTTCTATCCTGTTAGCGGGATCCATTTGGTAAGTTTTTTTATCGCCGAAACCGGGAGTGGAATCTAATGCATCCCTGAAAGGACCGTAAAAGCAGGAAGCATATTTGGCGCTGTAGGCCATAATTCCTGTTTTGGTAAAACCATTTTCTTCAAATGCTTTCCGGATTGCACCGATCCGCCCATCCATCATATCACTCGGCGCTACAAAATCTGCACCCCCTTCGGCATGACTTAAACTCATTTTTATCAATGCTTCTACGGTTGGATCATTTACGATTTCACCGTTTTCAACAATTCCATCATGACCATAAGAAGAATAAGGATCCAACGCAACGTCCGTCATTACTACTATTTCAGGCACCGCATCTTTTATTGCTTTAATACATCTTTGCATTAATCCATTAGGGTTCCATGCTTCTTTGCCGGTATTGTCTTTCAATTCATCAGGGGCTTTAACAAAAATTAAAACACTCTTGATTCCCATTTTCCAACATTCTTTCACTTCCCTTATCGTTCCCTCTAAGGAACGCCGGAAATACCCTGGCATGGAAGGAATTTCGTATTCTACATTCTCACCTTCATCCACAAAAATGGGCAAAATAAAATCGGAAGGTGTCAACACAGTTTCAGCGACCATACTCCTAATGGCTGGATTACTTCTAAGGATTCTATATCTTTTTTGTTGGTACATTTTATAATCTTTTGTTGAGTTGATCAGGATTATTGCGAAAGTGATAAACCGCAAAAACAATTACTTTTTAGACGTAAAAGAATAATATTCCGGATGTTTTTCTAATTTTTTATAGAAGTGCGATAGCTCATTAAGAAACCGCTCGCCTAATCCAGTTTGTTGTCTTTCATAATAACAGTAAGCGTCATTTGTGTCTGTTTCCGCCTCGACAGAAATAATGATATTATAAGCCATTCTTATAGTTTCTGCGAATTTTTTCATGTGCTTCTTCGACAGTAAAACCTTTTTTATCATTATCAAAAAAATCCGCCCTGCGCTTCTCGAAGAAAGCCAATTCTTCTTTTGAATAAATATAATCTTCATCATTATATTCATTTGCTAGCGCAAGCATTAATCCTAACAATTTTTCATCAGCATCCTGAATAATTTCAAGTAATGCCTGTTTTTTATCAGTTAGAACCATCGTTGTCTTTTTTACAAATTTACCTTAATTATTGTTAGTTCTCTATCTAAACCCATTCCTGTGGACGCAAACAAACTTCCTGTAGTTTTTCTTCTTCGCTTCCCGGTGAAGGTTGATAATTGTACTCAAATCTGACAGTAGGAGGCAGGCTCATCAAAATGCTTTCCGTTCTGCCATTTGTTTTCAGGCCGAATAAAGTGCCACGATCATGAACCAGATTAAACTCTGTATAACGTCCTCGCCTTATTTCCTGCCAGAACTTATTTTCAGCAGTAAACTTACAATTTTTGCGTTTTTTTACTATCGGTAAATAAGAGGGAATAAAAACATTTCCGCACGCTTTTCCAAAATTGATCCAGAACTCAACATCATGTTTTTCATCGGCCCGCTGGTAATCATAAAAAATCCCACCGATGCCGCGCCGTTCGTTATTTCTATGACTGTTGACAAAATAATTGTCGCATTCTTTTTTAAAAGCAGGATAAAGTTTTATATCAAATCGATCGCAAACGTTTTTATAGGTCTGGTGAAAATGGATCGCATCTTCTTCAAATAAATAATAAGGTGTAAGATCAGTTCCGCCGCCAAACCACCGGTCGATCACCTCATCATTTTCGTTATACAATTCAAACATCCTGTAGTTGCAATGAACCGTAGGAACAAAAGGATTAACTGGATGTAAAACGAGGCTTAAACCACAGGCAAACCATTTTGCTCCATCGATCTTCAATTGCTTTCTCATTGGTTCGGTAACACCACCAAAAACCACTGAAGTATTTACTCCTCCTTTCTCAAAAACATTACCATTCGCAATTACTCTTGTTTTTCCTCCACCTCCTTCTTCTCTTTGCCACTGTTCTTCCACAAATTCTGCTTTGCCATCTTCTTGTTCCAATTCTACACAGATGCGGTTTTGCAAGTGTTCTATGTAGGATATCCAATCTTCTTTAATGGTCATGCGAAATAAAATTTTTCAATTTTTGTTTGTTTACTATTCGCTTTTATATTCCTTCACCGCTTCTACAAAAGCTTTCGCATGGTCAACAGGAATATTGGGCGTAATCCCATGCCCTAAATTGGCAATGTATTTTTGAGCTCCGAATTCATCGATCATTTTATGAACTGCTCTTTTAATTTCAGGAATTGGGAGTAACAATTTTGCCGGATCAAAATTTCCCTGCAGTGTAATCCGGTTTCCACTCATCTCTCTTGCAATTTTTGGAGAAATCGTCCAATCGATTCCAATTCCTGATGCACTGCTTTCGCTCAACTCAGGCAAAGCATACCAACTTCCTTTTGGAAATAATATTACCGGCACTTGTTCCTTAACTGCATCTGCTATTTTCAACAAATAGGGTTGTGCAAATTCCTCGAAATCTTCAGGGCTCAGGCAACCGCTCCAGCTGTCAAAAACCTGAACCAAATCGGCTCCGGCTTCTGCCTGGGCATTCAGATAATTAATGGTGGCATCTGTAATTTTTTGTAATAACTGGTGAGCGAGTTGTCGTTGCAGGTAACAAAATTCTTTAGCTTTTTCCCATGTCTTACTTCCCTTTCCTTCAACCATGTAACAAAGAATCGTCCATGGTGCACCTGCAAATCCGATAAGAGGCACACGACCGTCCAGTTCCTGTTTCGTGAGTGAAAGTGCTTTTAAAACATAATCTAAATTTTCTTCAATATTATCAGTTACTAATGCATCAATATCTTTTTGTGCTTTGATAACGTTTGGAAGTGAAGGTCCTTTGCCTTCTTCCATTAACACTTCAACGCCCATCGCCTGCGGTATCACTAAAATATCAGAAAAAATAATTGCTGCGTCTACGCCTACCTGTTCTACTGGTTGCAATGTTATTTCTGTTGCAAGTTCCGGAGTTTGTACTCTTGTGAAGAAATCATATTTCTCCCTCAGTTTTATATAATCCGGCAAATATCTTCCTGCCTGGCGCATCATCCAAACCGGTGGACGCTCTACTTTTTCCTGTCTTAAGGCTCTTAAAATAAGATCGTTCTTTAATTGTGGCATTTATAAAATATGACTTTTGCTAAAATAATTTATTGCAAGCTCAACCAAATTTTCTTTTCCCGGTTTGTCGGCAACGAAGACTGATTGCTGCGTAAAATTCCTGATCTCATTTGCCGTTGTTTCACCAATGGCAAAAAGTTTTGTTGAGGAATTGATCTCGTTGATTGAAAAAAAACTTTTAACGGCGCTGGGGCTAAAAAATAAAACCGCATCGTATTGCTTTGAAATATTTTGCGGAATTGCCATCGTCTTGTACACTACAATCTCTTCAACTTGAATCATACTTTTTTTCAGTTCCTCAGGCAATTCATCACGTCGCTGATATCCACAAAAGAAAATGACTTTTTGCACGTTTTTCTTTGCAACAATTACTTCTGCAAGCTTTGATGCATTATCCGCAAATCCTGAAATATTTTTTTCGCCAAAATATTTGTTTACCAGCTTTTGTGTTGTATTTCCAATACAAAAGATTTCCCAATTTGTTTTACCCTTTACCTGTTTGTGCACAGCCTCAACCGCATTCATACTTGTGAATACGACCGCTATTTTTTGATCGATTAATTTTCGGATGATACCAGCTTTTGTAGCATCAATTGATTCTTCTGTTTTAATAAACGGAATTTCTTCAATATGAATGTGATGACGTAAAGCCTTTTCCTGTGCTGCTTTCCCGACAGGTCTTGTACTTAATATTACAATTTTGTTATTTGCCATTTTTGATTTCGGAAATGATCCTTCGTGCGGCTTCATTTACCAGGATCTCTTTCGCTGCAAAAATTCCGACATTGTTTGCATCTTCCGGAGCAACTTCTTTTGTTACCTCCAGCTTTTCTTTTCCATCCGGACTACACAAATTTCCTTTAAAAATGAGTCTGTCGTTTTCAATCACTGCCAAAGCACTTATAGGAGTTGAGCATCCTCCTGACAAAGTACGTAAAAAATCGCGCTCGCACTTTGTACAAATTGAGGTCAGTTCATCATTGAGCAAATGGACGGCATTGAAATTGAATTCGTCTTCATTGCGGCAGGCAACCGCAATAGCTCCTTGTGCGGGTGCGGGAAGCATCCAATCGAGATCGATAGAATTTTCAGGCCGAAGGTTAATCCGCTCAACGCCTGCAGCTGCAAAAATGGCTCCATCCCAATCGTTCTCTTCAATTTTTCTTAAACGTGTATTGACATTGCCGCGGAGGTTTTCAAGTTTGTCGGAAGGAAAACGATTGAGCCATTGCGCCTTCCGGCGGATGCTGCTTGTGGCAACAGTAAACGAAGAATTATCTGAATTTTTATTTCCGCTCAAATGATCCTCGATTCGTTTTCTTTCGCCTTTGAAGATCAAAACATCTTTAAAAGATGCCCGTTTCAAAACTGCAGCTAACTGTAATCCGTAAGCCATTTGCGTTGGAACATCTTTCATCGAATGAACTGCAATATCAATGCGTTTGTCAAGAAGAGCAGCATCAAGTGTTTTGGTAAAAATCCCTTGTACGCCAAGTTCGTACAACGGGGTAGTTGTGTTTATATCGCCTTCGCTTTTGATATAAACCAGTTCGGAATCAAATCCTTTTTCTTTCAGGAGATTTTTTACAAGAGTAGCCTGCCAAACTGCCAACTGACTTTCACGGGTACCTATCTTAATTACTTGTTTCATTCAGGTAGTTGCTTAATGCATTGATACATTGACAACCTTTGTCTTTTTTTTCTTTCAGAATTATTGCAAGTGAAGATACGGTTTTGTGTATTTTTTCGTCGTTGTTTTCATTATCGTTGATCATACAGTTCAATTCAAAAAGCTGGGATTTTACCATCCTCAGCAATGGGTTATTGAATTGATGACGATGCCATTCTTCCAGGCTTCCGAGCGTTTCGCTGATGATCTTTTGTGCCTTTGGAATTTCTGCCTGGCGAAGAGAAATGGTTTTATCAAGAATGGTTGAAACTTCATCCACATTCAATACCGTAACTCCATAAATATCCTTCACATGCGGATCAACATTTTGAGGCACAGACAAATCGAGGATCAACCTTTTCTTATCGGTAGTAAAAAACGAAGGAATCACTGAATAAGAATAAGAAGCAGAGCTTACAATAATAATGTCAGCCTCGTTACAAGCTGTATGTAAATCTTTATAAGGAATAAAACCGGCATTATACTCAGATGCCAGTTCACTTGCTTTTTCGTCTGTGCGGTTTGTGAAAAAAACCGTGCATCCCGGCAAATAATCATGCAGGTTTTTGGCGACGTGGTGTCCGAATTTTCCTGTTCCAACTAAAAGGATCTTCTTTCCTTCGAGTTGGTTGATCTTTTCTTTTATGATCTCGATTGCAGCATAAGAAACAGAGACTGTTCCGGAGCTCAATTGTGTTTTTGTTTTAATTTCTTTGGAAACCTGCAATGCATAATTGATCGCTCTTTCCATAAAATTATTAATGCAACCATTTTCTTTCGCCACTTTTGCCGCCTGCTTTAATTGCGACAAAATCTCGTAATCACCGATAATCTGTGAATCAAGACCGGAGGCTACATTGAACAAATGTTCTATTGCTCTAATTCCGGTAAATGTGTATCCATGAGTACTAAAATCTTGTTTTGTGCTATCGCTGTTTTCACACAGCAAGTCTATCAAAGCATCCGGATCATGGCTAAGCCCGTATATTTCTGTGCGGTTGCAGGTCGATAACGCCAGGCAACCAGGCATCTTTCTTTCTCTGGATTCTTTCAGAATGTTTAATGCCTGATCTGAAGAAAGGGAAAACCTGTCCCGGATATCCATATCACTTTTTCGATAATTGATACCAACGATGCAAAAACTGTTAAGTGAATTGTTATATGATGTTTTTAGTGTATTCATTTTCAATGGCAGCAAAATTATTTTTAAAATCACTTTTAAAAGTCATTGGATAGTCATTACTATACATGCTTTTTAATTTATCTTCAAAATTCAGAGTGATTTCCGGCAAAAATCCAGGATTATTTTATAATTGAGCACTTACATTTGCAAATATTTTAATTATGGCTTCAAATTCTAAAAAAGGAATTGTGTTGATGAATCTTGGTTCGCCTGATTCAACAAAAGTTCCCGATCTCAGAAAATACCTTGACGAATTTTTGATGGACGAACGGGTGATCGACAAGCCGTGGTTTTTCCGTGCAATGTTGGTCAAGGGAATAATTGTTCCTTTTCGTGCACCCAAATCTGCTGAAGCGTATCAAAAAATATGGACAGACGAGGGTTCGCCTTTGATCGTTCACACGGTACATTTGCAAAAAGCGCTCCAGTCGCGAATTCAAGAACCGGTTGAAATAGCCATGCGCTACGGCAATCCAACTCCGGAGGACGCTTATGAGGGCTTGTTAAAAAAAGTGCCGGATATGGAAGAAGTAATCGTTTTGCCGCTTTATCCTCATTATGCAATGTCGAGTTATGAAACAGCGGTTAAGTATATGAAAGAAGTTTACAATAAGAAAAAATATTCATTTAAGCTTTCATTCATTCCGCCGTTTTATAATGAAGAAAATTATTTGCATGCGCTTGCAGAAAATATCCGGCCTTACCTTGCTCAAAAACACGATCATATTTTATTTAGCTATCATGGCATACCGGAAAGGCACATACGAAAAAGCGATGTAACAGGTTGCCATTGCCTTCAAACAGAAAATTGTTGTGAGACCCCATCGCCTGCCCACCAGTTTTGTTATCGCCACCAGGTAAAAACCACGACGAGACTGGTTACTGAAAAACTGAAAATACCAACAGACAAGTACAGCATATCTTTTCAATCGCGTTTGGGAAAAGGCTGGCTGGAGCCGTTTACAGATTTCAGGTTAGCAGAAATGCCCAAAGAAGGTATTAAAAATTTATTGATTCTTTGTCCGGCATTCGTTAGCGACTGCCTGGAAACTTTGGAAGAAATTGCCATTAGAGGAAAAGAAATTTTCATGCTCGCCGGGGGCGAATCTTTTACAATGATTCCTTGCCTGAATACACATCCTTTATGGGTAGACGCAGTTGAAGGTTACATACGTAAGAGAATTAATGTCGGATCGTGATTTACAGTAAACCAACAAATAATCGATTTTGTTGTTTTTCAAATATTTAAAATAATTTTCTCATATTTACTGTTCAACCATTCACGTTACATGTATTTCTACGTCAAAGCACTGCACATCATTTTCGTAGTTACCTGGTTTGCAGGTTTGTTTTATATCGTACGCCTTTTTGTTTACAGCGCCGAAGCGAATGAAAAAGCTGAACCGGAAAGATCAATACTGCTGAAGCAGCTGGCGCTTATGCAAAAGCGCTTGTGGTATGGAATTACCTGGCCTTCTGCTATTCTTACTTTGATCTTTGGCACCTGGATGGGATTATTGTATAATGCTTTGCCCACATGGCTGCAGGTGAAATTGTTTTTCGTGGCGGGGTTGTTTGCTTATCATCTCATTTTACATTCAATATATAAACAACAGCAGAAGGAAGATTTCAAATGGAATTCCTATAAATTGAGAATATGGAATGAAGTGGCTACCTTATTTTTGGTAGCGATCGTAATGCTGGCTGTCGTAAAGCAATTATTAAGCCTTGTTTGGGGGTTAGGCGTCCTGGTGGCAATTGCAGTTTTGTTGTTTATCGCGATAAGGATATATAAAAAAACGCGAAATGCCTGAAAATGATTTTGATGAAATGATCAATGTTTAAACCGGATAAAATTTTCTACAAGTGATTGAACAAACAGAATTCATCGTAACAGAATGGGATTATAACCCACCTGCAGAACCACTTTCGGCAGAAGAAACTGTTTCTAATTTCACTACCCTGGATGTGATGAAAAAACGGGCAGCAACAAAAAAAGGATTAGCATGCAGGTACACCAGCAAGTTTGTTTATAACAATGAAACGATCCTTACTTACGTAGGCGAAAATTCTTACGTAATCGATCTGGAAGACAAGATTGATAAGAACGAATTATTGCGCATGCTCAGGAATGCATACACGAAATTTGATGAAAAATTTCAGTTGCGAAAAGTTGGGACAGTTTTAAAAGATGCCTCACTCACCCCATTGGATGAGCAGTCGATCAATATAGATTTAATACTTCCATTGCTTGTTTAAAGCATTGCCTCGGCAATTGCTTCCCATTCATTTTGCAATGATTCATTGCATCTTTTTTTACCCGCGCGATTGTACCAATATTCAGAATTAAATACATCGCCCTCCTTGCGATGAAGATAGGCGTGAATCCACGAAGCATTCTCATCATGGATGTCCTGCACAATATCATGCGCTTTGTCCCAATCACCTTTGGCATCAAACCATAATGCCTGCAGGTAAACAGCAAGGTCACGTGGCGGTTCATTTCCAGATAACGTTTGTTTGAATTCGTATAGCTTCATGTGATTAAAATTAACAGGGTTATCTAATCCAGATTCGGCTTACACTCATTTTAAAGGTAAATAGAATATGTCAAAATCTTACAAAAAAATATTTCTGTTTTTTGTAATGCAGTAAAAAGATAAAAAGCCGGTTTTTTTATTTTCAACGCAACTTTCCTTTTCGGTTTTTTATTTTAAAATAATAATAAACCGGGATGCCGGTGAGTAATAATCCTGTTCCTGTAAGGCTCTGTCGCGAATAAGACAATAAAATACCGATTAAGAATATCGCGGTGAAAACAATAAAAAGTGTGGGCGCCCAGGGAAAACCGGGAACACTTTCATTAATAATCTTTTTTCTTTTCAGAATGAATAATGCAACTGCCGCAAGCATGTAAAAAGCGAAGCCGGTAAAGATTACCATATTTGTGAGGATGTCATAAGTGCCGGAGAGGGTAAGCAGGCAACTCCATATCATCGAATACCAAAGCGCATTATAGGGCGTTCTGAACCTGGGATGCACTTTTGCTGCACCTCGGAAAAAAACTTTTTCCTGTGCCATCCTGTAATAAACCCGTGAATAAAAAAGTATGATGATGTTAAGTGCTCCGAATGAACTAAGCATGATGAGCAATGAAATAAAATAGGCACCTTTGCTTCCGGTGATCCTTTGCGTTACTTCTGCAGCGGCAATTTTGTTTTCGCCAAGGGCGGCTAATTCCTGCACAGGCATCACTCTCATGAATGCAAAATTTACAGCGACATAAAGGATGATCACTAATGAAACTGCAGTGATTACCGCAATAGGTATGTTGCGCGTTGGATTTTTGATCTCGCCCGCTATGGCGGTTACATTTGTAAATCCGTCATAAGCCCAGAATGCACTGAGCATTGCACCAAGAAAAATGGTGAGGGAAGGGGTAACGGATTGAACAGGGTTTGATATTGTTGCAAGGGAGGATGAGCTGGCAGGAACAGCTGCTATCAAACCGATAAGAATTAAAAATAAGATTCCCAGAATTTTTGCCGAAGTGATGACATTGCTCAGCAACGCACTGTTTCTTATCCCGCGATAATTAAAATATGTCAAGAGGAAGATGGTTATTACAGCAAATAATTTGATACCGGAACTTGCGAAGGGCTGCACTGAATGAAAAATAGTCAAGTTTTCCCACTGCGGAAACAAATTTGGAATTGTGATCATCGTATTGACTGATTGCGCAAAAATGAAAGCAATGGCAGCGACGGAGCCACTGCCTATTATCACGAAAAGGCCCCAACCTTCCAGAAAAGCCAGTAAGTCGCCGAATGCAAGACGAAAATATTCGTAGGTGCCTCCTGATTCGGTTGTAGCTTTTGACAGGCCGGCAAACGTAAAAGCGCCAAGCAACACAATCAGGCCAGCAACAAGCCATGCCAGCAAAATAAAGAATTCACTCAGGCCGGTTTGGGCCATCGGAACCACTTTTTTAAAAACACCTGTTCCGATAATATTTCCGGCAACCATTAAAATGGCAGTAACCACACCAACTACCCGGTTCAGGGGAATTTTAGATTCGTCAACGAACGTTCCTGTTTTTTCGATCACTTCTTCCATAAACGAATTGAATAAACGGGTATTATTGGCAAAGAAAAAGTAAAGTACTACTTTTCTTTTAATAGCTCTTAACTTTTGCGGTTCCGCAAGCCCCACATTATGGTTTACTTTTGCAAAGATTTTAAAGATCACGTTATGAAAAAATCATTAAGAACAGTTGCAAAATTATTTGTCCTTTCCCTGGTTTTTACTGCCTGTTCTAACCAGGCAACGAACCAGGAAGCTATTCAAAAGGCTAAAGAAAAAGTGCAAAAAGCAGAACCGGTCAATAAATTCAAAGGAATTGATTTTGCGGTAAATAAAGATCTTGTTTGTGGAATGCCGCTTTCAGCAGGTGTTGGGGATACGGCTCATTTCGATTCAAAAGTATATGGATTTTGTTCAAAAGAATGCAAGGATAGTTTTTTGCTTAGTCCTGCAAAATACGTAGTAAAAAAATAACCTGGGAGAATCCAAGGACTTATTAAACTGTAAAATTTGGTAATTTCAGGAATGATCTTTCATGATGTTTGGCTTTGGATTCAATATGATATTTCCCTGCTTCACCTGCATAATTGATTTCGTACACTAAATACCTGTTTGATCCGTAACGACGTATGTATTGTCGGCATGAAAATGCATGGTTTCTGCGGGATATGCCGCACTTACCCCGCACTTAACCATAAGATGGTATGAGGCATTCATATGGATGTTATATAGCGGGTATAAATGATCCGTACCTGGTAAATATTCAAAACATTGGAAGTTTCTGCTCTAAAATAGCTGCCCAGTTTACCGTAAGAATTAAAAGATTTTCTTCATAACTGTAATGGCTTTTGGTGTATAAACTCTGGTAGAATGTATCAGGTTGGTGTCGCCCTCTTTGGTGATGAATTTTCCGTACATCCTTTAGTGTATGAAGGCCCAAATTAAAAAATGGGAAAATTTCTTTATTTACTTTCAACCAAACGAAAAGGCTTTCCTTTTTAATAAAAACAAATCTGAAATCTGGAGATCTAAATGCTATTCCTGCAAAAACAGCAATTAATATAGAAAATAATCGCTATAAGTTGCGGTAAAAATCGAATTTGGGAAAAAAAGTGCAAAAAAAAAGTGCATTCCCTGATTTTTTGATTGCTTAAAGTGATATGTTTGCCATGAACTTTAACGTTTATGCTGAAAATTGACCGCCAGGCTTTCATTCTTCACCAGGTGAATCTGCACAATAAAGTACTTTGTACAGATCTGAGTCGCCAGATGAAAGTATCCGATGATACCATAAGGCGCGACATTCAACAGCTTGCCGATACGGGAAAGATCATCAAAGTTCATGGGGGAGCATTGTCGCCTTCGTTTCACAACACCTACACATCATCAGACGATGTGTATGCCTACAATCAAAAAAAGATCATTGCCCAAAAGGCAATTTCTTTGATCAAAGATGGCATGTTCGTGTTGACAACAGGAGGAACAACGATTATTGAAATGGCAAGGGCATTGCCGCCGGGACTTCATGCGACGTTTATTTCAGGAAGTATCCCTGCATTGGCTGAATATATTGTTCATCCGAATATTGAAGTGATCGCGATTGGTGATAAGATTTCAAAGGATTCAAAAATAACGGTAGGGCTTGAAGCAATCATGAAGATAAAACAGTTGAAAGTGGATTTGTGCATTTTGGGCGTTTCTGCAATTAATTTGGAGGCAGGTGTGTCTGACAACGACTGGGAAGTGGTTCAAATCAAAAAAGCAATGATCGAATCCTCAACTGATCTTGTCTGCCTGACAATTTCCGAAAAGTTAAACAGCCGGCAACCTTTCCAGATATGTGAAAGTAAGAGAATAAACACTTTGATAACAGAATTGCCACCCGATCATCAATTATTGAAACCCTATAAAGACGCGGGTATAACTGTCTTATAAAAAAATCTACTGAAAACCCAACTAAAAGCAAAATCAAATTAAAACTAAAAACAACTTACAGAATTCCCAATAAAGCTTATTGGATCTATTTTAAAAACCCTTCATTATTAAATTTTCGCGCATGAGAAAACTTTTAACGGCAGTCTTTGCTTTGTTACTAATGCATATAAGCCAAAGATCTTTCGCCCAGGAACGAACCATCACCGGAACTGTATTGGCGTCCGATGGTACTCCTGTTCCGAATGCCAGCGTCCTGATTAAAGGGAGCAGCATTGGAACACAGTCAGACGTTGATGGACATTTTTCAATCAAGGCATCAAAAGGAGATGTCTTAATTGTAAGTGCAGTAGGCTATACCGCCAAAGACATAAAATTGGGGACTGAAGCTCCCGGCACAATTACCCTGGAAAGAAGCAACGACCAGTTACAGGAGGTTGTTGTAACTGCTCTTGGTATTAAAAAGGAACAAAAGGCCCTGGGTTATTCAGTTACCCAATTGGATGCGAAAGAATTGATGAAAAACAAGAACACAAATGTGATCAATTCACTTGCAGGTAAAGTACCAGGTGTAAATATTACCCAATTCAGTGGTTCTCCTGGTGCGGGCGCTACTATCACTTTGCGTGGTGGTACATCAACATCAGAGACCAGACAAAATCAGCCGTTATTTGTGGTAGATGGAATTATTTATGACAACTCAACCACAGTTACAGGTAACACCGGCACTGATGGTTTGTCACGCAGTAATACTACTTACTCAGACCGTGTAATGGATATTAACCCGGAAGATATTGAAAGTTTATCTGTTTTAAAGGGTGCTGCTGCGGCTGCCTTATATGGCTCCCGTGCTGCTGACGGTGTTGTTCTTATTACCACTAAGAAGGGCGCAGAAGGCAGGGTCGTTGTGGATTTCAATAGCAAAATAAGTACCTCATGGGCAGACAAGTTACCTCAAGTTCAAACAACATTTGGACCGGGGATTTATTCAGCTAATGGCGTTCTAAGTACTGATGGGGTGTATAGTTCCTGGGGACCGAAGATTCCGGCTGACAGTACTATATATGATAATATAGGGAACTTCTTTCAGCATGGTGCCATTTATGATAATAATGTTAACGTATCAGGTGGAACTAAAAACAGTAGCTTTTATTTATCCGGATCCAATTACAAACAAACAGGTATTGTTCCGGGAACAGGGTATGACAAAACCACTTTTCGTTTTAATGGTGAACAGAAATATGGTGGTTTGACTTTGAATGCTAATGTTGCTTATTCCATTGCTAACACGGATAGAACATTAACTACTGCAGGTTTGTGGGCAGGACTTGGATACAGTGGTGTGGGAAGTATGCAGGCTTTGTACGGATGGCCTACAACTTACAACATCAAGGATTATATCAACCCTGATGGAACGCAGCACCGCATATATGGCGGAACCGTTCTTTTGGAAGATGACAGAGACAACCCTTACTGGATCATTAATGAGGATAACTTAACATCTAAAACCAATCGTTTCACCGGAGGTATTAACGGCAATTTCAAAGTTACCAATTGGTGGGATATTACAGGTCGTTTGGGTTATGACCAGTACACTACCAATGACTATACTTATATAGCACCCGGCTCTGCGCTTGCTCCATTATATCAAAATGGACGCTTGAGTAAAGACATGGTTAACTACGCATATATCACAACGACTGTGATGACTAACTTTCATAAGAACTTTGGCGATTTTGATACCCACTTGTTGTTAGGAACTACAGCAGAGGATTTCAACACCAAGAATCAAAATCTTTGGGGTTATGCCTTTAGCACGCCCGGCACCATCAGTTTTAATAATATGGAAAACACTAATAAGTTCTTTACAGATGCCACAACAAGAAGACGCCTCGTTGGTGCTTACGGAGAAGTGGGCGTATCATATAAAGACCTCGTATATCTTACCGCGACAGGAAGGAATGACTGGTCATCCACACTGCCTGTTAAAAACTGGTCCTATTTTTATCCTTCAATAAGTGGTTCGTTTGTTTTTTCTCAGTTGTTACCGGCTAACGATTTCCTGACATTCGGTAAACTTCGTGCAAGTTGGGCCAGGGTAGGTAAGGATGCCAATCCTTATGCAACAAATACCTATGAAAATCCACCAATCACAATTGGATCTTTTATGGGTGTTGGTAACCAATATTATTCAGGTAATCCGGAATTGATACCAGAAATTCAAAATTCGTGGGAAGTAGGTGGTGCATTCAGATTCCTGAAAAACCGGATAGGTTTAGATTATACCTATTATCATAATGAAACACAAAACCAAATCGCACAACCCCGTTTGGCACAATCCGGTGGCTTTATCTTCAGTGCTCTTAATTCAGGGTCAGTAATCAACAAGGGGATGGAAATCGCTCTTAATGGTAAAGTGGTTTCACACAAGAACTTTTCATGGGATGCGACGCTCAATTTCTCTTATAACAGGGGTAGATTAGGAGCCTTCCTTCCTGGTGTAGCCTATTTCTATCCTACAGATGCCCAATTTGGAACCATTAAGGCTGCATCTATTCCAAATGGTGGCTATTTCCTGGGAATGACTGGTCAGGATTATTATCGTGAATCTGATGCCAACGGAAAAGAAATTCCAAATGGCCGCTACCTGATTGATCCAACTACCGGTTTTTATAAAATCAACTCCTCAAATCCTGTTGTGGGTAACCGTGAACCGGATTACATTGGTGGCTTTGAAAACAATTTGAGGTACAAAAGATTAACTTTTTCCTTCCTATTGGATATACGAATTGGAGGAGATGTTTTCAATGGTACCGAGTATGCAATGGTTGTTAACGGTTTGAGCAAACAAACTTTATTGAATGATCGCCAGTCGGTTACTCTAAATGGAGTAAATCCTTCGACAGGAAATGATACAACCATAACCTACAGTGCAGATCAGTCATATACGATAGGAAGTACAACCTTTTCAGGTAAGGATATGATTCAGCGGTATTGGTCAAACTATGCTTCAAACTCTTATAATTTCATTACTTCGGTAAATTGGTTGAAACTTCGTTCTGTTTCATTGTCCTATGACTTCTCTGATGTATTGAAAAATCAACATGTTATAAAGGGACTCACTGCCACTGTGGTAGGAACAAACTTGTTCACTTGGACCAATTACAAAGGAATGGATCCGGAAGTAAGTGCTGCAGGAGGAACAGGAGGCTCTGGTTCTACAGGTATTGATTACCTCGGAGTACCAGCGGTAGCAAGTTTCACATTTGGTGTAAATGTTAAGTTTTAAATTCAAAAAACAGTAATAATGAAAAATACAAAATATATTTTACTGGGTTGCGTATTCGTAATCAGTTTAGCCTCCTGCAAGAAGTGGTTGGACGTAAATACAGATCCGGATAATCCGAACAACCACAGCGTTCTCATTCAAAACAGGGTACCTTGGATAGAACATTTTTATCAATACACTTCAGGGGTAACCAACTATCGTACTTCTTTGCAGGCTGGAGTCTTTTATAGTAACACCGGTGCAGGTTCCAGCTTTAGTACAACATGGCAGTGCTCAAGTGCCAACTCTACTACGCCGTATCAAACATGGTTTATTGAAGTATCTTCCAACGTCGTTGATTTATATAATTCAGCCAAGGAAAAGGGAGCTTATCACTATATGGCTGTGGCTGATGTTTTCAATGCGCTTGGTTATATGGAAATGTTGGATCTCTATGGTGAAATGCCCTACACAGAAGCAGGCACCGGAAATCCAAGTCCTAAACCCGATGATGGTAAAACCATTTACAATGGTTGTATGGACCATTTGAATGAAGCGATCAGCCTGTTCAATAAACCCCAGGAAGTTGGTGCCCCACCTCTTTCTGCCGGAGATTTATGGAACGGAGGTGATGTCAGCAAATGGATCAAATTATGTTGGGGACTAAAAGCCCGCTACATGCTGAAAGTCTCTAAAAAGACAGATTTATTTAATGCTGATTCCATTTTATATTGTTTGTCTCAAGGCCCTCAATCTAATGCTGATAATACTGTTGGACCTGGCTTTAATAACAGTGATGTAACAGACTATCTTTATGGAGACCCTGTAGTAACAAATGGTAACTTTGATTATGCGGCTTATGGCAATTCAATCCGTATTTCCGGATATTATTATAATCTTTTGACGAACATGCGCGGTTCGGGCGTAGTTGATCCAAGGATGTCCAAAATTGTACCGGCATCTATGGCCAATGTGAAATTAAATGGTTCTGGGCAGGTAAGTTCTTATACATGGAATCGTGGAGTAGGGGTAGATTCTTATGACACGGCAACACGGTTGTTAAAGGGAGGACCTACTTCTATCCAAACCGCCACTTACGCATCCACAGACAAAACAATCACTTATACAATAGCTGATGGTACTGATCTTGCAAATTTTATAGCAGCCCAGCAACAGGTAGGCCGCGCATATACAGTAGATGGAAACAATGTTACTATCACTTATCCTGCGGGTTCCATTTACATAAACAGCAGCAATTATATTTACGCGGGAGATACTGCATATGTCAACATGCGTAGCAGTGCAATTGCGACCTCGGGTAATCCCGACCAGCCTGCAAATGATGTGAACTGGTATCCTACAAAGAATGCTTATGCTGCTGGGGTAATTGGTTCAACAGGCTCCTTCCAGGTTCGTCCGGTTTCTGACCAGGATATCCTGACTTATTATGAAATGTGCTTTATAAAAGCGGAAGTTTATATGAGAAAGGGTGACGCCCAGGATGCCTATACTGCATACATTGCAGGGATACAGGCTAATATGGACAAGATGCAAAGTAAACTCGCTGAATGGCAAGGTGCGGGCTTTGATAAAAATGCTGCCGGTGTTGTCATTCCTGATATGGAACCGATGAATGCAAGTGATATCGCAGCTTATATGTCGAGCAGTGCTGTTGCCCAAAGTGCGGGTGAACTGACCATGTCAGATATTATGTTACAAAAATATATTGCAATGGGTTGTAGCATTGAAAACTTCAACGATATGCGTCGTTTTGACTTCAGTGCAGGCGATATAGGTAATTTTGGAGTAGTTTACCCCGGATACCAAAGAGGTCCTTTATTTACCGGCCAGGCCCAGCTTACCGGCGGTTCTCCAAATGACCCCAGGTATTGGATGCGTCGTTGGATGTTACCTCCCACCTATGAAATCAATTACAACTCGATACATACGCTTGCATTAAATCCTCATGCTGCCGATCCGAACATCTGGAGCATGCCGGTTTGGTGGGATACGCCTACTGATGATGCATACTATAATTACCTGAAATAACAGGAATTGTTTTAGTTTAATTTAATAATTACGGGCGACAAAATCGCCCGTATTTTTTTGCATCTGTTTTGAACGCGAATATCAAAACACTCAAAATAAAATTCCATCAATTATCTTCGTTTACTGCACCAACTCTAATTTCTTTCCTAATAATTGAATAAATTAATAATTGAATAATCAAATCAAAAGGTAACAGCCAGCAAACCCACAATTATCTGCACATCTTTTCCATAAGAGTATAACAATAACTCATTGTGTTTTCATGACCTTTGTAGAGTAAACAAATGAAAATTATGAAAAACGAAGAGCATGTAATTGATCTTCCCCTTTCAGGTGTGGAAAGTGAACATTGTGCATTGATCGTTGACAAGGGACTAAGTAAAGTTGAAGGAATAAAAACACATAAAGTCGAGCTGAATAACAACAGGGCAGTGATCACTTCTGATGACGAATTAGAGACTGTTCCCAAAGCGGTTAAAGCCATCCGCGATTTAGGTTATGATGTGAACACCGTTAAAAAAAGTTTCCCGGTACTGAATATGAGCTGCGCTTCCTGCGCCAGCAGTTCCCAATCTACTTTGGAAAACACTCCGGGCGTTGTAAATGTTTCTGTTAACTACGCCAATGCAACCGCGCAGGTAGAATATGTACCCACGATTACGAATCCCCAGAAGTTGAAAGCTGCGCTTCAAGGTGTTGGTTATGATCTGATGATCGATGAAAGCGAGGAAGCGAAAGACGCGCTCGAAGAAGTTCATCGCAAGAAGTTTGAAATACTAAAAAGAAGAACGATTGGTTCAATTGTACTTTCCATTCCAATAGTTCTGATCGGAATGGTCTTTATGAACATTCCTTACGCCAATTATATCATGTGGGCGTTGGCCACACCCGTGGTACTGGCCTTCGGTCAGCAATTTTTTATCGGTGCATGGAAGCAGGCGAAACACCGGTCGGCCAACATGGATACTTTGGTAGCATTGAGTACGGGCGTCGCCTATCTATTCAGTGTTTTTAATACGCTCTATCCCCAGTTCTGGCAAAGTAAAGGATTGGAAGCTCATGTGTATTTTGAAGCTTCTGCTGTTGTGATTGCTTTTATTCTTCTGGGAAAAATGCTGGAAGAAAAAGCCAAGGGAAACACTTCATCGGCTATTAAAAAATTGATGGGTTTACAACCAAAGACCGTAACAGTTGTGCACGACGGAGGTCATCAAATGGAAATGCCGATTGCATCAGTGCAAGTGGGGAATACCCTCCTGGTAAAACCGGGTGAGAAGATTGCCGTGGATGGTATAGTTACCAGCGGATCTTCTTTTGTGGACGAAAGCATGATCAGTGGGGAACCAATCCCGGTAGAAAAAAAGCAAGGCGAAAAAGTATTTGCCGGGACGATCAACCAGAAAGGTAGTTTTCAATTCAAAGCAGAGAAAGTTGGTGGCGACACGGTTTTAGCACAAATTATTAAAATGGTGCAGGAAGCGCAAGGCAGCAAAGCGCCGGTTCAAAAGCTCGTCGATAAAATTGCCGGCATTTTTGTTCCGGCTGTAATTGCCATTGCAATCCTAAGTCTTATTGCATGGGTAATACTTGGAGGCGATAATAGTTTTACTCAAGGCCTCCTGGCGATGGTAACTGTTTTGGTCATTGCTTGTCCATGTGCTTTGGGGTTAGCAACGCCCACAGCTATTATGGCCGGCGTCGGAAAAGGTGCGGAAAACAGCATATTGATAAAGGATGCGGAAAGCCTTGAACTTTCTAAGCAAGTGAATGCAATTGTATTGGATAAAACCGGCACTATGACCGAAGGCAAACCGGAAGTTGTTTCTGTTCAATGGAAAGCCGGATCCAACGGGAAAGAGTTATCACAACTTCTTTTTAGCATCGAGCAACAATCAGAACATCCGTTGGCAGAAGCTGTTGTTCGATACTTTAAACATAAAGATATTCAATCTTTACCCATTGAAAATTTTGAAAGTATCACCGGTAAAGGTGTAAAAGTTCAACATGCGGGTAGAACTTACTTCCTGGGAAGTCCTGCTTTATTGAAATTAGAAAACATACAAATTGAACAGGCTTTGCAGGATGTAGCTAATGAATGGCTTGCAAAGGCCCAAACAGTTATTTGGCTCGCAGATGATAAAAATGCATTGGCAGCTGTTGCCATTGCTGACAAAATAAAACAAACTTCTCTTGAAGCGGTAAATGAATTGCAATCTGCAGGCATTGAGGTATACATGGTTACCGGCGATAATGAATTTACCGCGAAAGCGATTGCACAACAGGCAGGCATCCATCATTATAAAGCAGAAGTATTGCCGGCTGATAAAGCTGCTTTTGTAAAAGATCTACAGAAACAAGGCAAAGTGGTTGCAATGGTGGGTGATGGTATCAACGACAGTAATGCTTTGGCGCAGGCTGATGTTAGCATCGCCATGGGCAAAGGCAGCGACATTGCGATGGATGTAGCAAAAATGACGATCATCTCTTCTGATCTGACGAAAATTCCCAAAGCGATCAGGCTTTCAAAACATACCGTTGCCACAATAAAGCAAAACCTGTTTTGGGCTTTTATATACAATGTGATTGGAATACCGATTGCGGCAGGCGTTTTGTATCCCATTAACGGATTTTTATTAAACCCGATGATCGCAGGGGCAGCCATGGCCCTGAGCAGCGTGAGCGTTGTATCAAACAGTTTGAGGTTGAAATGGTTGAAATTGTGATCAACATTTAAATATAATTTTTTTCCACAAAAGTGTAACGTTTGTTGAATCATGCAAGCGAACTTTGCACAACTAAAAAAATACCAGATATGAAAACTATAGAACTAAAAACAAATATTATGTGTGGCTCATGTATTGCCAAAGTAACGCCCGTGTTGAACGAAACAATAGGTGAAAACAATTGGAAAGTAGACACATCTAACCCTAAGAAAGTGTTGAGTGTAAAAACCGAAAACCTTAATGAACAAGATGTAATTAAAGCCGTAGAAAAAGCAGGATATAAAGCAGAAATCCTTTCATAAGGTTATTCACATTAAAAAAGAAATAATGAAAAGACTAGTTGGATTTGTGTACATTTTTATACTCATCAACAATATTGCCAATGGGCAACATATGCACCACATGCGGGATACGACAAAGCCTCAGGTGCAAATGTCGGATACCATGAAGATGGACAATATGGATATGCAAGGCATGGATATGAATGGATCAATGGATCATCAAATGGGCATGAGCCATGTGTATTCACTCAATCTTCCAATGGGTCGAAATGGTTCCGGCACCGGCTGGCTTCCTGATGCTTCACCCATGTATGGCTACATGTTTCATACGCCCAAATGGATGTACATGTTGCATTACAATTTCTTCTTGCGTTATAACAACCAGGACTTTTCCAACAAAGGATCCAGGGGCGGAAGCAAAGTGGATGCACCTGATTGGATCATGCTGATGGCTCAACATAAGGTTGGAAAAAACGGCCTGTTTCATTACAACATCATGTCATCCCTCGATGCACCTTTAGGAGGCAATGATGGTTATCCTTTATTGTTTCAAAGCGGTGAAGCTTACAAAGGAAAATCAATTGTTGATCGCCAACATCCCCATGATCTTTTTTCAGAACTGTCTGTCAGCTATGCACAATCTTTGTCCAAAAAAGCAGATGTATTTGTTTATGTCGGCTATCCTGGTGAACCAGCCTTAGGACCTGTAGCTTTTATGCACCGGCCTTCCTCTATGGATGATCCGAACGCACCCATTTCTCATCATTGGATTGATGCGACTCATGTTACTTTTGGCGTCGCAACGATTGGTGTTCGGTATGGACAGGTCAAGTTGGAAGGTTCCTCTTTTACAGGAAGGGAGCCTGATGAAAACAGGTACAATTTTGACAAGCCGCGTTTCGATAGCTGGAGCGGAAGATTTTCATGGAATCCTTCCCAAAACTGGGCATTGCAGGTGTCACATGGATTTATAAAAAGCCCGGAACTCCTACATCCTGAGGAAGATGTGAACCGTACTACCGCTTCTGCCGAATACAGTAAATTCCTTTCGGATAACAGTACATTTAATGCAACTGCTGTGTGGGGCATGAATAAGATCAAAGGTCATGATGGAGAAAATGCAGTGCTAGTTGAAGGTGAGTGGCGGAAAAATAAATTCGCTCTTCATACTCGATATGAATGGGTACAAAAAGGAATTGAAGAACTTTCGCTGGATGAAAATGTTTATGGACATGATGCAGTATTTCCTGTTAATGCGCTTACAGCCGGATTCAATTATGACTTGCTCAAAATTGGTAAAACAAGATTGGCCGGAGGAAGTCAAATAACTTTTTATCATGCCGACAAAAGACTCGACCGATTGTATGGCAAAAACCCAATGGCAATAGAAGTGTATTTGCGTTTGTACCCATCAATGATGATTCATTGATGCGTTTAGAAATTAGAAGGCTTACTAACATGCGATCTGGCCGTCCTGATTAGATGATTAATATGAGCGATACTTTTCCTTCTTTTATTACAGTTAATTGACTTTTGCTGCAAATGATTGTTTTAGATTTGATAGTAAACAAATAAAAAAAGCATTTTTTTCAGATTGAATAAAATGAAAGATGGTAATGCTTACGCAGAGATGGAAATATTATTTTCTCTGTATAACGGAAAAGGATAAACGAAAAAAACTTCTTACATACGGTGGTATCATTAAAAATTTTCCCATGCCTTCTCAAAAAAGGATTCCGATCCTCGCTTTCATCCTTCCGGCACTTTTCTTCTTTACCGGTTGCGATGGTCAAACTATAGAAAATAGCGGATCATTACAGTTTATTCAGGCGATCTCTTTGCCGGATATAACAGGGCGAATTGATCATCTTTCTTTTGATTCCAGGAACGAAATACTTTTTGTTGCGGCGTTGGGAAATAATACCGTTGAGGTAGTAGATTTGAAATCAAAAAAAATAATTCATTCTGTTAAGAATTTAAGCGAACCACAGGGGATTGTTTTTCTTCCTGCCAAAAAGGAGCTAGCTATTGCAAACGGTGGAACCGGAGCTTTTGACCTGTTTGATTCCGCTTTTCACAAAACAAAAACAATCTCTTTGGGCAATGATGCGGATAATGTTCGTTACGATGATTCTTCTGATAAAATTTATGTCGGTTATGGGGAAGGTGGAATTGCCGTGATTAATGCAAATAATTTCAGCCTGCTCAACCAAATAAGATTTAGCGGTCACCCTGAATCTTTTCAAATTGATAAGAGCATGAATAGGCTATTTGTAAATGATCCGGATGAAAAACAAATTGATGTGATTGACCTTTCCAAAAATAAAGTAACAGCACAATGGAAATTAAATAATGAAGGAGGCAATTTCCCGATGGCATTGGACGAATCGCATCACCGCTTGTTCATTGGTTGCAGGCATCCTTCAAAACTTCTGGTGTTCGACACACAAACAGGGAAAGTTGTTTCATCTGTTGAGATTGATGGTGATGCCGACGATGTTTTTTATGATTCTTCGAAGAAAGAAATTTATGCCAGTTGCGGCAGTGGATACATCGATGTGATCTCACAAACGGATCCAGACAATTATAAAAAGGAAGGGAGGCAAACTTCAGCACCCGGTGCAAGAACTTCCCTATTCATTTCGAAACTGGATTTGCTGATCGTTGCCGCCCCGGCAAGAATGAATACCAATGCACAATTGTTGGTGTATAAAATAAAATGAAAGGTTTATTCTGGATCAAAAACAAAGTTGTTTGTTGCCAACATTTGTTAAGCATTCATATCTTCAGTTCCTCATAGACTTTATCTCTTATTAAGTCACATTTTTCTCCTCTTCCATTTTTTTCTTTATTTTTTTAAACTCTTCTTCCTCGGAAAGCAGGTGGGAAGGATTAAATTCAAAGATGTAATGAAAGATAAGACCGATTCCCCATCCGGCGGTTGGCCAAAGGGGCCACGGATATTTGGCACCGGTAACAAACCAAATAGCCCAGAGGAGACCATTTATGATCAAATAGGTAATTAAGTGTTTCCTGAAATCAACCCTTTTTCTGGCAACTTCACGTAATTGGTTATCTGTCGCTGATTGCATAAAATATTATTTAAGAGGTGATTGAATATTATGCACCTCAATTTATTTTAATCATCATCCGGCTTCCAATGCCCGCTGTCAGCGTAAGTTATGTTTGTGGTCATTGAACAGGCGAAGGCAAAGAATTTAAGGGCTTCCCCGCTATTTATTCGCAACGTAAGGCAATCGCATTAGAGACGGTCTAGTAATCGCCTTCCGCCTCAAAATCTTTTTTCAACAGCCAGCCTTTAACAGGCTTTCCATCTGCACCGATGAAGATCGCATATTGGAAGTCGCCCCTTTCTTCCTTCAGGGTAAGATTAGCATCGCCCGGTGTAAGGTAGAAAGTACTTTTCTTACTGCTGTCAGGAGACTCATAAAAATAGGCATTCTTCAAAATCGCATAAGTGCGACTCTCCCGATGATGATATTTCTCTTCAAGAGGTTTGTTTTTTTTAACCGGCTTTCTGTTTGCATTGGCAAGAGGGATGTTCACTTTCTTGTGTGGCCTTTTAGTCGTTTTTATTGTTTTATCGCTTACAGGGACAACACCAGGAGTTGTGGTTGGGTCTGTACTTGCCTTTAATTTGTTTTCAGGATTTGTCGTTGTAATTATTGGGACTCCGCTGTCCGGCTTGTATATCTTGTCATAAGCTGCATAGCCGCCCAAACCAAGTGCAACAACAAATAGCAGGAACAAAACCGATTTTGAACCACCTTTCCGCCTTGCTGCAATGTACCGCTGCGCTTCAATCAACTCCCGGTCACGGGTTTCAACAGTATATTGAAGGTCTTTAACCAGGTTATCCTTTTTGACAAGTGCCGCCTGCAATGTAAGTATTTCTTTTCTAAGGGCAGACTCATTAACCAGTGGTTTTACGGGTTGTGCAATAATGCTATCAATTCCTTTTTTCTTTTCATCATTGATCGTTCCCTGCTGGATAAATTCCTGCAATTCGCAGCCGTTCTTAAACCGGTTAGCCGGATTTTTTTCGAGGCATTTATAGATCATGCTCAGGAGCCATACAGGTATCCCCATTTCTCTTTGCTGCTTCCAGGAGCTCCAATCGCCGGGCAGGGCATTGCGCCGCAGCGTGATAATATCCGGTGGCAATTTCTCCATATGAGCCAGCATCACTGCATTTCGAGCCATCTCTCCCTTATTGCCGAGGGGAAACGGAACATTGCCGGTGAGCAGTTCAAACAAGACGATTCCATAACTGTATACATCTGTTTCCGTAAGGGTTTCCCCGGAGCTTTGTTCCGGCGCCATAAACTCGATAGCGCCTGCATACCGGATGCTGGTGCGCCGTTGTTCGTCAGACATTACTGAGAGTCCAAAATCCAGCAGCACATAGTTTCCTGTGCGCTGGTTAAATTTTACATTGTTGCTTTTAATATCTCCATGCTTAATATTGGCGCGATGGCAATGCGCCAGCGCATTAGCCAGGTGGTCCGCTACCTTCAACACTTCTTTTACGCTAAAAACCGGGTCATACGGAGGTTGCAGCAATTCACCAAGATCCGGGCCTTCGATATATTCCATTTCAATAAAAGGAAGATTGCCTGAGGTTGTGATTCCCGAGGTGATGATGCTTACAACATTCGGGTTGGGTACTTCGTTTACCCGCTTTAATTTTTGCACTTCATTGCGAAAAGAAATGAAATGTTTGTCATCATCATTCTCACTCGCGATAGGAGTGGGAAGGATCTTGATTGCGGTAATGATCTCCCCGGTTTTTCGTGCTTTATACACAGAACCCTGCCCTCCCGATTTTAACGCACCGAGATTTTCCAAACCTTCTGCTATCGTAAATATTTTTGCCATCGTTACTCTTATCCTGAATACGTGAATTCCAAAACGGCCATATCGCCAAGGATCACCTGGTCGCCTTCCTCCAGGCGGTGCCCCACTTCAATCGCCTGCATTTTTATTAAAACGCCCTCTGGCGTACGAACCTTTACTTTATTATTCGGAGGGATGCCGCCTTCATCGGCGAAGATCAAAAAGGAATTGCTGTCGGCTTCCCATTCGATATGTGCATGCTGACGACTCACCGCGCGGTTACGCTGGGTAGGCTTAAACGCGATCTTGTTTTTTCGCACATAGTTGCCTGCCGCCTGCACACTCGACTCGCGCCCAATATTGATTCGTCCGCCGGAGGAATCGAGAAGGTAGGTTTCCTGTTCTGCTTCTCCGTTCAACACTTTTATGAAGGCGCTGCTTTGTTTATTGGTTAATCCCGATCTTTTGGTGGATATAAAAATCGCCGCATCAATTCCTTTCATTAGCTCGGCTTGTGGCGGAAAAAGGTTTGTAAAAGAAATCTCCAATTTTAGAGACGATGATAAGCTGATTGCATAATCATCGGCGATCTTTTGTACTTCTTCTGTTTTGAATTTTCCCGGGTTGTTGGAATAAACAGCAGATTCATACAAGTGTTTGTCATATTCACTGCAATTAATAAAAAGGTATATCCCCATTATATTTCCTCCTTCGCCGCCCTGTACGTTTTGCAACTTTTCTTTAATGTTTTGCAACAGGATATGCCGGATGCTTTTTACGTCATGTGTTTTTTCTTTAGATAAATTGAACATCTCGATGTTGTTTTTTAAAATGAGTTAATCGTTATCCTGAGCCGGTTGTCGCATTGTAATGTTATTCGTGTTATCCACCTGCGGAAGTGGTTTCTTTAACGGATCAAAACTTTTTATATAATTACTTTGCAGTAACAGCGGAATAATATGTGCGCCGGCGAGTGCCATCGCATCGCTTGATCCTTTCGTTCCTTCGATACGGATACATACCACAATGTTTCCGGAATCATCAGCTGCAGGGGCAAAAAAGACATACCAGCCATCGTTGATGTTTTCGCCTTTTACGATCCTTTCAGGTGTTCCGGTTTTACCGGCAACATAAATTCCAAACTGTGATTTTTTAGGAGCGCTTTGTTCCCTCATATAGGTTGCCAGGTCTTGCGCATATACTGAATCGCCGGCGATGGCAATGCCTTGTTTGGGTTGTGTCGGGTGTCCGTTCACATCAAGCACATACCGGGAAGGCATCATGATACCGTTGTTGGCAATGCCGGAAGCAACGCGTGCAACAGAAGCAGGTGTAGCCACCAACTCACCCTGCCCCCATGCCATGCCGGAAATACCAAGCGCACGTGTGCGGCGTATGTTGTTGGGATCATATCGCTTCAAACTTTTGAATTCTGTTTCCCGCCAAAACTTTCTCCACTTTTCCTGTTGGGCTGTATTGTTATTATCATTTTCAAAATAATAGCCACCAACACCACGCAGGAACATCCCTGATTGCATGTAGAGATTTACCATTTGCTCCTGCAATTGGTCTTCGTTGGCCAGCCGTATGAAGAATGAGTTGTTCGATCTTACAATCGCTTTCTCCATAGTAATAAGGCCTGCTTCGTCCGGTTCAGGTCCGTTTACTCTTATCAAATCCTTTGGATAGATGCGTATTGTTTTTTGGGCAGCAGCAACGCCGAGTTTGTTGAATGCAGCCATAGCAGTAACCAGCTTCGCCGTAGAACCAGGCTGAGTCGCATGTGTAAATCCAATGTCGGTGTTTACATTCCACCCGGGCAATTTATTGAGTTCGTTTTGAGGCAGCGTAAGTTTATCCCAATCGTTTACCGGTGGTAGTGGCCAGCATGCGGAAGCCAATACATCACCGGTGTTGTCTTTCATCACCACTACAGAAACTTCTTTCCTGTTCACACTGTCATCCTGTTGCAATGCGAGCTCTATTTTTGTCTGCAAAGCCGCATCCATCGTAAGCGTGATGTTCCTGTTTCGCTTTTTAAATTCGGAAACCTTCTCACTGTTAATGCCTGATGTAAGCAGATCAGCAAGAGCGCTGAAATCTCTTTTGGCTACGGTCATCTCGGTTCCCGATACCGGCAAAAATTTTTCTTCGCGGTAACGATTAGCGCTCACTTCGTATTTCTCAACAGGTGCCGGAAAACCCCTGAGCTCGGCGGCGTGAGCATATTCAGCAAAATAACCGTTAGTACTACCCGAGAATACGCCTGTGTTGGCATCTCCTGTCCAGAAAAACATGTATTCACCGAATGGATAATAACGGTCCTGTCTTTTATAAGAGAGTGATTCAATATTTTCCGGTGGTATGCCGAGCGCAAGCAATGAATCCTTCTGACTTTGCACGAGCTTCAGATCACTGGACGCCAGCAACCTCCCGTTCCTGTCGTAAATGTTTCCTGCCTGCAACCTGTTCATTAAAATGCTGATCCTTGGATTGTAACTGTACATCCTTACTCCGCTGCGATCAGCTACCAGTGCCGGCTCTACAATCCATTTTTTCCTGTTTAGTGTATATCCAGACACGTTTACAATCAGTAACACAATAGCCACACAAGCTGCTAGCAAAGCGGGCACGAGGTTTTTATCCTGCCTTTTTGAAATGTAACTCATCTGCGCATGTGAACCTCTCAGCCGGGAAACGCCGAGTAGAAAACCGATTGCCACCATACTGCATAGAAGTGATGTGCCACCATAGCTGATAAAAGGTAATGCCACTCCCGACAGGGGGAGCGCGCCCGTGGAGCCGCCAGCTATCAGCAGAAATTGTACGAATAGCCCGATACCGACACCTGCGCACAAGTAAAATAAAAAAGGCGGACCGGCTTGTCGCCCAATGATGATCGAACGATGCAGCAACACTAAAAATAAAATAAAGATGCAGGTAATACCCACCCAACCGAATTCTTCACCTATCGCCGGAAGAATCATGTCTGTAGAAGCTTCAGGGATCGTCTTGCCAAAGCCTTCTCCCGCGCCCTGGCCTGTAATACCTCCTGTAGAAATAGCCCAGATGCCATTGGATACCTGGTCGCCGCCATACACCTGGTTATTCCATGGGTCAGACCAGATCGCCTTGCGATCAACCAACCTGTGTATGGGGCCGGGAATCACTTTCGCTAAAATGGGAACCTGGTCGAGCAGGAGGAAACCGCTTACCACAACCAGCGCCATCACTGATGATTCACTCAATCTTCTTTTTCCAATCAACATAAACACGATCATGGCTCCGATGGTAACACCCGTAGCGACCCACACATTTTTGAAAACCCAATTGCTGAGCGCATACACGAGCATCGTTGCAACCACCTGTATAAAATCGCCACGCGAAAAAGAGAAAAGTATGATGAATGTAAAACAGCAAATAATAGCTGGCCCTAAATCTCCGATCACAAGGAACAACAAAATGGTGGCAACTATTGCGATAAGCGCAAAAACAAAAAATGATAACCGTTTGTTAAAGGAAGGATATTCTGAAATAAACTTTTCGTTGACAGCAAAGAAACCGGCAAGAAACAGGATCACCATATACTTTACTACTTCGCTTGGCTGAAAACCGAAAAGGTTTACTTTAACTCCACTTCCTTCCGGGCCGGTACCAAACAGGATGGTAAGGGCCAGCAAACCCATTGCCGCAAGTGCCCACGGCCAGCCATTGGCAGCCTTTCGTTCATTTTTAAAAATGAGGAGGCGAAAGAATCCGGAATCCGGGGTAAACTTTCTCAGGTTGATAAACTGTAACGCAGTAATGGCAGCCATGCCAATGCAGAAATAAATGAAAGTGCTTTTGATAAGGAAGCGATCTCCTAACGGATCCTGCAGACTGAACAAAGCGATAAAGGAAAGGCCTGTCAGTATCATCACTACAGGCAGCAGCAACTGGTCGGCGCCGGGCGAACGGATTGACAGTACGAGATGCACAAGAAAGAAAGAAGCAAAGAATGTCATAACAATAATGCGGAACCAGTAAGTCACTTCTTCCGATGTCCTTACGATAAATGCCTTTTCTTTTTTCAGGGTATTAAAATCCTGAGTTGAAAAAAGTTTCATCGTGTGTGGCGACTGTACAAATTGAAATGTAGCATTTCCACGTAGTTTTTCAACGCCTTTGGACGGCCCGAATTCATAACCCGGCTGAAGAGGAATCAGGTCATAAGATTTGTTTGCCGGCAGCCCTGAGAACAAAAAGTTTGCGGAAGCATCAGTCCGCGCATAGGCATTAAAAGAAAGAAGCTGCAACTTTTTTGTTGAATCGCGATAAAGCACTTTTCGGACACCATCTTTAAATTGTATGATGCTGTTATTATCGTCACCTGCAGCAAGGCTGTCCTGCGGCACCAACAACCGAAGTCTCAACAAAGCGCCCTTAACCGGTTGCCCGCTGTGATTTTTTATGCTGCCTGAAATGGTACCTGTTCCCAAACCGACATTCGTTTGTGAGGAGACCTGCAAAGGATGTTTTTTTTCTTTTTCAAATGAGGTTGAATCATCAGCAGAAAAGCCAAGCAAACTTCTCGAGAGTTCTACACGCTTTTTGAAGGAGGCGCCGCCCTCCGCAAAAGCCTGGTCCGCATTAACGAAATAGGGCTTCTTATTTAACGTTCCCACATTATCAATCTGTGTGCCCGGTGTTTTTGCTGCCGCAACCGTCTTAGCAATGAACGAGATATCTTTCGGATCTTCGAAATACATTCCTTTTTCCAAAACCTCTTTCATCCTTTCTCCCGGCTTGTCGTCGTTCAGGTTGATCATCGTTCCCTTCTCCATACGCGTGTCCACTTCCGAAAAATCGCGCTGCAATACAGAAAACATTTTCCAAAACAGGAATGCCATGATCACTCCAATCAGTAAAAGACTGGTACGTTCTGCATTCCTGTTTCTAAATGATGTGCCTGAATTCGTCATAGATCATTTGGATTTAGTAGGGGTTATGAATATGGGATCTTTGAATTTGCCTGATACCACCGAATCCTTAAATGCCACAGCATATTCTACAGGAACACGGCAGTTGATAAAGCGTATATGCCTCAACGTTATATTGTTCTTTTGAACCACGAGTCCAACATCGAAGTTTTTAAATACTATACTATCCAGCACAATATTTTTTGCTGCCGGATCGATGATGAAGGCCGCACCTTTATATAAAGAGTCTGCAATTAACATCGAACCGTTACCCAAAAGGTGAAAGCTGTCTTTCGATATCATGAGCGGTGCATCCAGGCGAATGGCAGACTTATCCCCTTGGATCGAATACGTCTTCGATGAGTCGCTCACTTGCGCCTCCAGTTGTTTCAGTTGATTGTTTGGTTTCTTCTCTGTTGTAAGGGCAAGTGGATTAGGGGTTTCCTTTTTTTTATTTTTTTCAAAAGCAGCAGTAAGTGAGACAGCGCCCAGCCCAATCAAAATAATGACCATGAACATCATCATCCTGCGGTTTTTTTTCTTATCCCAATTCAATTCAGTTTTCTCAGGAACTTCTGTTGTGATAACGGGAGTTGCCATTTCCGGTTTCTTTCTTTCAACAACTACCGGCGCTCCCTTTTCCTTTGGCCAGTTATCGTTTTGTACCAAAACAACTGTAATGTTATCATTTCCTCCCGCTTCATTCGCTGCGTCAACTAGTGAATTAACTTTTGCCGCAATCTTTTTTTCTGAAGTCATTACCTGCAGGATCGTCGCAGAGTTGATCATGTCGGTCAGGCCATCACTGCAAAGGAGGAGTTGGTCGCCAGGCAGGAAGGGTGATTCGCCGGTCTCGATAAAATCTTCCGTGATATTTTCTTCAAACCCAAGGGCTTTATTAATTTCGTTGCGTTTCGGATGACGCATAGCTTCCTCTTCTGATAGTCTCCCTGATTCTTCCAAAAAGCCTACCACCGAATGATCGTTCGATAATTTCACTAGGGAATGATCTCTCAGCAGGTAAAGCCTCGTGTCGCCTACGTGTGCAAACCAACAAATATTGTTCTTTTTATCCGCCACCACACAGGTAAGCACACACGCCATTTGCTCATTTACGGCTTGCTCTTTTTTTGTCTCGTTTATTTTTGCGTTGGCTGCGATGATGGCCTCGCAGAGTGATTCAATTACATTCCCGCCGGAAATACTTTCCAGTTTTTCCAAAATTACAGAACGAGCTATCTCCGCAGCGATATCGCCGCCCTGGTAACCACCAACGCCATCTATCACACCGGCGATAAGCAAAGTCGTGCCGGGAATTTCACGCACGAAGAAAGTGTCCTCGTTCTTCTCGCGGCGTTTACCCTTATCCGTTATGCCATAAAAATATTCAGCCATTTTTATGCGTTTGCCTGATGTCAGTAAAATTGGCCACCAGCAATACAATGCTGATCACCAACAATCCTATCGCTAATAATGAATCCATTTTAAACCTTGAATATGTTAATCGATACAATGCCGTTCAGTACGATCCTCGAGTTCATGGGAAGCGCTGTCCACACAGGTGCGTCCGGGTAACTTCTTGCGATCTCGTTTTCATTTACCAAAGTCTTTTCACCAAACGATGCGATGTAAAACTTATCGGCCGTTTTATCAAAGCGCACCGACAGGTGAGGGGTGGATACCCAATCGGATGGTATGCGGAAAACGCCTGGCTGATCAGGCTTTTCATCGCTTCCTGATATTAGGAAAGCTTCATCCTTAACCAGGTATTCAATCCTTTTCCCGACATATTCTTTTTCAGGAATGGTTGCTTCAAGCCGTGCGAAATAACGAGGCCTTGTTACGTCGCTCAACTCACCGGTTTCGAGCGTATCCTGCCACGGCAATTCATAGTAGCCGTCACTGTAGTAGGTGAAGTCCTGCAATATTTCGTCTGCAATGTCAAAGGTTTGTGCAATACCGGTTTGACGCGGAATGAATGTAACGCGAAGGTTTTCCTCACCCTTGTGCACCTTGCCGGGAAGGAGTTTTCCGATAAAACTTTTATCTCCTTTTTCGTAATCGGGGTGAGATACAAAACGGAACACCCATTTATTGGCAGAGGCTGTCACCTTCTTTCCTTTGCGCCGGTGTTCCTGCAGAATGCTGTAGAAAGCCTTTACAGATTCTTTTATAATAAGAGAAAATATACCCCTGTTGTTGTCCATGAATTTATTGTAATCAGGAGGGCTGAAGCAAATAATGTATTCATGGTAAAATATGATGCGGTTTGCAAAAGACAGTTCGACAATGGAATCTTTAAATTTTTCAATGATGTATTTGTAAACAGAATCGGGGGTTATCGAAGCAGTTTCGGTATAACTTGTTTCTTTTTTCAAAAACCAGCTTTGTACGCCGGTCCTTTGCCAGAACGTTGGTTTTGTAATTGTGGGCATTGGCTGCTTTTTAATCGTGACTAATCATTGCGTTTGACTAAAAGAGAAGGCGTATAGCTTGCTCAGTCATTCACAATTTTTCCTTAAAATCTTTAAGTAAAAGTCTTTTGATGCCAATGCTGTATTTAAAGTAAAACTATGTTCTATACGCACATGGTGATTGAAAGATTAACGTGCCCACTTTAAGATTGAAACACGATTATTAATATTTGATGAGTTGAAATTAACAGAATGTTTCTTAAAGGTTTGCCAAAGCTTATTACTAATAGTGAAGAAAATCTTAAAAGGTGAATCAGTTTAAGCAAAAGACAGACAGCGTTTGTGAAAAATCGGGTATTGATGGAATGCTGACCAGGTACGTGGAACGCATTTGATTATTTTTTTACCTTTAGCCAATTAGCCCTATTAAATATAATGGATTCGAAATTTGACAACCATTTCCGGGATCTGTTTGAAAACACCAACGATCTCATTTATTTTTTGAAGTTAGATGGCGAAATCGAACTTGTGAACCGTGCATGGCTTCAAACATTAGCATATGAGCGTGCTGAAGTCATTGGAAGAAATATTAATGAGTTTATTGATCCTGCTTATGAAGAAAAGTTGAGGAAAACCCGCCAGGAGGTTATTACCAATAATAAGACAAAGACTGTTGAGTTAGGCTTGGTAAGCAGCAAAAATGAATTGATAATTGGTGAGGCCCAGTTAGGATGTTCTTATAAAAATGGAGCACCTCAATATACCCGTTGTGTTTTTAAGAATCTATCCGAAAATCAAAGAACAGAAAGGATCGTCAGGCAGAACGAAAAGCGGCTAAAGGCTTTTTTAAACGGTGCGCCGGATGCTGTTATTGTTATTAATGAATTGCAGGAGATCCTGCAGTGGAACCCAAAAGCAGAGGCGATCTTCGGCTTTTCATTTGAGGAAATGAAGAACAAAACACTTACCGAAACGATCATTCCTCCCAGGTACAGGGAAGCACATTTAAAAGGAATGCAGCACTTCCTGCTGACCGGGGAAGGCCAGATACTTAACAAAACCATTGAGATAACTGCGCTCCACAAAAATGGCAAAGAGATCTTTATCAACCTCAGCATTTCAAGTGTTAAGCTTGAGGATGACTGGGTTTTTATTGCTTTTCTCTCTGATATTTCAAAACGGAAAGCTACCGAGGAAGCGCTAATCAAAAAGGAAGCAGAATTATTGCAATCAAAAAAGCTACAGGAAAGAAATGACCAGTTCATTTCTACTGCAAGCCATGAATTGAAAACACCACTCACTACCATCAAAGCCTATTCGGAACTCACTCTTGCAATGTGCAGTGATGAACAATCTGACATTAAAACCAACCTCTGCAAAATAAATCAATTCACTGACAAGCTCACGTTCCTCATTAATGATTTGCTGAATGTGTCCAAAATCAATTTTGGAAAAATGACCTTGTCGAAGACGAAAATTAAATTTGATGCTTTCCTTACTGAAACGCTTGAGGCTATTCAGAAGATCACAACACATCGAATAATAATAGAACAGAATGATGCAGTGGAAATCATTGCCGACCCTGTAAGGCTGGAACAAGTGGTTGCCAACATTTTAAGCAATGCCGTCAAATATTCACAGGGCGAAAATAAAATTGTTGTCCGATCGATCAAAAAAGAAAATGAACTTGTTTGTTCGTTTACTGACTTTGGAATCGGCATTGCGCCCGAAGATCTTGAAAAAGTTTTTATGCGTTTCTTCCGGGCAGATGTTTACTCCTACAGATTTACCGGTTTCGGCATAGGTTTATTTATAGCTCATGAGATCATTAGTCTGCACGGAGGAAAAATGTGGGCCGAAAGTGAGCCGGGACAAGGAAGTTGTTTTTATTTTTCATTACCGTTTGAAGGTGAACCGGCAAATTATAACAGGCCAAATGCCACACTCACTGAACAATCATCAGCCGATAATTATTGAGAGGAAATTATTAGAATAGATCCGACTGCCTGGTTTTGAGCTACAAAGCGATCAAGGATTTTACCTATTTGCCTGCTTTAAATGCAGTGCTTTAATCCAAAAAATTGGCCCCTGTAGAAACAGGAGCCGTTACCAAAACTAACTGCTTATGAGTTATGCAAATTTAATCATTTTTAGTATTAAGTCGAACATAATCTAAAAATTTATATCCCTGTCGGAATAAAATATTGGGCGAAATATTTGTTTACTGTTTTTTCTTTGAACATTCCCATAATCGTTTCATCAGTTATTTATCGCCAGGCCCGGTGGTAAACAATAATGGTACGACTTTTTCATGACGGTTAAAGCAACCCAAAAGCGCATTTATTACAATTGGTACTTTTAGGATAAACTGTACTGCAAGGATGCTCCTTGCACAAGAGAATAATATCGGCTTAATTTTTCTAAGCGCACAAAACAGAAAACCGTAAGAAATATGGCTAAAAACGCAACCATTCCAAAAAACTTCGTCAGTTCTGATTGGTTAATCGTGGCGGGAGGTTCGATAGCAGTTATTGCTGCAGGCATCACGTATTACGCCAAAGCCAATTCCATACTCGCCTTTTTCACTTCAGTGCTGGCTGTTACGTTACTTGCTTCGCTTGTGGGCCGGTCTGTAGAACAACTGGGCGACAGGTTCGGGCCCGGGGCTACCGGGGTTTTACAATCAGCCCTTGGAAACCTGCCGGAATTATTCATTTCAATTTTCGCGCTCAAAGCGGGCCTGGTTAATGTAGTGAGGGCGGCACTTGTCGGATCGATTTTATCTAACTTATTGCTGGTACTTGGACTTGCTTTTTTTGTTGGAGGGTTAAAACACGGAACCCAAAAGCTGGGCTCGGTGCGCGCTAGAACTATTTTGATTATGATGCTCTTATCAGTAATGGCGCTGGCGATTCCTTCAATAGCTCATTGGATCCATTCTCCTGCAGCCCCACATGAGCAAACCTATTCACTCATCGTTTCGATCGTTTTGTTATTATTGTTCTTGTTATACCTGCCCGCTTCATTAAAATCCAAAAAAACTGCCCTTCCTGCTGAAGCGGAAACTACTTTGGCACCCCGCTGGCCACTTTGGCTTGCTCTAACCTTGTTGACTGTTGCCAGTATATCAGCAGCTTTTGTTTCAGATTGGTTTGTGACGGCATTGGAACCATCCATGAAAGCCCTGGGTATTTCAGATGCATTTTCAGGACTCGTTATTGTTGCCATTGCAGGAAATGCGATCGAAAATGTTGTGGGGATTCAACTCGCTGCAAAAGGACAGTCAGAATACGCCTTCTCGGTTATCATAAATAGCCCTTTACAAATAACGCTTGTACTGGCGCCCATTTTGGTAATTGTGAGCCAGGTATTTGATTTCTCTCCATTTACGTTGGTTTTCAGTCCCATGCTTGTGGCCGGTTTATTCCTGTCGATCATACTTGCCGCTTTTATTTCTTTTGATGGAGAATCCAACTGGCTGGAAGGCGCAGCATTGATCGCAATTTATATAGTAATCGCAGCAGCGTTTTGGTGGGGATAATTGGAACGGCTCCTGATATGCACTAAATTTTCTTCTTTTTCAATTGTGAAAGGAAAAAAGTATTGAGTAAAAACGTAATTGTCGTGCATCCATTGACAAGGATTCCTGCCATCACCCCTAACGTTCGTTCTATTTTTAAAGCTGATCATCTTTTCCACCTTTGTAACTGTTATTTATTCATTTTATCATTCTAACAATCAACAAATGAAAAAGCTCGTTTTATTCCTGTCCATTATGCTTGCAAGCGGACTACTGTTTACCAACATTTACAATTCGATGGTTGATGTAAAGTCGTGGGGTGCTGATATTCCACAATCTTTGGCAACAGCCAGGCTGTATTTTAAATCAGCAAACCCTGGAGTTTTTTTCAGACTTTTTTCCCCTATTAACCAGTTGCTGGCATTGCTCGCTTTAATAATGTTTTGGAAATCTTCAACAACTGTAAGAACCTATTTGAGTATTGCCCTGGTATTGTATGTACTTTCAGATGTTTTCACCTTTGCTTATTTCTATCCCCGGAACGATATCCTTTTTAAAACTGTTCCTTTAACATTGACAAATATCCTCAGGAAAGCATGGTCAGATTGGAGTTCGATGAACTGGGTAAGATCCTTCATGGTTTTGGCCGGCTTAGTATTTTCTTTCCTGTCGTTAAATAAGATCTATGGTAAGAGCAATGAAGAACCTCCTATTAATGTATCGGGTAAATTATCGGGCAGTGCTCTTCAGACGATAAAAGAACAGAATCAATGAAGGCATTAAAGGAATGTTTATAGAAATGGAGGCACATCTTTTTAAAATGTAACAATAGGTGATCCTTCAGTGCAAATAAATTGCTAAAGAAAAACTTAAGAACCTGAATCAAGTGCCTGGAACCGGGCTAATGTGCCATCCTCCTTTTTTCTATATTTGCACCCAAATAAAATCAGTTAATGAATATTGAAGTGCTCAAATCGAAAATTCATCACGTGGTCATAACCGAAGCGAGTTTAAATTATGTAGGAAGCCTGACCCTGGATGAAGGCCTGATGGAAGCGGCAGGAATGATCGAAAACGAGAAAGTCCAGATAGTGAATTTAAATAATGGCGAACGGTTGGAAACCTACCTCATAAAGGGCAAAAGAGGAAGCGGCATTTGCTGCCTCAATGGGCCTGCAGCACGCAAAGGAGCAGTAGGGGATACAGTAATTGTAATTTCATACGCATCGATGCCTTTTGAAGATGCAAAAAAGTACAAGCCAACTGTTATATTTCCAAATGAAAAAAACCAAATTTCCTTCCCTTAAAATGCACACCCGTCTGATTCGGGTATAGATATTGCTTTTCGATTGCCAATTAAAAATTAAAATATGGCGATCCTGGGAGGAGTAATAAAGAAAGCAATAGATATTAATGCGTTTATCAGTAGTGAACCTGAGCCGGCGAAATCACAACATGAAGTTCTTTTGGAATTATTGAAAAAGGCGAAACTTACTGCCTTTGGTTTAAAATATAAGTTTACCGAAATTTTAAATAGCGAAGATCCTGTCGCGATTTTTCAGCAAAATGTGCCGGTGTATGATTATGATGCTATGTATGCAGAATGGTGGCATTATTTACTTGAAGGTCACCAAAATATCACGTGGCCGGGAGGGCAGGATTATTTTGCCTTGAGTAGTGGCACAACAAGTAACAAGAAGTATATTCCGGTAACATCCGACATGATCAAGGCCATTAAAAAAGCAGGGATGCAGCAGGTCGCCAGCCTTACAAATTTTGATTTGCCGGCTAACTTCTTTGAAAAGGATATTTTAATGTTGGGCAGCAGTACTTCATTGATTAAAGCAGAAGACCATGAAGAAGGAGAGATTAGCGGAATAAGTGCCGCTAATATTCCCGCATGGTTTAACAGCTTTTATAAACCGGGCAAGGAAATTGCTTCTATCTCTGATTGGGATGACAAGGTAAAACGTATTGCTGAAGAGGCACCCAATTGGGATGTAGGCTCGATTTCAGGTATTCCATCCTGGGTAGAATTAATGCTGAAAAAAATTATCATTCACAATAAACTTGAAACCATTCATGATATTTGGCCGCACTTACAAGTTTACACTTCGGGTGGTGTAGCCTTTGAACCTTACCAGGCCAGCATAGAAAAATTGCTTGCCAGGCCGTTGATCTATATTGATACCTACCTCGCATCCGAAGGCTACCTTGCCACCCAAAAAAGACCGGGCACCGATGCAATGGCTTTGATTGTAGACAATGGAATTTTTTTTGAATTTGTTCCCTTCATTGAAGAAAATATTGATGAAGAAGGTCGTGTGAAGCAAGAGGCACCTGTGCTTACACTTAAGGAGGTTGAAGAAAACAAAGATTATGTTTTGCTTATTTCAACCGTTGCCGGCGCGTGGAGATATATGATTGGCGACACGGTTGTTTTTACAGATAAAGAAAGATCTGAAATCAGGATCAGTGGGCGCACGAAGCATTACCTGAATATTGTGGGCGAACAGCTTTCCATGCAGAAAATGAATATGGCCATTCAAAAACTTGAGGATGCATTTGGTTTAGAAATTAAAGAATTTACTGCAGCTACGGTTTTTCAAAATGAAGAATATATTTTGAAGTTTTTGATTGGATCGGATAAAGAAATTCACACTAAAAAAGCAGCACAACTTATTGATGAGGAATTGAGCAATAACAATAAGAATTACAAAGTGGCACGTACGAAAGCTTTGAAAGGTGTGGAAGTGGAAGTCGTGCCGGTAGAAAAGTTTTATAATTGGAGTAAAGAATATAAAAAACTGGGAGGGCAGGCAAAAATCCCACGCGTGATGAAAGAAGATGATTTTAATGATTTCAGAACTTATGTACTTGGTTAATTAGCGTTAATTAATCAGGGGAAAAGTGGAAGCAGGGTAAGTGCAATCCAGGCGTGCATGGCTTCGTTCTGAATGATTTAGTTCCGCAAAATTTATTTCACAAAACTGGAATTCAGAAAATTTATTGGTTGACTATTCATCTATCTTCCACAGTATTAATCATTGACTATTCACTATTCACCATTCATTTAAAATCATTTACTTTGCTCCATTAAAGAAATCGCTTCATGAAGAATTTCAATTTCAAAAAGTTACTTCCTCACATTGTTGCCATTATTGTTTTTCTGGTTATTGCTGTTGTTTATACAAAACCTGTTTTCCAGGGAAAAGTGCCGCAGCAATCCGACACACAACAGTGGCATGCGATGGCGCAACAATCTTTTGAGTTTAAAGATAAATACGGCCACTTCCCATTGTGGACCAACAGCATGTTTAGCGGAATGCCTGCTTATCAAATTGCATTTGACCCGAGAACGAATATCACGGTTGGTTACTTAAGTTCCGTGGTTACTTTGGGTTTACCTCAACCTACAAGTTTTTTCTTTTTGGCTTGTATTTGTTTTTATTTTTTGTGTGTTGTCGCCGGCGCGAATCCGTGGGTGGGAATTCTTGGAGCACTCGCGTACGCCTATTCCACATTTGACCCGATAATCGTTTCAGTCGGGCACAATACCCAAATGATCTCGCTGGGTTACGCCCCTGCTGTTTTGGGCGGATTATTGCTTTTATATAAACGAAAATATCTTGCCGGTTTTGCGATCACAGCGCTTTTTTCTTCTTTACTCATTGCTCAAAATCACGTACAAATTGTCTATTACACTTTGATCATTGCCGTGATCATGACGATTGCTTATTTCATCAGGAGCTACCAGGAAAAACAATTTCCGGTAGCGATAAAAAGTGCAGCGTTAGGACTATTAGCCGGCATCATAGGCCTTGCCTGTTGTGCGGTAGCGATGATGCCAACTTATGAATATGCCAAGGAAAGTATGCGTGGTGGTAAGTCTGAACTAACTCAGGAAGTGCAGGGAAACAAGACCAAAGGCGGATTGGATAAAGATTATGCTTTCAGGTATAGCCTTGGAATCGATGAGACATTAACTTTCATAGTTCCGGGTTTGTACGGTGGAAGTAACGGAGGTGATGAATACCATGCCCCGACAAAATTTTCCGATCAGTTTTCACAGTTAGGTGCGCCGGAAGACCAGGCGATCCAATTGGAAGATCATTATTCTTACTGGGGTGCTCAACAGCCAACATCTGGCCCCGTTTATCTTGGTGCGATAATATGCCTGTTATTCATTTTTGGAGTCGTTTATTTAAAATCCTGGTATAAATGGTGGTTGATTGCCGCAAGTATAGTTGGCGTTCTGCTTGCCTGGGGATCCAACTTTTCTACATTAAATTATTTTCTTTTCGATTACCTTCCTTTTTACAATAAGTTCAGGGCGCCGACGATGGCACTGGTAATTCCGCAATTGTGTTTTCCTTTGATGGCCGTTTTGGTAGTTACCAAATTGCTGCAGAAGGATTTGGATTTGGCAGAAGCCTGGAAAAAATTCAAAACTACTTCCATCATTACAGGAGTTATTCTTGTGTTACTGGGATTTTTTTATATTTCTTCTTCCTTTACAGGACCTAACGATACTGCTATCAGGCAAAATTTCAAGCAAAGTATGCTAAGAGCCGCTCCAGGCCAGCAGGTGCCTCCTCAAATGGAGCAACAGGCGGAACAAATGAGCCATAATTTAATTAGTGCGATCCAGTCGGACAGGAAAAGTTTGATGGGAAAAGATTTGTTTCGTTCTTTCATTTTGATCGGGCTTGCAGCTTTGCTGATTGCTTTGTATCTAAAGAAAAAGTTATCGGCCCAAATTTTAGTAGGAGGATTGATTGTTTTAACTGCTTACGATTTGCTTGGGGTTGCCTTGAGGTACTTAAGTTCGGATAATTATGTCGAACCCGAAGATTATCAATCGGCGTATGTTCCTTCACCTGCAGTGAATCAAATTCTGAAAGATCCTGATCATGCAAATTTCAGGGTGTTCAATGAAACGGTTGATGCTTTTAATGATGCAACCACGGCTTATCATTTGAATACAGTGGGTGGTTATCATCCAGCAAAATTGGGTTTATACAACGACATCATCACTCATCAACTTGCTAAAGGCAACATGCAGGTATTCGACATGCTCAATACCAAATATTTTATTGTTCAAAATCCGCAGACAGGTAAACCGCAAGCTGAGTTAAATCCGGGTGCGTTCGGGAATTGCTGGTTTGTGAAAGGAATAAAATATGTCGACAATGCCGACCAGGAGATGGCTGCGCTCGACAGCACCGACCTTCGCGATACGGCTGTCGTAGAAAATAAATTCAAAAGCCAGATAACTTCAGTCCCCAAACATGATTCGATTGGTTATATCAAACTTGTCCAAAATTTGAATGACAAGATTGATTACCGTTCGTCTTCGGCTTTGCCTGAATTTGCTGTGTTTAGCGAGATCTATTATCCGAAAGGATGGAATGTTTACATCGATGGCAACAAAGCTAATTATGTAAAAACAGATTATGTTTTACGCGGTATGCTTATTCCCCCGGGCAATCATGAAATTGAATGGCGATTTGAACCAAAATCATTTACAACAGGCAGAATGATCAGCATTATTGCGAATATTTTAGTGGCATTATTGATCATTGCTACCATTGTTTTTTATGCAATAAAAAAGAAAGAACCTGATCCGCATTTGATGTAATTCGATCTCAAGAATTTTACGCGATTGCCGGCTGTGAAGGTTGGCAATCTTTCAACTTTTCTTTTAATGCAAACGTTCACGAAATTATCAATCATAACTATTTGCTTCAACAATTTAGAAGAAGTGAGAGCTACCTGCGCATCTGTGGATAAACAGATCATTCCACCTTTTGAACATCTCATTATTAATGGTTCTACAAACGACGAGATTCGAAAATATTTTGAACAAACCAACCAAGTTCTTTACCGAAAGGTTATTAACGAAAGCGACGAGGGCATTGCTGATGCATTCAACAAGGGAATTGTAAGGTCGAGCGGCGATGTGATCCTTTTGCTTAATTCCGGAGACCTTTTATATGATGACAAAGTGGTTGAAATTGTTTTATCAAAATTTGATCAAGACAAAAGCCTTATGTGGCTTCATGGAAAGTATCGCTACCAAAGAAGCGGTGTGTGGGTTACATTGGGAAAACCATTTGATCCAAAAAAAATCTATAGGGGAATGCGCAGTTTGTCACATCAAACTATGTACGTTCGAAGGGAACTTTACGACAAATACGGTTTATATGATAATTCGTTCAAAATAGCTATGGATTTTGATTTTGTCGCACGCATACGTTTTGAAAAGTTTTTGTTTTTAGATGAAATATTAGCTATCAACGTTCCGGGAGGCATTAGCATAGAAAGATATAATCTGGCCTTAAAAGAAGCGGGTCTTGTGGTACAAAAATACCTCGGATTTAGCTGGAAGAATAAACTCTGGACCTTACGTTTGAAAACATTAAAAGCCATCCAGGATATTCCAATCATTGGTAAAATTTTGTACAAAATAAAAGTTGCATTGGGATTGGAAAATGCGTAAAAAAGTTTTTAGAGATTAATTTTCATTCGACTAACGGTTACCAGTAAACGAAGTTTTAATAAATTTTTTTTTATTTGTATACCAAATCCTTCAACTTCCTACTCAAAACTTTTTCCCGGAAGAATTAAATTATTAAGATTTATTGCTTGAACTGATAGAATCGCAATTCTTTGGAAGGTTTGAAGCAAAAAAACGTATCCAAGAAGAAACAAAAACAAGCTTCTTTACTATTTTATTTAGTAGTATAATTTCCTCTACACTTTTTATTTAACCTCTTTATAATGAATATGCTATAGACTTTGGCATGAACATTTCATAACTTGTTTTAGAGACACTTTTAACCATTTACTATTTTTAAAATTGATTATTATGAAAAGGATATTAATAACCGCATTTGCCGCAACATGGCTGGTAGCTTGCAATAATTCTGGAACCAGTAACACCTCGACAACAACAAATTCAGATTCAACCACCACCACGATGATGAATTCGTCAACACCCTATACGCCAAGTAATGGTGACGTTACTTTCAGAAATAACAACCTGATGGTTTATCGCGACACCACATGGCAAACCACCGACAAAGATCAAACCGTAGGCAATGGAATTATTGTTCACACTAATGGAGCTGTGAGTGATGGCGACCGTACTGACACCCTGCAAGACGGGCAAATTGTTTCACACAATGGCACATTTTTCGACCGGTCAGGACAGGTGATCAAAAATGCATGGAGCTCAACAAAACATGGAGTAGGAGAGGCTGGTGAAGCTGTTGGTAAAGCAGCCGGAGAAGCAGGAGAAGCCGTTGGACATGCAGCAAGTAAAACAGCAGGTGCAGTAAAAGGTGCTGTTTCCGGCGACAAAAATAAATAACGGATAAGTTTTGATTTGTTTATAGAAAGTTTGGGTGTAAAAGCCCAAACTTTTTTTTGAAGAAATTTCTCCTCCTTTCTTTTTGATCAGGATATTTTCTGAGCTATTTGTGGGTTTATTGATCTGAAAAAAAAATAAAAGGTTATTTCTTTGTTCACTCTGTTGTCAACAAGCTACAACCTCTTAAATCACTTTGATCTCTTCTTCCCATTACTTCAAAAGAGCTATCTTTATACAATCTTCCTACATCATCGGTGGCAATAAAACTACAGGAATAAACATTGGCCAGGTCAATAATATTGATCAAACCATTCACAGGTTTTTCACTTTGTCCGCGTGAACTTATTACAAATGGATCATTGTATTCCCTGGTTAAAATTTTCATCCAGGGCGGACAATTGAATTTTCCATCTCCCTTCGAATAAGCTTGTGAAAGCAATTCTGTCATTCCATATTCTGAGTGAACCGAAGCCAAACCGAAATTTTCTTTTAATTGCCGATGCACTTCTTCGCGAGTAATTTCTTCTCTCTTTCCCTTCATTCCTCCCGTTTCCATCACAATCGTATTGTTCAATTTTATAGGATGTCTTTCAGCAAAATCAAGTAACGCATAAGTTACGCCAATCAATAAAGTGGGTTTGCCTGCAATTTCATTATGTACCAAAGCACGGTACAAATTTTCATGATCGCGCAGGTAAAATCCACTTCCTTGCTGACCGGAAATTTTTATTAATGAATTAACCATATAAACCAGGGACGAATTTTCTCTTTCAAGATAACCTGGCAGCAAAGCAAGAATCGACCATTCCAAAGGATTTCCATAAAAAAGATCAAATGTTTTCAAAAAACTTTCTTTATAAAGTGCAGTGCTTTTCAGGTAATGCCTGCTCGTGTTTACACCCGTAGTCCCGCTACTTTCAAATACGATTTCCGGTTCGAAAGAAGTAGTAACCACCTTTTTGGTTTTGAAAAATGAAACCGGCAGGAAGGGGATTTTTTCGATATTGTCGACCTTTTCAGGGAGTACTCCAATTGCATCCACAAACCTTTTATACAACTCATTGTTTTCATATTGGAATGAAAAAACTTCCAATGCCAACTGCTCAAAATTGTAATAAGACGCATCGAAAATTTTATTTTCCCATTGTTCTATTTGTAACTTATTATTCAGTTTTTAATAATTAAATTTGAAAAATTAAACCACAAAGATGCGATACACAGTTTTATTTTCAATATTATTAATAGCAATTTTAACCGGTTGTAAGAAAAGCAAGTTTCAATCTACACCTTCGTTAAAAATAAAATCTGTTAGCACGTCTGTTCTTCCTCCTAACCAGGATATCGAATTTACATTATCATTTACCGATGCCGAAGGCGATCTGAACGATTCTCTTTATGTAGAAAAGAATGCAATTAATTGCCCTGCAGGTAGTTTTTCTGATCATTATACAATTCCTTCATTTCCAACCACCAAAAATGAACAAGGTGATATTGTAGTTGACTTCCGTTATATTGATATTTCACCACGGTGCCAGGAAAATGATACAGCGGTTTTTCGGTTTGCAATAAAGGACAAGGCAAATCATGTAAGCGATACAGTTTCCACCTCTCCGATTATTATTATTTCACAATAAAAAGTGTATCTGAAAAAACTACTGGAATTCATATTATTCAGCAGTATTTTTATTGCTGCCTGCGCAGTAGCTTTTTGTATTGAAACAAATATTTTATTAGGACTCCCTTTAAACTCCTTTAGTTTTTATTGTTTTGTTTTTGGCGCTACATTGCTTCAATATAATCTTCATTATTCTACGAAAAAAGTTGCGGTTAAAAATTCTGAAAGATTAAGATGGTCGCTCAATAACAAACGAATTCACAATTTGTTATTAGTTATCGGTGTTGGATTGATCGTGTTTAGTTTTTTTCATTTTCAAACGAAACATTTTTTTATACTTGCCTTGCTCGGCGCTATTTCATTTTTGTATTCCTTTCCATTCTTGCCCTTTCCTAAAAGAAGGCGAATTAAGGATTATGGATTTTTAAAAATTGTAACGCTGTCACTTTTGTGGACGCTTGTCACAGTTTGGTTTCCGGCAAACAGCTTTGTTTTCGACAGGTGGCTGTTTACATTTATTTTTATCAAGAGATTTCTTTTCATGTTTGTTCTTTGTTTACTGTTTGATCTGCGCGATATTGAAATTGACAGGCATGAAAAAATTCACACGCTTCCGGTGTTACTCGGAAAAAAGACCTCTTATGTTTTGTCTTATGTTATACTCGTACTTTTCCTGCTTGTTACACTCGTCCAATATTCTTACCAGCCACAATTAGCATTCTTTTTTGCGATGGTTATTTCTGCGATTGTAACTTTTGGCATAATAGAGCGGACAAAAAGAACGAATTCAGATTTTATCTACCTCGCGGGTATCGATGGAATGATGTTGCTACAGGCGTTGCTCGTGTACCTATTCAGTTTAAACCTTTAAATTTGCGCATACACTAAAAGATTCAATTAATAAATATGGCAAAGAGTAAAAAGACATTAACGGGTTTTTCTGATGAGTCAAGGAGTTTTTTGAAATCCTACATGAACACCGCTTCTCCGATCGGACTTGAATACAACGGGCAGAAGGTATGGTTGAATTATATCAAAAAGTACGTTGATACCACTTTTACCGATCCTTACGGAACTGCAGTTGGTGTTGTCAATCCTGATAAAAATTTTAAAGTCGTAATTGAAGCACATGCCGATGAGATCAGCTGGTTTGTTAATTATATTAATCCTGAAGGGCTCATTTACTTGAAAAGGAATGGCGGAGTTGATCAGCAAATTGCTCCATCACAACGTGTGATCATTCATGGAAAAAAAGGGCCGGTTAAAGCGGTTTTTGGTTGGCCCGCAATTCATACGCGTTCAGGAAATGGTGACAAAGAAAATCAGCCGAAAGTGGAAACTTTATTTTTGGATTGCGGAGCAAGAAATAAAAAAGAGGTAGAAGATTTGGGCGTTCATGTTGGAGCAGCGGTTACCTACACTGAAGGTTATGACGAGATTGCTTATGGTAATTTAATTGGACGCGCATTTGATAATCGTATTGGTGGATTCATGATTGCCGAAGTGGCGAGGTTATTAAAAGAAAACAAGAAAACACTTCCTTATTCATTATATGTGGTTAATGCGGTTCAGGAAGAAATCGGTTTGCGTGGTGCAGAAATGATTGCCAGGCGAATTAAACCAAATGTGGCAATTGTTACGGATGTGACACATGATTCGACAACGCCGATGATCAATAAAAATAAAGAAGGTGAATGTATTTGTGGCAAAGGTCCTGCGCTAACTTATGGACCGGCAGTTCATAATAAATTGCTTGCATTGATCGAGGAAACAGCAGTTAAGAATAAAATTCCATACCAATTATCTGCTGTGAGCCGCAGTACAGGAACAGATACTGATTCCTTTGCTTATGCCAATGACGGATGTCCTTCAGCATTAATTTCAATTCCATTGCGTTATATGCACACAACTGTTGAAATGATCAATGAACAAGATGTAATAAATGCAACGAAACTGATGTATGAAAGCTTGTTGAACTTAACACCAAAGACGAATTTGAGTTATTTTTAAAAATTTTAAGATATGGAATCGATAAGAGAAATAGTTGTTCCTGAAAACAATAAAATAGAGTTGACCATTCCCGACAATTTTATTGGGAAAAAAATTGAAGTGATTGCATTTGAATTTCAGGATTCTTATGTTGAACAATCAAAAAAAATAAAGCAAGAGTTTATTGTTGCAGAGGCTAAAGTAGAGGGTTATAAATTCGAAGAAGCAAATGAAAGATGAAGCTTTCATTGATAGCAATATTTTGATCTACGCTCATACCAAACAAGATGACAGTAAGAGAAAAGATTGCTCAGGAAATCCTTTACTCTGATTCTATAATTGGAACTACACGAGTTGTAAATGAATCGATCAATGTATTTATGAAACGATTTAAAATTCCTTTGATTGAAATTCAACAGATCGTAAATCAGATATTCCAATATCTTCCTTTAAGAACAATTGATCACTCGAATATTCAATTTTCAATGAAAATTTGTAGTAAATATTTTTATTCTATTTACGATTCTTTGATTATTGCTTCTGCCCTGGAAAATGGCTGTTCTATTCTATATTCAGAGGACCTTCATCACAATTAAAAAATTGAAAATACACTTACCATCATTAATCTATTTAAATAAATGCACATAAGAAACGACTGGACAAAAGAAGAAATTTCTGAAATATACAACACACCTTTACTTGAATTGATTTATAAAGCGTCGGTGGTTCACCGTGAGTATCATAACACTGGTGAAGTGCAGGTGTGTACCTTACTATCCATAAAAACCGGTGGCTGCCCTGAAGACTGTGCTTATTGTCCGCAGGCGGCACGTTACAATACCGGGGTGGATGTTCAGGCATTGATGAAAAAAGAAGAAGTTCTGGCTTATGCACAAAGAGCAAAAGATGCAGGCTCTACGAGGTTTTGCATGGGCGCTGCCTGGCGCGAAGTAAGAGACAACCGCGATTTTGATCGTGTTATTGATATGGTTAAAGGAGTAAATGAATTAGGCCTTGAAGTTTGCTGCACAATGGGAATGCTTTCAGAAAGCCAGGCTGAAAAATTAAAGGAGGCTGGTTTATACGCTTACAATCATAATGTCGATACTTCAGAAGAACATTATGCAGATATCATTACAACCCGTACTTACAATGACCGTCTACAAACTTTGGGCAATGTGCGCAAAGCGGGGATTAGTGTTTGCAGCGGAGGCATAATCGGTCTTGGAGAAAATCATGAAGACAGGATAGGCATGCTTCATACTCTTTCAACTTTGCCTTCTCATCCGGGAAGTGTTCCGATAAATGCTTTGGTAAGAGTAAAAGGAACGCCGTTGGAAGGGAATGAAAAAGTGGATATCTGGGATATGGTGCGGATGATCGCCACAGCTAGAATAATTATGCCCAAAGCGATGGTTCGTTTAAGTGCCGGAAGAACAGAAATGAGTGTTTCCGAACAGGCTTTGTGTTTTATGGCCGGAGCCAATTCCATTTTTTCCGGCGAAAAATTGTTGACAACGCCCAATCCTGATTTTAACCAGGACAAAATGATGTTTGAATTGTTAGGTCTGAAACCACGTGAAGCATTTAAAGAAGCAGCAATTGCAGCTGAGACTGGTTTTGTTGAAAATGCGCTTCTTTAAAATGGGCAATTATTTCTTTGGGGGAAATTCTCCATTTTCAATTTGAATTCTACGTTTTTCAATTTGATCTTTAAAACCGACAATAATTCCATATTTAGGATATGGGCCCGAATCGGTATTGATGATAAATCCAAGTTCTCTTTTCATGTCTTCTGATTCATCTGACCCTCCAACCTTCTTGTACTTAACGGAATACTTGATTGCCTGCAATTTGCCATCCTTATCAAACTTGAGGTAATCGTAGTTCAGGAAGATTTCTTTTTTGAAAAGGTTGTTCTGAATCAAGGCAAGGTCACTTATCGCTAAATTGTGTGAAAAAACGACTTCCACATATCTTTCCTCTGTTGGTTTTAAACAAAAAGAAAAGCAGGAGATTGCTAAAACTATAAAACTTCCTTGTTTTAAAATTTTCGGAAACTTCATAAGCGATGAGTTTAGAGATGAATAAAATTAATACTAATGTAACGAAACTTTGAGTAAACTAATTCAGTTTTGACAATTACCCTTTAAGAGATTAATTGGCTAATTTGCAAATTAGCTTAATGATTTATGGAAAAAGAAATTTTACTGAAGGCGTTTCGTTTGATGTGTACTGCCAAAACAATGGCTGAAACTTATGACGCTAACCGGCAGGTTTGTAAATACGTTCACTCTACATCCCGCGGCCATGAAGCGATTCAGCTCGCGGCGGCTTTCCAGTTGCTTCCTTGCGATTTTGTAAGTCCTTATTATCGTGATGAAAGTTTGTTGCTTGGATTAGGCTTTTCCCCTTATACTTTAATGCTTCAACTCCTTGCAAAAGCCGATGATATTTTTACCGGAGGAAGGGAATATTATGCGCACCCCAATTTTCGTGGAGAAGATAAACCAACGATCATTCATCAAAGCAGCGCAACAGGAATGCAGGCAATTCCTGCAACGGGTATTGCGCAAGGTTTACAATATTTAGAAACTATCGAATCTCCACTGTACAAGAAAGGAAATAACGGTGAGACGCCTATTGTAGTTTGTTCTTTAGGAGATGCAAGTCTTACGGAAGGAGAAGTTTCAGAAGCTTTGCAGGTAGCGGTTTTGAAAAAATTGCGTATCATTTATTTGGTGCAGGATAATGGGTGGGGCATCAGTGTTACTTCCAATGAAGCGCGTACCATGAATGCATCTGAGTTTGCAAAAGGTTTCAAAGGCATGCAGCGTATAAGCATAGACGGTAGTGATTTTTTTCAAAGCTATGAAGTGATGAAAAACGTTGTGGGCCAGGTGCGGGAAAACACAGAACCTTTCTTAGTTCACGCACGTGTTCCGCTGCTGGGCCATCATACAAGCGGAGTGCGAAAGGAATTTTATCGTTCTGAGGAAGACCTGGCGCAACAGGCAGAGCATGATCCTTTGCCAAAATTAAAAAGCAGGTTGCTTCAAATGGGTTTTGAAGAAAATGAATTATTTGAAATTGAAAATGCTGCGGAAGAGGAAGTTGCCCATGATTTTGAAAAAGCAAAATATGCGCCTGAACCTGATCCTACAAATGTGACCAAACATGTTTTTGCGCCAACTCCTGTTTTGGAAGAAAAAGGTGAACGAGAACCGAAGGGGAAGGAAAAAGTCGTTATGGTAGATGCAGCACTTTTTGCGATACGCGAAATAATGGAAGAATTTCCTGAAGCTGTACTCTATGGACAAGATGTTGGGAAACGACTTGGCGGCGTTTTCAGGGAAACGGCTACTTTGGGCGAACAGTTTGGTGAGCACCGCGTTTTCAACACTGCCATCCAGGAAGCTTACATCATTGGCTCGACAGTTGGGATGAGTGCAACGGGTGTTAAACCGATTGTAGAAGTACAATTTGCTGATTACATATTCCCTGGTTTTAACCAGTTATACACTGAAGTAGCGAAAAGTTGTTATTTGAGTAATGGAAAATTTCCTGTGCAAACAGTCATTCGTGTACCAACGGGTGCTTACGGTGGCGGAGGACCTTATCATAGCGGAAGTATCGAAACTTTTTTGCTTGCCATCAAAGGGATTAAAGTTGTTTATCCTTCCAATGCTGCAGACATGAAAGGCCTCATGAAAGCAGCTTTCCTCGATCCAAACCCGGTTGTCATGCTCGAACACAAAGGACTTTACTGGAGTAAAGTTCCGGGAACTGAGGATGCTAAAACTGCTGAGCCTTCGCGGAATTATATTATTCCGTTGGGAAAAGGAAGGATAGTTTTAAATGCTGATGAAAGAAAAATGGACTGTGGTGAAACTTGTTGTGTTATTACTTATGGAATGGGTGTTTATTGGGCAAAAGCTGCTGCAAAAGATATTGAAGGAAGAGTGGAGATTGTCGATATAAGAACTTTATTTCCACTCGATGAAGAATTGATCTTTTCAAGAGTAAAAAAACATGGAAAATGTTTGGTGCTTTCTGAAGAGCAACAAAACAATTCATTCGCGGAGGCGCTCGCTTCAAGGATCTCAAAAGAATGTTTTCAATTTTTAGATGCGCCGGTACAAGTTTTAGGTGCTTTAAATCTTCCTGCAGTTCCTATGAATACTGAGCTTGAAAAGGCAATGCTTCCTAACGCAGAAAAAGTGAAAGATTTAATTATTGAATTATTGAATTATTAAATAATTGTTCATTCTGCAATGGTCAGCCAGATTTGTTTGTAACAGGCTTGCCAGGAAACAAATAAATTTCATTCAATTTTAGTTTGCCTGTTTCCTATTGCCTGTTGCCTTTTTGCCTTCTGTTAACAGGCATATTATTTGAGATTTTATTGAAAATCTCAATGTATGATCGAGTGGCATGTCGGATGTTCAGGGTTTCATTATAAAGGATGGAAAGAGGTTTTTTATCCGAAAGGAGTTCCCGTAAGAAAATGGTTCGAATATTATTGCGAACATTTTAGTACGCTTGAATTGAACGTAACTTTTTATCGCTTTCCTGAAGTGTCGATGTTGAAAAGCTGGTATGAGAGGAGTGCGGCTGATTTTTCCTTTTCAGTAAAAGCCCCACGTATTATTACACACTATAAAAAGCTGAATGAATGTGACCAGTTTTTGCGCGATTTTTACCAAACTGTCGAAGAAGGGCTTAAAGAAAAAACCGGTTGTGTTTTATTCCAGTTTCCACCAAAATATGCTTATACAGAGGAGCGTCTTGAAAAAATCATCAACAGCCTCGATTCAAAATTTACAAATGTTGTTGAGTTCCGGCATGAAAGCTGGTGGAAAAATGAAGTCTACAAAGAATTGGGAAAAAATAAAATTACATTTTCGGGTATGAGTCACCCGTTACTTCCTGAAACAGTTGTGGCAAATACTTCGTTATTTTATTACCGGATGCATGGCGTACCGGATTTGTATCAATCTCCGTATTCAACAAAATTTTTGAAAGACTTCATTGCGGAAGTAAAAGCCAGTAAAAAAATAAAAGAGGCATTTATTTATTTTAACAACGACATCGGTTGCAACGCAGTAAAAAATGCAACTGAAATGAAAGTTTTGTTGGAAGAGAAATAATAGGTCTGTTCTTTTAAAACAGCAGGATGAGCGTGGCAATAGCAGCAGCGGCCATTGCAAAAAAAGTGACCCACAAAATTACTTTCGACAAAGTCCCGCTTGTGTATTTACCCATAATTTTTTTGTTGGTTGAAATTTTTATCAGCAAAAAGATAAGTGGAACAGATGCTACACCATTTAAAACGGCCGTGTAGATTAACGCTTTTACAGGATTTATTCCAACAAAATTTATCAAAAGTCCTACAACAGTTGCCACGGTTATTATTCCATAAAAACCCTGTGCTTTTTGCAATTTTAAATTCAAGCCTGATTGCCAATTTACTGCTTCGGAAACCGCGTAAGCAGCGGATCCTGAAAGAATGGGAACAGCCAAAAAACCAAGCCCGATGATCCCAACAGAGAAGATAAGTTTAGATAAATAGCCTGCATGTGGAAAGGAACTAACCAGCGGTTCAAGTGCTCTTGCCGCATCTGCAGAAGTTTGTATATCACGAATTCCTGAATTGAAAAGTACGGTGCCAGTCACAACCAAAATGCACCATGTTGTGAATTCTGAAAAGATCATTCCCAAATTGTTATCAATTCTCATCTTGAAAATATTGCTTCTTCTTATTAAGGGAATACCGTTTTTCATCCTGTTTTTTTCTTTGATTTCTTCTACCTCCTGCGAAGTTTCCCAGAAAAACATGTACGGTGAAATCGTAGTGCCTAAGACACCAGTGATGATAAAAAAGAAAGCAAAATTAAATTCAATGTGAGGTAGGAAAGTCGCCTTCAAAACTGCCTTCCACGGCAGTTTCACAATGAAAACAGTGATGGGATAGGCAAGTAAAGAAAGTGCGAGCCATTTTAAAATCCTTGCATAAGTTTTATAAGTGGTAAATATTTCAAGAAATAAAATGATCGCTGTGAAGAGCAAAGTCCAGACTGCAAAAGGTAATGGTAAAATTAATTTTGCGGCTGCAGCCATTGCACCGATATCTGCACCAATATTGATCACATTGGCGATGGTTACGAGCGTCACGACGGAATATAAGACTGCTTTGTTGTAATTATCTTTTACGATCGCTGCAATTCCTTTTCCAGTCACCAGGCCGATTCTCGCCGCTGCTTCCTGCACGCCCATCATCAATGGAAGCATGTAGATGGCAGTCCATAATTGGCCGTATCCAAACTGTGCTCCCGTCTGTGAATAAGTGGCAATGCCTGAAGGATCATCATCTGCCGCTCCGGTGACAACACCAGGACCAAAGATGGAAAGAAACTTTCCGATGACAGTTCGCTTTCTCGCAGGCCTTTTTTGCAAACTCATTCTTTAGGAATTATTCTGTAAGTTAGTGAACACACGAATTCAGAATATTTTTATTTTGTTATTTTAAGAACAAATTTCATTACCAGAAAAATCTCAAATCCTTTAAGTTTGAAAGAAAAAGAATAGATGACGAAAACCAAAGAAGTTGAACCTTCTCCAAGAGGAAAGGAAGCGGCCACGAAAACTGAGATCAGATTTTTTGACAGTCCCCAAAACAGGCTAGCGAATTTTAAGTATGCAGTGAATGTGTTTTTTGAATTTATCAAAGGATTTCGTGCGTTGCATTTCGTTGGACCGTGTGTTACGGTTTTTGGTTCTGCACGTTTCAAGGAAGATCATCCTTTTTACAAACAGGCACGCGAACTTTCCGGTGAAATTGCAAAGCTTGGATTTACGATCATGACCGGCGGCGGACCTGGAATCATGGAAGCGGCTAACCGTGGAGCAAAAGATGTAGGTGGAAAGAGTGTGGGTTGTAATATCGTTTTGCCTCAGGAACAAAAGCACAATGATTACCTTGATAAATGGGTAGATATAAAATATTTTTTCCTGCGGAAAATGTTGCTGATAAAATATTCCTATGCGTTTATTGTAATGCCGGGTGGCTTCGGGACTTTGGATGAATTTTTTGGAACGATCACGTTAATCGAAACGAGAAAATTGCAGTTGTTCCCCATCATTATTTTTGATAAAGAGTTTTATCAAAATATAATTGAACACAATCAGAAAATGCTTGAGGCCGGTACTATTTCCGAGCACGAAGCAAAACTATATTACGTAACTGACTCGATCCCTGATGCAATAGAATACATAAAAGAAAAAAGCATTATGGCTTTTGATTTGAAATATATGAAGCCAAGGAAGCCTTTTTGGGGCTTTTTGGAAAAGGGATTATCGGGAATTATTCAGTCAGTTTATTGAACTAACGGTTATCAGTAAACGAACTGTTTCTTTTGATTTTTGTTCTCTTGTTTTATCCTGGATAGATTGATTTCAATGCTCTTCAAATATTACCCCTGTTTTTAATTTCAGATTTAACTAACTTTCGTCTGGTTTTCTGCGTTGGTGTAGAAAAATAAAAACACAATTTATGGAAGTAAAATGGAAAGGTATTTATCCGGCAATCACCACACAATTTTCTTCTGATGGGGAACTTGATTTGAAAATGTTTGAAATCAACCTGGAGGCACAACTTGAAGCTGGTATTGATGGCATTATTTTGGGAGGGACCCTTGGTGAATCAAGTGTTCTTTCAATTGAAGAAAAAGAGAGATTATTAAAATTCACGCTTGAAAAGGTGAATGGAAAGATACCTGTGATCCTCAATATTGCGGAAGGAAATACTTGGGAAGCGATCAGACAGGCAAAACTTGCAAAAGAATGGAATGCAGATGGGTTGATGGTTTTGCCGCCAATGCGTTACAAAAGTGATCATCGTGAAACTGTTGAGTGGTTTAAAACAATTTCCGCAGAAACCGATTTGCCTGTAATTGTTTATAACAATCCTGTTGACTACAAAATCCTTATCACCCTGGATATGTTTGATGAATTACAGCATTGTAAGAACATACGAGCGATAAAAGAATCGACGAGGGATGTCACGAATGTTACGCGATTGCGTAACCGTTTTGGAGATCGTTATAAAATATTATGTGGCGTTGATACTCTGGCGATGGAAGAACTTTGTTTGGGCGCTGATGGTTGGGTTGCAGGATTGGTAAATGCATTTCCAAAAGAAACGGTTGCGATTTACAGGTTGGTAAAGGCAGGAAGATTGGAAGAAGCTATTAATATTTATCGCTGGTTTATGCCTATGCTCGAATTGGATATTCATCCGAAACTAGTGCAGTACATTAAACTGGCAGCAAAACAGTCAGGCATTGGAAATGAGACGGTTCGCCCACCGCGATTGACCTTGGTAGGAGAAGAGCGAAATGAAATCTTAAAGATCATTGATGATGGAATTGCTTCACGACCTGCACTTCCTGAATTGTTGAAATAATTTAAACTTGCTTATTGGCTAAGAAATAATTCGTGTAATTCGGTCAAATCCGTGAAATAAAAAATTAAAAAAGATGTTTAAAGATGCCACATCAGAAGAGATTAATAACGCAATGCAAGCAGCGTGGAAGGCATTTCATGAATACAGGAAATTGCCTTTGAAAAAGCGTGCTGAATTTATGCACGCAATAGGGGAGGAATTGAAAAATAATGAGGATGTATTGGTGCAGTCAGCGATGAAAGAAACGAACCTTCCTGAAGGTAGATTAAAAGGTGAACTGGCAAGAACAATTTTGCAATTGAATCAATATGGTGCTGCTGCTGAAAGTGGCGAATGGCTGGAAGCGAGAATAAATACCGGTGACGAAAATAAAACTCCCCAAAAAACCGACATCAGGAAAATGCTCGTTCCACTTGGCCCTGTGGTAGTCTTTGGTGCAAGTAATTTTCCCTTTGCATATTCCACTGCCGGCGGAGATACGGCTTGTGCTTTCGCTGCCGGTTGCCCTGTAATTGTAAAAGCTCATCCTGCGCACGCACAAACTTCTGAGCTTGTTGCTCAGGCGATTTTAAAAGCAGTAAACAAACAAAAAATGCCAAATGGTATTTTTGCACATATTCATGGGGCTTCTGTTGAAACAGGTAAAGCACTTGTTATGCACGAGCACACAAAAGCAGTTGGTTTCACGGGTTCGTTTTCCGGGGGCAAGCAGTTATTTGACTGGGGCAACCAACGAAAAGTTCCAATCCCGGTTTTTTCCGAGATGGGAAGTGTTAACCCTGTTTTCTTGTTGCCGGGGAAATTGAGATCTTCCGCTAATGAAATTGCTGAAATGTACGCTCCTTCTATAACACAAGGCGTGGGTCAGTTTTGTACAAATCCCGGATTGATGATTGGAATTGAAGGTGAAGATTTGGAACAATTTATTCAGTTATTAGGAAAAGCAATCGAAGAAGTAACGCCTGCAAAAATGTTGCATCCCGGAATTGCCAATGGTTTTTTTGAAAAAAGAAAAAAAGTGCTAGGGCAGAAAAATGTAAAAACGATTGCGGTTTCAAAGGTCGAATCCAAGGAAAACGAAGGAATTCCGACAATCGCCACAGCATCAGGAAAAGATTTTCTTGCAAACCCGGTCCTGCACCAGGAGGTATTTGGCCCGTTTTCGCTTGTGATCCGTTGTGAAAATGAGCAAGAAATGATCGAAGTGGCCAAGCGACTTGAAGGACAGCTTACTTCTACTATTATGGGGACAAACGAAGAAGTAAAGGATAATGAGGAATTAATAGAAGCGGTTAAAAATATTTGTGGCAGGTTCATTTTAAATGGCGTTCCTACAGGTGTGGAAGTCTGCCTCGCCATGCAACACGGTGGACCTTTTCCGGCCACAACTGATTCAAGATTTACTTCTGTTGGTGCTGATGGAATCAAGCGTTTTGCAAGGCCGGTGGCTTTTCAAAACTGGCCGGATAGTTTGTTGCCTGACGAATTGAAAAATGAAAATCCGCTTAATATCTGGCGGACAGTGAATGGTGAATTAACAAAAGAACCGATACTATAACTCTTATTCTGAATGCTATCCCATCCCATTTCCACAAAATTTCCTTCCTCTGATTATTCCCGTTTAACCGGTTCTGTTTTTCATTGCATTGACGCGCATACCTGCGGCAATCCTGTTCGCCTTGTAGCTGCAGGAGGCCCTGCACTGAAAGGAAATAGCATGGACGAAAGAAGGCAATATTTTTTAAAAGAGTATGATTGGATTAGAAAGGGATTGATGTTTGAACCACGCGGGCATGACATGATGAGCGGAAGCATTTTATATCCGCCTTGCGATCCCGCAAATGATGTGGGTGTCTTATTTATCGAAACAAGTGGATGCCTTCCGATGTGTGGACACGGTACAATTGGAACAATTACCATTGCTATTGAAGAGGAATTGATTGAACCTAAAATTCCCGGCACTGTTAAAATGGAAACGCCTGCGGGATTGGTAACTGTAACGTATACACGAAAAAACCAAAAAGTTTCTTCAGTAAGACTTACCAACGTTCCTTCTTTTCTTGCTGCCGAAAATCTTGAAGTAGAATGCACTGGTTTAGGCAAATTAAAAGTTGATGTTTCATACGGCGGTAATTTTTATGCAATCGTAGATGAACAGGAGAATTTTAGTGGCATTGAAAATTATACAGCTTCACAATTGATTTCGTACAGCGGAGAATTAAGAAAACGTATCAATGAAAATTTCGAATTTGTTCATCCACAAAATCCAACTATTCATTCGTGCTCACACATTTTGTGGACAGGAAAAGTTTTGGATAAAAGTTCTACTGCCCGCAATGCCGTTTTTTATGGTGATAAAGCGATTGACCGTTCGCCGTGCGGAACCGGAACATCTGCGCGGATGGCCCAATGGTATGCGAAAGGCAAATTGAAAAGAGGAGAGGAGTTTATTCATGAAAGTATTATTGGCAGTAAGTTTATTGGAAGAATAGAAGAAGAAATTACGATTTCGGGAAAACCTGCCATTCGTCCTTCTATTGAAGGGTGGGCAAAGATCTATGGATACAATATTATTTCAATTGATAAGGAAGATGATCCCTATGCTTTCGGCTTTCAGGTGATATAAGCAGGTCATCCTTTTTCGTAAAAAAAAATTGCCATAATTTCCTTGTTTGCTGCCAGGGAAGAAACTTTCAGTTAATTCATTTAAATTTAAATTGATTTTTATTCTAACTTGTTCCACAGGAAAAGGCTTTTTAAATCATTTTAAAACTACTTTTTATGGTACTCATCATTATCCTCGCAATCATTGTCTTGCTGATCATTTGGGTCATCACTATGTACAACAGCCTGATAAAGCTGAAGATAAAAGTTGACAACAGTTGGAGCGACATTCGTGTTTTTCTCAAAAAAAGATACGATCTGATTCCGAACCTCGTAAACACAGTGAAAGGATATGCGGCGCATGAAAAGGAAACATTCGAAAAAGTTACCGAGTTGCGTAACGCTGCTGTTTCGATTCCTCCAACTGATGTTAAAGGTGCAGTGGAGGCGAACCAGGCACTGGGTGGCGCTTTGAGAAGTTTGTTTGCCGTGGCTGAAAATTATCCTGAATTAAAAGCCAATCAAAATTTCCTCGAATTGCAAAATGCACTTAAATCCATCGAAGGCGATCTTGGAAATGCGCGCCGATATTATAATGCAACAGTGAGAGATTACAATACAGCTATTCAGCAGTTTCCGGCCGTGATCATCGCTAACATGTCTGGTTTTAAAGCACGCGAATTTTATGAACTCGAAAATGCAGAAGAAGCAAAGAATGTGGAAGTAAAATTTTAATCCCTCCTGATGAGAAAAGCGGTTGTTCTTTTTTTATTTGTTTTCGTCGGACTTCATTGTAATGCGCAGGAAGCATTTACCATCACTCATTATGGTATTAATTTAAAAGTGAACAAGAATGCCTCCCTCGACATTACTGAAAATTTGGATGTTCATTTTTCCCAGCCAAGACACGGCATCATCCGGTCTATTCCTTATCAATACCCGATGGAAAAACTTCCCGCGGGTGTTGACCAGGCCGAAAGGCAAATGCACGCTAATGGTTACACGAGAATTTTTGTTGAAAATATTAAGGTACCCGGTTATGACTTTAGTGTAAGCAAGAGCGGCGATTATGAAAATATTAAAATCGGTTCGGCTGAAAAATATGTTAATGGTGATCAGCATTACACGATAAAATACACAATCCTTAACGCCATTAATTTTTTCAAAAATCATTCTGAATTGTATTTTAACCTGATCGGTATTAAATGGGACACAGAAATTGATTCAGTTGATTTTCAAATTGAATTGCCAAAGGCTCTTGCTGACACACCTTATTATTTTGTGGCTACTGGTGTTTTGGGCTCGAAAGAAAATAAGACTGTTACACAATGGCGCTCCAATAAAATCCTTTACGGTCACACAATAGGGATTTTAAATCCTCATGAAGGTCTGACTGTTGGCATTGGAATGCCAAATGGCTATTTGATAAAACCTAATTATACTTTGCGTGGCATCGGCTGGTTGTTGTTGCCTGTGGCTGTCTTTTTCGGAATGTTTTCCATTTGGAAAAGGTGGGGAAAAGATGAAGAAGTTACCGTGCAAACCGAATTTTATCCGCCTGAAAATATTAGTCCCGCTATTTGTGGTTATCTGATCGATGATAAACTTAACAGGCGCGATCTTACAGCACTTATTCCTTATTGGGGTGCGGGAGGATTTTTACAGGTGAACGAAACTGAAAAAAGTTCTTTGCTTGGGATTATCAAATCAAAAGAGTACGAGTTTGTTAAGTTGAAAGAGTTGCCCGCAAGTGCACAACAATTTGAAAAAACTTTATTCGATGGAATTTTTGAAACAGGAGACAAAGTAAAATTGAGTGCTTTAAAAAATGTGCTTTATACAACAATGAACAAGGCAAAATCGCAATTGGAAACAGAGATCAAAAAGGAAGATTATTATGTGAGTTATTCAAGAACGATGGGCTGTGTTTTTCCTTTCATTGGTATCTTACTGGCAGCAATTGGTTTTTTTGCTTTGGTTGATGATTGGCAGGAAAAGTTATGGCTTGGCGTTGCCTTTATTGTCAGTGGAATTATACTCATCGCCTTTGGTGTTTTCATGTCCAAGAAAACGAAGAAAGGCACATTGCTTTATCAGAAATTACTAGGATTTAAAGAGTTTATAAAGACTGTTGAGAAAGACCGTTTGCAGGAATTTTTAAAGCAGGATGAAAATTATTTTGATAAAGTATTGCCCTTTGCGATTGTCTTTGGAGTGGCCGATACCTGGAAAGATAAATTAAAAGGACTTGACGTGCCGCCGCCGAAATGGTACAATGGAGTTTATACTGGTGGAAATTTTAATACACTCATGTTCATGAATAGCCTTGATCATTCAATGAATGAAATGAGCAGCACTTTTTACAGTGCGCCTTCCAGCAGCGGAACGAGTGGCGGTAGCTTCAGCGGCGGTGGCGGTTTCTCTGGAGGAGGATTTGGCGGCGGTGGAGGAAGCAGTTGGTAAATTGACTGAAAATAAAAAACGGGATTATTTGTTTTTTTACTATTCAACAAATAATCCCGCTTGCTTTTAAAAAGAATTCCTCCTAAAACTTCAGACAAGTAACTTTCCCATCCATTGTAGTGGCGATTACTTTATGATCAGAAACGGGTTTGATATTTGTAATAAGGCAATTTGAAATCTTATGTTTCCATAAAATTGAGCCATCACGTTTTACCGCTACTACTATTCCGGAATTTGAAGGAACGTAAATAATATCTTTATGTTGAACGATTGCTGTGGGTGCAATTTCATAATTTAATCCCGGGTCAACTTTCCAGGTTATTTGCATATCCGGCAATGAAGTAGAAACGCCGATGAGTTCGCCTTCCATTGTTTTAGCATACACTAAAGAACTATCTTTTGACAAGCCCATTGACTCGCGCACACGGTATTTGGGATCTCTTTTTCTCCAAATTACCTTTCCGCTATTAGCATCAAAAACAGTCATATAACGATCCGGTGCCACGATGAAAACTTTTCCTTTTGTTGCAACAGGGAAACAAGCTGCAGGAGAATACATTTTATTGGGTGAACCATTGTTCCACTTCCAAACCAATCTTCCGGTAGCTGCGTCAAGACAATAAAATTCAGTGCCCCAACTTCCAAAATAAAGTTTGTTTTCATAAAAAAGTGGTGTCGTAACAACGAAACCTTTCACCCCTTCATAGTCCCAAATCAATTTGCCAGTTTTCAAATCAATTGCCCTGAAATGTCCGTCAGCAGCGCCAATATATACTGTATTGTTTTTAATCAATGGATTGGCAACTATTGGTTTTTGCGTTTCATATTTCCAAATCAATTTTCCTGTCTTGGCATTTACACAATAAATGTTGTTATCGGTAGAAGCAACTACTGCTAAATTATTTTGAACAGCAGGGGTTGAATAAATTTTGCCTCCTGTTTGCAGTGACCAAACTTTTTTGCCATTTCTTTTATTTAGTGCAAAAATTTGTCCGCCTGAATTGCTTCCAATTACAAGGCGTTTTGTAAGCGCAACTCCGGATCCGATGTCACTTTTATCATTAAATTGCCAATCAGTCTTTACGTTCTTATAAATGTTGTTTACAGCGTAAGAAGGCCGGAAATAATGGTTGGTGTCTGCGGCAAAATCATGTCTGTATAATTTTACCTGTGCCCATTCGTGTTGCTCTTTTGTGACAGGATTTCGTTCTTCATAAGTGGCGGTTCCGTCTTTTATGGTAACAATATTGTATCCTCCAACAGGCTTCCTGGCTCTCAGGTTTGACCTTCCCATTATTCCGGGAATTCCTTCGAAATTGAAAACTTTATTGCGGTGTCCGTGACCACAAATGATCAATTGTGTGTTGCGCGTTTTCAGCATATCCATTATTTCGTACCAATTGTTCAGACTTGAATCCTGTGGATAATGGTTTACATAAATGATAGGAATATTTGGGTCTTTTAAATTCTTCAAGGTCGAATCTAACCAAACAATATTTTCCCTCGAAACCTGGCCGGGACTCATTCTCATGTTGGGTCCGCAAACTGTTCCCAGGAAAAGATAGCCGCCGTATTCAAAATCAAAAGTTTCGTTACCAAATATTTTTTTAAAACTGTTGGTGCCGCTTTCCGACCAGTTTGCGTCATGGTTTCCGGGAATGATGTGCCACGGTTTATTGAGGCTATCTAAAATTGTTTTAGCTACTACTAATTGAGTATCCGAACCGAAGTCGGTTATGTCGCCGGAAAGTATCACGAATTTTATTTCAGGGTCATTATTTATATCATGAACCGTCCGTTCAAGATCTTCTTCAGAATTGTTGCTGCCAATGTGGGTATCGGAAACATGTGCAAACTTGAATCCCGATTGGGCCAACAAAGCCGACATAAAAAACAACAATGAGAAGAGAAGTGTCCACTTTTTCATATTTATCATAAGGTTTAAAAAAAGTCTATTTTTAAAAATAAAAACCGGGAGCAACTTAATGCCCCCGGTCTCGTTTTTTTCTTCAGAAATTAAACTTTAACGAAAGAAAAAATATTACCAACCGGGATTTTGTTTCAATGCTCCGTTTGGATATAAGGCTATCTGGCTGGTTGGTATGGGCGCGAAATAGTCCCTGCTTTGCGGAGTCCTTGTGGTTCCCGCACTGTAAGGCATTATGTATCCGTCTGCATTCGTGTTGATATCCGGGTTGGCCGGCACTTTTGCTCCTAAAATGCAATCAGGATTTAATTGCGTATCCATATAATCTAATTTTCCCCAACGGATCAGGTCATCATAACGGAAGCCGTCCATGATCAATTCACTTCTCCTGTCGCGACGGATTTCCCAGATCAAAGAAGTTACATCGGCATCTTTATTGGGATCTACGAAAGGAACCCCGTTAATGGCTGTTCCCTGGCTACCGTCAAGTTCAAGTGGTTCAACACCAGCGCGTGCACGCAATTTATTGATAGAAATATCCAGGTCGTTTTGTGTAATTGGTTCTGTTCCCAATTTGTCCAGTTCGGCTGCAGCTTCTGCATAGTTTTCCATTGTCTCTGCCAGCCAAAACAAAGGTGCGTCCGTAGTGTTGTATGGAGCAGTTTTGTAGTCGCCAGGGTAAAGTACACCATCAGGAAGGAATTTGGAAGGACGGTAGCCGGTGCTTGAGTGCATACCGGCAACGAGGTTTCCGTTGTAGCAATAGAAATCGCTGATAGATTCTAACAAGCGGCCGTCGCGGTTGGAACGTACGCTGTCAATATTGGCGTCTCCTTTATATTCTGGCGAAAGTGAAATGGGCAAACCATCGCTGCAAACATAAGATTCTACAGCAGACTTTGTAAGACCGTTCATTGGTGTGGTACTGTTGGTATAGCCTACAGTTGGATGCATCAACACATCTGCTTCATAATCCATATACAAAATAGTTTCAGGATTTCCCTGGAGACTTTCTGAATTGTATTCTGTTTTATAATCTGGATTAAGTGTATAACCACCATTAATCAATGCAGCAGAAGCGTCTTTACATTCTTTCAAATACTTTGCAGCACGGGCATTATTATTCTCCCTGTACTCAGCATAAGTTCCTTCATAAAGACAAACCCTTGATTTCAGTGCCAGGGCTACGTCCTTATTTACTGTATTATCACCGCTACTCGCACGGCAATTATTAACAGCATAATCAAGATCAGCCAAAACACTATCCATTACCATATCCCTCGGATCTCTTGGTTTATAAATTGCCGAATCAGAAATATCTAATACGGTGTTATAGAAAGGAACATCTCCGAATCTCTTAACCAATTGGAAGTAGTTTAAAGCACGGAAAAATTTTGCCACACCCGTCCAGTGATTTTTTGCTTCCTGGTCCATCGGAACATCAGGAACGCGTGCAATTACCAGGTTAGCTTTACGTATGTCACCAAAGTTCCAACTTCCATCAGACGCCGGTGCATTCTTGGCAAAGTTTTCAAAGGTTGGATCAGCCTGGTCGTCACTGAAGCTGGTAAAATAAAAGTCTCCTCCTGTCCAACCGTGTCCGTATCCATCAAAGAGATCATTGTAAAAGCCCCAACAAAAGGTCTTCACACTGTTTTCGCTATTCCAGTAGTCAAGGTCCGAAAACTGGTCGAGTGGTTTTCTATCGATATACTTGCTACAGCCTGCTGCAAAAACGAGAACTGAAGCTGCAACCGCAAGTTTGTTCATTAATTTAAATCGTTTCATATATAAATTCAATTTTTTATTTTCTTAAAAAGTAAGTTGCGCCCCAAAAGAATAATTTTTCATGAAAGGGAAAGTTCTTCCTGTGTATCCTAATTCACCATAAGTGATCTCAGGATCTAAAGGCGCACCCACATTGGAAATGGTAGCCAGGTTTTCTCCACTTACATAAACCCGTAGCTTGCTCACATGAATTTTGTCCATAAGTGATTGAGGAAGTGTATATCCTATTGTCACATTTTTTAACCTGCAATAAGCGAGGTTGAGGAGATATTTAGACTGGGGATAAAAGTTATTTCCTCCTTTGCTAATACCACTAATCGTTCCTGAAGAGTTTCCTGCATAAGGGTTAGGATATTTTGCATTTGGATTATCCGGGGTCCAGTAATCAACCTGGTTGGCATACAAAATTTGCGCGCTGCTGTACATTGGAATTACCATATCCCCAAGGCCCCACAAAGAGCGTTTTCCAACTCCTTGCAAGAATATGTCGATATCGAAACCTTTAAAAGTTGAACCCAATCTTGCACTGTACAAATATTTTGGCTGGGTATTACCAATGATGGTAAGATCACCATGGTCTGTAGCGGTAGATTTTCCTCCATCAATTTTCCCGTCTCCATTCAGGTCTTTGAACTTGATATCACCGGGGCCATAAGTGAAGTTGCCTTTTTCAAGGGCGGACTGGCTTGGAGATTTTGCGACATCTTCTGCATCTTTAAAATATCCAGCTGTTTCGAATCCCCAGATTGCTCCATATTCTGCACCATCATAATATTGACCGATGTATTTGGAATCATTATGCCATTTGGTGACAATCGTGTTGCTGTTATCGAGCGAAACAGTTGCATAGAAATTCCAGTTTTTGGTGATGTTCGCGTTTCCACTAAGTGACAATTCAAAACCGCGATCACGCAAATTTCCCTGGTTGGTATGAGGTGCAGAAGCGCCGAAGGTTGCAGGAACTATATTGGTGTTCACCATTCCTGTTGTATTCCTTTGATACCAGTCGAAAGTGGCAGTGATGTGATTGTGCAGGAAACTTGCATCCACACCAAAATCAGTACTTTTTATTTTTTCCCATTTCAAACTTTGTGCAATTGCCAATGGATTTGTAAAAGTAGGCACCGTTACACCACCCACGATCCAGTTTGCATCATAACTATTCATAGTCGGAATGAAGTATTGACCACCAATGTCAAGATTTCCAATTGCTCCTATTGAACCTCTGAATTTAAGGTCACTTACAACAGGTTTAATGAAATCCATGAATTTTTCATCGCTGATCCTGTAGCCTGCAGAAGCAGAAGAAAAGAATGCCCAGCGATCAAATGGTGAATAAGCTGAGGAACCGTCATAGCGGCCATTCAATTCCAAAAGATATTTTCCTTTGTAATCATAATTAGCCCTGCCGAAAAATCCGGCGTAAGCCGCATTACTGTGATTACTACCTGCTGATTGTTGCCCAATGGCCTGGTTAATTTCAGGCTTTGAAGGATCAAGAAGTCCTAATGCCTGCCCATAAAAACCAACATACTCATCATCTTCCGCATTCATACCAGTCATTAATGTTACGTGGTGTGCATCATTGAAGACATTTTCATATTTGATTGTTCCATTGAAAGAATTGATCAGGGCACGGTTATTAGTATATTCAGCCCTGTTACTTGAACCGCTGGTTATTACCTGGTAAGGTAATGTACCACCTGCCCAAAAGTTCCAGGCAGAAATTGGAGCTCCTTTTACATGACCAAGAGAATTATCCCTGTTGATTGTGTAGTTTGCCTGCACAGTTACATTTTTAACAGGTGTAAGCGTAGCGCCCAAATCAACCCTTGAATAGTTGTCGGTAGTAGTATTGGTACTTGCACCGGTTAGATAAGCTGGTGGCTGACGGAAATATTTTCCCTGGTAAGTACCATAAGGAAACCAGGCTCCCCAACGCCACATGTAATAGAAGTAATCCTCATATTGATATGGGTAGTCGTATTCAAAATTACGATAAAGCATTTTCGCGTTTAGCTTCAGCCAATTTGTAGCTTTTACATCTACTGCTGCCGTAACGTTGTACTTTTTTATCTGATCAGGATTCAATTTCATAATACCGCCCTGGTCGCTGTATCCTCCTGAAATGTAATAATTTACATTATCGCTTCCGCCGGTAACCTGTAAATTGTGCGTTTGCTGGGGAGACCATTTGTTCAGCATGATGTCTTTGACATCCCAAACCCTGTAGAAGTATGTTTGGTGAGAGGCATCACCCAATACGAAATCTTCGCCCGGAATCATTTCATTGCTGGTACGGTTATTTGCATATTTTTCCTGCCAGTTTTTGATACCTTCAATTTCTTTCTTCAGGTCTATTCCAAACAATTCCGGGGAGTTGTTCCCGGCTCTCGCTGCTCCCGCTACAACACCTGTCAAACCTTTTACAGGATCGGCAAAGTCTGGAAGTATGGTTGGTGTGTTCCATGAAAAATTATTTGAGTAGGTAATTTTTGGTTTACGATTGAAATGACCTGATTTGGTTTTGATCAATACAACACCAAATGCTGCACGCGCACCATAAATGGAAGCAGAAGCGGCATCTTTCAATACAGAAATACTTTCAATATCTGCAGGATTGATTACTGACAAGTCTGGAGTAGGTACATTGTCAACCAGGATCAAAGGAGCACTTGCCCCGTTCAAACTACCGATACCCCTCAGGGTGATCTCAGGAGATTGAGTTAATCCACCATTTGAATAGGTGATAGTAAGACCTGGAACAACACCTTGCAGTGCTTTGGTTGGATCTGTGAGGGGTTTGCTGTCAAAGGTTTTTTTAACGTCCACTGTAGTAACAGCGCCGGTAAGGTTTGCCTTTTTTTGCGTACCATAACCGACCACCACAATATCCTGCAGTTTGCTGTTGCCATTCCTGTTTAATAATACAGAAACAGAATTGCCGCTTCCAACTTTTGCTTCCTGTGTTTCATAACCCACATAAGAAAAAACAAGTGTGGCGCCTTTTTCAGCATTGATTGAAAAATTACCGGAGGCATCTGTGATTGTGCTATGGTTGGTACCTTTCACGTTCACAGTTACACCGGCCAGAGGAGTGTTCTCCTCACTTGTTAACACCTTGCCTGTTACCGTCTTGCTTTGGGCAAATGACGATAAACAGAAAAATGATCCTATCAGTAATAGGAGTGCCTGTCTAATTAAAGTCATAGAGATTGTTTTTGATATGATAGAATTGTATTGAAAAAACTTTGTTTCATTTATTAAAATATCAGCAGCGTGTATAGAGGTTTATGATTTTATAAAACATTGATACCCGCATATTGGTAAGGTTCTAACAGTACGTTGTTCGGCGATAACTCCGTGACCAAAGTGTCAATTTTTTGAGTTTCACAAATTTGAAATGGCTGCCGGGTATTGATCTTTTCTGAAATCGTCAGGCAAACCAGTTTTTCAGAAGCTTCGATCATTGCTTTTTTGATTTGTACTACCTCCCAGTCATTGTCGGAAACACCATCTTCAAGATTTATGGCAGAAACACCCAAAATGCACAAATCGACCTTCAGTTGTTTTATTTTCGTTATTGCTTCGAGTCCAACAGTTATTTTTGAATCTTTGGAGATCTTATCGCCAATGGCAATCACTTCAATATTTGGATGCACAATATATTCTGCCAATACCGGCACACTCCCTGAAATAAAAGTGGCATGCAATTCAAGCGGTAAAGCCCTCGCTAATTCAATGATCGTTGTGCCTCCTGTCGTGAAGACAAACATGCCGTCTTTTATTAATGAAATTGCTTTTTGAGCAATGATCCTTTTTTGGTTGTAGGCATATACGTCATCACTTGAACTGTAGGTGTTATGAAACGAAGGCGACAGTGCACCGCCATGAACTTTGATGATCTTTCCTTCATCTGCCAACTGCTGAATATCACGCCTGATGGTATCGTCTGATACTTTTACCTGGCGGCTCAAATCTGTCGAAAGCACTTTATTATGAAGGTTCACCTGGTGAAGTATAAAAGCCTGGCGATCAATTTTCAGCATAAACGTTAATCGTAGTTCGGTACAAACATATGGTTTTAACTTATTAAAAAGTCAAAAGTTGCAAACTTTTTTTGCACTTCCATGTCAAATAACCGTTTTTTACCGCAATTTATAATCATTTATTTCAATATAGGTTAGGAATTGAGTTCTTTAAATAGCTTATAATGCATATTCTTAGGCTATTTATATAAAATTAACAATAGGATTAAATGTTGCGTGAAACATTAGATAAAAACCGAAAACTGAATTAAAAATGAGCTCTAGAATGTTCATTGATGGATAACCATTATTGTGTATTGCGGTTTTTGCGGTAAATAGAAAAGAATTGCAGCAGCAAAACAAAAATACTGCAGGAAAGTTGGTTTACTCTAAACGTAAGGAAATAGTTGTTATCTTTTTCTTCTTACCGGTTTTTTTGCAGCGTGATGATGTACGGATTTGTGGACCGGTTTGGTTACGGTTTCTTCCTGTGGAGTTTCGGCGCTTTCTTCATCATTAGGTGTATTGTCGCCGCCGTCAAAATATTTTTCCATTTGTTTGGCCTGGTAAATATTGCTGTTGTACCTGTTGCCAAGTACAATGATCGTAACCGAATCCTGGATCATTCTAATGAACACTGCATTATTGCCATGCCACCAGCCATTGTGGTAAATTACTTTTCGCCCGTCAGGATAAACATTCATTCTCCAGCCGTATCCATAATTACGGATGCCCGGCTTTTCATTGCTGTAAGGTGTATAAGCTTTTTCGATAAGGTCTTGAGGCAAAAATTGATCAGTGTACAACGCCTGGTCCCATTTTAACAGATCTTCAGGAGTACTGTAAATATTTTTATCACCAAAGCCACAATCCAGGAAAGTAAAAGCTTCCGGCCGTCCACGGTAGTTGTAAGATGGCATTGCTGTAGCGCTGTCTTTAATATTCCAGACATAAGTGTCATTCATATGAAGAGGTGTAAAGATCTGTTGTTGCAAAAAATCAGCATAAGATTCGCCTGAAGCTTTTTCAATGATCAATCCAAGAAGAGCATAATTGGTATTGCAATAGGTGAAGTGCGTATTGGGTTTGGTAGCTGCTGGTTTATATTTGATGAGATAATCCAGAACATCCTGATTTTTAACATGCTGGTGAATATCCCAACCAAGTTTGTCCATAAAATAAAGATAGTTTGGTAAGCCGCTTCTGTGGCTCAATAAATCTTTCACCTTCACATTCTCATAAGGAAAGGCAGGGAAAAATTTTCTGACATCATCATCAAGTGAAAGTTTGCCCATTTGCACAAGTTTCAAAGTTGCCATTGCAGTAAAAGTCTTCGAAACAGAAGCAATGTGGAAGGCAGTGTGTTTACCAATTAATGAATCTTTTTTCTGAAGGTTAAAATACCCATGATAATCTTCAAAGATCACTTGTCCTCTTTTGGCAACAAGGATCGCCCCGTTAAATCCGGTACGGATCAATTTATTTTGATAAAAATTATTTACTTCATAGCGATACATTCTCAATTTCTCAGGAGGAATAGGTGTCGGATCTGGGGTTGCATGTGCAATTGTATCCTTACCAGATGGTTTGGCTTTGACACCATTGGAATTGCATGAAGAAATAAAAAATAAAAGTGTAGGGATTACTGCAAAAAAATTTCTAAGTCTCATCAAAAAATATTCGGATATTAAGTAGCTATATTTGCAATATTACATTACTATTTTAATATGCCAGAGAAAAAAGTTACCAGTTATCCTAAAGAAAAAATAAATATTCTCTTTTTGGAAAACATTAGTAAAACCGCTGCCGACCGGTTTATGGATGCCGGCTATACTTCAGTTAAAAGATTGCCGGGTGCAATGTCTGAAAGTGAATTGATTAAAGAAATTAAAAACGTTCATTTGTTGGGCATTCGTTCCAAAACCAAGATCACTCCCGAGGTTTTGAAGAATGCAACAAAACTGCAGGCAATTGGATGCTTTTGTATCGGAACCAACCAGGTTGATATGAAAGAAGCAACCAATAAAGGTGTTGCTGTGTTTAATGCTCCTTATTCCAATACCCGTTCTGTTGCCGAATTGGTGATAGCTTCTTCGATCATGTTGATCCGAAAGATCCCCGATAAAAACAGGAGTGCCCATGAGGGGGTGTGGCTCAAAGATTCCAGTGGAAGCCACGAATTGAGAGGAAAAACTTTAGGAATTGTCGGTTATGGAAATATTGGTTCACAGGTGAGTGTTCTCGCAGAAGCGCTAGGCATGAAAGTGATTTTTTATGACACCGAAACGAAAATGCCGCTTGGAAATGCTGAAAGCAAAAAGACCCTGAAAGATCTTTTACGCGAAGCGGATATCGTTACCCTTCATGTTCCGGATCTGCCTTCTACACGCAACATGATCAACAAGAACAACATCAAATATTTTAAAAAGAAAAGCATCCTTATCAATTATGCACGTGGTGGCGTTGTGGATTTGGATGAATTAAAAAAAGCGCTCGAAAAAGGTGATCTGAGCGGAGCAGCAATTGATGTTTTTCCCAAAGAACCGGCTAAGACTGGCGAACCCTTTTCATCTCCTTTACAGGGATTGAGCAATGTTATTTTGACGCCGCATATTGGCGGTTCAACGGAAGAAGCGCAACAAAACATTGGTGAAGATGTGAGTAACAAATTATTCAATTTCCTTGAGAGAGGAATTACAACGGGTTCACATTCCGTGCCGCCATTGAATCTTCCTCCCAATGAAAATACGCACCGGATCTTGCATATTCATAAAAACGTACCCGGCGTTTTGTCGGAGATCAACACACAACTTTCTTCGCATCACATCAATATTCTTGCACAATATTTAAAGACGAACGATGATATTGGTTATGTGGTGCTCGACGTGAATAAAAACCTTTCAAAGAAAGCGCTGGATCTTTTAAAAAATGTGAAGGATACAATTAAAGTAAGATTGTTGTATTAATTGTTGAAAGAGGTTTGAACGATAAACCTCTTTCAATATTTTATTTGTTTGAGAATTGATCCAGAAGAGCTCTCATTTTTTGGATCTCTTCTTTGTTTACAAAAATGGAATTCAGTTCTTCATTCATTTCAGGATTGATATAGGCCATGTTGCTCTTTTTGTAATTGCTTGCCGAGCTGTGAAACTCAGTGGCGCCGGTCTTTTCAGCGATTCCAATAATGTTACTTGCAATTACTCCGGAACCCGGCATGATGATGATCCTTTGCTGAGATTGTTCAACTAACGTTTTTAAAAGGGAAGTGGCGTCAATAGCTTTTGGCTTAAGGCCAGAGGTTAGAATTCTTTCAAATCCGCAGTCGATAACATCTTCCAGTGATTGAATAGGATCATTAACCCGGTCAAAAGCACGATGGAACGTTGCTTCAAGTGGATAAGCAAGCTTGATCAATTCTTTGCATCTTGGCATATCCACTTTTCCTTCTGAAGTTAAAATTCCTGTCACAATTCCATCGCATCCAAGCTCTTTACAAAGCCGCACATCTTGTTTCATGATGGCGAACTCTTCATCTGTGTATAAAAAATCGCCGCCTCTTGGCCTGATCATTACATACAAATCAATATGTAATTTTTCTCTTGCCGCTTTGATAAAACCAAAGGAAGGAGTAGTTCCTCCTTCTCCTGGTGAAGCACACAATTCAATTCTGTCCGCACCAGCTTCCTGGGCGGCGATACATGCTTCGATATTAAAACCAATGATCTCTAATTTCATGAAAAATTTTCTTTAACAAAATCAGGTTACCCCTAAATCATAGAAATATTTGGCAGCATAAATCTTTTCTTCGCCATTACTTTTTACCGCATAAACAAATCCTTTTTGAATTGCATAAGCACCATATTCGCCTTTGTTATTTAAAGCCAAATAACCCACCTGCACTTTTTTTGCTTTCTCCTCGCTACGGTTAATGATTCGTTCAATCGCTTTCTTGCAGGCCATTTCAGGAGAATATCCTTGTCGCATATATTCGACAACGGTGTGCGTGCCGCATGTTCTCATCACTTCTTCGCCCATGCCACTTGATGTTGCGGCGCCAACTTCGTTATCAACGAAAAGTCCGGCGCCAATAATTGGTGAATCACCTACGCGGCCATGGATTTTAAAAGCCATTCCGCTGGTCGTTACTGCGCCACTCATGTTTCCTGATGCATCCAAAGCAACGAGTCCCATGGTATCGTGGTTAATACTTCCGTCATCAAAGTATTGCGGAGCAAAAGGACCGTTCTCTTTTTTACATTTTTCGACCGCCGCTTTATTTTCAATATTTATTTCCGGCTTGTATTCGCTCTTTTTCAGCCAATTTTCATATGCCTTTTTTGCAGGATCAGATAACAGCTGCGGTTCAAGTGGAAAACCATTTTCAACAGCAAATTGCTGAGCGCCTTCCCCTACCAACATGATGTGCGGCGTGGTTTCCATAATTTTCCTGGCTACAGAAACCGGATGTTTGATTCTTTCAATAGCGCCAACTGAACCACAATTCGCATCTTCATCCATAATGCAGGAATCCAGCGTTACAATTCCATCACGGTCAGGATAACCGCCAAGGCCGATGCAACAATCGATGGTGTCTTCCACCCATCTTGCGCCTGCTTCCACTGCATCGAGAGCTCGGCCATTTGCAGATAAAATTTTCCATGCTTCCTGGTTCACTTCTTTTCCGTTGTTCCATGTAGCAACAACGATAGGTTTCGTTTGCGCCTTACTGTTAGTCGTTATATTTTTTACGGAAAGCAGTGGTGTTGCGAGTGTAGAGAGCTTTAAAAATTTTCGTCTGTTGAGCATCTGAATTATTTTTTCAAATGTAAAGAAGAATAGTAAACAAACTTTTTAGGCGAAAAAAAGTTTTGTCAAATAAAAATTATAATGTGAATTATTTTTATCGCTATCTTGAATTTTTAAAAAAATTACACTGCTTATTTTCAACTGAATTGATTGTATGGCTGAAATGAACAGAAGACTTGGATTGTGGCATGCGTCTGCAATTAACATGACAGACATGGTCGGTATTGGTCCCTTCATCACCTTGCCAATGGTGATCGAAATGATGAATGGACCTTATTTTTTATATGCCTGGATTGCAGGTGCTTTGTTGTCCATTGTTGATGGGATGGTTTGGAGTGAACTTGGCGCTGCATTTCCGAGAGCAGGTGGCAGTTATAATTTCCTGAAAGAAGCTTATGGAAAAAAGGGAGCCGGAAAAATGATGAGCTTTTTGTTTGTTTGGCAAACGTTGATACAAGCACCTTTAGTGATTGCTTCGGCGGCGATCGGTTTTGCAAAATATTTTTCTTTCATCGTTCCGCTTACACCGGTTACAGAAAAATTGGTGAGTGGTGGGGTTGTAATCCTTATCATCATTTTGTTATACAGAAAAATTGAAGCTATTGGCAAGATCAGTGTTTTTCTTTGGAGCGGCGTGATTATTACGATGTTTTGGATCATTGGTGGAGGCATTTTACATGGTAACTTTTTGATGCCGATAAGAAATATCAACAAGGGACTTACAGTTGATTATGCATTTGTAACTGCAATTGGTTTCGCAAGCGTGAAATCTGTTTACAGTTATTTGGGTTATTACAACATTTGCCATCTTGGAAGCGAGATCAAAAATCCTTCGAAAAATATTCCGCGAAGCATATTCATTTCGATTACCGGCATTGCTATTTTATACCTGCTCATGAACGTGAGTGTGGTAAGTGTAGTGCCCTGGCAGGAAGCGAAAGACAGCGAATTTGTGATCAGCCAATTTATGGAAGTATTGATGGGACATACTGCCGCAACGATTGTTACCTGCCTGATCCTGTGGGTGGCATTTGCCTCAGTATTTTCTGCAACACTCGGCTATAGCCGCATTCCTTATGCTGCGGCAGATGATGGAGAGTTCTTTAAGGTATTCGCACGTCTTCATCCCACAAAAGATTTTCCTTATGTTTCTGTTTTGTTTTTGGGAGGAGTTGCCTTTGTTTTCAGTATGCTTTTTAAATTAAGTGAAACCATCAGTGCAATTCTTGCAATGCGAATAATGATTCAATTTATCGGGCAGGCGATCGGACTGTTGATCTTACGAAGCCGTAAAAGTGAAACTGAATTTCCTTATAAAATGCCTTTGTTTCCGCTGCCTGTAATAATAGCCATTGCAATGTGGTTGTTCATCCTTATTTCTACAGGAACCAAACTCATGTTCAGTGGAATGTTTGTGATCTTCCTCGGCGTGATCGTTTATTTTATCAAAGCAAAGTTTCAGAAAGAGTGGCCGTTTGCAACATCCAGGAAACAGTAAACCAACAAAAAATTTATATTTTTATTCTTCAGGAAAATTGCTGAAAGCATTAGTATTCCTCAATTGCAAAATCTCCCTTTGCATTTGTTCTATTTTTTGCAAAAGATGATAGATCGTTTCTATTCCTTCAATATTTATATCAAGGTCATAATGCAGGCGCACAAATTTTTCCAACTTATCCAATTCATCGGCCGGTATAAACGCAGATTCTTCAACAGAGGTAACGGTTATCAATCCTGAATCTTCCAATGAAGAAATGAATGAATATTCGATATTATGATAAAGGCAAAAATCTTTAGCGGGTATCAGGTCTTCTCTTTCCATATCAAATATTTTAGGATGATAATTTTGATAATTCGGTGAATAATTCTTTTTGTTTGGCCGTTAAGTTGGTGGGCAATTTAATGTTCCACGTTATATACAAATCGCCAAACTGCCCTTCTTTTTTGTAAACAGGAAATCCTTTTCCTTTTAGCCGGACAGTTGCACCGTTTTGCGTTTCAGGTGCCACTTTCAATTTTATTTTTCCCGCCAGGGTATCAATTGTTTTTTCTCCTCCCAGAAGAGCGGTGTACAAATCGAGGTCCTCGGTTTTGTATAAATTATTTCCTTCTCGTTTCAAATCGATTTCGTTTGGAATTACAAATGTTATAAAAAGATCGCCATTCGGTCCGCCGTTTGCGCCGGGGCTTCCGTAACCTTTTAATTTTATTTGCTGGCCATTTTCAACACCTGCAGGAATTGTGATGCGGACATTTTTCCCATTAACGGTTAAGGTTTGTTTGTGTGTATGGTAAGCATCGCTTAAAGATAGATGCAATTCTGCATTGTAATCCTGCCCGCGGAATTTTGCCTGGCTTCTACGTCCTCGTGCGCCACCAAAAAGCGATTCAAAGAAATCTGAAAAACTTCCTTCATCGCCCGAAGAATAAGTGTATTCCTGGCCTCCGCCAAAACCACCACCAAATCCACCAAAACTTCCAAATCCGCCACCAGCTTGTTGTCCTTGCTGTTGCCGTGCTTTTTCATATTGTTCAGCATGTTTCCAGTTTTCGCCATACTGGTCATACTTTTTTCTTTTTTCAGGATCGCTCAGCACTTCGTTGGCTTCATTGATTTGCTGGAATTTTTTATGCGCCTCCTTATCATTGGGATTCACATCCGGGTGAAATTTGCGGGCCAGTTTTCGATAAGCCTTTTTAATGTCTTCCGCAGATGCATTTTTTGAAACACCCAACGTTTTGTAATAATCAACAAAATCCATTTTCTAATTTTAGCTTTGAAAGATGTGCAATAAAATTAAGAGATAATAAATAAAATCTTCAATTTGTAAAACCTTCGTTTATTTGAATCGCATCAAAATTAGTACCTCATTTTAAAATCAGTTGATTTATCAATAATCATCACTTTTTGCCCCTTTTATAATCATGAAAAAATTAGTTTTTGTCAGTGCTTTGTTCATTGTGTCATGCAGTCTTTCTTCAAAATTGAAAGTTTCGGAAAAGCAAAATACTTCTGTTATTGAAGGAAAAATTTTTGCTTCTGCTTACCAGCAATTTGGGGCTGAATACCGCGCGCTTTGTTACCAGGCTTACAATTTAGCAACAGAAAAATTAGATCAGTTATTGGCTGAAAAAACAAATAAGCCAAAGGCAATCATGACGGATATCGATGAAACAATTTTGAACAACAGTCCGTATGAAGTGCACCAATTGTTGCAGGGAAAAGATTATACAAGGGCAAGTTGGAAAGAATGGACGGCAAGGGGAGAAGCAGATACAATTCCGGGAGCATTGAAATTTTTTGAATATACTGCATCCAAAGGAGTTGAAGTTTTTTACGTTTCTAATCGAGGTGAAGATGAAATGGAAGGCACATTAAAGAATTTGAAGAAATATAATTTTCCGTTTGCGGATAAAGAACATATTTTGTTGGTAACAAATTCCTCATCGAAAGAACCAAGGAAAGAATCGATTGAAAAAGATCATTCAATTCTTCTTTTGCTTGGCGATAACCTGAATGATTTTGGTTCTATGTTTGAAAAGCAATTGCCCGATAAGAGGAGTGCAAGCACCGATACTTTTTCTTCGGAATTTGGTAACCGGTTTATTGTTTTGCCTAATCCCGTTTATGGCGATTGGGAATTCTCAATCTATCATTATAATTATTCACTTTCGCCGGCACAAAAAGATTCCGCGATCAGGAGTGTACTGAAAGGCTATTAAGAACATTTTACTCAGCGATCCATTTTTTTGCTTCGTCGAGGTCTTCCATCATGAAACCGCGTGTGGCTCCTGGCAACATTTTCCCAAAAACATCCGTGAACGTTTTGATGGCTGGTTTCTTCGAGACGATGCCGATCTTTTTCCACTCAGTAAAGTAAACAAAACCAAGCAAAGCATCCTTTACATACGCTTCAAGAGAGTAGTTATTGAGTGATGTGTCGAGTACCAACAAGTAATTGATCTTGCCGTTTTCTTTGTAGATTCTGCTCACCAAAGGGTTGATGATTTCGTCATAATCCTTTCCTGTTACTGAACCGGTGGCTCTAAAAGCGGCCACATAAGGTGGGAATCCCGGGATAGTTTCAATCATAAAATAGAATTTTGAAGAATGAAATCAAATGAGATGCCATGTAAAGTTAAAAGTTTCGCCAACAAAAAGCTTCCGGGGATAATTGCCGGAAGCTTTTTAAATTTTTAAACCTGGGGTTGTGGGTTTTCAGGGTTAAAGTTCAGGCCATTTTCGAGGCCGGTTTTCATAGGAATTATATTTTTCTCAGAATATTGATTTTAAAATAAAAGAAGTTGATTGATATCGGATCATCTTTTGGTTTTCCGGATATTTGGAACTGATTTTTTCATTGGATTTGGTGATTAATGTTTGTTGAACATCAATCAACTTCTGGAACAAAGATAGAACCGGCGCATGCCTTGCGCAAGAGCACTACTCCTAAATTTTTCAAATAGGGAATTACCATACGATTCGTAGAAAGTGAAAAGTGCTTTTAGTAAAACTACGATGAGATCAGGTGTGTAAACAGAGCAAGGTAAATATTGAGGCAATTTATAGGTTCACTCATTCAGACTTTAAGCAAAATAAAAACTCCTGCCGGTGAGACAGAAGTTTTTAAAAATTTACTTCCAGGGTTTTTGGTTTTTAAGGATATTATTCAACCCAGATTTTAAAGCGGTTTTTTCAGATATTGGTTGTAATTCTCAGGTATTGGATCAAAACGAAAAGAAGTTGATTGATATCAGATTTTAATTTGGTTTTTCCCGGATAACGGCTAAAATTTATTTTTCAATGGATTTGGATACGATTAATGTTTGTTGAACATCAACCAACTTCTTGAACAAAAGTAGAAGTAATGCATATGGTGGACAATAGCACTATTGACTTTTTTTGCTGCTGTAGTAATTACGGTGTGATTCGTAAAATAACGATTCGCTGGTTTCGTAGATTTGCGATTACTGAAATTAAAAATTGAAATAAATGTATGTTTACTCCCTTAATATCAGCAACAAAAAAATGTATTTATCCTAAGTAAAAAATACTTTCAATCCATTTATCTTCGTTCTTATGTCGAAGTTTTTAATCACCGGGTTGGGAAATCCGGGAAACGAATATGTGAGCACGAGGCACAACATTGGTTTTGATGTATTGAATGCATTTGCTTTAAAACACAATGCGTTCTTTCAATCCTCAAGATTAGCTGATGTGGCCGAAATAAAATTTAAAGGGAAAATATTCGTTTGTATAAAACCAACTACTTTTATGAATCTTAGCGGTCGCGCAGTGAAGTATTGGTTGGATAAAGAAAAGATCGCTGTTGAACATTCTTTGACAATTGTGGATGATCTTGCCTTGCCGTTGAACAAGTTGAGGTTAAGAAAAAGAGGCAGTGATGCGGGGCACAACGGTTTGCGCGACATTCAAAACATTCTCGGTACTGATGCTTTTCCAAAATTACGTTTCGGCATTGGCAACCATTTTCCGAAAGGAATGCAAGTGGAGTTTGTCTTGAGCCGCTGGTTCAAGGAAGAAGTACCGGTGGTAAAAAGTAAGATTGAAAAATGTGTAGAAATAATTGAGCTTTTTGCAACTATCGGAATTGACCGGACAATGAGTGAAGTGAACCACCTGACCTTTGAAAATCCAAAACAGAATTAATAATTTAGATAAATTCTTTTTTAGATTTGTTTTTTTATATTTTCGCACAACCTTTGAAAAGCCCTGACTAAACCTGATTGACATGAAAATATTTTGTATAGGGCGAAATTACGCTCAACACGCGAAAGAGATGGGTAGCGAAGTGCCGGAAGAACCCATTATATTTATGAAACCCAAGAGTGCACTTGTGCAGGGCCATACTCCATTTTATTACCCCGAATTTACCAACGAACTGCATTATGAGGCTGAATTGGTAGTACGGATTAGCAAGAATGGAAAATACATCCAGGAAAAGCACGCTTCCAATTATTACAATGCGATCTCTGTTGGTATCGATTTTACTGCGCGTGACATTCAGCAACATTTGAAACAAAATGGTTTGCCTTGGGAAAAGTCAAAAGCTTTCGATAATTCTGCTGCAGTTGGAAAATTCGTTGACCTCACTCCGGCAATTAATAAAAAGAATATTAATTTTTCTTTGGTGAAAAATAAAGAAGTGGTCCAAAAGGCCAACACTGCCGAAATGCTGTTCAATATTGACCAGATTGTTGCGCACATCTCGAATTATTTTTCAATAAACATTGGTGACCTGATTTATACCGGAACACCATCCGGAGTAGGAGAGTGTATCGTTGGCGATGTGCTTGAAGGTTATCTAGAAAAAGAACTGGTTCTAACGCTCGAAGTGAAATAAGACAAGCGAAGTTTTGGTCTTACTATAAAAAAGCCACGACGTTGTTTGTTGTGGCTTTTTATTATCATTATTTCTGAAACAGAAAAAACAGGAATTTGTTTGTTTACTACTGAACCGTTTATCAGCTGAAAGTTTCCCTTATCTTTTCCCAGAAGGTCTTATCGTTTTTATCCGGCTTCGGTTTAAAGTTTTCGCTTTCACGCAAAGCTTCCAGTGTCAGTCTTTCTTCTTCTGACACATTTTGAGGAGTCCACACATTAACCTGGATGAGTTGATCGCCTTTTTCGTGACTATTGATTGATGGAAAACCTTTTCCTTTCAACCTGAAAATTTTTCCGCTCTGTGTACCGGCCGGGATTTTAATCTTGGCCCGTCCATCGATAGTTGGCACTTCGATGCTTGTTCCGAAAACAACTTCAGGAAATGAAATGTGCAGATCATAGGCTACATTCAACCCTTCGCGGTGAAGGAAAGGATGCGGTTCTTCTTCTATCAAAATAACAAGGTCACCTGCGCCGCCGCCTCTTTCACCCATATTTCCTTTTCCGCTCATGCTTAATTGCATTCCTTCCTGAACGCCAGCGGGAATATCGAGCGTCACCGTTTCTTCGCCATACACTCTTCCTTCGCCACGGCACTGTGGACACTTGCTGGTGATCACCGATCCTTCGCCATTACAATCAGGACAGGTAGTCACCGTTTGCATTTGTCCTAAAAATGTATTTTGAACCCTGCGCACCTGGCCATTTCCACCACAGGTTCTGCAGGTTTGTGCACTGTTTTTATCTTTTGCTCCGCTTCCGCCGCAGGAGTTGCAAGTAACGTATTTTTTTACCTTGATCGTTTTGGTTGTTCCTTTGGCAATCTCTTCATAATTCACTTTTATCCTTACACGCAAATTGCTTCCCCTCGTTCCACGACGCCTTGAGCTGCCTCTTGAACCGCCACTGAAAAAGCTACCAAACATGTCGTCGCCAAAAATATCTCCAAACTGGCTGAAGATGTCATCCATATTCATTCCATGCCCTGAGAAACCACCGCCACGTCCAGGACCAAACGCACTATGGCCAAAGCGGTCATACTGGGCGCGCTTATCAGAATCGCTCAATACTTCATAAGCTTCAGCAGCTTCCTTAAATTTTTCTTCTGCCGTGTGATCACCTGGATTCCTGTCCGGGTGAAATTTCATGGCCACCTTACGGTAAGCTTTCTTTATTTCATCCGAAGTGGAATTCTTGCTTACACCCAACACTTCATAATAATCTCTTTTTGAGGACATTGTTTCTGTCATAATATTTATTGTAAACTGCCATTTAACCGGCACTTACGGTTAATAGAATCAAATAGTTTTGTGAAACGCTTATTTTCCCACCACGACTTTAGCGAATCGTATCAGTTTGTCGTTAAGGTAATATCCCTTTTGCAATTCGGCAACTACTTTACCTTTCATTTTTTTATCATCAACCGGCACTTCAGAAACTGCTTCATCTTTTTCAACATCAAATTCTGAATGCAAAGTGTTTATAGGCTTTAATCCTTTAGCCTGCAGCGTTTTTCTGAATTTGTCAAAAACCAGCAGTACCCCTTCTTTTATTGATTTATCCATATCACTTTCCTGGAGTTGCTGTTCGGCACGATCCATATCATCAAGAATGTCAAGCATTGAAACGATCACTTCCTTTCCTGCAGTTTGTCTCAATTCAATTGCTTCCCTTGAAGTGCGCCTTTTGTAATTGTCGAATTCTGCAAAAAGGCGAATGTATTTATCTTTTTGTTGTGCTAACTCTGCCTTTAATTTTTCAACATCATTTCCTCCATCACCAAGTTTGCTTTCTCCGTTCTGTTCATATTCTTCCTCTTTTTCAGAACCATTTTCCTCGTTTACTTCCATTGGTAATTCTTCTTCGTCTGTCTGATTTTTCAATTCGTTTTCTTGCATGTCATTCTTGATTTTTATCCATTACTAAATTGGCTGCAAAGGTACATTAGTCAAACTTTTTGCCAACATTAAAAATTGGACAAAATGACACAAGAAAGCTGTAAAAAGGCTATGAGTTTGTTAAAACGAATTATTTAACCACCTGGAATTTACCGGATTCAATAATGGTTCCTTGTTTATCCCTGAGCTGAAAAATATACACTCCGCGATAGAAGTCGGTAAGAGAGACAGTCATTTTTTGGTCGGTTAGTTTGAGTTCTTCCACTTTCTTTCCAATAAAATTGAAAATTACCAGCGTGTAAGAATCATTGTAGTTTTCATTAAACTCAAAATTGATGAAGCTTGATGCAGGATTGGGGTAAAATTTTACCGTTTTGGTCGTTTCGTTATTGGCAATGTGTTTAACCTGGGCGTCGCTTCCCAATTGTAAACCTATCGTAAATAGAAGTATGTAGAAGAATTTTTTCAATAGTACAAAATTATTTTTTTATTTCACATCTACAACTTTCGCGCCTTTTTATTTTAGAAAGGGCTTAAAATAGAATAACGTTTTCTTTATTCTTAAAATTGTCCCTCTCTATAAAGTTATGATGATTTAGGAAAATAAAAATTATCGAATTTTGTTTGTTAACTGCTTTTAATGCTAAAAACGCTTTTAAAAAATATTTTTTAACAATGTCAAAGCAGTTCATTAGCGATTGTAAAAATAACGAAGTGTTTTTTTTATAAATTGCATTACTTCAAATATTTTAAGCAGCATTATTTATTCAAAAGTTTCAAAAAAAATGGATACCCAAAATAAACACGTCGAGAATTTTGTAAACCTGTTGGATTACAATCAAAATATTATTTTCAACATGACACGGGAAGAAGTGAAGGAAGCCATCATTTCGGGTGATGCAGAAAGAGTGCGAAAAATTGAAGGCCAATTTGCAATTGTGGAAAAAGTTGGTCAACAGGTTTTCATGGCACGTTCTATCGGAAGGCCGATGCGCTATTTTTTGGCAAAACAAACTTCAGGTCCCTTATTGATTGTGTCAGAAAGAATGGACGAGATATACGAATTCCTGAAAAGTAAAAATCTTCATTCGCAATTTCATCCTTCTTATACAAGAATGGTTCCTGCCCATTTTGTGGTTCGCCTGGAAGTGATTGGTTGCCCTGATCCCAACCCGGTTTACACTAGATATTTTGCACCTCAAAGAAATAAGATGAGCACTGATCTTGATGTGATTGGGAAAGCTTACATCGGTGCACTTGCCAACGAATGTCAAAAGTGGTTGCAAACAATTCCGGAAAAAGAACCTATTGGCGTTTTGTTTTCCGGCGGCATCGACAGCGGTTCTGTTTTTCTCGTTCTTTATCATCTGATGTTGAAGATGGGAATGTCGCCACAACGATTAAAAGCTTTTACACTTTCTGTAAATAATGGTCCTGATGTGGAACAGGCGCATCAATTTTTGGACAAACTTGGATTATCGCTTTTCCTTGAGGTTTTGAATGCACCAAAAACAGAAGTGAGTTATAAAGATGCGATAAAAGTGGTTGAAGATTATAAAGCACTTGATATTGAATCAGCAACAATGGCGCTTGCATTGATGAAGCAGATCCGTAAACGTTATCCTGATTGGAAATACCTCGCTGATGGTGACGGCGGTGATGAGAATTTAAAAGATTACCCGATAGAAGAAAATACTGAATTGACCATCAGAAGTGTTTTGAACAATACGATGCTTTACCAGGAAGGCTGGGGTGTTGACAAGATCAAACATTCACTTACTTATACCGGGGGACAAAGCCGTGGTCACGTACGTTCTTATGCACCTGCAAAAAAATTAGGCTTCCAGGGTTTTAGTCCTTATGCCTTGCCGAATGTGATAGAAGTGTCTGAAGGAATTCCTTTTATTGAATTGACAAATTGGGATGAAGAAAAA
>DASTXM010000005.1:0-30103 GCA_035765495.1 Hanamia sp.
ATATACATGTTATAATTGCCTGCCATCGAAGGATCAAAAATTTCGGTTTTATTGCTTATGAAAGGAAGGCCGTTTATCTTTTTCCCCGGGTTAAAAAAGAGCATTTTCAACTGCTCTTTATGTTTATCAATCCCTGATAAACCACTGGTTGAAAACGAATATCCTTTTACAATATTATTTTCGCCGCAAACAGTATCTCTTGTAAAAAACAATCCCGCATACATTTGCGCGGTGTAATAATTAAAGTTCCCGTGCCTATCAAAAAAATCACCTGTTGTTTTTTGTGAAAGCACCTTCATGGAGCGGCATCCATCCTTTCGCGTTTGTTGAGTAGTACTGTGCAAAGAAGCTATTATTTTTCCATTCTTATCCAGCATCCGGATGTCGTTGCTCTCTTTGTACCCGATCATTCGCAGGTTTCTAAATGCTTTATAAAAGGTGGTGTCTTCTTTTACCCTGCGAATAAAAGATGTGACATCCAATTTCCTGTTGACCACAATTTCAGAAAGGGTAATATAATTTTCATCCACCTTTACTGTGCTGTCCTTTTCTCTTTGCGCATAAAGAATTGAACAAGCAGTCAGCAATATGAAAAGAATAGAAAACTTCCGGATCATTTAGTAAAACTAATGCTTAAATTGTTGAAGGAAAGATAAATCCGCAGGCAAAAATTTTACTTGTCTTTTTGGAGTAAACAAACAAATAATACAAGTTTTTATTTGCAGGAAAAGGAAAATTTATTTGGCAAATAACATCTTGTAATCCACTGAAACTTTTCCTTTTGAAATATCATTCAGTTTGCGCTTCAGCAAGCTTTTTTTGAGCGGCTTCAAATAATCGATAAAAAGTTTTCCTTCAATGTGATCATATTCGTGCAGAATAACACGCGCGGTAACTCCGGTAAAAGTTTTGGTATGTTCTACAAAATTTTCGTCAAAAAAATCAATGGTTATGGTTTCCCGACGTGAGATATCTTCCCTTATTTTTGGAATGCTCAGGCAGCCTTCGTTATAAAGCCATTCTTCCCCATTGATCTCACTGATATAAGGATTGATAAAAGCGCCTTTGTAACCATCATCCCCCGGAAAATCTTCCTTTTCATCCACATCCAGGTTTTCAATTATCTGAACGCTATCCATCACAAACAAACGGATTCCTTTGTTGATCTGCGGCGCGGCAAGGCCAACACCTTTACTGTTGTACATGGTTTCAAACATGTCTTCAATCAGCTTTTGCAGGCCGGGATAATCCGCTTCAATATCAACGCCGGGAGTTCTTAAAACAGGATGTCCGTAAGCGACAATCGGTAAAACCATAAACGGGATTGTTTTTTTAATATTTCGTGCAAATTTACGCCATTTCGCCCATTATATTAAGTTAACGGCTGGCCATATATTCCTGCAACATAATCGTAGCGGCTATTTCATCCACCGTTCTTTTATTTCTGCGGTCTTTCTTTTTCATACCCATATCCAGCATCGCCTGCTTGGCCAATTTTGAAGTAAATCTTTCATCTACTTTTTCAATTGGAATATTTGGAAATTCCTTTTCCAGTTTTTTAATAATTTCTTTCACTAATGGAGTGGCGTGGGTATCCGAATCATCGAGGTTTTTCGGCTCCCCAATTACGATCAATTCCACCTCTTCCCGGCTAAAGTATTTTTTAAGAAAAGAGATCAGTTCGGGTGAATCTACAGTTGTCAGCCCAGTAGCAATGATTTGTAACGGGTCTGTAACGGCAATGCCTGTACGCTTTTTTCCATAATCAATGCAGAGAATCCGGGGCATTTTGATTTTAGAGAGTTTAGGGGTTTAGAAGGTTTAGGTTCGCCTTCTGTTAAAATAAAAAATTTATTTTTTATTGGTTTACTGTAAATCTTTAGAGATTGGTAAATAAATCAAGCAAGACAAAAACACAAAACACGACAGAAGCAATTCCATTGGAACTAAAAAATGCTTTGTTCACTTTTGAAAGGTCCTTTGGTTTTACCAATGCATGCTGGTAAAAAAGAAAGAAAACAAAAACGGCTACTCCAGCCCAATAAAACCAGGAAAAACTGCCAATCATACCAGCAGCAATAATTGCAGCGGCAGAAAGAAAATGCAATAATTCACTTACGCGCAAAGCTTTTATCGTTCCCAGCCACGAAGGCATCGAATATAAATTATTTTCCTTGTCAAACGATTCATCCTGTAGTGCATAAATTATGTCAAACCCGCTTACCCAAAACAAAACAGAAAAAGAAAAGAGTACGGGCACCAAAGCAAATTTGCCGGTAACAGCCATGAAGGCACCAATTGGAGCAAGACTTAATCCCAGCCCTAAAACAAGGTGACAAAAGACAGTAAATCTTTTCGTGTAACTGTAAAACAAAATAACAAAAAGTGCAACTGGCGAAAGAGCAAAACATAATAGATTAATAAAATAAGTGGTGGTAATAAACGCGATGCAATTGATGGTCACAAAAACGGCTGCATTTCTTTTTGATATAATTCCACCCGGAATTTCGCGGATCAATGTTCTTGGATTTTTTGCATCGAAATCTGCATCCAGCAAACGATTGAAAGCCATGGCCGCGCTTCGCGCAAAAACCATACAAAGGATCACCAGGATAAAAAGCAACCACCACGGCCGGTTAAGCTGGTAGTTGACGATTTTTAATCCATAAAAAAAACCGATCAATGCAAAAGGCATCGCGAAGATGGTATGTGCAAATTTTACAAGAGAGAAATAACTTTTTATTCCGTTGAGCGAAGATTTCAAATCCAAAGTTTTTACAGAGCTTTCCATTTAATTATTTTTTGCAGCGAACTGAAAATTCTTAACGGCTTCCCACAAAACAATACCTGCCGCTACCGAAATATTTAAAGAATGTTTCATGCCAAATTGCGGAATTTCAACACATCCATCGCACAAGGAAATCGTTTCCTCTTCCACACCTGAAACTTCATTTCCAAATACAAATGCAATTTTTTCTGCAGGGATTTCTGAAATAGTTTCAAGCGAAATGCTATTGGTAACCTGTTCCACTGCAAAGACTTTATAACCATTTTCTTTAAGATGCGTTACAGCTTGCATAGCGGTTTCAAAATATTTCCAATCAACCGATTCTTCTGCCCCGAGTGCCGTTTTTTTTATTTCCTTATGCGGAGGCACTGCTGTGTAACCAGTAATATAAACGGCATCAATTAAAAAGGCATCCGCTGTACGAAAAACACTGCCCACATTATAAGCGCTTCTTATGTTCTCCAAAACCGCCACCACGGGGTTCTTTTCAGATTCTTTAACTTCGTCCACCGATTTACGGTTAAGTTCCTCCATTCTTAATTTTCTCATTAAAAGAATATTAATTTGCAAAAATAATTTAATTAGCTGATTAGCTGATTAACTGATGAGTTGATTGGTACTTGCAGCAATTGAAGAGTTATTAATTTAGCAGCTTTTATCCATTAGCACATTAGCTAATTATCAAATTATCACATTAAAACATGGCTTCTCCCGACACACCTTTAATGAAACAACACAACGCAATCAAGGCAAAATACCCTGACGCTGTTTTGCTTTTTCGTGTCGGCGATTTTTATGAAACATTTGGACAGGACGCCATTACGGCCTCAAGAGTTTTGGGTATTACGCTCACCAAAAGAAACAATGCTTCAGCAACAGCGCCCGAACTTGCGGGTTTTCCACATCACGCCCTGGACACCTATTTGCATAAATTGGTAAAGGCAGGTTACCGCGTAGCGATCTGTGATCAGTTGGAAGATCCGAAGCAGGTAAAAGGAATTGTAAAAAGAGGTGTGACTGAATTGATTACGCCCGGCGTGGCAACGAATGAAAAGTTGCTCGAACACAACCAGAATAATTTTTTGTGTGGAATTCACTTTGTGGGTGCCCGCCCGGATGATGGAGGCGGACGGGAAAAAGCCGGAATTTCTTTTCTTGATATTTCCACCGGTGAGTTTTTTATTGCGGAAGGCGACAAGGAATATGCAGACAAATTGTTGCAAAGCCTTAATCCGGCTGAAGTTATTTTCCAAAGAAACCAGCAAAAGAATTTCAAGAATTATTTTGGAACAAAATTTTACACGTACACGCTTGATGAATGGATCTTTTCTGAGCAATATGCCAAAGACACTTTATTAAAACATTTCGGAACGCAAAGTCTTAAAGGTTTTGGCGTTGAAGATCTTAAAACCGGCATCATCGCTGCAGGCGCCATTCTTCATTATTTAAAGGATACAGAACATCCAAACCTTCAGCACATCACTTCTTTGCAGCGAATTGACAAAGGTGATTATTTGTGGATGGACCGGTTCACGATCCGCAATCTTGAATTATTAAGCAACAGTAACAACAGTAATTCATTGCTGAAAGTGTTGGATAATACTGTTTCACCAATGGGTGCACGATTGCTTAAACGTTGGATGTTGCTGCCGCTTACGGAAATAAGCAAAATACAGGAGCGCCAAGACCTTGTAGAATATTTTATCAAAACACCGGAAGAAAAAACAAAAATTGCACACAGCATAAAACAAACGGGTGATATTGAACGATTGGTAAGTAAGATCCCTTTAAAGAAAATAAATCCGCGTGAAGTTTTGCAGATCGGCAAAGGTTTAAAATTGATTTCTGAAATAAAAAGCAGGTGCGATGCTTCATCAAATGAATATCTAAAACGACTTGGGGATTCGCTAAATCCATGCAAATACATTGCAGATAAGATATTTAAAGAAATTATCGACAACCCACCGGTGTCTGCTGCAAAAGGGAATATCATTGCACAAGGCGTAAATCCGGATCTGGATGACCTTAAAAATATCGTTACTAACGGTAAGGCACACCTGCTAAATCTTCAGCAAAAAGAAATTGAACGAACCGGAATTTCTTCATTGAAGATAGGGTTCAATAATGTCTTTGGATATTACCTGGAAGTCACCAACACACACAAAGACAAAGTGCCCGAAAGTTGGATCAGGAAACAAACACTGACAAGTGCGGAACGTTACATCACACCAGAGTTGAAAGAATATGAAGAAAAGATAACAGGAGCAGAAGACAAAATCTTACAACTGGAACAGCAGATTTTTGAACAACTATTAAATGAATTGCAGGATTATATTGCGCCAATGCAGGTAAACGGGCATATCCTTGCAGTGCTCGATTGTATCATTTGTTTTGCCAACAATGCCGTTCAGTTCAAATACAAAAAACCAGATCTTCATAAAGGGCTTGAACTTGAATTAAAAGAAAGTCGCCACCCGGTGATTGAAAGAAACTTACCGTTGGGAGAAAGTTACATTTCCAACGATATTTATCTCGATCCGCATTCGCAGCAAGTGATTATTTTAACCGGGCCAAACATGAGTGGAAAAAGTGCGATCCTTCGGCAGACCGCGCTTATTACCTTAATGGCGCACATGGGCAGTTTTGTTCCTGCAGAAGAAGCAAGGATTCCGCAAACCGACAAAATTTTTACGCGTGTAGGTGCGAGCGATAATCTCAGCAGCGGTGAAAGCACCTTTATGGTAGAAATGAATGAAACCGCCAGCATCATCAACAACATAAGTGCGCGAAGTCTCATTCTTCTTGACGAGATCGGTCGTGGCACTTCCACTTATGACGGAATTTCGATTGCGTGGAGCATTGTTGAATATTTACATCAATCGACTCATTCGCCAAAGACCTTATTCGCTACTCACTATCATGAGTTGAACGAACTGGAAAATAAACTCGATCGCGTAAAAAACTTTCACATTACAAATAAAGAAGCGGGCAACAAAATTATCTTTTTAAGAAAATTAGTTCCGGGCGGAAGTGTGCACAGCTTCGGTATTCACGTGGCAAAAATGGCGGGGATTCCACCATCTCTTATTGAAAGAGCGAATGGAATTTTGAAACAGATGGAATCCAAACACATGGATAATTCTGAAGAAAATAATACAACCGAAGCCGTTAGAAAAAACAAGAAAGGCCTGAAAGAAAACCTGAAACAATTGAGTGCACCTCAAATGCAATTGAGCATTTTTGATGCGCATTCACAGGCGTTTGAAGACATCCGTAAAATCCTGGAAGAGGTTGATATCAACCGGCTGACACCCGTAGAAGCCTTACTAAAATTGCAGGAGATTAAAGCGATGGTGAAATAGTTACGGTGAACAAAGAAAAAAATGGTTTTTTATTTTCAATACTCATACACCAAATATCCCCACGGTTTCATTGAATAAACGTGGTCTTTAAACAAATGAATTTTCCTGTTTACAAAAACATTTAAAGGATAACCGTAAATCGCTTTTTCCTTGATTGTAAAGCTTTGCGGTTCGTCAGACAGGTTTAATACCACAAATATTTTATGTGCTCCTTTGGTCCGTGTATAAGCAAATATCGCTTCATCATTTGCTGTTGGAATTCTTTTGTAAGCCGCGTCGGCTGAAAGTGCAGGATCTTTGCTTCGTAAATGAAGCAACGTGCTGTAAAATGGTGCCATCGCATATTTGCCCCAACTGATCGGGTCTCTTGTAAAAAATTTCAATCTTTTCTTATTCGGTTCTTCCTGACCGCTATAAACCAATGGAATGCTTTCATACATTGTTTGACTGAAAACTGCAAATGCCTTGTAAGCATCACCATATTTTTCAAACTCAGTGCCGTTCCAACTGTTCTCATCATGGTTGGTGGTGAAATACATCCGGCAGGCATTTTTAGGGAAAGTTTCAAAATTATTATTGAGCACAGAATCCAAATGTTGAAGTGGAATTTTCCCTTGTGCAAGGTCAACTGTCGTCCACATGATATTCCATGCATAGGTAGCGTCAAAGCCGACATAATGAAATTCAGGTTTTTCGCTTTCAGCAAGCATAAAAACGTTCTTGATCTTTCGCAATTGGGTAATACAATCTTTCCAAAAATCCACTGGAGTCGGATCCACGTGATCACAGCGGAAGCCATCAATCCCGGTTTTTGTGATCCAGAATTTCATCGCGTTGATCATTGTGTCGCGCAATTCCTGGTTACTATAATCAAGATTGCGTGTATCGGTGTAGTCTGCATCATAAACTGTATTTCCGTTTTTATCATGTTTATAAAAATCAGGGTGCGTGGTCATCCACGGATTATCCGGTGAAGTGTGATTGGGCACCCAGTCGATGATCACTTTAAAGCCGAGCGCATGTGCACGTTTTACCAGTTCTTTCCAATCAGCCATTGTGCCAAATTCAGGATTTACTTCGTAATAACTTTTTACGGAATAATAACTTCCCAAATCCGACTCCGTCATTTTTCTTCCTTTCAAGCCTATGGGATTTATTGGCATAAACCACAGAATTTGCACGCCCATTTTTCTCAATCGCGGAAGGCTTTTTTCAAAAGTTTTAAAAGTTCCTTCTTTTGAATATTGCCGCACATTCACTTCATAAATATTGCTTTGTTCGATCCATGATGGATGAGAAAAAGATGTTGACGGGGCGCCAATGTTTCCATCCTGTGAAACTTTTTGAGCGAAAGAAAAATTAAAAGCAGTAAATAAAAAGAGAAATGATAAAATACAGATCCTTGATTTCATAAAAAGTCTTTTAATCAGTAAAACGGGAGGTAAAAGTAAGGATAAAGGTGATTAATTCTATTATAGAAAATTTGCTTTTCCGGCTAAAGGGAAAAATTGCGTTGTTTATTCGTTTACTGTAACGGGAAAGGATAATCGAATCTTGAATTCTTCTCCTAATCTTCCATCTCCTTCCTTATCTCGTCAGAAATAGAAACAAGCACTTTGTCAATTCTCTGGCCGTCCATATCAATGATTTCAAAATCAAAACCACGCCAATCGAACTTATCGCCTGTAACGGGAATTCGTTTCAATTCATGAAGAATAAATCCAGCAAGTGTATCAAATTCATTCTCACCTTCGTTTACCCAAACGGTCTTGTTAAAGTGGCTCAGGAAGTCATAGAATTGAATTTGTCCATCAATGAGGTAAGTTCCGTCTTTCCTTTTCGTTATTTCATATTCATCATCTTCTTCTTCCGGCATCTCTCCCACTATTGCTTTTAGGATGTCTTTCATGGTGATCATTCCCAAGAGGCTTCCATATTCATCCACAACAAATGCGTAAGGAATTTTGGTGATCTTTATTTTTTCGAGCACCTGGTAAGCAGAATTATTTTCAGGAATGAAAAGAGCTTTCCTTATCAAATCTTTCAATGGCGCTTCAGGATTTAGATAAAGATCCTTCACATAAATAATACCTTCAATGTCGTCAATCGTTTCGGTACACAATGGATAAACTGAATGTTGGAATTCTTTTATCTTTTGCTTCACTGATGAACGTTCTTCATTCACTTCAAACCAGATAATGTCAGTGCGGTGCGTCATGATAGAAGTGATGTTCCTGTCGCCCAAATGAAATACCCTTTCAATAATATCTTTTTCTTCCTCTTCTATCGCGCCGAGTTCGCTTCCTTCATTGATCATCGCCTTGATTTCTTCTTCCGTCACCTGGCTGTCCGTACTTCTTCTTATATTGAAAATTCGGAAAAAGCCGGAGCTCATTTTGCTAAGTATCCACACCAGTGGATAGGAAATATCGCTCAGGGTTTTTATCGGGATCGCGACACTTCTTGCAATTCTTTCCGGGTTCATCAGTGCAATCCGTTTCGGGATCAGTTCGCCTAAAAGTATTGATAGGAAAGTAACAACAATCACGATAAGTGTGGTTGCGATCGTAGCTGAATAGGGTTTGAGTGCGTCTATTTTATCAATATACGGTTGAAGATAAACACTAAACCTTTCCCCGGAATAAACACCGGTTAGAATGGCGATAAGTGTAATGTAGATTTGTGTAGTTGATAAAAATATTTCCGGGTTTTCCTTTAGTTTTAAAACGATCTGTGCTTTTTTATCTTCTTTATTGGCAAGCGTCTCTATCCGGCTTTTCTTTGCCGAGACCAACGCCATCTCGCACATTACGATAAATGCGTTTAAGAGAATCAGGAAAAATAAAATGAATAATTCCATATATTATTTTTTCATTTCGGTAAACTGCAGGCCAAACTTTTCATTGAAGATCTTTGCAGGGATGTATCCAAGAATCAGGCCTACAATCATTCCGCAAAATACGTCAAAAGGAAAATGAACCCCCACGTAAACCTGTGCATACGATATGGCAGCTGCCCACAAAAAAAGTAAAGCCCATGCCGGGCTTATTGTTTTGCGAAATGTTGTAAATATAAACATTGCCGCGGCAAAATGATTCACAGCATGCGACGAAGTAAAACTCGAACTTACGGGGCAATACGAAACCAAAATTCTTATGTGGCCAACCAAAGACGGATCATGGCAAGGACGAAGGCGCAAGAAATTTTCCTTAATAAGCCGGCTGCTCACCGTGTCACTGATGGCGGTATTCAATAAGGCGAACAAGACCCAGATCCATCCCTTCGATTTGAAATTTAACGTAACAAAAACAACCAGGAAAAAATACAACGGCACCCAAAAGGCCGGTTCTCGTATCAATGGAAAAAAAACATCGAAGAATGAATTATGCCAGCGGCCGTTCATTTTCGCAAACAAATTGTAATCCATTTGTTTTATTGCCTCCGGAAGAAATGAAGCATTCTGTATTTCCATCAAGTTCATTATTGCAAAAATAACTAATGCACCAAAACAGTAGTTAAATATTTACTTTTGCTGATAAAATCCGCCTCCCCCAAATGGCGCTATTGATGACCCTTAAATTTCTCTGATGAACACAAGGTCCGGCTTCCCGCGGATGGTAAAATGGATGTTTTTGACAGCTATCGCATTCCTGGTTTTCATGACCATCATGCGGTTCGTTTTTTATTATCATTTTGCGCCGTTTAATTATTCTTTTTCAAAATGCGCAAAGGCGTTTCTGCTGGGATTGAATTTCGACGAAAGAATCATTTGTGGTCTCATCATTTTTCCTTTTGTTATTGGCAACCTTCATCTTAACTATAATGCCAAAAAAAGGTTGAGCGTGGGCAGTATTATAGAATTATTTTTTACTGTTGTGATTATGGCGTTGCTGCTTTTTTTTATGAAGAAAGGTCATGCCTCAACAGGAACTTTAATAGGCACAATCATCTTATTTGTGTTAATCTTTGTTTGGCTTTTTGTTACGGGAAATTGCAATCCTTTTGAAAACAGGTTTTCAAAAAATATTTTTAAAGTGTATTTTTTGGTGATCAGTGTGGCGGTCGTTTTTCTTTATGCGATCGATTTTGAAAATTATGATTACCTGCACGAAAGGTTGAATGCATCACTCATGAATTATTTGGGCGATGCCAAAATATCTATGAATATGGTGTGGGAAACATATCCTGTTTTTCCCATTTCCGTTTTGATCATTGTCTGCTCGGCTGCCTTGTTTTTGCTGATCAATTATTGGTACAACAAATCAGCAAAGTCATCATATGTAGGTAAACCGGTTTTCAAAGTTGTTATCGGTGTTGCATTTGCCTTGTTGCTTGGACTGGGCGTTTTTGGCAGGTTCAACCAATTCCCATTAAGATGGAGTGATGCATTTGTATTTGATGACAATTTTAAATCGAATCTTTCCCTAAACCCGGTGCAAAGTTTTTTAAGTACTTTAAAATTTAAAAACTCGGGATATGATCTCAAAAAAGTAAAGGATTATTATCCTCTGATGACGGACTACCTTAATGTGGCACAGCCGGACTCGCTTCACCTGAATTATAAAAGATATTTCAAGGCTGAACCCTCCGCAAACAAACCGAATGTGGTAGTTGTTATTTGCGAAAGTTTCTCAGCTTATAAGAGCAGTATGTGGGGTAATCCTTTGAACACGACTCCTTACTTCAAACAAATGTGCGACAATGGAATTTTCTTCGACCGTTGTTTCACTCCTGCATATGGAACAGCGCGTGGCGTCTGGGCAGTAGTCACCGGAATTCCTGATGTGGAGTTTCCCAATACTGCAAGTCGCAACCCGGCTTATGTGGATGAACATTCGATCATCAATGATTACAAGGGATATGAAAAATATTATTTTATCGGTGGAAGCTCAAGCTGGGCAAATATTCGCGGATTGCTGACCAATAATATTGATAGTTTGCATTTGTATGAACAGGAAAATTACCCGGTAAAAGCAATCGATGTTTGGGGAATCAGTGATAAGAATTTATTCCTGCAGGCTAATAAGGTTTTGGCGCAACAAACAAAACCATTCTTCGCCGTCATTCAAACTGCCGATAATCACAGGCCTTATACCATTCCGGAAGAAGACAGGAAAACATTTAAGACAGAAAGTTTTCCAACTGACACTTTAAAAAAATACGGCTTCGAAAGCAATGATGAATTAAATGCATTTCGCTATACAGATTTTAGTTTCAAGACATTTATCGAAACAGCAAAAAAAGAACCTTACTTTAACAACACGATTTTTGTTTTTGTAGGCGATCATGGCATTCGCGGACACGCAGGCAAAATGTTTCCTGAAGCCTGGGAAGCTGATGGATTAACCACCCAACACGTTCCTTTGCTTTTTTATGCACCTTCAATGCTCTCACCAAAACGAATCGATAAAACTTGTTCGCAGGTAGACCTGTTGCCTTCTGTCTCAGCTTTGGCCAATATTTCTTACACAAATACTACAATCGGCAGAAATCTTTTTGACACTTTACATGCTCAAAATACTCGATTCAAAAATGTGGCCTTCCTTTTTGATCCGATGATTAAACAAATTGGCGTCATTACCGACCGGTATGTTTTTGTAAACGATCTTTCCAGTGGAAAAAAAGATTTCCGTTCTTCTACAAATAATGAACAATTACCTTCATCCCCGGATATTCTTGCTGATAAAAAGGCACTCGATCAACTTTCTGAAGCATATTATCAAACCGCAAAATATATGCTGATGAACAATAAAAAACAGGATGGTTTGTAGCTAAGAAGGGCTTTGGTTAAAACAAAAACTTTGCTTTTTTGTTTGGCAACTGTTCTTTACAATAGATTTATTAATTCCATCATTCGCGAAATTTCTTTTAAATTTATTTTCCGGGTTTTGACGTAACCCGGATTTTTCTCTTTAAAAAGTTCCTGTTTAAATTTTTAAAACAATTGATATGAGAAATCAAAAAGTAGTATTCTGGGCATGGGTAGTCGCGATCGGTGGATTTCTTTTCGGCTTTGACACCGCCGTGATCTCAGGTGCCGAAAAATCCATCCAGCAGTTCTGGAATCTTTCCGCTTTTGAACATGGGCTCACCATGTCCATCGCACTCGTGGGAACGATCATCGGCGCGCTTACAGGCAGCATTCCTTCTGACAAACTGGGAAGGAAACAAACGCTTTTCCTGGTGGCGATTTTGTATCTCATCGCTTCCATCGGAACAGCACTTGCACAAAGTTGGTTTTTATTTTTGCTTTGCCGTTTCCTGGGAGGATTAGGTGTTGGTGCTTCATCTGTTGTTGCGCCTGTCTATATTTCTGAAATTTCGCCCCCTCATCGTCGCGGCCGTTTGGTGGCTTTGTTCCAGTTCAACATTGTACTCGGAATTTTGATCTCGTACCTGTCCAATTATTTGATTGGCGCCAGCACCGAAACATCATGGCGCTGGATGTTGGGTGTGCAGGCATTTCCATCATTGCTTTTTGTGATCCTGATTCGCTTTGTTCCTGAAACACCGCGTTGGCTGATATTAAAAGCAGGAAAATTCGACCTTGCAAAGTCAATTTTACAAATTATCGATCCTGTCGGTTATGAAAATGATTACAACAAAATTTTGAAAGGCCACGAATTGGATGCATCCAAAAAAGTGAAAGAAAATATTTTTCAGCAAAAATACCGGCTGCCGATCATGCTCGCCATTTTGTTCGCAGCATTTAATCAACTTTCAGGCATCAATGCCATTATTTATTATGCGCCGCGCATTTTTGAAATGACCGGATTGGGAACAAGCTCTTCATTATTATCGACTGCAGGAATCGGGCTTGTAAATTTTGTTTTCACTTTAGTTGCCATTCGCTTTATTGATAAAGTAGGCAGGAAAAAATTGATGTACATTGGCTCAGTTGGTTTGATATTTTCTTTGGGATTGGTTTCTTATGCTTTCTTCGCACACGATTTTGCCAGCTATACAGTACTCGTTGGATTGCTTTTGTTCATTGCATTTTTTGCTTTTTCGCAAGGGGCGGTTATTTGGGTTTTTATTTCTGAAATTTTTCCGAACCAGGTAAGAGCGCGCGGACAAACCATCGGAAGCGTTTCTCACTGGACAATGGCTGCTACCATCACTTTTGTGTTTCCCGTTTTTGCGGAACAACTTGGCGGCGGAATCACCTTTTTATTTTTCACCTTTATGATGGTTTTGCAATTGTTGTTTGTCTGGAAAATGATGCCCGAAACAAAAGGCCGTTCGTTGGAAGACATTGGCATCAGCGTGGTGAATGAAGCATCATTTGAAGAACCGGTTATCCCGATTCATTAAAGAAGGAATTCAATTAGAAGAATAAAAGCAGATTGGTTATATTCAAGCAAAAACATCAATGACAGAAAAATCAGATTTTCCGGTAGTTTGTTTTGGAGAGATCCTTTGGGATTTTTTACCTGCTGGAAAAATGCCCGGAGGTGCTCCTGTAAATGTGGCTTATCATTTAAAACAACTGGGAAAAAATCCTGCCATCATCACAAGGATCGGCAATGACGATTTGGGAAAAGAACTGGAAGAAGTTTTTTCTAAAAAAAATCTCGATACCCGTTTTTTTCAAAAAGATGATGAGCATGAAACAGGAAAAGTTTATGCGACTTTGAAAGAAGACAATGAAGTGGAATATGAAATTGTTGAGCCTGTTGCCTGGGATTTTATAGAGACAAATAACGAAACAGACGAGTTGTCAAACAATGCTGATTATTTTATTTATGGAAGCCTTGCTTCACGAAATAAAAATTCGCGTAATTCCTTGCTTCACTGTCTTGAATTGGCGAAAACAAAAGTGCTTGATATCAACCTCCGCCCTCCACATTTTTCAAAAGAAGTGTTGGAACAATTAATCCAACATGCAGATATTTTAAAGCTCAATCTTTCTGAATTGCATTTGATTGCCGGTTGGTTTGATGAATTGAATTCTGATGAAGAAAGAATAAAAACGGTGGCTGAAAAATTTAATGTAAAAACAATCATCGTTACGAAAGGTGGGGATGGTGCTATGCTTTTTAAAGACCAGGAATTTTATTACCATCCCGGGTATTCAGTTGAAGTGTCCGATACTGTTGGCAGCGGCGATGCATTTCTTGCGGCTATCATTTCAAAATTGATAGATAACGCTTCCCCGGCACAGGCACTTGATTTTGCAGCTGCGCTTGGTGCTTTTGTCGCTTCCTGTTCCGGTGCTTGTCCAGCTTATGAAATGCATGAAGTGCTAAAACTTATGAATGATCCGAAAGCAAAAAACTAATTCCCCCTAACCAATGATTTGTTACAAAATGAAACTGATGAAACAATTCTTGATCGCCTTTTTTTTCTTTTTTTCAACTGCACTTTTTGCGCAGCAACAAGTGCCCACACCCCAATGGCGGCCGGTGTATCATTTTACGCCTGAAAAATACTGGACAAATGATCCAAACGGTTTACTTTATTTAAACGGCGTTTATCAATTGTATAACCAGCAAAATCCTTACGGAATCAACTGGGGCAATATGAGTTGGGGACATGCAGCCAGCACGGATCTGGTACATTGGAAACATTATGACCTGGCAATGCCGCAGGAAATTGTTGGAACAGATACTACGATGAGATTTTCAGGTTCTGCAGTTTGGGATAAAAATAATACAAGCGGTTTGTGCCAAGACAGTGGATGCATTGTTGCTATCTACACGGCTGACCAACGGCCGCAACACAAGGAATCGCAGTTCATCGCTTACAGCAACGACGGCGGAATGAATTTTACCGATTATAAAGGCAACCCGGTGCTCGATCTCGACAAAAGCGATTTTCGCGATCCCAATGTACAATGGGATGAGCAATTACAAAAATGGCTGATGGTGGTTTCTCTTCCCTGGGAAAATAAAGTTCAGTTTTATGATTCCCCTGATTTAAAAAACTGGGATCTTTTGAGTGAATTTGGAAATGCAGGTTTAAAGGGAGGCATCTGGGAATGCCCGTTTTTCATAAAACTGCCGGTTGAAGGGACTGAAAAAACAAAATGGGTTTTGGTAAATTCATTCCAGGACAGCAGTAAGAATGATTATGAGGAATATTATGTTGGAGATTTTGATGGCAAAACTTTTACCAACGACAATCCTTCTGATAAAGTTTTGCTGGTAGATCATGGAGATGCATTGTATGCTGCGATCCCATGGAACAATTTGCCGGAAGGCCAACACACTTACATTGGTTGGATGGTGCCACCAGAAAAACAGGAAACCTGGCCGTGGAAAGGACAAATGTCAATACCAAGGGATTTGGCTTTGAGAGAAACAAAAGACGGCATAAGATTATTTCAGAATCCAGCCAAAGTGATCAAAGACAACCTTTCAAAATTTTCATCCAAAATATTTCATATACAAAATGTAAAAGTGCAAGGAAATGGAATTGATGTTTTGAATGGTGAAAAATTTACAGGAAACTCATATTGGCTTGAGGCAGAAATGGAAGTGCCACAAAATGCTATGGCCGGTTTTAAAATAGCAGAAAAGAAAGACAAAAAAGGAAATATTACCGCTGCAACTGTTATTGGTTTTGATGCATCAAACAACGAAGTGTATGTGGATAGAAGCAATTCGGGAACGGAGAACATCAACTCCAAAAATTTAACGCAGACAATGAAAATGAATTCAACGAATGGAAAAATAAAATTCGAAATATTATTCGATAAATCTTCTCTTGAAGTTTTTGTAAATGATGGTGAACAAGTTTTGACAACTTATGTTTATCCCGGAAAGGATTCTGATTTATTAAGCGCTTTTTCTTTTGGCGGACAAACACTGATCAAATCGCTGAAAGTTTGGGATATGGCAAAATAAAAATTTGCATTGAAAGTTTGTTTACTCGAATTTTATTTCAGGATCATCACCGGCAATGGGCATTTTTTATACAAAGCTTCTGAAATGCTTTTATGAGTGAGCGAATACAAAAAGCTATGCACCCCCGGCAAAGCAATCATCAATTGCACTTCATTTAATCTATTGAAATTTAAAATGCCATTAATCACGTTCTTATCCGGTTCGTAATAAATGCTGTGCTTGAAATTTTTGAGGTAATTATGCAGGTTTTCTTCTGATTGTTTAAAATGATCATCAGGATTCAAATTTTTTTGTGCAGCATCAACATTAAGTGCCAATATTTCAACATCATGCCATCTCGGAGATGAACGAAGACGATTGATCTTATTGAGTGAAGTGACAGATTTAAAATCAACCGGCACTAATGCCTTTTCAATTGTTTGATAACTTCGATCTTCAGGAACGATCAACACCCTGACGGGGCTTACGCGTGCAATGGCAATTACATTTCCTGCAACAAAAGCTTCATTGCCCGAGTACTGTTTGTCGCTTCCAAGCAGGATCATCTCCGGTTTCTCCTCGCCGATCAATTCTATTATACTTCTAACCAAAGGCAATTCGGTCACGGCAGTTTGAACCTGTATCCCTTCGCCCGTTTTTTCATCTACTTCCCTGCAGAGTTCATTAAGCATTTCTCTTTCATCATTTCTTTTCTTATTGAGGTATTCTTCATTAACGTTTGAGAAATCCGCAGACATGATCATGTTTTCATACATCGAACTGTAAAAAGAACGCAACAAAATGATGCGCTCGTACAAATATTTTTTTGCCCACTCCACTGCAAAATTCACAGCGTTGTTTGACGAATCTGTAAAATCGACAGGAATCAAAAGTGTTTTCATATTACCCTTTTTTCTGTAAACAAAAATACAGAAACTGTCAATCATTCAAAAAACGAATTAGTTTGATATTTAACTATCTTCTTCATAACTTTGCACGACTAATGCGGTGGATTGATTATTTCCCCGCCATCACTTTTAAAATGGTAATTGTATGGCGAAAAATACCCACAAGTCCGAAACAGCAAGGGAGTTTGCACATCTTACATTCGAGTTAAGGGACCACCTCAGGCAATTTCTGCAAAAAAGATTCCGCGAGCACAATATTGACCTCACGTATGAAATGCACCAGATAATGGCGTGCCTTTGGAAGCAGGATGGTTTGCGGCAGCAGGACCTTGCAGATAAAACATTAAAAGATAAGGCAAGCCTTACCTGCCTGATTGATAACCTGACAAAACGAAACCTTGTTGACCGCTATGAGGATCCGGACGACCGCAGAAGCAAACTGATTTACCTGACAGATGAAGGAAAAGAATTGGGCAAAAAAGTTGAACCGTGGGTTTCGGAATTGTTTTCGATCGTCAGTAAAAATTTTGATATATCGGCAATAAAACAATCAATGAAATCAGTTCAGCAGATGATTGAAAATGTGAAGGCAGCAGATAATTAGCATTTATATGGAATGATATTAGCGCCAAAGAAAGAGGTTGAGCATAAAAAATTTTGTGAGGAATGGAGGAAGAATCATTAGTCGTTTATGGGTCAAAAAGAGTGATCATCACCATCACCGCCGTAGTGTGTGCATTGTTGCAGATCATTGACACAACGATCGTAAATATTGCGCTTCCAACAATGCAGGGAAGCCTTGGTGCTTCATTAACAGAAATTACCTGGGTGATCACCGCTTATGCAATCGCGAATGTGATCGTAATGCCAATGACCAGTTGGCTTAGTCAACAATTCGGAAGACGCAATTATTTTGCTGCCTCCATCATGATCTTCACGTTCACTTCGTTTCTCTGTGGAAACGCTACAAGCATTAATGAACTGATCCTTTTCCGGTTTATCCAGGGAATCGGCGGCGGTGCTTTATTGGTTACAGCACAAACGATCATCACCGAAAGTTACCCGATTGAAAAAAGGCCGATGGCACAAACAATTTATGTGCTTGGCGTTATTGTTGGCCCAACTCTTGGACCGCCGCTCGGTGGCTATATTGTCGATAATTTTTCATGGCCTTATATTTTTTACATCAACATTCCGATTGGGGTGATTGCAACATTGCTTACGCTGCAATTTGTAAAAAGTCCAAAATTTGGCGAAAAACTTTCGGCAAAAAATATTGACTGGCTTGGGATCTTTTTGCTCATCGTTTCCATTGGCTCTTTGCAATTCATTCTCGAAAAAGGCCAGGAAGACGACTGGTTCAACAGCAACCTTATAACCACTTTAAGCGTTATTTGTTTCTTTGCTTTTTACTTTTTTATCTGGCGGCAGTTGGTATATAAATATCCGATCGTCGAATTGGGCGTTTTGAAAGACCGCAACCTTTCAATCGGCAGCATTTTGTCGTTCGTGCTCGGGTTCGGTTTGTTCGGGTCCACATTTATCATTCCGCTTTACACACAAACCATTATCGGCTGGACGGCTTTCCAGGCTGGCATGCTGATGATCCCAAGTACGGTTTTCACGGCAATAATGATGCCCCTGGTCGGGAAATTAATGGAGCGTGGCACTCCTATGCGCTATATGATCTCGACCGGCATGGTTATTTTCTTTATTTACAGTTTTATGGCTTATCATGTGCTCACCCCAAACACAGGAAGTGATGCATTTTTTTGGATACTCGTGATCCGCGGTGTGGGTTTGGGGCTTCTTTCAATTCCCATTACAACGCTTGCGCTTTCAACGCTCAAAGGTAAGGAGATTGGCCAGGGAGCCGCACTTTCAGGAATGCTCAGGCAGTTGGGCGGATCATTTGGTGTTGCAATAATTTCTACATATTTAGTAAGAGATAATCAAAAGCACCGGGTGGATCTTTTGTCCAATCTTTCAGTTACGGACCCGGTGCTGCAACACAGGGAGCAATTGATGACTGGCGGTTTTCATGCTAAAGGAATGCCATTAGACATTGCCCAAAAAACAGCAGATAAATTATTGGATGGAATGGTAAATATCCAGGCAACGATCCTTTCTTATATGGATGTGTTTTTACTGATCGGTGTCATGTTTTTGATTTGTGTACCCTTTGTAATTTTGTTTGTAAAGAAACCGAAACGCAAAGTTGAGATAAGCCATGTAGCTGAATAATATTTATTGATTTTAAAATTTAAACTCAATGAAAGAAACAATTACAATCGCTTCAAAACCGGTTTTCCCTAAAGATAACAGTAGCGAAATATTTTTGAAGCTTAGAGAAAAAGCCTTCCGCTTAGTTGATGATCTGGAGTCAAAGAGAAAAAATACAATTATCATAAAATCGATTCTTTTCCCACTTCTGTACATTGGTGCATATATTTCGGCTATTGTTTGGGCAAGAATTCCATTTGTTTTTTACGGTTGCTATTTTATAATGGGTTTGATGGTGATGGTGATCTTTATCAATCTCATTCATGATGCGGTTCATCATGTTCTCTTCCACAATAAAAATCTCAATAATTTATTTGTTTACTTCTTTGACCTGATGGGCGCAAACAGTTATGCCTGGAAGATAAGGCACACAAGGCTTCATCATAATTATCCAAACGTAATGGGTTGGGATAGTGATATTGATCAGAGTCCGCTGGCGCGTGTATTTCCTCATGGACCATTTTCACGTTTGCATAAATACCAACATATTTACCTGCCGGTTCTTTATTTCTTTTATTTGCTGAACTGGTTGCTGGTGCGCGATTTCAAAGATTATTTTAACAGGAAACGAGCAATTTGGAAAGTAGTAGATATTCCAAAAAGAGAATTTGTAAAACTCTTCTTTTTCAAAACCTTTTTCATTTTTTATATGATTGCTGTTCCGATAATTATAGGCGTAGGCTGGTTGCAGGCGGTTGCAGCTTTTTTATTGATGGTTTTCACTGCTACCTTTTTTTCTCTCTTGATCCTTTTGTCGCCGCATGCAAATGTTGACCATGATTTTCCTCTGCCCAACGAAAGAAATATTCTGCCGCAATCGTGGTTTATGCACCAGATCAATCATACCAATGATGTGATACACGATAATTGGTTTATTCGCTTTTTTATGGGAAGCTTTAATTATCACGTGGCGCATCATTTATTTCCTTCGATAGGCCACATGTATTATCCTGAAGTGACACAAGCATTGAAGGAAGTAGCGAATGAAGAAGGTCTTCCATATAAAAGTTTTACTCTTTTACACACACTAATGAGCCACTACAGACTTTTAAAAAGCAATCGGAAGGTTGAAAATATTTTTGAAGAAACTATGTAGGACCGGCTTCTTTTCACAGGAAAAACTATCTTTATGGCGTTATGAAGTTATATTTTCATAACCATCATTTAATTTATTTAAAATCCAATTCAGAAAAAAAGATGAAGAAATTATCCCTTTACTGTATTGCCTTTTTGCTTTCCTTTCAACATGATTTGCTGGCGCAAAAAAATTCTTTAAAAGCCAGTGTGGTAAGCCGTCCAGTTAAAGGCACCAATTCATTTTACTTAAGTAACAAAGCACCTTTAGAGCCTTTGAGTTTTATCAAACTTCCTGTAGGTACTATTAAACCGGGAGGCTGGATCTTAAAATACCTGGAACTTCAACGTGATGGATTAACAGGGCAGTTGGGAACGATAAGCGGATGGCTTGATAAGAAAAATAATGCATGGTTCAGTGGTACCGGCAAAGGCGATCACGGTTGGGAAGAAGTGCCTTACTGGCTGAAAGGTTATGGTGATCTCGCTTATATTTTGCACGATGAAAAAATGATCAATGAAACAAAATCATGGTTGGAAAAAGTTTTTCAAAGCCAGCACCCCGATGGATTCTTTGGTCCCGGCGAAGTGGTTTATGATCAACAAAATAACATTATCAAGATCCCTGACCTATGGCCAAATATGATCATGTTGTGGTGCATGCAATCTTATTATGAATACAGCAATGATCCACGCGTAATCACCCTCATGCAGAAATATTTCAGGTGGGAAAATAAAGTACCCGACAGCCTCTTGCTTAGAACGTATTGGGAAAACAGCCGGGGCGGCGATAATTTGTACAGTATTTACTGGCTTTATGATCACACAGGAGAAAAGTGGTTACTTGATGTTGCCAACAGGATTTACGAGAATACAGCCAACTGGTCACAGGCGAATAATTTGCCCAATTGGCATAATGTGAACGTAGCCCAATCATTCCGCGAACCGGCAACCTATTTTATGCAAAACAAGGACAGCAATTCTTTAAAAGCTACCTATAATGATTTTTATTTGATACGAAATATTTACGGGCAGGTACCCGGGGGTATGTTCGGCGCTGATGAAGATGCGCGCAAAGGTTACACCGATCCACGGCAGGCAGTTGAAACTTGCGGCATGGTAGAACAAATGGCGTCTGATGAAATTTTAAGTGGCATCACCGGCGATCCGATGTGGGCAGATAATTGTGAGAATGTAGCTTTCAATACTTATCCTGCAGCAGTTATGCCTGACTTCAGAGGACTTCGTTATTTAACCGCGCCCAATATGGTCATCAGCGATAGTACTGATCATGCACCGGGCATTGAAAATGCAGGACCTTTCCTTACCATGAATCCTTTCAGCAGCCGCTGTTGCCAGCACAATCATTCACAAGGTTGGCCTTATTACGAAGAGCATTTGTGGATGGCTACACCTGACAATGGTTTGGCAGCAATGCTCTATAACACCAGTGAAGTAACCGCTAAAGTCGGAAAGCGTGCAGGCAATACCGTTAGCCTGAAGCAAACAACCAATTATCCTTTCGATCAGAATATTAAAATTGAAGTAAAAACGAATAAAGCCGTTGATTTCCCTTTGTATTTGCGCGTGCCCGGCTGGTGTAAAAATGCTTCAGTTTCTATAAACGGGAACCCGGTAAAACTGGAAACCAAACCCGGAACTTATATCCGCCTTGAAAACAAATGGAAAAACGGAGATGTGGTGGAGCTTGTTTTACCAATGAAAGTTTCTCTCCGGATTTGGAATCAAAATAAAAACAGTGTGAGTGTCAATTATGGCCCCCTAACTTTCTCATTAAAGATTAAAGAATATTACAAAAAGCTGGACAGCAAAGCTTCAGCAGAAAGCGATTCAAAGTGGCAAGCTACTGCAGATCCTTCCAAATGGCCTGCATATGAAATTTTCCCGGCAAGCTTATGGAACTATGGATTGTTCTTAAACGACCAACCTTTGGATCAACAATTTGAAGTGATCAAAAAACCGTGGCCTGCAGACAATTTTCCTTTTAGTCAAAAAAATGTGCCGATAGAAATAAAGGCAAAGGGTAAACTCATCCCGTTCTGGACTACAGATCAATATGGGCTTTGCGGCATTTTGCCAGAAAGTCCTGTGCAGGTTTCAACAAAAGAAAAAGATATAACGCTGATACCAATGGGCGCTGCGAGGTTACGCATCTCGGCGTTTCCTGTTGTGAAGTAAAAGGCTTGATTTGAATCTATTGAATTAGGTTAGGAAGTCTGTAAAATAAACGAAGCCGGTTTGGTTTACAAGCCGGCTTATCTTTTCGTCGGCCTTTTCTCTTTTCTTCCCCTTAGCGAGGGAACGGTAAACACAAAGTGCCTGTAATTGGTAAAAATTTTTGAACAGGGGACTGATCGCTTCAAAAACATTTTTCCGATTCAGTAATGAACCAGTCTTTATAATCAAATGATGGAAGCGAATGACGTGCTATTGAAGAAATTACCTGTAACGTTTCTTTGTAGCCCCTTTCGATCTCGTATTTTTCAACGGGCAATCTTATACTTCTTATTATCCTGTAGCTATCCTCAAACAACCCCCCGAGGTTGAGATAACAACCAATCAGATGCTGAAAATATGGGTAGCGCCAAAAAGCCAATCTTTCTTTTGACAGGTAGTATCGGTTCCAGTAATTGATTTCGTCGGCCAGTTCGGTAAGATTTTTATTTTTTAATTGGAAATATAAAACCTTACTACCCAAATACCTGGCAACAGCAAAGGGATGAAGGTTTTCATTCAATTTATGATCCGCGAGTTTTTCAAAACTAGTGTTCAGCTCCTTTTGATTCTTACAAAGGAAGGCGGAAAGAAAAAGCAAACTGTTACCAAATATCTGTGCTTCGGTGGTTTTCTTTTGAAGATAAAGACCAATACTCCTTTTATAGACCGGCGAGCCCAATCCATCTGTATAAGGAAATCGCTCAAAAAAATAAATTTGAGAAACTGGATTACTTGCAAGCGAAGAAGCCAGTTTGGAAAGTAGTTCGGGATTAGATACAATCCTCAGTGCAATGTTTTTAGTTGCGTTATGATAATTCATGTCACGCTCTTCTTTCCTATCGATCTGGTAAAAGCTTAAGTAAAGTTTTGCTTCCTGGTCTAAAGTCAGTGAATCAGAGTTCATTTTAGCCAGTTGTTCGGTAAACGAATGCCAGTTTGGAAATCCATTGTACTGGGCCAATACATTCAGTGTTTTTACAGACGGATAAAATTCAGTTTTTATAAAACCATAAAGCCTCCTCAAAGTTTGTGCACTGACATAAAATCCGGTGACTTTTTTTATGTCTTTGCTAAGGTCATCACATTGAAAAGAGTAATTGACCGGCTCAGTAAAAGTGTTGTTGGTGAAGTTTTTTAAATCCTCCAGCAGCTGTCTTTTGACGTAATTTCTCTTCTTTGGCATTCACGAATGTAAAAAAAAATCCAAACAGTATTGTGGAAGAAAATGGATGAAATATTAAACAAAATGATAGTTATACTTGTAATGTAAAGTGCTTCACCTATCTTGAATTATTAAACACCTTTTTAAACAAAACTAAGATTATATGAGTTCTTCATCTTCTGTGCTGTTGGTGGAAACACCAACGGTACATGGAGAGAAGCCAGGAATTAAAAAAGCAAATATTTGTTTGTTTACTTTGGGCAGCTTTAATCTTCCAACTTCTTAATCGCTTTCGTCACCTTTTTTTTGTAATTATCCAATTCTTTAAACTGGTCCTGGATAAATTGGTTTTCCTCCAGTTTTCCCATAATCATATTCATCTGCGCTTCATTTTCATAAACCATTTTGCGGAATGGATTAGAATAATCTTTAGCGCGCGATTCATAAATTGCTTTGCTTGCCCACGTTTTGGTTTGCAGGGATTCGTTCAGCAAGCTTTTAAAATAAGAAGCTGTAAGCTGTTTTGATGTAATGTTCTCAATTTCGAGCAAGGAAGTACATGCGTGAATTAATTTGTTTTTTGCATAATCTTCTCCTGCTTTTCGATAGAAATCGTGCACATGGTCCCAGGAACTGATAGATCCATTTTTAATTCTGGTTTTCAACTTTGCCACATCGGTTGCAGGAATCAACTGTCCCCCTACATTTATCCACTTGTTTCTCGAAACTTTCGATGGAATACTCTTTTTAAATTCTTCAAACGAAGAGAACTTATTATTACGGTAGTGGTCAAAAAGCTGTACTGTGGCGTAATAGCGAATCAATTCCTTAAAAAGGTGCAGTGATTGTTTCACTTTTACTACTTCCGTTTTTCTCGAACTGTTCTCAATTCCTTCAATTGTTGAACAATCATTTTCATCCACTTCCAGTTTTTCCAAAATATTTATTGTTTCAAAAAGTTCATTGATAGTGTCCGGTGCCAAATAATCAAATTCAATCTTTTGAATTTTCTCAGTCCTCTGGTCACGGTTGGCAAATTTCCAGGCGTTTCGCTCCAAAGCATACAAATTGTACATAAACCAATAACCAGGCATCAGCACGAGTTTATTATCAGTCACATCGTTACTTACGAGGCAAAAAGGAAATGGAATGTTCATTTCAAATGGATAATCGCCTTTGGCAAGAATACAGAAGGATGCAAACTTTGAATTGTGTTTCAAACTCACACACAAGCCTGGCCAGAAGCCGCGGCCCGCAATAATCTCTCCATCGGCAGCGCGGCTGTTGTGATTGCTTCCTATAGTTGCTCCGGCAGCAATGTTGCTTTGACCCATCAGGATGGAAGCGCACAAAAATGAATTATTATGATGTTGCTCGTGAGCGGGAAAGATCAATGAATTCAACACTTCACAACACGAAATAGTTGAGTTGTTGCCAAGATAAGAGTTGATAAGGCGGGCTCCGTATTTTAATTGGGAATGTGCGGCCAAAATAAAACGAACTGCTTTAACGCCGTAAAAAATTCTGCAGCCAAAGCCCACGATACCGTTTACCAGTTCACAACCCTCTCCTATTTGAGAAGTCCTTTCTGCATCACTGTTGATGGTGAGATTCTTTAACTTGTTGGCTCCTTTGATATATGCATCCGTACCAATCATTACGTCTTTCAAAATATCGCAATCTTTGATAACGCAGCGGTCGCCGATCGTACCGTAATAACCCCTTTTGGAATTACATTCCTTTTGGGTAAGTTCAACAAAACGCTTTTGTAATTCTTCATCTTCCGGATTGTTGCTCCAAATGAACGCATCGCCCGCCAGCATTTTTTCAAAAGGAGCGATCCTCCTTCCGCCATTTTCGTTGCGAACCTCAATCCAAATTCTTCCCTCTTCCTGTTCTCCATCTTTTAAAATTCCGTTTCCAAATTTTGCATAATCGGTCGTTGCCAGTTCATTTACATTTGTGATCATTACCTCGTTTCCGATAATGTAATGGCTTAGATAACCCACATCGTCAATACACACATTATCGCCGATGTCGCAACTGATAATATGACTGTTATAAATGCCAACCGGCATACGCAAATTGTGAAATTCCAAATAAAATGGTTCCAATTTACCTATCCTGATCAAGCCATGAAACTTTGAATTTTGGACTAATGCCGGATCAAATTCTTTCGAAACATAGATCTTCGCCCAGTCATCAGAAGTGTTGCCGTTACGGATCAGGATTTCAATTTCAAAACCCGTCAACCGACGGTAAAGAATTCCATTTTTATTCTGCTGGTTTCTCAGGTAATATTCATCTTCACCCTCGGGTAAATATTTTTTATCAATAAAATTATATCCAAGATTATGGATCGGGTGTTTCGTTATAATATTCATGAGGCAGGGAAGTTGAGAATTATAAATTTTGAGTTATGAATAAAAACCTATTCCACGGTCACAGACTTCGCCAGGTTCCTGGGTTTATCTACATCAAGCCCTTTTAAAACGCCCATATAATAAGACAACAACTGAAGTGGAATAACACTCAGAAGTGGCGCGACTACTTCATTTGCAGCTGGAACAAAAAATATATCATCAGCCATTGAAGGAATCATCTCATCACCTTCTGTTACGATCGCAATCACTTTTCCTTTACGTGCTTTTATTTCCTGGATGTTACTTACAATCTTTCCATGATATTCATCTTTAGTAGCAACAAAAATTACCGGAAGGTTTTCATCTACCAGGGCAATGGGGCCATGTTTCATTTCCGCTGCAGGATAACCTTCAGCATGGATGTAGGAAATTTCTTTCAGTTTTAAAGCACCTTCCAACGCAATAGGGAAATTGTATCCGCGACCAAGATAAAGCGCGTTAATTGCCTTCACATATTTTTTAGCAACCGGCCTGACCAATTCAGCATCCTTTAAAATTGCTTCTACCTTTTCAGGAACATTTTCCAATTCAAAAAGCAGTTCGGTATATCTTTCTTTTCTAATAGTTCCTCTTGCAATTGCAATTTTCAAAGCGATCATCATCAACACAGCTAATTGTGCCGTAAAAGCCTTTGTAGAAGCCACACCAATTTCTGGTCCGGCGTGTGTATAAGCACCTGCATGAGAAGCGCGCGAAATGGAAGACCCAACTACGTTTACAATTCCAAAAATAAATGCCCCCTGGTCTTTAGCCTTTTCGATTGCAACCAGAGTATCTGCCGTTTCCCCACTTTGTGAAATGGCAATGATCACATCCCCTTTATTCACGATCGGGTTCCTGTAACGAAACTCAGAAGCATATTCCACCTCGACAGGAATGCGACATAACTCTTCAATAATGTATTCTGCTTCAAGTGCAGCATGCCAGCTTGTGCCACAAGCAATGATAATATAACGGTTTGCATTCTTCAGCGTCTCAATATTTTCCTCAATTCCTTTCATCGTGATCGTTCCCTTTTCTGCGTCTAACCGTCCCCGTAAGCAATCATAAATTGTTGTCGGCTGTTCATAAATTTCCTTCAACATAAAATGATCGTAACCGCCTTTTTCTATCGCTGCCAATTCTATGTCGAGGTTAGAGATGTAAGGTATTTTTCTTTCATTTCCGAGGTTTTTCAAAACCAGTTCGCCTGATTTAATAATTGCGATTTCATAATCATTTACATAAACCACTTCTTTCGTGTATTCGAGCATGGGCGTGGCATCCGAGCCGAGGAAATGTTCATCTTTTCCGATGCCGATCACCAATGGACTTCCTTTTCGTGCTGCAATAATTGTGTCCGGATTATCTTCATCAAGCAGCAGAATTACATACGCACCTGAAACTCTTTTAAGCGCAATGCGTATCGCTTCTTCCAATGGGGACTGCGTATTTTTCTGAATATCTTCGATAAAATTCAATAGCACTTCAGTGTCTGTTTCGCTTTTGAACTTATATCCTTTTTTTGTAAGCTCGGATTTTAATTGCGCATAATTTTCAATAATACCGTTGTGGATCATTGCCAGTTTACCGTTGTTACTTCTGTGGGGATGTGCGTTCACATCACTTGGTTCGCCGTGGGTTGCCCAGCGGGTGTGGCCAATTCCAATATTTCCATTTACCGGTTTGCCAAGAAGCGATTGTTCAAGTTCAGCTACTTTTCCTTTTTTCTTAAAAATATGAAGTCCGCTATTGTTAATCAATGCAACGCCAGTACTGTCGTAGCCACGATATTCCTGCCTTTTAAGTCCTGTAATAATGATTGGGTAAGCATCACGATGACCAACATATCCAACTATTCCACACATATCAAATTAATTTTTAGTTGCACAAAATAACAAAAAAGTGATAAGTGTTGCGGCAAGAGAAAAAGACAGGTGAAATAAAATTTTAATAAAAAGTTTCGTTTACTGTTCGGTTGTAATTTTATATATTTTCTTAAAAATCGAATTCGTGAGGAAATTGTTTAGACAGATTTGTTGTATTCTTTTATTTTGGTTCCTTATCCCTGCTTCAATAAAAGCGCAGAAAAGTTTTAGAGTAATAGCATTTTATACTGCAAAGCACGATCTTGCCCACATAAGTTTTGTGCATGAAGCGAATAAGTGGTTCCCAAAAAGGGGAAAGAAATATCATTTCACTTACGACTCAACAAATAACTGGAACAAACTTAATGCTGACTCTTTATCTCATTATGATGTAGTTATTTTTTTAGACAGCCGCCCTGATGATTCTTTAGGAAGAATTGCTTTTCAACATTACATGGAAAATGGAGGAGCATGGATTGGTTTTCATTTTTCTGCATTTGCATTAACTCCTTCCGATTACCCCATGAACTGGGATTGGTATCACAATAAATTTCTGGGCTCGGGTTCATATGTCAGCAACACCTGGCGGCCAACTTCTGCTGTTTTAAAAGTTGAAGACAAAAAACATCCTGTTACAAAAAATTTGCCCTCCACTTTTCATTCTGCGCCGAACGAATGGTATCGTTGGCACAATGATCTTCGTAAAAATCCGGATATTGACATTTTGCTTTCTATTGACTCTTCAAGTTTTCCGCTCGGAACTGGTCCAAAGCAAAGCGAGATCTGGCACAGCGGCTTTTATCCTGTTATTTGGACAAATAAAAATTACCGCATGGTCTATTTTAATATGGGGCACAACGATATGGATTATGAACATAAATTTGGTGAAACCAACCTGACTTTATCATCTACATTTTCAAGTAAGTGGCAGGATAAGATGATCATAAATGCGCTGCTGTGGTTGGGGAGGAAATGAAAAATTAGACAACAAAATAATGGAGAAGAAAAATTTACAACTCCAAATTTTTCAATAAGTCCTCGGGGTTTCTCCTGTTATCCCAAATTCCAACGATAATGATATTTGTGTCATCTGTTTTGTAAAAAATAGAAAAATTTCTCACAAGAGTTACTCTGACATCCTTAAAGTCTGTTGGTTTGCCTTGATAATGTTCAGACTGTAGATAAGAGAGACTTTCTTTTTGAATAGTTTTGATAATTTTCTTGAGTAGTTAGTAGAACCATTGTGAATGATCCAATATTCAAGAATATTTCTACGGGCTTCTCGAGCTGTATTTGTCCAGATTACCCGTTTAGCCATTTATCTTCCTCTTCATTTAGTTCGTCATCAGAAATAAAATTTCCTTTTTCAATATGCTCTTCGCTTTTCAAAAGCATGCTCTTTTGATTCTCAGTGATCTTAAATACTGATGCATTAATATCCACATTACCGATGATCGCGTTTACTTTTTCTAACAATTTAATATCCTGAATGGAGATTAGCTTATCAAGTAATGTATATTTTAAATTATTTGCTTGCATAACTTGAAAAAGTTCTTTTTTTTCAAAACGTCTTAAACGGCTCTAGTAAAATTACAAATTAAATTTTGAAAGGCAAACCATGACTGGATTACATGAGTAGTTGAATTAAAATATAAACTATTTCTTTCTTTACTGATCAACGCATTAACCAATCAACCAATAAACCAATAACTAATCAACTCTCCCTCTTCCCCTCCAACAACAAATGTAATGCATGGTCAAAATCCCCCGCAGCAGTTACTTCGCCGGCATTTACAAAAAATATTTCATCAGCATTTTCAATCGTATTCAACCGGTGAGCAATGATTACTTTGGTAGTTGAAGAAGGTAATTTTCTTAAAATATCTTCCAGCAATTTTTCGGTTATTGTGTCAATGTTAGCGGTTGCTTCATCAAGGATCAGCAATTTAGGTTTGCGCAAAACGGCGCGAATAAAAGCAATGATCTGTTTTTCACCAAGACTCATTGAATCACCGCCCGAAATAATTTTAGTATCCAATCCATTTTCAAACCTTTCGACAAGATTACCCAAACCTTCTTCCTGCAATATTTCCTTCAACTTTTCATTTTCCAATATTTTGTAAGTTTCATGACCGTACAATATATTGTCGCGGACCGTGCCATTGAATAAAAAAGGTTCCTGCAAAATGAA
>DASTXM010000006.1:0-10613 GCA_035765495.1 Hanamia sp.
AAGAACAGAGAACTTGTTTTTTCCTTTATATACCTCTCTTCTGTAAACCGCGGCATATCGCAGATCTTTTTCTTTTTTATAGAACTACATAATTTGATATACTCTGCATGTGCCCATGTTAATGGCATTGCCGAACCAGAATGCTTTCCAAAAAACAATCCTTTCTCAGGAATATCCGTAGCATCCCAGATTTGTTCAGGCAATAATGAATTGTTGGAAAATGATTCCATTGCTCTTAATAATTTTTTTGCCTGATCTATCCTTCCCGCTGCAATTTCATAATGACCTCTTTCACCTGTCAGTAAGGGCCAGGCTCTGCCTATACCGTTTGTCGATGAAAAGTTTCCGTTTTGATCCTCTCCGTATCCATCTTTTGTATAACGGTGCCAGCAAGGTCCTGAAGGTGTTTCAACTTTCAATTTTGCATCAATAACTTTAATGGTATTTAAAATATGGGGATCATCAGCCGCGCGCAAACCGAATCTTACTAAGGCAATCGCATCCACACAAACCAGGTCACCTAGTAAAATATTTCCCTCCTCGCCTTCATGATTCTTAAGATTCAGATATTGTCCCTTTATTTCATTTGCCGGCAATCCGGAAGGATTGATTCTTATGTAATAACCCTCTACACCCATTTCTTTTGATATCGTTGTATCTGTTACATAAAGCCAGCGTTCAATATTAGCATTCCAATAATCAGCTGTTTCCCTGCAATATTGCGCAACTTCTTTTTCACCATTTGTTTCTGCGAGTGCGGCCCCTGCCAATAGAGCGGCAATTTCAGCAGCAAGCGTAAACGGGGTTAATCCTGATTCTTCTTCCCATCTGTCCTGTTCGGTTGAAGGGCCATTTTTAATCAGGTAAATGATGGCCTTTCTAACAACCGGCCAATACCGGCTGATCCTTTCTTTGTTCAGAAAATTCTGACTACAGGCGCTATCTACCAGCAAGATAGCAAGTGCTATCTGATCCATCTGAATTCCGTTCCAGTAAGGTGTACCTTCCAGCCACATGTTCTGGGCCCAGCTACCATCGGATTTCTGGGTTGACATTAAATAATTAAGAACCCGTAATAAATTATCTTCTGTTTCTAATTCCAGGAATCCCCCTGAGCTTAATGCCAAATCTCTTGGCCAGACAAGATGATAACCACCAAGGTCTCCGTCGCCTTTTTGATTTCCCCATGGTATAGAAAGACTGGCAATAATTCCACCGGGAAATTTTTTGGAATCATGCACCCGTAATACAGCCGCGCTTGATCTGAAATTCCTTCCCACTGTATTTCTATCTGATTTTATATTCTTCAATAATCTTTGCCACTTTTGCCATTCATAAATGTATCTTTCACGGGCCAGATCAAACCCATCCAAAATACTGGACCATGCCTGGTTGGCAGCATCTTCAGGGGTGCTTCCAAAACCAAGCGCCAGCACTATTTTTTTGCTTTCTGCACAATCAATTTGAGCGGTCAGGGCAATATTCCCGTTATCTGCTTTTTCATACTCCCATTCCATTTTATGATGCTGCTTCAAATCGGTATAGCCATCTGAAACTCCAACATATCCTACGGAACATTTTAAATAGCCATATGAGCAGGCTAATGCAAGTGAAGTATTATCACGGTGGGCAAACAACATGGGTATTCCGTGATAAAAACCTTTCCACCCATTATTTGCCGCGCCATTATTATTAATATGCGGCGACAACAACACATATAAATTACATTGCGGCCAGGAATATTTGTGAGAGGCCGTAAAAATAATTTGCTGAAGAACGGTATCACGAAGCGGATCTGATATAATTTCTTTTTCTATGCAGTATCTTCCTTGTTTGCAGGTATTAAGGATATGAAAAGCAGGAACCCCTTCTTTTATCCAGTTTATAGAATGATCAGTATCCCTTTTTTCTTCTGAGAAAAACTGATTTCCATCTGTTACCAGAAATTCCATGTCCCTCAGGCAAGCTATATCCTCCCTTGGATAAAAAACTTCATTCAAAATACCGTGCCCGATCGTAAAGGCAAGATAAGAATTCGAATTAACTGATTTGCCTATCCCTGATTTCGAACTTGACGTCCAGGCACCTGGTATTCCGGGAGCACCAGGAGGTATCGTAGAATTAGAGGTCATTACAAATTGCTATTTTTTGTTGGTTTACGTCAAAAATTACTCTTCTTTCGCATCATTGTTATTATCATTGATCGCATCAAAAACAAATCCGGTTGTAGCAGCATAGATTACATGATGAAGTGCGAACAAGGCGAGATCTTTTTTGCTCCATTCGTTGATCGGTGGTGCTACTTCAAAATCCGGCTCTATGGTAATTGCAGTATAAAATATAGCAGCCCAATGAATGGCTGTTGCAGGAAATCCTTTTAATCCTACAAGTGATAATATCCCCCGCGCCGACCCCCAACTGGTACCATAAACCCAGTTTACTTCATCAGAAAACTTTTTCCTTGCTTCCATTTTAGAAGCTTCAATATCCAATGCTTTTGATGCAGCATCACCGGGTGCAAAACTTGTTGGCTTGCCGGTGATCTTTCTTTCTATTGTTTGGGAAAGAGTGATAGCAGCAGTGCCAACCAGACCAGCGATCAAACCTTTGCCCAGGACTGCACCAAATGCACCCACACCTTTACTAAATTCATTATTACTTTTCATCTGTCTTATTTTTAATTGCCTTCAGTTCAATTCTATTGAAAATCAAATTCTTTCTTATCAATAGAGTTTAAAAAAGAAAAAGAGTTACAAATAATTCCTGTATCAGAAAGAGGTAGTAGAAGATTATACACACCAGATCAGCTTTTTTATAAAATCAATATTTTTTATGTATTAATTTTTTATGGCAATTGTTTTGATAGTATTTTTTTTCCGAGATTTCTTTTAAACAGGCAGCACAAGTTCAATTTTAGTTGCATCAATGATTACCCTGGCGCTTCGGCCTGAATCCCCATTGCTTTGGAAATTTGAAAAAGTGAATTACAGTGACCATTAAATAACTATTACATGAATATTTACTACAATTCTCATTCTACTTTTTCATGGATAAGGAATTCTTTTCTATTCCTTGCTTTCCTGCTTTTCCCGCTGATAAATGCAAGTTGTTTCCGGATGCGTGCTTCAAAGGGAGGAGGCCAGATTGGAGTAATTCCTCCAAGAACAATCAATCCTTCAGATATTGCACTACAAGCGGGATATCAAATTGAACCGGTAATATCAGGCCTTACTTTTCCGACAGCAGTAGCTTTTGATGATGAGAACAACCTGTATGTTATTGAATCGGGTTATTCTTATGGAGAATCGTTCAGTGAACCGAAATTATTCAGAGTGGATGGTAACAAAACTACTTTAATTGCAAAAGGAACGAACAATGGTCCCTGGACAGGAATTACATGGTATGATGGAGCTTTTTATGTAGCAGAAGGAGGAGAAATGGATGGAGGAAGGATTTTAAAAATAACGAAAGATGGAACGATAACTCCATTGGTTTCTAACCTACCTACTATGGGCGATCATCATACTAATGGCCCTGTTATAAAAGATGGCTACATTTATTTTGGACAGGGCAGCGCTACCAATTCAGCGGTGGTAGGAACAGATAATGCCACTTTCGGCTGGTTATTGAGGAAGAAAGATTTTCATGATATTCCCTGTGGCGACATTACTCTTACAGGTCAAAATTATACTTCAAAGAATGTATTTTCAAAAGATTCAGGCAGCAAAGTTACCACCGGTGCTTACGTTCCGTTCGGAACTTCTACTACTGCCGGGCAGGTAATAAAAGGTGAGATTCCCTGCACCGGTTCCATTCTCAGAATTCCGGTTGCCGGAGGACAACCAGAATTGGTGAGCTGGGGATTTCGAAATCCGTTTGGCCTTGCCTTATCTCCTGACGGGAGGTTGTTTGTTACAGAAAATGGTTTTGATTCAAGAGGTAGCCGGCCTGTATGGGGAGCAGGCGATGTATTGTGGGAAATTAAAAAAGGACTTTGGTATGGCTGGCCCGATTTCTCGGCAGGTAAGGCTATACAGGGAGATGAAGAGTTTAAAACTCCGGGAAAAGACCCTGTGAAACCACTGCTTCAAAAATATCCTAATGATCCACCAAAGCCTACAGCCATTTTTGCGGTTCATTCATCTTCTGATGGTTTTGATTTTTCCAGAAACCCTGATTTTGGTTATACCGGGGAAGCTTTTGTGGCCCAGTTTGGTGACATGCCACCCGGAGCAGGAAAAGTGCTCTTTCCCGTTGGATATAAAATTGTAAGGGTAAATATTGATAACGGTGTTATTAATGAATTTGCCTCTAACAAAGGTAAAAGGAATGGTCCTGCATCATGGCTTAAAAAAGGCGGCCTGGAAAGGCCTGTTTCTGTGAAGTTTGATAAACCGGGTACAGCTCTCTATGTTGTCGATTTTGGTATTTTAAAAACCGATGATAAAGGATCCCATCCGCAAACTAAAACAGGTATGATCTGGAAAATAACTAAAAAATAATTTTATGAACAAGCCATGTACATGGGTTGGTGCTTTTGCGATTATTATTTTTTCGTACACATTAAATTCATGCTCTGTACGAAGAGGGCAAGATATTACACAACAGAATTTCGTACCCAAAAATAAACACGTACTAAATGGACAGAAAGTTTTTATGGCGAATTGCAACAAATGCCACCCCGGTGGTGGAGGTGGACTGGGACCTTCGATAAACGGGAATGCCGCACCTGGATTTATAAAAAGATTTCAAATGAGACATGGATTGGGTGTAATGCCTTCTTTTAAAAAAGATGAAATTTCCAAAAGCGACCTTCATGATATTTCGAAATTTCTCCATGCCTGGAAGACTTATCGGTAATTTCTTCAGCATGTTAAGCAATGTTGATCTTCATATAGTTATACCCCATCCAGAGTGCTTACCAACTGATTCAACGGCGCTGTCGGGGCAAAAGGAATCTTTATGAACAAAGAAATATGCGATAATCATCTTTTATTCTTTTTTATAAAAATTTAGATCATGGAAACATTCAATGTCAATTCAAAAGCAAACACTGTCAGAAAAATCCTGATGTATGTTTTTGGGCTTATTCCTATTCTTGCGGGACTGGATAAGTTTTTTAATCTTCTTACCAATTGGGAAAAATATTTAGGCCCGTTAAAGAACTACATTCCTTTTGCTCCCCATACTTTTATGATGATTGTGGGGGTAATAGAAATTATCGCAGGCATACTTGTATTCACTATCCCACGCGTTGGTGCGTATATTGTTGCGGCCTGGTTGTTTTGTATTTCTATTGTTTTGATAAGTGGTACCTATTATGATATAGCAGTAAGGGATCTGGCAATGGCCTTATCCGCATTTTGTTTAGGACAGTTATCTGGTAATCGGGCTGAAAAATAAGGAATTTTTAAATGAGGGGGATTTTCAGCAGGGTAAAACCCTGGTAGTTTTATTACCATTTGAGTACATAAATTATATTTATCTCTGGTGGTATCTATTTCGAATTAAAACAAGTTCTATCAATATATCACGTAGGAAGTTTTGAGGTAGATGAACAAACCCGGCGAGGCCGGGATTGTCACCTTACTTTGCAATTTCAATAGGCTAAAAAAGATTAAAAATTATAGGCAAGGCGAAGACCAATTGTTGGATAATGGCCGCCATAACCCCCTCCGGTTCCTCCAGATCCCCCAGTTGTTCCTCCTCCATATACTCCACCGCTTGTAGAATTTGTACTTATGGTATTTTGTTTCCAGCCTGTATATTTAAGTTCAGCATCAATAGCCTTGCTAAGGTTACAGCCTATACCTGCTCCATACCAAAAACTGGTACCCAACCCTTTGCTGCCGAACCCTGCCCCGGCTTGAGGATGAATATATGCACTTTTTGATAAGTAAAATTTAAGCCCTGCCAATACCGGCCAATATTTGAAATCAGAATATTTCACAGTATCCAGCGATTTGCCAAAATAATCAATATAGCCGATACTTAAAGTAATTCCCACTTTACCTGGTTTTAATTCACCCTGTAATGAACCACCAAAGCCAAAACCGGAATATCTGTTGAAATGGCCAAATGGTATGGAAGGTTCGATGCCAATACTCGTAATGAAAGCTTTGTTGCCGGAAGGATACGTATTGCTTGCCGATACCATAGAAGTGTTTTGCCTGTTCATCATAGTGGTATCCTGTGCATTTGTCGAAATGGCAAAAACTGAAATAGCCATTATCAAAAGTAAATTTTTCATGGTTACATGTTTTTTGTTAGAAAAATTATCGTTAAGGAATAAAAGAAATAATCGTCTTTTATCCTGATGAAATTTTGTATCGGTTAAACAAATGATACGGTTGCCATAAAGATTGTTTTATGAATAACATTTAAGTTAATTTTTCAATTGTAAAGAAATCTTGATTTTCCTTGTCATTTTTCAGTTATGCGCAATACAAAGCAGATCCTATTTTTCTGCTTACAATGTATACCCTGCTCCCGTATTCACAAGGTTGTAAAGAAATAACGAAAGCAACTTTATCAATTGACCACACGTTTTTTAAGAGTGGTTTTTAAAGAATGAATCATGGAGAAAAGGAAAAAATGGCTGAAAGTATTGGTTTCTCTGCTAGCACTTGTTTTTATATTTCTGACGGGCGCTCATATTCTTACATCAATAATTGAAAAGAAAATCGGAAACACATTAAAAAACCTTTCACCAAAAATACATACTCAATTTTCTTCTGTCGATGTTGATCTATTCAACGCTACAGTTTCCATCTCTGACCTTCATTTATTTCTGGTTCCGGTCGCCGGCCCGCATCAGCATTCTTTTTATTGTTCACAAGTAGGTTTGACAGGAATCAATCTTTTTAAAATCATCAAAGGTCAACAACTTGTAGTAAAAACGGTAAGTATCGGACCTTCTAAAATAATTTTAGATCAGTTCTTATTTAATAAAAATGATTCAGCAAAAGCAGTATTGGGACATCTAAATATTCCTTTTAAAAAAATAGCCATCGATAGGATACAATTCGAAAAAATGGATACGTGGCTTCAATCAGACAGTTATAATAAATTGATGCTAAAAGGAAATATTACCCTGGAAAGTGTGCAATTTCTTTTAAACAATCCGGCGACTTTTCATTTGGACAATATCAGGGGTACTTTTTCACAATTTGCTTATCCTGTCTTTCATGCTCACCGGGTTATTTTACTGAAAGATGTAATAATTGATAGTAAGAAGGAAATTGTGCAAGCTGATTCTTTACAAATGGCTCCTCTCAATAACAATAAAGTAACGCCAAATAATACAAGTTCGTTAGGCGGATTTGCCTTGAATATAGAATCAGTAAAAATCAGCAAGATCAATATTCGTGACCTGTTATCAACTGAAAAATCAACTGAGCCCTCTTCAAAACCCGATTTTTTATCGGTTAAACTAAAGGGGTTAAGGATGTTTGATACAAAGCATCTGTACCGACAATCCGTTCTTTGCCCGCTGCTCCTGCTGACAGGAGTTCATTTTACCGGTAATCGTATTTTTATGAATGAGCTAAAATTTGTAAGGCCAGAAATTAAACTGACTTCCTTTTCGGCTGATAAAAAAAATGATGAGATCATAAAAGAGTTGCCTGATTTGCCTGGTCCCTTTAAAAACCTGTCATTCAAAAAAATTAGTTTATCACAGATGCGAATATTGCTTCATGGCAGGTTATTATTGAAAGGTGATTTAGCAGTTGAGGGCGCGGGAATAAGTAACTCAAGGCAATCTGCTAATAGTTCTTTTCACTTTAGCGCTATTCAATGTAATTTATCAGATATAAATTACTCCCTTTCCAATGTTTATTATAGAATTCATATTAAAGGGCTTTTAGCTGATACCAGAAAAGAATTATTGCGGATTGATTCTATTCAATTAATTCCCCAATACAGCAAATTCGAATTTGACAAAAAACTGGGACACCAGGCCGACAGGATAGAAGCTACTATTGGCCATATTGAATTTCTTAAATTGGATATTGGCCAGTTAATTCATAAAAAGCTATTTGCAGATAAGGTAATTATTAATGGCAGTCATTTTTATATTTTCCGGGACAGGCGTTTACCGCGCCCATTAAAAAAAGAGCCGATGATTAACGATTATTTGAAAAAAATACCTTACCAGGTACGTATTCATACATTCAGGTTAAATAATTCAAATGTTCTGTACGAAGAGTTTCCAAAAGATGGCACGCAATCAGGCATACTGAAAATAGGAAAAATGAATCTGACGATGTCTCCCGTTCTCAATCATCCTTATAAAAATGATCCTTCTTATTCAGACATGAATGTAAAAGGTGTTCTCATGGATGCCGGTACAATTCAGGCAAATATCCGTTTGTCGTTTAAAGGAAACACAAGTTATATAAAAGGCTTTATAAGAGGTCTGGATCTTAGTAAATTGAATTCCTCAGCTGAAAATCTCGGTAAATTTCATATTGAATCGGGCTTGCTAAATGAACTTGACTTTCATTTTACTGCAACAGAAAAAAAAGCTACCGGTGAAATTATAGGCGAGTATCATAATCTGGTTATAGATAAATTGACATCAAAAAGAGGAAAGAAAAAAATAGCAAAAGTGCCCTCATTTTTTTTAAAGCATTTGATCATTCCTAAAAACAAAGATAAAAGTATGAATGTGTCAAGGCGCACGGGAAAGATCAGCTATGACCGGGATCCAACACGCTTTATGAGTTATTATTTTTTGAAGGCTTTATTAAGTGGTATAAGATCAAGTTTTGCCTTGGGTTTTCTCTTGCCAAAATAAATCCTTGTGAACAGACGCCTTCCTGTTTGCTACTATCTTCATTCCTTCGAATCTTTTTATTATCAAAATCCAATAGACATTAGCCCTAATCCATTTTTTTACTTTGTAACAACAATATGATTGTTGTTCGCTATTGGCTGAATGAGCAAAGACGTTTATTCTGAGTATGAATTCGATCAGCTAAAAAAAGTATTGTAAAGTGACATAAACCGGCTGTTAGAGGTTTAGGAATAGTAGCAGTTAACGTCAAACATAAAATGCGGCATACTTTTTTATAATTTTTTCAAAAAAAGCAGCCATGCAAAGAGACAGCGCAACCAAAAGTTTATGGCAGATGAATATGCCTGATTATATTTCAAAAAAATTTGAAAACTCTGATATCATTTATGATGTAATAATTGTTGGCGGAGGGATTACGGGAATAACAACGGCTTTGTTGCTGCAGGAAGCAGGAAAAAAATGTCTTTTGCTGGAGGCCAAAAATCTCGCTTTTGGAACCACTTCAGGAACCACTGCCCATCTGAACACTATTTTGGATCTCACCTATGCTGAAATAGAGAAAAAGTTTGGAGAAGAAAATACAAAATTTGTATTGGCAGCGGCCATGGAAGCGATCAATATCGTGGAAGAGAATGTAAAAAAATATGGGATTGATTGTGAATTTGAAGAAAAACAGGGCTACTTATTTTCAACCAATAAAAATCAAACGCAGCAGTTGGAAGAGGCTTTTGAAGCTTCCAATAGAGCCGGATGTGATGTCGCTTATTCAGACACAATTCCTGTTCCGGTTGATTTTGAAAAGGCATTGGTTTTCAAACGCCAGGCACAAATTCATCCCACAAAATATGTTTACGCACTTGCAAAAGCTTTCGAAGATGCAGGAGGTCGGATCTTACAACATTGCCGCGTTACAAACGTAGAACAAAAGGAAAAGGACATTTTGAATGTAACTGCTTCGTGTGGAAACTTTACAGCACGCAACCTTGTGTATGCCACTCATATTCCGCCGGGTGTAAATATTCTCCATTTCAGATGCGCTCCATACCGGAGTTATGCAATGGCAGTAACTTTAAAGGGAAATTATCCGGAGGAATTATGCTACGACCTGCATGATCCTTATCATTATTACAGAACACAGGAAACGGACGGGATAAAATATTTTATCGCCGGCGGAGAAGATCACAGAACGGCGGAAGTAAAAGACACTGAGAACTGTTTTGAAAGGCTGGAGCTTTATATACGCAAACATTTTGATGTTGAAAATGTAGCTTATAAATGGTCGTCACAATATTTTGAACCGGCTGATGGATTGCCTTATATCGGCCATTTACCAGGCAATCCTAAAACTGTTTTCGTTGCCACAGGCTTTGGTGGCAATGGAATTACTTATAGCCAGATTGCCGCAAAAATCCTTACTGATCTGATCGTAAAAGGCAAAAGTGAATGGGAACAAGTATTCAAACCTTCACGAATTGAACCTGTTGCCGGTTTTGAAAATTTTATAGAAAATGCATCCGGCGTCACTGAAAATTTTATAGAAAAATTATTTCCAAAAGAAAAAATTGAAGAACCCGATGAGATCAAAAGCGGGCAAGCAAAACTGGTAAAATTTGAAGATCAAACGATCGCCATGTACAGGGATGAGAATGGAATATTGCACTCAGTAAATCCGGCATGCACCCATATCAATTGCACCGTAGCCTGGAATACTGCTGAAAAAATGTGGGAATGCCCTTGTCATGGCTCCAGGTTTAATGAAGATGGCGAGATGTTTACGGCACCGGCAAGAAAAGACCTGGAAAAAGTAAAACTG
>DASTXM010000007.1:0-36200 GCA_035765495.1 Hanamia sp.
TTGCCCGAGCGAAGTTGCTCCAAGGTCTTCTTTTTAAGTGCTTCGTAATCGAAGGCTTCTTTTTTCTTTTGCATTTTGTAAACTGTGTTTTAAAGTTCTTAAATCGTTTGAACTTTGACACAGTTTATTTTACAGCCTCAATTTATATTATAATTTCAGCTCCATTTTTCCTCTTTTTCATTTTGCAAATTTGTGCGCTGAAAATTACTTGCTTAAAAATCTGATCAATAAAATGACCCCTCAACGCTTCAACAGGCTTACTTCCGTCTTAAATCATCGTCAACCTGACCTGACTGTAGTCCTGGAAAATGTTTTTGATCCGCATAATGTTTCTGCTGTGATGCGCACCTGTGATGCTGTGGGTATACAGGATGTTTATATTTTAAATGACAGGATTCCGCCACATAAGAAATGGGGTTACAGAAGTTCTTCTACCGCTGCGGAATGGTTGTCGGTTCACCAGTTTGATAATGCAGAAGAATGTTTCAAAGAAGTGAAGGAAAAGTATGAGAAATTATTCGTTTCCCATTTGGGTGAAAATTCCGCTGATCTTTATTCAATGGATCTTACCGCTTCGATGGCCTTGGTATTTGGCAATGAAACTTTTGGCGTAAGTGATCACATTCGGAAATATGCGGATGGAGAATTTATTATACCGCAGGTTGGTATTATTAAATCATTGAACATTTCTGTTGCCTGTGCTGTCACCCTTTATGAAGCGTTTCGCCAGAAATCAATAAAGGTCATTATGAAAATCCAAGGCTTCCCGGAAAACAATATGAGGAGTTGCGCAGGCAATGGAAACTTCCTGACGCACCTTGATTAGCATTTGTGTTTTTATGATAATTGCGTAACCACTTCCTAAAAACTGCAGAACCTCAAATGAAATTTTGACGGATTTTTTTCACAAAAAAACTGACAGCAAGTTGCATTTTCCTGCCAACAAAACTGATATAAGTCTTTGGTACAATTATTCGTGTACATTTGCAACCCAAATAATAAATTAAATAAATTTAACAATTATGGCAAAACAAACTTTTGAGCTCTTCGACGACAGAGTTCTGGTTAAACCGAACGCGGCTGAAGAAAAAACCGCCGGTGGAATTATTATTCCTGACACAGCTAAGGAAAAACCCCAGAGAGGAACTGTAGTGGCTGTTGGAAAAGGAAAATATGCTGAGCAAACCGGCAATCTCATTCCTATGCAGGTGAAGGAAGGAGATACAGTTATGTATGGAAAATATGGTGGAACAGAAATCAGCATCGATGGTGAAGATTACCTCATCATGCGCTCTTCTGACATCTTAATGAAAATTAGTTAATTCATTTACACAAAAAAACGAAAAACAAATATTATGGCTAAACAAATATTATTTGACATTGATGCCCGTAACAGAATGAAGAAGGGCGTTGATACACTTGCCAACGCGGTTAAAGTAACGCTTGGGCCAAAAGGCAGAAACGTAGTGATTGAGAAAAAATTTGGCGCTCCACAGGTTACCAAAGATGGTGTAACCGTTGCCAAAGAAATTGAACTGGAAGATCCGATTGAAAATATGGGTGCACAGATGGTGAAAGAAGTTGCTTCAAAAACTGCTGACATCGCCGGTGACGGTACAACCACTGCTACCGTTTTGGCTCAATCAATCATCAGCGAAGGTTTACGTAACGTTGCTGCCGGGGCAAATCCAATGGATCTGAAACGTGGTATCGACAAAGCAGTTGCTGCAATCGTTGAAAATTTGAAAAAGCAATCAGTGACTGTTGGAAACGACAATGACAAGATCCAGCAGGTGGCTTCAATTTCAGCAAACAACGAAGAATCTATCGGAACTTTGATTGCAGAAGCAATGAAAAAAGTTGGAAAAGAAGGCGTGATCACTGTTGAAGAAGCAAAAGGAACAGAAACTACTGTTGACGTGGTTGAGGGTATGCAATTCGACAGGGGATATGTTTCTCCTTACTTCGTTACCAACAGCGAAAAAATGCAGGTAGAACTTGAAAACCCTTATATACTTATTTACGATAAGAAGATTTCTTCCATGAAAGATATTCTTCACATCCTGGAAAAAGTGGCTCAAAGCGGTCGTCCTTTGTTGATCATTTCTGAAGACCTGGAAGGTGAAGCGTTGGCTGCATTGATCGTAAACAAACTGAAAGGTGTGTTGAAAGTGGCTGCTGTAAAAGCTCCGGGCTTTGGCGACCGCAGGAAAGAAATGTTGCAGGATATTGCCATTCTGACCAACGGAACTGTTATAAGCGAAGAACAGGGCTACAAACTGGAAGGTGTTGACATCAACGCTTTGGGTGAAGCCGCTTCCATCACAATTGATAAAGACAACACAACCATTGTTGGTGGTAAAGGAGATAAGAAAGACATCACGGCACGTGTTAACCAGATCAAAGCGCAGATCGAAACAACTACTTCGGATTACGACAAAGAAAAATTACAGGAACGCCTTGCTAAATTAAGTGGCGGTGTGGCTGTGTTGTACATAGGTGCTGCTTCTGAAGTGGAAATGAAAGAAAAGAAAGATCGCGTTGACGATGCACTTCATGCAACAAGAGCTGCCGTTGAAGAAGGAATCATTCCTGGTGGTGGGGTTGCTTACGTTCGTGCTATTCAATCATTGGATAAACTCCAGGGAGCCAACGCTGATGAAACAACAGGTATCCAGATCATCAAACGTGCTGTTGAAGAACCTGTTCGCCAAATCGTTGTTAACAGCGGAATTGAAGGAAGCATCGTAGTTCAGAAGATCAAAGAAGGCAAAGGAGATTATGGCTTCAACGCACGTACAGAAGTTTATGAAAATTTACTTTCTGCCGGTGTTATCGATCCTACAAAAGTTACCAGGATCGCTCTTGAAAATGCCGCTTCTATTGCCGGAATGTTATTGACAACTGAATGTGTTGTTGCTGATAAACCCGAAAAAGAAAAACCCGCAATGCCTCCAATGGGCGGCGGAATGGGCGGAATGGATATGGGTTATTAATTCATTTCCCGCAAAGTATACCGATCCCTTTGCAGCAATGCGAAGGGATTTTTTTTATGCATATATTACCAGTAAAGCCAGGAATTTCGCATATTTTTATTTTGATTGGCGTTTGATTTTCTAAAATTACACTTGTGAATTGTGCGGTTTTATTTCTGTGGCACTAGGAAAATTCGTGATATTATTTCTTTAAATATGGACTTTCAAATCCTAATTTTTTCAATCCTTGCTGCACTTCAGCGCAACTCATAAATAATTTCCAGATCAAACCACTACGGTAATTTTCTATCATCACTACTTCAGGTCCCTGGTCTATTGCCAAATATTTTTGGGGATACCAGTTTGCGGTTTCGCTGAAGGCATCATAAAAGCCGTAAGGTCCCCAAAGCTTTTCTTTCAATTGCGAATCTGTAAACCAATGCCTCATGGCGGCCAATGATTTTTCCGGTGTATAAGGAATTGAAGAAATAGCCGCGGTTGGGGAAATGACCCCTAAATCACGCTCTTCAGAAGGTGCATGTCCGGAATACCCTTTTAAAGAATAGCTTGCTGTGAGGCCCCAATTATCCGGACCATAACCAACAAAATTCTTTGGATTTTTTACACACCATGTATAATTGATCAATGTTTGATCTGTATTTTCTTTCCAATAATCAGCATACTGATCTTTTAAACCATGCGGATCCAGGCCAAGGTAAGAATAATGAGCCCAGAATAAAGGACCTCCATTCGGTGCTCCCTGGTGATATAACTGTAAGCCGTACCCGAAATGTTCTGAAGGTGATTTTATTTTGCCGTTTTGTGCCCATCCTTCGTGATAAACTACGGCAGGAACACCATGAGTCGGAGATGAGGCGGCAAGGATGTATAAAATGAGGCACTCATTATACCCATGTACAGGAAAATTCATCTGCCAGCCATAGTCAGGACTCCAATGCCAGTAAAGAACATTTTGTCCATTCCGGTACCAGTTCCAGTCAACTTCTTTCCATAATGAATCAATTCGCACAGCAAGTGTTCTTTCTCTTTCATTTCCATTTTTAAAAAACTGCCTTGCGCTCAATAGACCTTCCATCATATAAGCTGTTTCTACCAAATCTCCTCCATCATCTTTTTTGCTAAACGGTTTTACCTTGCCTGTAGGTCCATACAACCAATGTGACCATGCGCCATGAAAACGATCTGCTTTTTCAAGAAAAGCAACTATTTTTTCTAATCGTTCTTCCCCTTCTTTTCTTGTAATAAAACCCCGATGAATGCCTGTAAGAATCGCCATCACTCCAAAACCACTGCCGCCGGTTGTAACCACGTCTTTATCATTTTCAGGATAGATACCGTTTACATTAATTCTTTCCGGCGCCATGCCACTGTTGGGTTCTGCGCCATCCCAAAAATATTTGAAGGTTTGATATTGAATTGTTGTTAATAGAGAATCGTCCGCTGTTCTGTCAGAATTATTTATTGCATGCGACTTTCCAGCTTTTTTAGAATTGTTACAAGAAAAACAAAAAATAATTGCAAATAGACATATCCAATTATTCCATTTATTCATGTGATTAAGTTTGATCTTTGGAAATTTAGTGAACCAACAAATTACGCAAATTCTTTTTCTGCAATCAATGAAACTGCGGAATCAATTAATACACATATCCTGCCTATTTCCATTTTTTAGCCGGCTTCTTAAACAGTGAGGTTGAGAAGATGAGGTAATAAAAAAACATCCATACATCGAAAAATACAAACCATGCAAACAAGTCTTTTTCATCGAGCTTGCGCGTGGTTTTGAATAATACAAATGCCTGCACAACCAGCCGCAGGCCAAAAACAGCAAGCGCCCATCGCCAGTCAAAAACAAAGACTGAAGCAATCAAGAGCGGATAAAATAAAAAAAGTGAGAAAGCATATAATCCAAGTAAAAACTTGTGTCCTGCTTTGTAGTATTTGCTGGTTGTATAATGCCGGCGTTTTTGTTTGATCCATTGTTTCCATGTTTTTGGAGCAGCGGTCAATGTAAAAGCATCTTTATCCAAAATGATCGTCGTATTTTTTTTATTCGCCGCCTTATTGATAAAAAGATCATCATCGCCGCCAGGCAAATGATTGTGAGCAGAAAAACCTTTATGCCTGAAAAAGACCGACTTTTTATAACTCAGGTTCCGGCCAACACCCATGTAAGGAATGCCGCTTTTTGCATAAGATAAATATTGCAACGCGGTGTGAAAGGTTTCCCACCGGATGAGTTTATTCAAAAAGCCTTTTGTTTTGTGCATTGCGCCATAACCCAAAACGATTTCAATTCCGTCATTAAAACCTTCCTGCATTTTTTCTATCCAGAATTCTGAGGCAGGCACGCAATCTGCATCGGTAAGCAAAACAATTTCGTGTTTTGCCGTTTTAATTCCCACACTTAAAGGAAATTTTTTGCCGGGAATGAACCGCGCTTCCTGCTTCAGTTGTACAAATTGCAACTGCCTGAATTTTCGCTGGAATTCTTCAATAATGTATTTGCTTTCGTCCAGGGAATTATCATCGATCACAATTACTTCGTGGGTCGTCTTGTATTTTTGCACCAGCGATCCCGGAAGATTTTTTACAAGATTGGCTGCTTCATCTCTTGCACAAATTATTACAGAAACAGGATGCGTCTGCGAAACATTTTTAGATCTTACTTTGAAAAGTGCGAGTCTTAAAAAGAAAAATAAATAATAGAATAATTGTATAAAAGTGATTATACAAAAAGCCAGGAAGATCAATTTTCCCGGGTCAGTTAATAATTCAGCCAGTTTCATTTGAATGCAAACATACTCGCGATATTCATTGGTGCAAAAAATAATATTAAGAAGTTGTAACCATACCATTATTTTTTTGAAAGCTATCTTTGCCACCTTTCAAAATAATTATTTTTAATGGCCGCATTACAATTTGAATTGTACCATACGGATAAGGCAACAAAAGCGCGAGCGGGTAAGATCACAACCGATCATGGAGAAATTCTGACGCCCATTTTTATGCCTGTCGGAACAGTGGGAAGCGTGAAGGCTGTCACACAACAGCAATTGCATAATGATGTTCATGCGCAAATTATTTTAGGCAACACTTATCATTTATACCTGCGGCCCGGATTGGAAGTACTTGAAGCGGCAGGCGGTTTGCACCGATTCACGAACTGGAATAAGTCGATACTCACGGATAGCGGAGGCTACCAGGTTTTCTCTTTAAGCGGCACACGCAAATTGACAGAAGAAGGAGCAGTTTTTCAAAGTCACATTGATGGAAGCAGGCATCTTTTTTCGCCAGAAAAAGTAATGGACATACAAAGGACGATCGGAGGCGATATTATCATGGCTTTTGATGAATGCCCGCCCGGTGCAAGCGAATATCATTATGCAAAAAAATCACTGGAACTTACGAACCGCTGGCTTGACAGGTGTTTTGAACGATTCAATTCAACTGAAAATAAATACGGTTATACGCAAAATTTATTTCCTATTGTTCAGGGTGGCATTCATCATGATTTGAGAAAAATGTCTTGTGAATATGTTTCTTCAAAGGAAGCAACCGGCAATGCAATAGGAGGATTAAGCGTGGGCGAACCAACAGAAAAAATGTACGAAATATGTGCGTTGTGCTGCGAAAATCTTCCCGGGGATAAACCACGTTATTTGATGGGAGTGGGAACACCCTGGAATATTTTGGAATGCATTTCACTTGGCGTTGACATGTTTGATTGCGTGATGCCAACAAGAAACGGACGCAATGCAATGTTGTTTACAAGCAAGGGAATCATCAACATCGACAATAAAAAATGGGAAAAAGACTTTTCACCCATCGACGATGGAATTGATTGTGAAGTGAGCAACTTTTATAGTAAAGCTTACCTGCGCCACCTTTTTAAATCAAAGGAAATATTAGCGATGGAGATTGCTAGCATTCATAATCTTGCATTTTATCTTCATGTTGTCACCCAGGCACGGGAGGAGATTTTGAACGGCGATTTTCAATCATGGAAAAATGAAATGTCCCTATTGTGGCAACAGCGTTTATAGTTACCGTTAGTTTGGCACTTTGTTGATTTTCAATAATTTTTTAATACTAATCGCATTAAAATTTTAACTTCACTGAAGAGTTATGAGACCTCAGAATAGATATTTTTGCACATCCGTGGCGGGATACTTTTACTAACTAAAAAATGCTCAATATGTATAAAAGATTGACGCTTGTTATTTTTTCATTCATTGCAAGTAATTTTTTATGGGCTCAGCAGAAGCTTGAAATAAGAGGAACGGGACAAAATATTTACGTCGAACATACTGTAACGCCGAAAGAGAATTTTTACAGTGTTGGAAGAATGTTCAATGTAAGCCCAAAAGAAATTGCTACCTACAATCACCTGCATTTTGCCAGCGGCCTGAACATAGGACAGCATCTGAAAATTCCTTTAACCAAAAATAATTTTACGCAGCAGGAAGTAGCACAGGCAAATGAAGCGCTCATTCCCGTTTATCATACGGTAACCTCAGGGGAAACGCTTTACAGGCTGGGCGTCAATTATAACAAAGTCTCTTTGGCGTCATTAAAACAATGGAACCATCTTACTTCTGACGCTTTGAGTGTGGGTACTCCTGTAATCATCGGCTTTTTAAAAGTGGATAAGGCGCAATCGCCACTTGCAAATGAACAACCGGTATCCATTACACCTGCACCTGTCCAGGACCAGCCTCAACAAACTCAGGTAGAAAAACAACCGGAAACAAAACCTGAACCACCTCAAAGTCCGGTGCATGTGGCGCAAACTAATACAACCGGTTCTCAAAATTCAACGAGTTCGTCAAATTCAATTCCTGCCACAACCTCAACAAACGAAAATAATATCCAACCGCCAACACAGTCAAACATAACGCCGGTTGCCAATACTGACGGTAAAGGTTATTTTAAAAATTTATACGAAAGACAAATATCAATGGCTGCAACAACCAGTAAAACCGGAACTGCAGGTGTATTCAAATCCACCAGCGGATGGCAGGACGGCAAGTTTTATTGTTTCAGCAATGATGCTGTGGCAGGAAGTATTCTAAAAATTATCAACAACGCGAACGGTAAAAGCGTCTTTGCGAAGGTGCTGGATGCAATTCCGGATATTAGCCAGAATGATGGTTTGATCACTGTCGTTAGTAATGCAGCAGCACAGGAATTGGGCGCAGGCGAAGATAAATTTGATTGCACTGTAACTTTTGCAAAACAGTAAACGAACAAATTGCTGCAAATTTTTATTTTGTGTTGCGAGGATGAAGAGTGAATCTTGGAAAGATTTTTACCACGTCCAATTAATTTTTTCTGTTGCCTGAATAAATTTGTAAACGAATCAAATAACACGTTCTCAAAATAGGTTTATTATGAATGAACTATTCATTCAGTTTCTGAGTATCATTTCAACAAAAAATTCTCTCTGTTAAACTAATGATAAGTATTTTCGGCCACTCTTTCATTACGAATTTTTATATGCTACTTTTGTTTTCTTTTAAAAAAATTAATCCATGAGTGTAGGTTTACTTCTGTTTATCATTGCTTCTGTTGCTGTTCTTATCGGTTTATATGGAATGTTTAAAAAGGCGGGCATCACACCATGGAAAGCGCTGATCCCTTTGTACAACACCTGGTGCATGGTAGAGAAAATGAAACTGAAAAAAATTTGGTTCTTTCTCCAACTGATTCCCATCGCGGGACAATTTATTACCATCTGGATCAACATAAAATTTGTGGAGCACTTCGGCCGCTTCGGTTTGTGGCATCATTTCCTGACAGTCTTTTTCCCTTTCATTTATTTTCCTTATCTCGGTTTTTCTGACCAGGAAAGATATGCAGGCTCTTTGGTGGTTGATAATTATAAAAAAGGTGTTATACGGGAATGGGTAGACGCAGCTGTTTTTGCCATTGTAGCAGCTACGCTTATACGCACTTTTGTTTTTGAAGCTTATACCATTCCTACACCTTCAATGGAAAAAACTTTGCTGGTGAATGATTTCCTGTTTGTGAGCAAATTTGCTTATGGCCCACGTTTGCCAAATACACCGCTGGCTTTGCCTTTCATGCATCATACTATAATTGGCACCAACACAAAATCTTATGTAGAATGGATTCACATACCTTATATCCGTTGGTTTGCTAAACCTGTTAAAAGAGGAGATGTGGTGGTATTTAATTTTCCTGTAAACGATACACTTATTAATGATGCGCAACATGGATCACAAATAACTTATTACCAGGAGATCCAGGGACGGATGATGGCCGATCATATTTCAGAGCAGGAAGCCCGGCAACGCGTGCTTGACCAATATGGTGATTTGATCATTACCCGCCCGGTTGACAAGAGAGAGAACTTTATTAAAAGATGTGTAGCAATAGCAGGCGATACTTTACAAATTAAAAACAGGGTGATCTATATAAATGGAGTTGCCCAACCTTTACCTGAGCATCATGAATTTAATTATTTGGTCACTACTTCAGCTCCGCTTGATCCTGACCAGTTGAATAACATGGGCATTCATGATAATGGTGATCCAAATACCAACCAGGTGCAGATGGCTGGCACGAATGCCTATATAATCGGTATGAGCGATGCGGAAAAACTGCAATTGAAAATGCTTCCGCAGGTTAAAAATATTCAACCACAGCCGTTGCTCGATTATGATAAGGGTGACTTTTTATTCCCATATGATCAAAATACATGGACAGTTGATGATTATGGTCCGATATGGATTCCAAAAAAAGGAGCGACGATCCAACTGACTCCTGAAAATGTGCAGATCTACCATCGTTGTATTGATACGTACGAGGGAAATAAGTTTGAAGTTAAAGACGGAAAATATTATATCAACGGCCAGCCAGCCACTACCTATACGTTCAAGATGGATTATTATTGGATGATGGGAGACAACCGCCACAATTCACTGGACAGCCGCTACTGGGGCTTCGTTCCGGAAGATCATGTTGTGGGAAAAGCCTCACTGATCTGGTTCAGCTATGGTCAGCGGGGAATCCGCTGGAACAGGATATTCCGGGTTATAAGATAATAATCATCCTCACTGAAGAAAGAAAAAAACGAAACAGGTTTTCAAGCTTATTTCATTTCAGAATGCCTGTCAGTGAATGCAGTTTTTTACTTAGTATCTTATCACCGTTTCAATTAATCCATCATCATTTTTCATCCTATGGTTCCTTATAAATTGTTCCATTCTTCATAATGAATCGAACCTGTCGGATGAGGTGAATATTGGTTGAAGGATCACCATTTACGGCAATAATATCAGCAAACAAACCTTTTTTGATTCTTCCTATTTTGTCGCCATAACCAAACACATCTGCGTTGATGGATGTTGCGGAACGAAGCACATCAACCGGTTTCATTCCATACTCCACCATGTCTTCCATTTCACGCGCATTGTCGCCATGGGGAAAAACGCCAACATCCCCGCCCATACAAATAGTTACCCCTGCTTTCAATGCTGCAGCAAAGCTTTTTTTCTTATCAATGATCATTTGCGGATCGCGGTCTTTTCCTTTTGTCCAATGGAGGTAATAATGCGCAATGGCTTCACTGGCTGCAAGGGTAGGACATAATGCAATTCCCTTTTCCTTCATGAGCGCAAATACTTCCGGCGTTCCGTCATTTCCATGTTCTATCGAATGGACGCCTGCGGCTATCGCCCTTTTCATTCCTTCAGGTGTCGAAGAATGAACGGTAACAAACCTTCCGCTGCTTTTGGCAATTTCAACAGCCCTGGCAATTTCTTCTTCTGTAAAAGTCGGTTCATTTTCGCCATTCAATCCCCAACCATAATCTGCATAAACTTTTATCACATCCGCGCCTTTTGATATTTGTGTGCGCACTTCCTTTTCCATTTCATCTACACTTGCGACTTCTGCAGCGCCTTGCGGAACCGTTAGGTCTGCATTTCCCAATCTTGGTCCATAAGAACCTTTTGCAACGATTGCTCTTGTCGCACAAATAATTCTAGGCCCGGGGATCACTCCTTTTTGAATAGCCTGTTTTATACCCACATCATCATACATTGATCCTTCTGTCCCCAAATCACGCATGGTAGTAAAACCGGCCATTAAGGTAGAATCTGCGTGGGTTACAGCACGTGCTGTTCTTTCTGCACGGCTTTCTTTTAAAACCTGGTCGGTCCAGCTGGCTTCATTATAAGGATGCAAAAAAAGATGAGAATGCCCTTCAATCAACCCGGGTAAAAGCGTTGTTCCTTTCAGATTGATAATCCTTGTATATGACGGAAGTTTGAATTGCATCGGGCCTGCTTCTTCAATTTTATTTCCTTTCACCAAAACCACCCAATTGGTGTGCATTGCTTCGCCATCGAAGACTTGATCAGGTTTTAAGAGATAAAACGAATCTTGTTGGGCGAAGGCAAAAGAGCAGAGGAGAAGAAATGTAAAATTTAAAATCAGTTTCATGTTTGGTAATTAATAGCGTTCTAAAAGAATTTGTGTAAACTTATTTAATTATTTTAATACAGGGCAGATAATTCAACTTATTCGCTTGTCGAAGATCTTTTGTTCTTTGGTCAACTGAAATCGACGATTGAGGTAGAATTGGTGTGTTTCCTTCCTGATAATATTACTGCGTACTCTCAGGTGATTTAGTTTTTTTTCTATTGCCCACTTTTCAACTTCTGCAATTAACTTTTGACCGATGCCCCGGTTTCGAAAATTTTGATCCACAACTAATCCTCCAATTTCTACAAAGGAATTGGATTCAAGATGAAGGGAAACAAAAGCGTGTATCCAGCCAACGATTTGGTTTGATACTTCAACAAGGGATAAGAGATGTTCCGGATTGTTTTCAATGCTGGTAATTCTTTCCGCGGTTTCCTTTTCACTTGCCTTATAACCCAATTGTTGTGAAAGAGAAGCAATTGCAGCTGCATCTGCCCGTCTTATTTTTCTTATTAATATTTCCATCAATTTTCATTTTGGTAAACAGTAAACCAACAAAAATCAAAAATATTTTTTTAACGGTAATGGTTATACGAAAATAAATTACTTTATTTCGACTTCCTGTTTAAAATTAAATCTACACCTTTTTTCAGGTTTGCTTTTGAAGTATCGGCAAGAATAAAAGTTTCATAGTAGGCCTTGATGAACGCGGTCAAAGGTGTAGCGATCAATGCGCCGATGAGTCCAAAAGCGCTGGCCATGGCCAACATCACAAACAAGGTGGATACGGGATGAAGATTCATCGTAGATGCCCTGATCCTTGGCATAATAAAGTCACCACTGATCTCATCAAAAACAATATAAAATATCAGAACCCAGAGCGCCTTAATCGGGTGAATGGAAAGCGCCACGAGGGTAGGAGGAATGGCCATGATATAAAATCCAAGTTTAGGAACCAGTTCGGCAAACAAGGTCAATCCTGCCCAAACCCATACACCCGGAATGCCCATCAGGGTAAGGAAAATAAAAACAGCAACAGCTTCTATCAATCCAACCACAAGATTGGACCAAACCCAACCCACCATCATGGTTGAAGAAGTTGCCATTGCCTCTGCCGCTCTAGGTCGTTTGTTTGCCGGAAAAATTAAAAGATAGGTTTCGATCAATGGTGCCGGATCAATGAGCATGTAAATAACAATACTGAAAAATACTACGAGAAAAAAGATGCCTCCAATAATTGAAAATGAGATCCGGCTTACACTTGTGAGCAGTTTGCCGGCCGAAGGAATATCATTCGTAATGTCTGCATTTACCATCAACTTTTCCTGCAGTTCAGGATAATCTTTCAAGAGAGAATTGAGTTGTTCTTTGAGTGAAAGATAATAATCCGGGAGATTGGACACCAATGAAGTGATTTGTGTAAGAATTCGCGGAACCACAAGCCAGGCAATCAAAAACAGGAAGATCAACATGGCAAAAAAAACGATCAACGCTGCCACGCTTCTTGAAAGTCCTTTCTCCATCAGCCACCTGGTAGGTGTATTAAGTACCAGCGTTAAAACCACCGCAAAAAAGAACAGAAACAAAACATTGATGATCTCAAAAGCAAACCACAACCCAAGGATGACCGCCGCTGCAATAAAAATGAGGCGGACATTTTTCCTGTATCTTTCTTCCGGGTAACTTTCCATAAAATAATCGCAGAGTGGATGAAAAAGATGACAAACAATAAATTATATAAAATACTTTTTCACAAAACATGCCAAAGTCAAAAGCTCACTTTACAAAACAAATAATCATTCTTTAAAATAAATATTTTTTAAATATTAGAAAAGATTTAGTATAATTTTGTAGCTGGTTTTTTTGCTGGTTTTATTCACCTTTTTAAAGTAAAAACTATGCGCTCAAAATCCCTGTTTACATTGCTGCTTTGCGCAGCCATTTTTTCCACTGCCCATTCACAATCATTAAAATTATGGACATGGAATTCTTACAACATGCGGTTCAAGATACCCGACAACATGTCGATTGTATATAACGACAACACGCGCTTTGAAGCGACGAACCAGGTAATAACGATTGACATTTATCCGCGCAAAGGAGAGGACCTCACTTACTCAGGAATGAAGAATGCAATTGTTGCCTGGGCGCAGCAAGAGCAGCTTCGATACAATTATTACAACAAATACAACAATGAGCAACCCATTTATCTTAAAGATCTGAATCGCTATTGGGGTTGCGCAATTGATGGCACAAAAGGAGGAAATCCCGCCACCATGCTTCTGCTCGTTAATCCTGATAATCCGGATATCAGTTTGTATGTCTGGATCGCTTACAATGATGATTATTACCAGGACGTGATGCAGATACTTGAAAGCTTTGAGCCGATGTAACCTTTTTTATTTTCTCACGAGGAAATTCAGGGCAGGCAAAATAAAAAGCCACAGCAGGAAGAACGGCCAAATGCGGCCGCTCCTGAGATTGTAATCGCTCAATAAATAATTCATAGACCTTCTGGAAAGAAGTCCTAAGGTGAATTCAAAAATAACAGTAAGGAAAACCCACAACCCGCCGCAAATAAATGCTTGTGAAAGATTTTGAATTTTGAGATGTGCAAAAATCAACCATCCATAAATCGCACACAGGACAATGAGTGTGAGTGTTGAATATTGATGGGCACGCAACTCACTTGTATGTTTTATAAAAACCAATTGCCTGAATGTTGCATTCGCAAATGCGATAACGACCATTGGAATCCAGAAAATAAAAAATTCAGACCGCATTGGCAGAGCTTAAGGTGGTAAGAAAAATGATCAGCAAGGCAACTATTGCTGTGGCTGGTTGCATCCACGATATATAACCGATCATGATCACCTGGATGATCAACCATAGAATAATTACCGATGCACTCACATAAGCAATATTTGTTCCAAGGGGATGCTTTTTAAAAATAGCTATCGCCGCAAAAAGACTGCAGCCGCCAACGATCAAAAACAGGAAAAGTGATGGTAGAAAATAAGTCGAAAAAGGAGTTCCGCTTAACCATTCTACGGGAACATTTTTTGCACCTGACATTCCATAAAAGCTACCGGCAAACGCATTTAACGCAACAATTGCCAGCAATATTCCTATTGAAAAGCGCAGAGGTTTGGAAAGTTCAGGAGCGTGGTATATTTCTTTGTCAGCCATGATTTTTTCTGCAAAATAGCTGATAGTGTTTTCGCCGGAAATGATCTTACTCAACCAGGATGTTGATGCGCATCAGTAAAGAAATAAATTAATGGATTTTTTTTATTGTATTATTTGTCTATTCACTGCCAGGTGCTTTAAAACTTTTAGCTTTTTGATCGATCACAAGTACCCAATCATTCTGGACTCCTTTTGAAGGCGGTGTAAACTCCATTACGGGTTTTTTTTCTGAAATGTTTATTGCCTGCGATTTGCCATCCCGTGGATTAAACCACCAACAATTTACCGGGCCTTCAACATACGCAGTACTCACAGTGATCGTTTTCCCGACAGGCAGGTATACCATTTCATAACTTTTCTCCCCTGCGCGAAAGGCTTCCATGTGTTCTCCTTTTTCCCCTTGCCCCGAAACAATGATTGAATTATCCGGAACACGGTCAAGCAAGGGCCTCGATTCCATTAATTTTCTTAAATATCCCACCTGGAAAGCGCCCGGCCTGTCCATCGCATTTCTCCAGCCACGATCGGGATAGTTGATCGCTTCCACTTTTGAGTTCATGAATTGCCACACAGCATGATGTCCGTAAGTGACACCACAACCGCCGGCAAATACAGAACGGTAGCATTGTTTACGCACATCATAATCACGGAAATATCCATTGTCCACATTCCACTTTGGCGATGGATTCACAGGATGATCTTCGTAGTTCGGTTCGCCATCGAGCGTTGGTTTCGCTGGTTTATAGTTGAAATCCCTGTGAACCAAATCCCAGCAATCTGCATCATGGCCGCTTCCGTGTCCTGATTGAAACATATTAATGTCGATCCACGGTTCATTTCTTATCCATTGTGAAGTGGAATTGCTGCCGCCCCAGGGATGATAAGTAATAATACAATGATGATCAGTAGCATCAATAATGCCTTGCGCCATTGCACGCCAAACAGGCCTCCAGTCACTGCTGTCATTTACTGCGGGACGATCGCCGCCAAGGATCCAGATTATGTTCGGATCATTTTTATAACGGTTGCCAATCCATTTGCCATAAACATAGGCTTTCACACTGTCGAAAACTACCGGTCCAATGCCCCACAATTTGGTAACCTTGTCGCCCCATGTTGGTAATAAACCAATAAATAAATTTCTCCTGCAGGCCATGTGAACTGCGCTGTCTATTACACTAAAATATTTTTCATTTGGTTTTGTAGGATCCAAATTTTTGAAAGGCACTTCTCCATATTGATTGGGTGTGCGCAAACCATCATTTTCTGCCAAAGCCACTGCCTGGATAACCGAAAAACCTTTTGCCGAACGGTTATCAAGATATTCTTTGATCTCGGGAAGGGTCAATCTGTGAAAAAGTTCCCATCCTGTATCGCCCAGCCAAAAGAAAGGGGTTCCGTCTTGAAACTTCAGGTAATGTCCATTCTTACTTACCTGCAATCGCCCATGTGTAAACAATGATTGGGCTTTTGAATTTATTGCAAAAAACAGAGTGAGTACCAGGAAGGTGAAAAAGCGCATCGGTTATAATTGAATTTAAAAAGTAAAGTAAACAAAGAAAAAACTTATAATTAATTCTGCATGGTCTCAATCAAAATACGTAAACGTTTTTGTTCCCAGGTCACCGTTGGATGCGGTTTCTGTTATCGAAGTGATTCGGTTGTTGTCGTCAAAGGTATAGGTACTTGTGGTTGTGCCGATTGTAAAACCATTTTCCTGGAGGGTATAGGTTTTTATCAAATTGCTTTTCTTCTTTTTTGTTTTGGGCGATAATACCGGTAATGCATAAACGAGATCAGGATAATAATCAAAAGTTTCGACCTTGTTGTTGGTATTTGCTGTTTTGATAAGATTGCCATCGTTATCATAAGTGTAAACTGTAATCCTCGACAAGACCGGCAATCCATAATAGTATGCGTATTCGTCCAGTACACTCAACAAGTTGCTTGAATTATAAACATATTTTTCCGTGATGGTATCCAGTGTATTGTCGTATTGATAGGTGCTGTCCACCAATGAATCTTTTACGAAAAAATTTTCATGAACAAACAAAGTGTTGCCGCTATAGGAATCCAAAGAAAAATTGCCGCTGACATCATAGGTGTAAACAAATTTCTTTACAGGATTGGATGAAGTGGTAATCGTAGTTATCCTGTCCTGGTTATCATACTCAAAATTATAAGTCTCGGTAGTGCTACCTGACGAAAGGTTAAGTGTTTCCGTATAGCTTTTCACTTTGTCGCTGTGAACAATTTCTGCAGGTTTAGCTTTTTTGCACGAAGCAAAAAACAAAATGAATAAGGCCGGGATTATCAGCGAAAAATATTTTTTCATGAGACCTTGTTTAGATACTGAAATAGAAATGTCACAACTGTTATTAAAGTTACATCAGATGATTGTATAAAAAGAGGAAACAAAAAAAGCGAACGTGCTTTCACGTTCGCTGCCAAAATCCAATTGTTACGGATTTCTTTTTTTTCTACTCCGATCAATAATAAGTAAAAGTGCTTGTGGCAATCGTACCGGATGAATCCTCAGTTTGCGTAACTGTGCTTATGCGGTTCTGATCATCAAAAGTGTAGGTGAAAATAACTGTTCCCACCGGGTAGCCATTTGAAGTTACTGTATGGGTCTTCATCAATTGCGTTTTTACCGAAGGTAAAAGCGGGGAAATAACCGGCATCGTATTCACCAGGTCGGGATAATAATCGTACGTTTCAACATTGGTATCTGTATCTTCAGTCTTAACCAGGTTTCCGCTGGCATCGTAGGAGTAATTCGTTGTTGTCGTTAAAGTGGGCTGTCCACTATAATAATCATATTCATACATTTTCGTCAACTGCTTGCTTACGTTGTAAACATACTTTTCAGTAGTGGTATCCTGTGTGTCATTGTATTGATAAGTGCTGTCGATCATTCCGTTTTTAAAGAAGAACTCTTCATGAATATTCCCTGAACTGCTTAACAAGTCCATCACTATTTCGTTATCTGATGGATAGGAATAGGTGAACTTTTCAGCAGGATTATTGACCATGAACATTGAGGTCATCCTGTCCTGTGCATCATAAGTGAAGTTCCAGGTGGCAGAAATAGAATCAGTTCCGGTGACAACCTTCTCAGAGTATGTTTTCACTTTATAATTACTGTTGTCCGGCTTTGCAGGTTTTTCTTTTTTGCAGGAAAATAAAACAATGGATGAAAAAATGACGAAGTAAAAAATGTGCTTTTTCATAAGACAGTTTTTTGATTTAATAATTTATTAGCAATGATAACGTATAAAACAACTCTTTATTTTATCCCAATCAAAAGGAAATAAATGATCACGATCAAGGTGACGGCGCCTGTAATAATAAATGCTGCAGAAGCTCCGAAACTATACCATAGCACTCCGGTAAGTGAACTGGCAATCAATGCGCAAATACTTTGCAACCCCGCAAAAGTTCCTATTGCGGTTCCGGTATCTTTTTTATTACTGATATTTGATATCCACGCTTTTGAAATGCCTTCTGTTGCGGATGCATAAACTCCATACAAAAAGAAGAATACAAAAAACAGGTAGAGGTGATCATTCAAAGCCATCCCGAAATAAACGATTGCAAACATGGCAAGACCTCCAATGAAAATTTTCCTTAAACCGATATTGTCCGCAATAATTCCAACAGGAAATGCAAAGAGCGCATAAACGAGATTGTAAAAAATATAAACACCGATTACCATTGTATCATTAAACCCCGCCTGTTTTATTTTCAACAAAAGAAAAACATCAGAACTGTTGAAAAGAGCAAAGATCAAAAGGCCTGCAACCAGCTTTCTATATGCCGGCGGACTAACTTTCCAGTACTTTAAAAAAGAGAAAAACGGCACCCTCTCTTTTTGAGTTCCCGTGATCTTCTTTTTTCTTCTTAAAAATAAAGATGCGCTTACAGCTAACAGTCCTGGCACAAACGCAATCAAGAAAAGGGGTTTATAATTCCCCGGGTAATAATAAAGATAAATTAGGGCAAAAAGCGGCCCCAGAACTGCGCCCAAAGTATCCATCGATCGATGGAAGCCGAATACTTTTCCTTTGGTTTGAATGGTGGCTTCATCAGATAGTATCGCATCACGGGCACCGGTCCTTAAGCCCTTTCCAAGCCTGTCCATCGTTCTTGACAAAAAAATCCAAAGAGGATAAATAAAAAGCGCCAGCATCGGTTTGGAAATCGCACTTAAGGAATAACCCCATTGCACAAAAGGAATACGCTTTCCGGTTGCATCTGACTTCTTACCAAAATAACCTTTACTGAGTCCCGCCGTAGCTTCGGCTACACCTTCAAGCACTCCTATCAATACCACTGAAAAACCTATTGACTTTAGATAAACCGGCATGACGGGGTAAAGCATTTCACTTGCCGTATCAGTAAACAGGCTTATGAGCGATAAAATCCAAATTGTTCTTGTGATGTATTTCAAAAATTATTTTGATTGAAATTAAACTGAAGCAATGAATTTTTCAAAAGAGAATTGAACAATGATACAGTGAACAAACAAATAAAAGACCATTTTATTTTGCATAAAAAAGCGTTGTCCGTATTGAACAACGCTTCACAATATTTATTTTGAAATCATTTAATCAAAAACCACATCTAGATTTCCTCCGCTCGATTCAACAGTTACGGGAATTCCACCACCGTTTACTTTTCCTTTGATTTCTTCTTTGTTGTTGGAGCCGCTAAAGTTTTGAAGGTTTTGGGTAGAAATTCTCATCGCGCTAAGGTTCAGATCCATTCGGGTGTTTTTAGGAATGCTCAAATGAACTCTTCCTGCAGAATTTTTAATGGTAACATATTTTCCGGCTGATTGAATTGATACATCAACATTTCCGCCGCTGGTACCCGCTTCTACACTGCAATTAAGTTTTTGCAATGAAATATTTCCACCGGAAGTGTATGCTTTGAGTTCACCTTTGACAGACTCCGCATCAACGTTTCCACCATTGGTTGTTGCTTTAATATTGCCATCCAGATCTTTTAATTGAATAGAGCCGCCGGAAGTAGATAAGCGCATTTCTCCGGAAGAACTTTTACCCATAATATTTCCTCCGCTTGTTGCCAGATCCACATAATCTTTGCAACTTTTGAGGTAAATATTTCCTCCCGAGGTAGCTCCTTTGATTTTTCCACTCAAATCATTCAATTCAAGGTTACCGCCACTGGTTATAAAATCCTGGTCGCCTGAAAGGCCTGACAGCTTTATGTTTCCGCCGCTTGAAGTTAATTTTGAAGATACATTTGCAGGTGAATAAATATGAAATGAAATACTCAACGCATTGTTCCAGTTAGTGAAACTGTGTTTTGGTTTTGCAGTAGCAGTGAGCGTTCCGTTTTCAACATCAACCCTAAGGTCATAATCTTTTTCGATTCTTGCTTTGATCTCTTCATCCGACAAGTTTTTGTTTTTGCCATTCTTGTTTACATACACATCCACGCGGGGAGAAGTAGAAGGCTCAACTGTAATATTTCCACCACTTGTTTCGGACACAATACGGTTGATATTTTTGCCGGAAAAGGACTTTGTCATGTAAGGCTGATTCTGCGCCACCACCGCAGTGGAAGCAAAGGCAACCAACAATAGCGTTACTAATTTTTTCATTTTTATTGTTTTAAAAGTTTAGAATTATCATTGGAAAAATCAAAATTTTTTTCCTGATTATTTTTGTAATACGTTGGTGAATCCAAAAAGTTACAAGTGATTTTGTTTTTGTTTAAACAGAAAATAAAATTCCATTTCTTACACACTTTCATTGATTTTCACATTTTCACATTTTCACATTTTTTCATTGCTTTCATTAGCTAATTAGCACATCAGGTAATCATCACCTCAACTAATTACTCACTTCTTAAACTTTTCACAGGGTTCGAAATTGCTGCCTTGCGGGTTTTGAAAAACAAAACAATCAGCGAGATGAATATCATAGTCAATCCACCTAAGATGAACAACCATATACTCAAGTCTATTTTAAAAGCAAAATTTTGCAGCCACTTATTTGCTGCAAACCAAGCTATCGGAACGGCAATAATAAATGCAATAAACACCAGTTTTAAAAAGTCTTTCGATAACAAAAAGATGATTTGTGACACACTTGCCCCAACAACTTTTCGTATCCCTATTTCTTTGGTTCTTTGATTGGTAGAATAAATTACCAATCCTAATAAACCTAAGCAGCTGATGACTATAGCCAGGCCTGTCGCCCATTTCAGTAGGAAGGAAATTTTCCGTTCTGCAGAGTAATACTTTGCTATACTTTCATCAAGGAAGTGAATTTCCAATTGAGTGTCCGGATATATTTTTTTGAATGATCTTGTTATTGCTGCAATAGCTTTTTGCCAGCTTGTGCCTCCGGGATTACCCCGTTGAAGGGCGATGTTAAAAGTCAACTCCATGCGTGGATCATTAAAAAGAACCAACGGCTTTATTTCGTCATGCAAGGATCCCTGTATGAAATTGGCAACAACACCCGTAATAGGTATTTTTCCCCTTACAAAATTTGATTCAACATATTTTCCAATGGCATCCTGCGGATCTTTGAATCCAAGCAATTGAGAACACTTTTCATTAATCACCAGACAACTTATAGTGTCGCTATTTGGAAGATTGGTTCCCGCTATTAATTTTAAATGATACAGGTTAATATAATTTGTATCGGCAGGTTTTATTCCTGCGTTTACATTATTGTCTTCCTTTTCACTTTTGTATTCTAAATTGAACCCGGGAGCCAGGTTAGTGGAAGGTGGAAATCCAGCCAGGCTAACATCTGCGATCTCGGGAATGGCATTAAATTTTTGTAACAGTAATTTTCGCTTTGCCACAGAAGTATCCCTGTAATTTGTTCCAAAATAGATAATGGCGTCTTTTTTAAAACCCATGTTTTTGTTTAGTTCATAATGGATTTGTTTTGCAACAATAATAGTAGCGATAACAAACACCTGTGCGATCACAAACTGGGAAACGGTGAGGGTTTTACGAAATAATAAGCTTCTTGTGCTTCCCCTGGCAACCGAAGATTGATTTCTCAAAACGGTTACGGGTTTGTAAGAAGAAAGAATCAAAGCAGGATAAATGCCGGCAAACAAACTAACCAAAAGTGTAGTAGTAGCTAAAAATAATATGACCGGCGGCTGTTCAATATTGAAATGAATTCCTTCCGGAATATATTCCGAAAATGCCTTGAGTAAAAGCGGAACAAAAAATATAGAAATTAGAGTTGCAATTAGTGTCAGTAAAAATGTTTCACTTAAAAACCGGGATATTAATTTTTTCCTCGAACCGCCTAACGTTTTCCTGATGCCGATCTCTTTAGCCCGTTGAGAAGAATGCGCCGTAGTAAGATTTATAAAATTAATACAAGCCAACAGCAATAAAATTCCTGCCACTGATATCAATCCGAAAAGTGCTTTCTTGTCCGCTTTCGGGCCGCCAAAATCATCATGAAAGGTTTTAAAATGTAGCTCTGATAATGGTTGTAACCTAAATTCAACTTTAGATATGTTTGGATTCCTGGAATGTTGGCGATAAAGCTCTGTTATTTGATTCCCGGTCTCTGCAGGACTTGTCTTTTTTGAAAGCTTTACAAATAACATCGAACTGCCAAGTCCCCAGCTGCTCAATTGCAGGGGCGTATAAGATTCCGTCGTAGCGCTGGAAACGAAGGTTTGAAAAGTAAAATCGGAGTTTGGTTTCAAATTAGCAACAACGCCACTGACCGTGGTTCGTATCGAATCATTGAAGACAACTTCCTTTCCAATTACCTGGTCGAGCGGAAGATGAGGAAAAAATCGCCTTGCATTTTGCTCGGTCAATACAGTTTGATAAGGTTCTGATAAAGAAGAAGAGGGAGAACCGGCCAGCCATTTATAATTGATCAGTTTAAAATATTCTTCATCAGCCATAACTATTTCCGGCTCATTTAAGAACACTGAAGGTTTCGTCTCTCCATATTGCGGAATGCTAACCTTTACTTCAAAATTCCAAGGCGTGAAGGGCACTACCAAATCCAGTCCTGTTAGCTTTTTTTGGGCGGCATCAGCCATAAAAGCCGGAGGACCGGGATCATGATCCGTAACTACACGGTAGATTTGATCATTCCCTTTTTCAAATTTATCAAAGCTGAAATCATACTGAACAATCAAAAAAATTACAAGGGATGCACTTATTCCTATTGCAAGTCCAAAAATATTGATGGCAGAAAATGCCTTGTTACGCCAAAGATTTCTAAGTGCTACTTTAAAATAATTTTTAATCATAACGGTTCGTTTACTGGTACACAATGAAGGTAGCTTAATTGCAACGTATCTTTTGGGTTTTCATTTGCACATTCTTACTTTATGAATTTACAATTGTCTCAAATCTTCGTTTATCTGTCATCGTTAGTAAAGCCTTTCCTGGATTCAAATTCTTCACATTAACACATCAGCACATTAGCAAATTAGCTAATTAGCAAATCAACACATTACTCACTTCGCAAACTCTTCACCGGGTTGGCTACAGCCGCTTTTATCGCCTGGAAGCTTACCGTTATTATAGCGATCAGCACTGCAATAATTCCTGCAAGTGCAAAAGTGCCCCAGCCGATATTCGTCCTGTAGGCAAAACCCTGTAGCCATTTATTCATTATGAACCACGCGATGGGAGAGGCGATGAGCAGGCCTATCAAAACGAGGCGGATAAAGTCTTTTGTAAGCAGGGTAGTAACTCCTGAAACTGAAGCACCAAGCACTTTTCGAACGCTGATCTCTTTCGTGCGCTGAAGCGTACTGTAAGAAGCGAGACCGAGCAATCCGAGGCAGGAAATAAAAATGGCAAGAATGGCAAAGTTGAAAAATAATTCGCCAAACCTGTCTTCGGCGCGGTATTGCTTGTCGAAACTCTCATCAAGAAAACTGTAATCAAATGGCCTGTTAGGAATTATCTGGTTCCATTTTGACTCAATAGCTTTAATAGTGGAGGGCAAATTTTTCGCAGCCACTTTTACCGAAAGAAACTGGTAATTATCCGAAGAATCAATTCGCATACTCAGTGCTTTGATCGGTTGCTGCAATGCCTGGTAGTGAAAGTCTTTTACCACGCCAATAATTTTACCCTGCCTTCCCCATTGATCAAAATTCTTTCCTATTGCTTGTTGAGGCGAAGCAAATCCCAAAAGTTTAGATGCGCTTTCATTGATAACCATCGCGTGTGTTGTATCTCCGCCATAGTCAGGGGAAAATGCGCGGCCGGCAACCAGTTTCATTTGATACTGGTTGATGAAATTAAAATCGACAAAATAAATATCGAGATTGGTGGTTTGCATTTCGCCATTGTTATTTTCCACTTTTGAATAAGCAGTGTTGACACCTCCTCCGGGGATACCTGAAGAAAAAGCGGTGGAACGAACGCCTTGAATGGATGAAAGCGATTCTTTAAACGCATCTTTATTTTTATCATCGTTGGTATCAATGATCATTGTCTGGTCTTTGTTAAAACCCAGGTCACGGCTGCGCATATAATGGAGCTGGTTGTAAACGATGAGTGTGCCAGTGATCAGGATGATTGAGATGGTGAACTGGAAGATCACCAGTCCTTTTCTTAATAAAACCCCTTTGTTGCCGGTAAGGAAACGGCCTTTTAAAACTGCAACCGGTTTATAGGAAGATAATACCAGTGCCGGGTAGAAACCTGCAATAATACCAATGGCAACTGAAATTATAAATAGACTAACAATGTACATCGGGTGATAAAAGAAGGGCGTACTTATTTGTTTTCCTGCAAGCTGATTGAACGAGGGAAGTAGCAGTGCACAAAGGATCACAGAAATGATAAACGCAATTAAACTGATCACCACACTTTCGCCGGTAAATTGTTTGGCGAGTTGAAGGCGTGCTGCTCCAATCACTTTGCGTATGCCCACTTCTTTGGCCCGTTCTGCACTTCGCGCAGTAGTGAGGTTAATGAAATTGATGCAGGCGATAAGAAGAATGAATAAAGCGATTACCGAGAATATGTATACATTGTTGATATTGCCCGATTGGCTGCCATCTCTCGTTGAATACAAATACACATCTCTTAAAGGCTCCAGGAAAAGTGTAAAACTCATTTGGGCCTCCTTCAGCTCTTTGCCCGTATGCCTGTCTAAAAAGTCCGGGAATTTGGCTTCAAGTTTCTTAAAATCCGTATGAGGTTTTAATAATAAATACGAATTGAGAAAGAAATTAGCCCAGGAGCTGTCATTAGTACCCCCATAAATTTGTTTTTGCGAAGACATTGATACGATCATGTCTGCCTTGACCTGCGAATTCTCAGGTATGTCTTTCATCACACCGGTTACCGTGGCATTAAGATTTTTGCCGGTTAAAATTACCGTTTGTCCTACCGGATTTTTATTTCCAAAATATTTTTTCGCAGCAGTTTGAGAAAGAACAACGCTCATCGGTTCTTTTAAAGCCGTATTCTTATCGCCATAAATGAGGGGGAAGTCAAAGATTTTGAAAAGCGTGGAATCGGCCATTATAGAGTTCTTCTCCTGGAATTTTTCATTTCCCCTGCGCACGAGAAAACTTTGGCCGCTGATGCGCACAGCCGACTCTACTTCCGGAAAATCTTTTTCCATATTAATGGCCATAGGTGCCGAAGTGGCACTCCAGTGCAATACGTCTGAAGGAGTTTTGATGTCTGTGACGATGCGATAAATACGATCGGCTTTTGTGTTGAAGGCGTCATAGCTCGTCTCAAAATGAACATACAGGTAAATGAGAAAGCAGGCAGTCATGCCCACCGCCAATCCCATAACATTAATAATGGTAAACACCCGATGCTTCCATAAATTTCTAAGAGCGACTTTAAAATAATTTTTTAACACGGCTATTCAATTAAAAATTAAAAATTACGAATTACGACGGCTATTCAATTAAAAATTAAAAATTAAAAATTACGAATTACGAATTACGAAACCGATTTCGCTTACGCATTATCGTTAGTAAACCAACAAATAATTCAATTTTTCATTTTACCTCATTTCCACATTTTCAAATTTTCACATTTTCAAATTCGCTCCATTACCACATCAGCAAATTACCTAATAAGCTAATCATTCTGTTCTCAAACTATTCACCGGGTTGGCCATGGCAGCTTTAATAGCTTGTAAACTAATCGTTGCGAGTGCAATTAATACAGCCAATATTCCCACTGCAAAAAATACCCACCAGCCAATTTGGATCCGATATGCATAGTTCTGCAACCAGTTATGCATTATGAACCATCCTACAGGGGATGCGATAACGAATGCGACGATTACAAGTCTTATAAAATCTTTTGAAAGCAACAATACAATGTTTGAAACAGAGGCACCCAACACTTTTCGGACACCAATTTCTTTGGTTCGTTGCGAGGTAGCAAATAACGATAAGCCAAGTAAACCAAGGGAGGCTATTAAAATGGCAACACCGGAAAAAATTGCAAATACTTTTCCAAAAAGCTCATCATTTGCATATTGCTGGTTAAAATGTTCATCCAAAAAATAATAATCAAAATAATTACCCGGGAAAAAAGATGCATACATTGCCTCGATTGCATTGATGGTCGAATGAAGATCTTTTGTGTCCACTTTTATGCATATCGGATTGTTGTTGCCATAGCCTGGCAAAAACAGGGTTGGCTCAATAGGGTAACGTAATGATTTTTGGTGAAAGTCATTCATCACCCCTATAATATCCCAATTTCTTCCAAACAGGCTAATGGTTTTACCGATGGCATCATTATCTGATTCGAAACCCAGTTGCTTTGCCGCATATTCATTCAAAATAATATTATGTAGTTTACCCCAATCGGGATTAAAATCAGTATTAATGAAATTCCTACCTGAAAGCATTTTGATATCAAACACGTTTACAAAATCAGCATCAATACTTGCATTACGCATTGATAATTTGTTTTGTGTGTTCACATCTGTTCTATGTACATCAAATGCTCTTGCCATTTCAACGCCCGGTGTTCTGTCAATAACGGAAGCGCCTTTTATATGTGGCAATTGATCTAATTCATTTTTAAAAGTATTTTCTTTTCCTATAAAAGTTGAATCCCATCCTGTGAGCACAGGCGGCTTTACCACAAGTATTTGTGATAAATTCATTCCAAGATTTTGTCGTCTTACAAAATTCATTTGCTGATATACAATAAAGGAACCGATGAGGAGTGTTATTGTGATGGCAAATTGGCCGACCACCAAAAATTTGCGCAAAAAAATTCCCTTTTTTGAGTTGGCATATTTTCCTTTCAAAACCAGAATGGGTTTAAATGAGGACAAAACAAAAGCGGGATAAAAACCTGAAAGAACAATGCCGGTAACAATCAATGCAATGAATGCCTCACTCACGTTAAAACCATTCATGCTTTTTTCAAACAAATAAGATAATGAAAGATGGTGTTGTACCAAACGATTAAAACCAGGTTGGGCAAATGATACGATTAAAACAGCAATCGAAAGTGCAATAAGATTTATAATGAATGATTCCGTAAGAAATTGTTTGATAAGTTGTTTCCTGCTCGCCCCTGCAATCTTTCTTACGCCAACTTCTTTGGCACGTTCTATTGATTTTGCAGTAGAAAGATTAATATAGTTGATCCATGCAAGAACAATGATCAGTAATGCAATGATCAATAATCCCCACACAACGATTGCACTTGCAGTGTTGCCGATTTCATATTCAAAGTTTGAATATAAGTGTGCTTTTGATAAGGGTTGCAAATAGAATTTTTCGAAACTGCCCGAGACTTTATTTCCCTGGAAATGTCTTTGACTAAATGCCTCAAATTTTGCTTCAAGCTTTTTGTAGTCAGTACCATGCCTTAGCAGCAAATAGTGCCAGAAATCGGAGTCAGTAAAATCATAATCAGCTTGTTTCCATCCGGCATTACCGCCACTATACAAACTATTATAGGAAGCGAGCATATCAAAACTGAGATGTGAATTTTCAGGAACATCTTCCATGATTGCTGTTATTTTATAAGGAAGAGAATCCCTTGCAATCACTATTGTTTTTCCTACCAGTGTTTCAAAATTATTTCCTTTAACCCGATAAATTTTACGCGCCAATGTTTTAGTAAGGATAACACAGTCCGGATTTTTCAATGCAGTTATCTTATCTCCGGCAACAATAGAATAGGAAAACATGGAAAGAAAGGAATTATCAACAGCAAGCAATTTAACGTCTCCCAGTTTTTTATCTCCATAGGTTATTATTGACTTATCAAACGGTATAACCCGTGTATGATTAATCACTTCAGGAAAATCATCCTGCATGGCTTTACCAATGGCAGAATAGGTAATTGTCCCATGTTGTGCGAGCTTTCCGTTTTGGTAACGATCGTTCACTACCCGATAAATATCACTCACATTTTCATTAAACTGATCAAAGCTTAGCTGAAAACTCACGTATTGCAAAATGAGCAGGCATGCTGCCATACCGATGGAAAGGCCGGCAATGTTGATAAAAGAAAAGGTTTTATTTTTCGCGATGTTGCGCCAGGCGGTCTTGAAATAGTTTTTAAACAAGGCTATTCAATTAAGAATTAAGAATTATGAATTACGAGATTAAATTTCGTTTAACCATAATTGTTAGTAAACCAACAAATAATTCAATTTTTCATTTTCCCATTTTCACATTTCCAAATTCGTTCCATCAGCACATTAGCACATCAGCTAATTAGCTAATCATTCACTTCGCAAACTCTCCACAGGATTGGCCACCGCCGCCTTTATCGCCTGGAAACTTACTGTTGCCAATGCAATAATTAATGTAATTGCTCCTGCTCCTGCAAACATCCACCAGGCAGGCTTAATTTTATACGCAAAGTTATCCAGCCACTTTTGTACTATAATATATGCAGCCGGCCATGCAACAAGGTTAGCTATGATGATCCAGAGAACAAATTGTTTGGAAACAGTAGTAATAACTTCTGTAATACTGGCTCCCAACACCTTGCGAATACCTATTTCTTTTCTGCGTTGTTCAGTAATGAAGATAGCAAGACCAAACAAACCAAGACAGGCTACAAAAATGCCAAGCACTGAAAGAATAGTTGAAAGAGTGCTTATTCTTTTTTCGTTGTTATATAGATTGCCAATAGTGTCTTCCAGGAAATTACAGTTGGCTTTTTCTGTAGCATTCATTTTATTCCAGGTATTTTCAATATAAGCCCTGGCAGATTGTTGATTATTGCCTTTGTATTTTATCGTGATATAGGTAGAAGCTTGTTGAACTTTATTAAGATGCAATACCAGCGGTTTTATCTTTTCATGGAGTGATTCAAAGTTGAAATCTTTTGTAACGCCAACAATGTTGAACGTTCGTGGTATTGAATCATTAGAAATCATGGTAATGCGATGGCCTGTTATTGATTTCATGTTTGGCGCAAAGTTTTTCGCTGCCGTTTCATTAATCACCACGGCGGAGCTGTCAGTTGGCATTGATGCATCGAAGAAACGTCCTTCCTTCATGGCAATACCGAAAGTTGGAACAAAAGATTCATCAACATCAAGAAAGGCTGTATGTACAGGTTTTCCATTCACTTGGTTTTCGAAGGTATAAGCTGATTCCGGTACGCCCGATGCGAAAATGAGCGATGAATTTGTAACAGATACTATTGCAGGATTTGTAAGAAGCTCTTGCCTGAAGGCCTGGAGTTTATTGCCAAGTGAAGCGCCATTGATAATTGTAATAAGTTGATCTGTCTTAATTCCAAGATTTTTATGTTGCATGTAATTAAGCTGGCTGCGCACGGCCATCATACCAATTATCATTGCAATGCTTATGGCAAACTGGCTGATAACAAGAACATTGCGCAATGTGGTTTTGTTTTTTCTCTTTATCCCTTTAAGTGTTTCTGTTGGTTGAAAACCGGAAAGAAAAATAGCGGGGTAACTGCCTGCACATATGCCGACTGCAATAGTGAAGAGCAACAATAAGGTAATAGTTTTGAAATTTTCAAACAGGTCTAAACTTGCCGTTTTGCCAATAAGCTGGTTGAACCAGGGTAATGCTAATTGAACGATAAAAAGTGCAACCAGGACAGCAATTCCTGTTGTTACAATTGATTCGGTATAATAACGCACTATAAGTTGCCATCTTGCAGAACCAAGTGTTTTGCGAATACCTGTTTCCTTTGCTTGTTTCTCACTTCTCGCTGTGGCAATGTTCATGAAATTGAAAATGGCGATAAGCAATACAAATAAAGCTGTAGCCATAAAAATGCGCACATATAAAATATCGCCGGTTCTTGCCTGTCCCCATTCTGTATTTGGGTCAATGTTATAACGCTCTTTCGAATACAAATAAATTTCGGTTAAAGGCTGCAGTTTCATTTCAAATGCATTTTCCGATGACTTGAATGAACTCTGAATGTTTAACAACTTTTCAATTTGCGGACTTGCATTATCATGAACAATTGGTCTCAATTTTTTTTCTACCAAAGCGGGATTAGTGCCCTGCCTGAGCAATACAAAAGTCGAATAGTAAAGTGCCAGCCAATTTGTATTATTTTTTCCATGCAGCGAACTCATTGATAAAAGCATGTCAGCGGTAAAGGATGAATTTTGACGATAGTCAGTCATAACACCTGACACTTTCACCGGCAACGAATCATCAAACAGAAGTTGCTTGCCAATAGGATTGGCATCACCAAAATATTTTTTTGCTGTGGATTGAGTAATTACTACCTGGTTGGGCATTGATAGTGCAGTAGCCCTATTACCCTGCAATAGCGGATGATCGAAAACTTCAAAATAACCGGAATCTGCTGTATAAACACTATGCTCACGAAACTTCTTTTGTTCATATTGCACATTGTATGAAGATTCATAACCAATGGATGTAACATCTTCAACTTCCGGAAAACTTCTCCTGAGTACATCTGCAACGGGCGGACTGCTTTTAGCACTATTCGATTCTGCACCATTAAGGTCAATATGAGTATATACCCTGTAAATGCGATTAGCATTTTTATAATAGGCGTCATATCCAAACTCACTGCTTGCATACAGGTATAGTATAATGGCACAGGCAAGCCCTATACCAAGCCCGGCAATATTGATGATTGATATTTTCGGGTTACGCACCAGGCTGCGCCATGCTGTTTTGAAATAATTTCTAAACATTGAAGTTCATTTCGATGTCTTTTTATTTTCACATTTTCACATTTTCACATTTTCGAATCCGATAGCTATCGGATTTCAAATTTTCACATTAACTACTATTCAATTAAGAATTAAAAATTAAGAATTACGAGATCATTATTGTTAGTAACCCAACAAATAGCTTTATTTTTTTTTCACTTTTCACCTTTTCAAATTTCCTCCATTAGCACATTAGCTAATCAGCTAATTAGCTAATTACTCACTCCTCAAACTATTCACCGGATTGGCAACCGCGGCTTTTATTGCCTGGAAACTAACAGTAGCAAGGGCTATCAACATCGTTAATAAAGTAGCCAATAGAAAAACCCACCAATGAATGTTGATGCGATAAGCAAAATCCTGCAACCATCTTGACATCGCATACCACGCAACAGGGAATGCAATGATCGCCGAGATCAAAACCAGTTTCAAAAAGTCTTTTGACAATAAAGCTACAATGGAACTTACATTGGCACCCAACACTTTTCTTACGCCAATCTCTTTTACTCTTTGTGCAATCGCGAAAGCTGAAAGGCCAAACAAACCAAGGCACGCTATAAAAATAGCAATGCAGGCAAAAATCGTGAAGATCGTTTGCTGCCGTTGTTCTGCCTGGTAAAGTTTGGCAAATTGATCATCCAAAAAATTATATTGATAAGGAAGATCAGGCAGGTATTTTTGCCATGTATCTTTTAGCGCTGCCAATCCAGATGATATGTTTTTTCCCGCCAACTTTACAGAGATCGCATTGTAAAAACCTTGCTTTGCTGCGCTTGGTGGCATGATAAAGATCATTGGTTTTATCTCCTGGTGCAACGATTCAAAATTAAAATCCTTCATCACCCCGATGATGTGACCGGAAAGAAAACCGTATTTGAAATTCTTTCCCACAGCGTCTTCCGGCGATTTCCAGCCAATTGCTTTTACTGCAGATTGATTGATCACAAAGTTGGAAGTGTCTGTTCCGTAATCCCGGGAGAAGTTTCTTCCCGCCACCATTTTTATTCCATAAGTCGGAATGAAATCGTAGTCGGTAGCCACATACCGTATCTCTGCTTTTACGGGCACCATTGAATCCTGCCCCGGCGCAGAAGCACCCATATCATCCAGCAGTCTTCCTGTCGGAATTCTTGACGACAAGCCAACGTCCTTAATATTCGAATTGCGCAGCAAGGTATTCCTGAAAGATTCATATTGATCATTCAATCCTGCATAATAGGGCAAAGTAACAATATGGTCTTTATTATAACCAAGCGAAGCGTTTTGCAAATAATTCATTTGTTGAAAAACAACGATAGTGGTAATGATCAAAATAATAGAAATAGCAAATTGAGTAACCACGAGTACTTTACGGAAATTAATGCTCTTGTTGCCGATCTTCACCAATCCTCTTAAAGTAGTGATTGGTTTAAAAGATGACATAAACATCGAAGGATAGATCCCCGAAATAAATCCAACCACAAAAGGAGCAAGGAACAAAGGCAATAAGATTTGCCATTTCATCAGAATAGAAAATGAAAGTTGCTGCCCTGAAAGTTTGTTGAGCCAGGGGATCGCGAAGTACAACAAAAGCAAAGCAATCAATGTGGCGATCCATGTGATGATCATCGATTCACTGAGGAACTGGAAGATGAGTTCTTTTCTTTTGGCGCCGATCACTTTGCGGATGCCAATTTCTCTTGCGCGCAAGGTGGAACGCGCTGTTGAAAGATTCATATAATTGATACACGCGATCAGTAAAATAAAAAGAGCGATGGCAGAAAAAATATAAACGCGGGTAATGTCACCATTCGGTTCTGCTTCATAATCTGTGTGCGAATACAAATGTATATCTGTGAGTTTTTGCAAACCAAGACTTGTAAATTTCGAAGGTTTTGAGCCCTTATATTGGTCGGCCATGTGCTCATCCAGGAAAGCAGGAAAACGTGCTTCCATCTTTTTGAAATCATAGTTCTTGGGAAGCCTGATGTAGGTAAAGAAAGAATTATTGCCCCAGTTGGTTCTCATGTTATTCGCACCGTAAACTGCTGAATCATTCAATGTACTGAACGAAACAAGAATATCAGGATGAAGGTGTGAATTAGCCGGAAAGTCTTTATAGACCCCGGTTACCTTTACATCAAACTGGTTATTGGCGCGTAACACCTTGTTCATCGGATCTTCATTGCCAAAATATTTTTTGGCTGTGCTTTCCGTCATCATCACCGAAAAAGGTTCTTTCAGGGCTTCCTTGGGATTGCCTTCCAAAACCTTTACAGAAAAGATGTCAAACAGATTTTGATCGGCAAAATAAACGTCCTTTTGGTTGAGCAATTTGTCTTCATAACGCATGGGCACATTGCCACCATTCAGCAGCCTTGTCATCTCCTGTATCTCCGGAAACTCCGACGGCATATAATAACCGAACGGAGGAGCAATCGTACTCAGCTTCAGCGTTTCATCACCATTGCCATTGTAAAAGGTGCGTGTGATCCGGTACACCTGGTCAGCATCTTTATTATACCGGTCGTAACTCAGTTCATTCAGGATATAAGTAAGAATGAGCAGGCAACAGGTAAGCCCAACCGTAAGCCCAAACAAATTGATGAACGAAATGATTTTATGCCTTGTTAAGTTCCGCCAGGCAATTTTGAAATAATTTTTGATCATGATCAGTGATTATTAAGATTGAATTCTAAAAATTTTCGTTTACCCCTGTCTGTTATAGTGAACAAATAAATTCCGTGATCCTTTATTTTGTTCTTGCCTTTGTTCAAATCACCTTTGTTGGGGGCATAAAGTCTCCTGAATTCACATCAAACAATCAAGCCAATTTTTAATGACTGATTTTAAACGTTTTATGATTTAAGATAAAACAAAACTGTCCGGTTTTGATACAGTCAGTGTTTCTTTTTGATACAAGGGAGGGGTTGGCTCAAGTGAGCATTGGTAAGTAACATCATCAATAAAACATTAATTTAGCTTTGGTATCGGCTGACATGGTGCTATTGCCCTGCCTGCAACTAACACGCCGGCCGTAGCGATCAGGCTATGAGCAGTGACTGTCTAACGATCGAACTGAAAAACAAAATACTAATGCGATCATTAATGATTTACATAGCGGCGAGTCTTGATGGTTATATTGCGAAACCCAATGACGACCTTAGTTTTCTAAAATTGGTAGAAAAGGAAGGTGAAGATTATGGTTACGCAGAATTCACAAAAACGATTGACACTATAATTCTCGGCAGAAAAACATACGATTGGGTAATTCGGGAGATTGGTTCCTCCCACTACGATAACGGAGAAAGAAACGTGTATGTTATAACAAGAACAGCAAGACCCGGTGTTGGAAAAACAACGTTTTATTCAGGAGACTTAACAGAGCTGGTGCAAAAGCTTAAAAGTGAAAACGGTAAAAACATTTATTGCGACGGTGGCGCAGAAATAATAAATGAACTTATGAGGAGCGACTTAATAGATGAGTTTATTATATCAATTATTCCGGTATTGGTTGGTAACGGGACAAGGCTTTTTAAAGACAACAGACCCGAACAAAACCTCGAGCTTGTGAATGTAAAATCATTTGATACAGGACTAACCCAACTACACTACAAACGAAAGAAGGAGTGACTTGAATAATAAAGATCATCTAAAGCCCGAAGCAATAACCACGTATTGGCCAAGCAGGGCAGACAGAAGCTGCATTGCATCAGTTGTTACTTTTTCAGAGTGATTTGGGCCGTACAACCAAATTTGAACTTCGAAAGTAACTTGATCAAGGATTAGTGCCGGGGTGCCAGAAGGAAGTGTAATCGACAATGTGGTTTGCTACAAGAAACAGTTGCGCCATACGAATAAAAATCAGCTTTTTTTATTTTATCTTCAGCCATAGTTTTTTAATCCGGCAAACAAGGCTAAATACCTTAGAATATTAAACAGAAGTTATATGCCCTTTCCAATTTTGACAACCGAAAGGCTCACGCTGAGACAATTGTCAACTGGTGACGACCAGGATATTTTTTTATTGCGTTCAGACAAAGAGATAAATAAATATCTTGACAGGCCGGCAGCCACTACTGTTGACGACGCACGCAATTTCATCAACAGCATTATTGATAATAATGCTTTGTATTGGGCAATAACTTTACGTAACAGGAACCAATTTGTTGGGTCGATCTGTCTTTTTGGCTTTTCAGACGAGGAAAGCGACAAGTGTGAAATCGGTTATGAACTATTGACAAATTTCCAGGGGCAGGGAATAATGAAGGAAGCTGCGGAAAAAGTTATTGATTATGCATTCAATACTCTTAAGGTGCGAAAGATCGAAGCGTGGTTCCACAGAGATAATCAGCGGTCTGTAAACCTGTTGCAGAAATTGTCGTTTAGCAATTCCAATCAGCCTGATGAGGAAAATCCTGAATTAACAGGTTACTATTTGACAAACCCGGTACAGCGGTATGGTGAGCAATAAAATTGAATCTTAACACAAAGAAAATAAATTGTTATGCAAAAAAGGGTATTAGGAAAACCTGGTCTTGAAGTTTCAGCCCTTGGTTTGGGTTGCATGGGATTAAGTTATGGCTATGGTCCTGCAACGGACAGGAAAGAAGCCATTGCATTGATCAGAAAAGCCTACGAACTCGGTGTTACGTTTTTCGATACAGCCGAAGCTTACGGTCCCTTTATCAATGAAGAAGTAGTAGGCGAAGCACTTGAACCATTTCGCAACGAAGTAGTGATAGCAACAAAGTTTGGCTTTGAAGAAGGGAATTCAGCAAAAGGTTTGGACAGCAGACCGGAACGGATAAAGCAGGTTGCGGAAGAGGCGCTTAAGCGTTTACGAACCGACCGTATTGATTTATTCTATCAGCACCGTGTAGATCCTAAAGTGCCAATGGAAGAGGTGGCAGGAACCGTAAAGGATTTAATACAACAAGGGAAGGTGAAACATTTCGGCATGTCGGAAGCCGGTGCACAGAGCATCAGGAAAGCACATTCGGTGCAACCGGTAACCGCGTTGCAAAGCGAATATTCCCTTTGGTGGAGAGAACCGGAAAAAGAAATCCTTCCATTACTTGAAGAACTGGGAATTGGATTTGTGCCTTTCAGCCCTCTTGGTAAAGGTTTTCTTACAGGAAAGATTACTGAAAATACCACGTTTAAAAAAGGAGATTACAGGGGCAACGTCTTTCCGCGTTTTTCAGAAGAGAACCGCAAAGCAAACATGAAGTTCGTTGACTTCTTAAATGAAATTGCTTCACAAAAAAATGTAACACCGGCACAAATTGCTTTAACATGGTTACTGGCTCAGAAGCCCTGGATCGTTCCCATTCCCGGCACGACAAATCTGAACCGTTTGCAGGAAAATCTTGGCGCTACTGAAATTAGTTTATCC
>DASTXM010000008.1:0-5714 GCA_035765495.1 Hanamia sp.
GCTTCATTTGAAAAGGATTGAGAAAAAGGAGTAAAGATTTGTAAGCGGTAAGTGCTGTCGGTGGTAGTGTTTGTTTGTAACACGATTTGATTAGCTCCGTAAAAATCTTTCATATCAAAATGAACATTTCCTTCCGCATCACTTTTACATCCATACAATTGCACTCTCCTTCCCGGAACAGAAAGATAAACGAGAACATTTGATGCAGGCTGACCAGTCATTTCGTTGGTTACTTTTCCCATAATGATATGGCCACGGTTTTCAGGAGCATAAGAAAAAGAAGGATCCTGAAGGGATGGTTCATTCCAATCAAAACTCCGCCAGCCTTGCGTTAGCAAAAGATTGTCGAGTGCTTCATTGCTTTCAGCACTATTATTTTTGAAATAATATTCCGGGTCTTCTACATAACCTTTGACATCAGATGATAACCATAAATAAGTGAAAATATTCTCATCGTCTGCCTGTTGAAGATTATCCAATTTGTAAACAGAAGCCGATAAATTTCCTGGTAAAAAATTGCCTGAACCTGCGGTTGTGGAAAGATCAACTGAAACAGCATCGCGCTTACTGTAATTCGATTTATCAGTCTTCGCAACGATATTTAAGCGATCTTCAGGCATTTTAAAATACAGTCTTTCACAAACAGGTTTCCGGTTTTCGTCGAACAATGTAATTCTTGAAACGCCACTGGTCAAATCACTTTTATTTATGGTGAATACAGCATTTCCATTATTCAAATTCAACGCCCGGGAATAATCAACCAGTTTGTTGGTAGATGCAATAAGATATACCGGCGAAGAAGTGCTTCCGGAAGAATTTACTTCAATTCTAACCGCTTCTTCCTGGTCAGCAAGATGCATAACCATTCCCTGGTTGTAAGCATTTGGCAACGGAATGTTAAGTGTAACATTGTCGTTTACGCTCACAATTGCCGAATAATTTTTACCTGCTTCAGGAGTTAAATAAAAACGCCCCATGCCGAAATGCGCTGTTTGAAAATTAGCAATCGTGTCATTCGATTGATCTACAATTACTCCATTTGCGTTTACACCCATTCCTTGGTTATCATTCACTTTAAAGGCAACGAGGCTTTTTAGTCCGTTTACAAGATTACCTCCTTCCGGAAAAAATTGAGCTTCATATTTGGGATTTGCTTTTACCAGCGATTGGTCCAGGTTTTTGGTTGTGTTTATTATCGTAATCATCTTCCTGAAAAAGTGACCCGCCGAATCATTTTTCATCCAGTTAGTATAAGCACGCAATTCATAATTACCTGAAGGAAATGAAAGAGGTAGTGCGAAAGAACCGCTGCCACTTCCGCTCGAAACCTTGACTTTGGCCTGCAAAACAGGGTCGTGTGATGAGTTCAAAAGTTCGACGTATAGCACTTTGCTTACAGAAGATGGATGATTGCTAACAGCATTTTCTAGGTATGCTTTAAACCATATAATATCGCCGCATAAATAATAAGAACGGTCGGTATGGAGGTAAACTTTTTCTTCAAGATGGTGACTGTTATAGACCGCGATACTGTTCACCATCTTTTCAAACCTCGTCTGTGAAAAAGAAGAATTCCCCAACAGTAAACAAACCAAAACAGTGAAAAAATAATTTGATCTTTTGTATAAACTCATAAAATTGATCTTTTAGATTTTTAAGGCCAAAATGAAGGTTTTTGTGTAGTTCCATTTAAGGTACAATCAACACAAGGTCCTTCTGACGCGAAATAGCCCAAAAGGATTATGCCATTCAAATCAGCCTTTATAGGCACAAACCCTTGTTGTCCAAAATAGATTGCCATACTGTCGCGAACAGGAGGCACTTCAATATAATCACAATTACCTTTTTGATTCCAGCCCGCCGGCATTGACGAGTTGCTGATAAAAACCCTTTCCTGTTGTGTATTTCCGGCACCTATATAGCCGATAACCGGTTCAGAAGAATCGCTTACGCAATGAATATTTCCGGTCAATTGATTGGGCTGGCCGTCAAAAATAGAGCCCACATTTTCTGTGTTTCCTTTCATGGCATTCCAGTATTTATAAGCCTTGGAATCAAGCGCGTATTGGGTAACAATTGTGCTGTACAATACACTCAATCTCTTATCCTGGAAAGGGATCACAGCTATTGGCTTTTCATTGATTACATCGTTCGCAAGCTTTTCCGAAGAACCAACAATGATATTTGTCGAATGGTTGGTGCGGTAACAAACATATACCTGTGATACACGCGGCGTAACTGTCGTGTCAGGATTGTACTGCAACTCAGAAAAATAATCAGTATGAAATTCCCATGTCTCTGTATAATCCCACCGATAGAATTTTGTTTCGTTATTTGGATCGTGTGTGTTGACATAAAGTTGTACATCGTTTCCGTTGAATTTCCAGCCGATTGTATCAATTCGAGGAGATACTTTACATGGAACGAAATCAGAAATGTATTGTTTGTTATTGGCTGTCGTAATATGCAACCTGTATTTTCGACCCTTGCTTAAGTTATAAGCGCCGGAATAATTTCCCCCACCCGATTCATACAAAGGATAACTGTTGTTTTGATCATCTTCAATCACCACAAGAGCGCCTGTTTCATAAATCCTGGAAGCTGTATCGCCCCAGGCAATATTTCGTGTACGGCTCAGCGTTATGGTGGTTGGCTGACCGTCAGAATGAATATATCCTTCGACAACAAGATAATGTGCTCCCGAGGGTTTTAACGGCGGATCGTAAGGTTCCTTACAACTGAAAAAATATACGAGCAACACGATGGGCGATATTATTATTTTATAATTAAGTTTAAAAAATCTATTTCTCATTTTACTGTTTAAAGATTTCACAGGGACCAAAATTTTACTGCATTCATTTGGGTATAATAGGATCAATCAAAACCGGATATTATAAGTTATAAATGGAATAGCTGTTCCAAATATGGAAAGCTTGTATCCTTTCACATGTCCATTCTCAGAAGTGAAATACACCGAATAGGCATTCTTTCTTCCCGTTACATTGTACACACCAAGTGTCCATGAGTTGTGAAAGAATTGATGGATCTTATGGTTTCCATCAAGACTCATGGAAAAATCTGTCCTGAAATAATCAGGAATGCGGTATTCATTTCTGTTGGAATACAAAACCCTTACGGAACCGGCATAATCATATTCAGCTATCGGTAAAGTGATTGGCCTTCCGGTACTGTAAGTTGCATTCAGCGAAACGCTAAAGCGGTGCGTAAACCGGAAATTACCTGAAAAAGTTACATTATGTGGCTGATCAAAATTGCTGGGATACTGGTCACCGTTATTGATCTTCTCGCCAGCGATCGGATCGTCTTGTTGCAATAAGGAACGCGAATAGCTGTAAGTGAGCCATCCATTAACCTTCCCGGTTGCCTTCTTCAACAACAATTCTACACCATAAGCCGTCCCTTTTGTGTTGATTACATCGGTTTCAATATTGTGATTCATCACGAGCACTGCCCCACTTTTATAATCGAGGTAATGTTTGAACCATTTGTAATAGACCTCAACGGAAGTTTCGATCGTATTGTTTTTAAAATTCCTGTATAAGCCAAGCGCCACCTGGGTTCCCTGCTGAGGTTTGATATTCGGGTCACTTAATTTCCATACATCGGTTGGCGAGATCGTTGTTGTGTTTGTCAACATGTGAATGTATTGGCTCAAACTGTTTACCGAAGCCTTTACCGACATGTTATCGGTCAGCGAATACCTTGCTGAAAGCCGGTATTCAGGATTCATGTAAGTCTTGATCACCTTTCCCGAAGGATAAAAATTGGTACTCAAAACATTGTTCACATCTTTTGGCAACCCCGGCGCATAATTGTTTACATGTTTCGGACCTAAATAATTGTACACTGAAAACCGTATACCACCGTCAACAGAAAAATCATCTGAAATATTATAATGATCACCAAGGTAAACAGCGCTTTCTAATGCATGTTCTGCCTCCAATGAATCAGGAACAATCAGTGAATATTTGGAGGAAGGTGTAATCGTTCCGGATTGAACATTGTACAAAAGGCTGTTCAATCCAAAAGACAGAGTGTGCTTATTGTTCAGGAAGTAACTGAAATCTGCATTGAACTTATATTGATTGATATTAAATGTCAGTTTGTATGCATTAACCGAATCTCCATTGAACCCAACATTATAATCATAATGATCGATACCCGCCATGAACACTCCATAAAAACGGTTATTGAAATTGTGTTTCCAATTCAGGTTTGCATTCTTATTGTGATATTGGTAAGTGGTATCGCTGTTTAAATTAAACTTATCACCGCTGATGTAACCATTTATATAAACGTTATTCTTTTTGTTTATTTTCTGGTTGATGTGAATCGTCCCATCCTGGAAGGAAGCATGGCTTTTCCTGTAATCTTTCGGCAACACTTTGAAAAGCCAATCAGAATAAGTGGTTCGTCCGCCCACGACAAAAGTTGTTTTGTCTTTTACGAGTGGCCCTTCCAATGTCAGTTTACTGGTAAGTGGCCCGATTCCTGCAGAGCCCGATATTTTTTTATCATTACCATCAAGGGAAGTGATATCCAGCACAGAGGAAATTCTACCGCCATATTTTGCCGGGATACTGCTCTTGTACAATGTCACATCTTTAATTACGTCAGGATCAAATGCAGAGAAAAATCCAAAAAGATGTGAAGGGTTATAAATATTGGCGCCATTGAAAAGAATCAAATTTTGGTCAGTAGCACCGCCACGCACATTCAAACCGGTGCTGGCTTCACCAACTGATTTTACGCCCGGCAGAGTAAGCACAGCTCTTAATACATCCACCTCTCCCATCACAGCAGGAATTTGTTTGATAGCAGTCATCGAAAGTTTGTCCATACCCATTGTCGTACTCCGCACGTTTCTTTCCTTTCCCGCTTCTACCAAAACTTCCTTCAGCCTGAAAACTTTTTCATCAAGGTCTATATCAAAATTTCCGTCAGAATAAAGCATCACCTGTCTTCTTGTATCATACATTCCCGGGGCGATGATATTGAGAATGTGATGACCGGCAGGAAGTATTAAAGAATAATATCCAAACTGATCCGTCTTCACCTGCACAGAAGGATGATCAAGGTAAATGAGCGCTCCCGAAATAGCTTCACCCGTTTGAGCATCACGAACATATCCGGCGATATTTACTTTTCCCTTGGGCGTACCGTTTCTTTTAATCCCAATATCAAAAACCTTGTTTTCAATAGAAATTTCCTGCTTCGCATTTTTCTTCTGGTTGATGTAACCTGCCTCCATAGGCTGTCGCTTTTCAGCTGTCACTGCTGTGTCGGTTTCTCCCGTAAAAAATCCATAAGGCAAATTGGAGGCAAGAGAAAATCCTTTCGTGATAAAAACATTATTGTCTTTGTCTATGGTATAATGCCATTGCGTGTTGTTGAAAATCTTGTCGAGTATTGAAGGCAGGTGCGCATCCTTTACAGAAATGGTAATTGAAATACTGTCAAACTGTGAAGGTTCATAATAAAAATGAAAATTCGTTTGCGCCTCCACCCTTTTGACAAACTCATTAAAGTTGGCATTTTGAAAATTGCCTGTTACAAGATTATCGTTTTGCTGTGCGTAGCTGACTGAACAAAGGAGTAAAACAATAAAAAAAAGTAAAGATTTTTTCCGGTTCATATTAATGAGTTAGTTGATCGTAAATCGCGGCTACTTTTGGAGCGGCAAATTCAAAATT
>DASTXM010000009.1:0-6499 GCA_035765495.1 Hanamia sp.
GAAATATCGTGTCAGCCTTACTGAATACCTGACGGCAGTTTATCTCTATTCGTTGCAGAAGATCTATTCCGTTCAGTCGAAAATTAAAAAACGGGTGAACAGCAAAATATTACGGATTGAAGTACCTGTTAATTTGCGGAGGCTTTATCCATCAAAAACCATGAGAAACTTCTCGCTGTATGTGCTTCCCGAAATTGACCTGCGCCTGGGGGCATATAGCTTTGATGAGATCGTAAAATTTGTTCATCACGAGATGCAACTTGAAACCGATAAAAAGCTCATCAGCAAAATGATCTCGCGGAATGTCGGAGGTGAAAAAAATCCTGTTTTACGGCGTATTCCACTATTTATAAAATCATTATTCCTTTCAAAATTATATACAATCGGGACTAAACAATACAGTGGAGTTGTAACCAACCTCGGAAGAATTGACTTCGGTGCAAATGCAAACAAGCTAATAGAAAAATTTGTATTTATTCCTCCTCCACCCAACAACATCCTTAAGGTAAATTGCGGGATCGCAGGCTTTCAGGATAAACTATTGGTGAGTTTTGGCAATATTACCAGGTCAAAAGAACTGGAAAGGCAGTTCCTTACATTTTTGTCCGCCCAACGAATTCATGTTAAAATCCTGAATACTAAAAATGAATGAGATGAAATATTGTGCCAATTGTGAAGTAGAATTAGAAGAAGGCATGACCCGGTGCCCCTTATGTGGATCAGTTGCAGTCAATGATGATACCCCACGCAAGCAACCGGAAAATATACACGTAGATCAGGAGATTGAATATAAGAGCGGCGTTCAGCAACTGACGAAGCATCAGAAGGCGCTTACCTGGGAGATCGTTTCCCTGATTTTGGTTTCAGTGATCTTTGCCACCCTGCTGATCAATTTTATCCTCAATAAACGTATTACATGGGCAGTTTATCCTGTAGCCGCCTGCGTAGCCGCCTTTTCGTATACCTCTTTCTTTGCATTCTCGCGGTATGGCATCGTAATGCGGCTCGCAGGAGGTTTCATTATTTCTTCCGTAGTGTTGCTCATTGCGGGCTTATTTATCAGCGGCGTTGACTGGACCTATAAAATTGCTATCCCGCTATTGTTCTTCGCCAGTATTATCGCGGCAGCGTTGGCAGAATTAGTACGTGTGTCCAGGTATAAAGGCATCAACCTGATAGCATATGCATTTATTGGCAGCGGGGTACTTTGCCTGTTTATAGATGGAGTACTTTCCTTTTATCATCAACACGAGGTTCATTTATGGTGGAGTGTAATTGTGGCTATATGCGTATTGCTGGTGGCTATCGTTTTGATGTTTCTGCATTTCCGGTTAAAAAAAGGCCGTAGTCTTGAAAAGACATTCCATATATAATCCTGGCGGCTAGTTTTGCCTGGTTCTTATTCTGAACGAAGGTGTACTATCCCCACATAGTATGTTTTGGAGATTCCTCTGCTGAATAGACGGCAGCTGAACCTTCAAAGACATAACGACTGTTAAGAAAAACATTTTTTAGATTAGTAGGAACCTAAGCTATACCGGCTCAGAAAATTGACCCTACTGCTGATTACTGAAACCGGCGCGCATTTTATCCAGTTCGTTTAGTCTGTCCTGATTTTTTGTGAGATCGGTTGAGAGCTGACTTATCTTTTTATTTTGATTGTCCAGTTCATTTCCAGCTTTTCTTGAATCTTTTGCATCTTTTACTGACCTTCTGGCTTCTTTTTTTGCTCTCCTCGCATCTCTTACACTTCCATTAGTAGCATGAGATGCCTTGTCAGCGGTTGCCATAGAGGTACTTTGTGCATCAGAAATGGCTTTGTCGGATTTGTTGCTATATGCTGCCAGGTCATTTTGTGCCTTTGTGAGCTTGCTACTAAGGTCGGCAATATTACTGCTTACCCTGGCATATTCCTTTTTAAACGCCAGAGAATCTGCAGCTTTATAAGTTTGTGAAAAGGCGGGTAAGGCTACGATGGTAGCCAGTACCGGCAAAAGAAAAATCTTTTTCATTTTATTTTGTATTTATTTGTGTAAAATCAGTTTGCAGAAGTGTGCAAACCTTTTGAAGAAGTGAATAACAAAAACAATAACCCCAATTAGCGAGCCGCATTTCCTGGTTATTCAGTACCTGCTGTTAAATGAATTCTTTTTTCACGTAACCATTTTTTAAATAGTAGCGCATTGAGAGTGCTTGCTATTCAGTGCTTGCCCTTATTCGCCGACTTTCCATAAAGACAAAATATCGGCCTTCCAGTTAATGAATTAAAAATAAAACGTGTTATTCATATTTATTAGCTTACCTTGTAGGAGGTTATTCTTACCGTCGGATATTACTCTACCTTTCAAGAGGTTATCGTTATCCAGGGAAATATCCAACTTCTATCTCATCAATCTACTTACGCTTCTCATAGTTTTAATGGATACGGGTTATATCCAAATAAAGCAAATGATCAACGTGCAAATTATTAAATGCAATGAAAAATTTAAAACAACCGGAATATATTATTGCAATCGGCGCCTCTGCCGGTGGCATGGAGGAAATAAATTCATTTTTCGATCATACTCCGTGTGATGGTGTTTCTTATATCATTGTACAGCATTTGTCTCCCGACTTTAAAAGCGGGATGGTCGAATTATTGTCAAAACACAGTAAGCTTATGGTGAAAGAAGGAGAAAATGGTATGGAAGTAAAGGAAAACATGGTTTATCTGATTCCTAATGATCAGTTTATGACTATCAGTGATAACAAATTGTATTTAACACCAAAATATAAGATACAGGGCCCTCATCTTACTATTAATACATTTTTCAATTCGCTTGCTCAGAATAGCGGCAGGAAAGCGGTCGCTGTTATCCTTTCAGGACTCGGCTCGGATGGCTCTGAAGGAATCAAATCGATTAAAAGAGAAGGAGGGATGGTGATGGCGCGTAATCCTGAAACTTCAGAATTCAGCGGCATGCCTTCTAATGCTATTGCTACCGGCGTAGTAGATTTTATCCTGGAACCAGCGCTCATGCCTGATGCAATTGAAGATTATGTAAGTCATGACGGAAGATTATGGGAAAACGCTGATGAAGACCAATATATTCATGCCATTACAGATTTAATAAAAGAAACGTCACCTCTTGATTTCTCCGGGTATAAGCAAAGTACCATATTCAGAAGAATAAAAAGAAGGGCAGGATATAATAATTTTAAAACTCTGGAAAAGTATATAGAATTTCTAAAAACCTCTCCTGAAGAATTAGAGGCTCTTAGCAAAGACTTTTTGATAAGTGTCACATCATTTTTTAGAAATAAAGAGGCTTTTGACATTATCGAAAATGACATTCTTCCCGGCCTGATAAAAAATCTGAAACCAGGTGAGGAATTAAAAATATGGGTGGCAGCGTGTGCAACCGGTGAAGAAGCGTATTCTTTGGGCATCCTTATCTCGGATCAGCTTAATAATCATTTGAAAGATACTGTCGTAAAAATATTTGCTACCGATATAGATACAGTTGCGTTGGTTCATGCAGGAAAGGGTATTTTTCCTGCCTCCATTGCAAAGGAAATGTCTGAAGAGCGGCTTGAGAAATATTTTATAAAGGAAGGGAACAGCTATAAAATAAAGGCACAGATACGAAATATGATCATCTTTGCCAATCATGACCTGGTAAAGAATCCTCCTTATTGCAATATGCACCTTATCAGCTGCCGAAACCTCCTGATTTATATGACACCAGCTTTGCAGAAAAAGATCTTTTATATGCTGCTCTTTGGTCTTAAAGTAGATGGATATTTATTTTTGGGTTCCAGCGAAAACCCGATGCCCATTATCCAAAACCTTGAAGTAGTTAATAAAACCTGGAAAATATATAAAAATCTGCAAACACACAGGACAGTTCACTTTGATGGCTTTTCGGTGCCTCAAATGGTTGAGATCAGGGAGAAGCATGCTTTAAAAGAAAATATCATTCAAAAGGAAAACCTGGCTTTGCCGGAAGCAGTGAATCAGAACCTGGTAAATGAAATGGATTGCCTGGTGGTATGTATAGATGAGAACAATGAAGTAATCAAAACTTATGGCGACACTTCCAGAATTCTTTTGCAAAAGAATTTTAATTCAAATCTGCCGGAACTATTACCACTGCCACTCAGCATGGCGTTTAAGATCATGAGGAACAAGGCTTTAAAAACGGATGAGAAAGTTACCTATAATGACATAAAGATTAAACAGGATGGGAAGGTGATTAAAGTAACTATTTCGGTAACTCCTTTGACTGTAAACAAAGATCGGGGAAAGTTGCTCATGGTAACTTTTCGCCGCGATCAACAAAGGCTTGATACTTCTCAGCAGGAAAACGTGGTGGATGAAAAGTTTTACCTGGATGAATATACGCTTAATTTAGAAGATGACCTAAAAGAGCTAAGAAGCAAACTGCAATCTACCTATGAGCAGCTTGATCGTTCCAATGATAATATGCAATCTTTTAATGAGGAACTGTTGTCTGCCAATGAAGAAATGCAAAGTACCAATGAAGAAATGCAGTCGGTAAACGAAGAGCTTCATACCATTAATGCTGACTATGCTATAAAAAATAAAGAACTGACAGAAACCAACGACGATCTTAATAATTACTTCAGAAGCAATACCAACGGGCAGTTATTTGTAAATGAGGATCTTTTGCTGATGAAGTTTTCACCCGGAACTGTAAAGCTTATAAACCTGCGGGAAACTGATATTGGCAGGCCTCTGAGTAATATTTCTACCAATATAAAATTTGAAACAATAGCTGAAGATATTAAACAGGTAATTAACAAAGGAATCACCATTACTAAAGAAATTGAAACCGAAGATGGTAAATGGTATCAAACCGTAACAATGCCTTATATAAGGGCAGACCATAAAAGAAACGGCGCCATGATTACTTTTAATGATGTTACTGCATTGAAGGAAACTGAACTGGAGCTCGATAAAATAAATAAAAACCTATTGGTAGCCAATGCCGACCTCGATAATTTTGTTCATGCCGCTTCCCACGATCTGATGGGACCACTAACTAATATCGAATTGAGCATCAGCGTGCTAACCGATATGCAACTGCCTGGCGATCCGAAGTTGGAGAAAGTGATGAGAACTATCCATGCCTCATTTACAAAGTTTCGCACACTGGTAGCCGAGCTGGGAACGATAGGCAAAATAGAAAGCGGAATGGCTGAAAAGGAAGCAATAGATGTGCAGGAATTAATAGGGGAAGTTGAAGCAAGTATTGAAAACAGGATCATTGACTCAGAGGCCACTATCCGAAAAGACCTGGGAGGCACCAAAATCTATTTTTCAAAGAAGAATCTGAGGAGTATTATTTACAACCTTATTACCAATGCCATCAAGTTTAAAGACCCACATCGCGCATGCGAAATATGGATAAGTGGTAAGTCCGAAAGAGGTTTTACGATCCTTACTGTGAAAGACAACGGAATAGGGATGACCAGCGACGCAATTGAAAAAGTTTTCAGCATGTATGGTAGGCTAAACGAAAAAATAGAAGGCCAGGGAATTGGATTATATCTTATCAGAAAAATCATTAATGCAGCGGGTGGTAAAATTCTTGTAGAAAGCGAGCCTGGAAAAGGAAGCACTTTTACGGTATTTTTTAAACAAGAAAACAAGTAAAGAATATAAAGTACTTCAACTAACAATTTATTTTACTTACAGAATGATTTAATAACCTATAATTCTTTAAGGATTATCTTCAGTAGCGTTTCCTTAAATCGGCAAAACATGAGCCCGCGCCGCATAATAAAGCTTACAATATTGTCGGAATTTTATAAGTGATTGCAAAAAGGCTCTCTTAATTCTCTGTAAAAAGTCTCTTCAATTTTTAATTCGTCAGATGACAGAACGCAAAAAGCTCAATTGAGAAGTACGCACTATTAATCAAATATAATTTGAGAAAATAGTAAAGTTTCCTGTAATATTGTATTAGCAGCAACAGCAACTTTGCATAAATTATTAATCGTGGAAATCAATAATAAAGACCAACAGATAAAGGATCTGAAGGAGCAGAATGATGACCTGGAAAATTATTTCAGAAATACTATTATCCCGCAATTATTTATTGATGTTGATTTAATATTACGCAAATTTACACCGCCTGCCATGAAGCAGTTTAATCTGCACGCGGATGACATCGGTAAACCTATTCACGATGTTGTAAATAATTTTCGGTTTCCTTCTATCATTGAAAATATAACACACGTAATTGATACTGCCGAAATTCTTGAAAAGGAAATTCAAACAACTGATCTGCGATGGTATCAGATGAATATTTTACCTTACGTAAAACAGATCGATAACAAGATCAATGGAGTCATTGTAACGTTTGTAGAAATTACGTTGCGGATAAAGGACTTAAAAGAACAGGAGAAATTAATTGCTGACCATGAAACGTTATTAGACATCATTTCGCACGACATTAAGAATCCCCTTACCGGATTGCTTTTAACGATTGAC
>DASTXM010000010.1:0-6452 GCA_035765495.1 Hanamia sp.
AATATGAAAAAGCTTTCTTTTGATATATGGCTGGCTTCCCACGCAAGCCAGTTTAATTTGCATCAAAAGCATCATCCCGGTGATCCATATAATCCTTCTGCTTTTATTGATCCAATGGGTTACCAGGCAGCTTTGGCGCAACTGGAAAAGGATTATGATAAGAAGGTGAGTGAGTAGTTTGTAAGACGAACCTTTTTTGAAAGAAGGAAGCTTTTTTATCCCTGTCCTCTATCTTTCGGCGGTTTTGTTTTTACAGTTTTTTCATTTGTGTTTTTTAGATTTTCATTGAAGAAATCAATCGTCCGCTGCCAGGCAAGTTCTGCTGCAGCTTTATCATATCGTGGTGTTGTGTCATTGTGAAAGCCATGATTTACGTTTGGATAAAAAAAGGCAGTATATTCTTTGTCATTGGAAGCTAAAGCTGTTTGATAATCGGGCCATGTTGCGTTTACGCGGGTATCGAGTCCGGCAAAGTGAAGCAATAGGGGCGCATGAATATTGGGAACCTCTGAAAGCTCCGGCGCCACTCCATAAAAAGGAACAGCAGCGGCCAGGTCAGGAAGACGAACGGCCATCATATTAGCAATCCATCCCCCAAAACAAAATCCAACAACACCCACTCTTCCATTGCAATCCTCGTCATTTTTTAGATAATAAAAAGCAGAAATAAAATCTTCAAGCATTTTGTTTTTGTCGAGTTTCGCTTGCATTTCACGGCCTTCATCGTCGTTGCCCGGATAACCACCTAAAGGAGTTAAAGCATCGGGAGCAATTGTGATGAAACCAGCAATAGCAGCTCTTTTGGCTACATCTTCAATGTATGGATTTAAACCCCGGTTTTCGTGGACAACAACAATGCCGCCCAATTTTTTGCCCGCTCCTGCAGGTTGGGATAGAAGAGCTTTTATTTTACCTCCACCTTTCGGCGAATCGTAATAAATGTATTCGGATGTGATGCGCGGATCGTCTTCTTTCACCTGCAAAGTATTCTTATAATCGGGCATCAAAAAACTTGTGAGCGATGAAACCGTAAGTCCGCCAACTGCATATACAGAAAGTTTCTGCATAAAATCACGCCGGCTTAACCTGTTGTGCGCATAGTCGTCGTAAAGATCAAACACTTCCTGTTTGATGTCTTCTTTTTTAACCTGCTCCATAGATTTTGATTTAAGTATTGTAAGTTACTCATATTTCCAAAGTGGAGATCCTTTAGAAAGTGATTGGTAAAATAAAATTGATTGTAAAAAGTTTGTTTACTCTCAGGGATAATGATGTTCAATCAATTCAGTAATAAAAAATCTTTTCTATATTGCCTTGAATTTGAGGCACGGGAAATAATATTTATCTATTTACAAATTATCAACATCATGAAATTACCAGCTTTAACAGTCATTGCCGCTTTCTTTTTTCTCTTTACTTCCTGCAACAATTCTTCCCAGCAGAAAAATAAACAAGAAGTAAAAGCAGGGATTACCAAAAAAGATTGGGGAGAATTTGATGGACAAAAGGTCTTTCTTTTTACCCTTGTTAACCACAAAGGCGATACAGTTACGATTACCAATTATGGAGGTACAGTTACTTCATTTGTTGTTCCGGATAAAAATGGAAATTATTCGAGTGTTGTTGTTGGCTTCGACAGCCTTGCGCCTTATTTACAAAAGCCGCCTTACTTTGGCGCACTCATCGGCCGGTATGCCAACCGGATTGGAAATGCTGCTTTCACATTGTATAAAAATACTTATAAATTAAATGCCAACGACGGCAAAAACACGCTGCACGGTGGTTTGAAAGGATTTGACAAAGTAATTTGGAAAGATTCTATTCCATCTGATACCGTTCCTTCACTGGCACTCAGTTATCAAAGTAAGAATGGCGAAGAGGGTTTCCCCGGAAACCTGGATGTGCATGTTACGTACACTTTGACAGATGATGATGCTTTGCAAATTGTTTATGATGCCACAACCGATGCGCCTACTCCCATTAACTTAACCAACCACGCTTATTTCAATTTATCCGGAAATGTAAAGAATTCCATTTTGGATGAAACACTTTGGATTGATGCAGATAAATATACACCTGTTGACAGCACCTTAATTCCAACTGGAGAAATAAAATCCGTGAAAGGAACACCTTTTGATTTTACTACTCCTAAAAAGATCGGCCGCGATATTGATTCAGTAAAAGGCGGCTACGATCATAATTATGTATTGAACAGAACAGATTCTACTTCTCTTATTAAGGCAGCAACTGCAACAGACACTATCAGTGGACGCACGCTGGAAGTTTACACAACACAGCCTGGAATCCAGTTTTACACCGGTAATTTTTTGGATGGAACTTTCCGCAACCGCGATGGAAATTTGTTGACCAAACATTCCGCCTTCACGCTTGAAACGCAGCACTATCCTGATTCACCCAATAAACCGAATTTCCCCAATACTATTTTGAAACCGGGAGAAAAATTCCACCAGGAGACAGTCTATAAAATAAAGGTGAACCAGTAAATGAAAAAGGTCGCTTTTATTTTTGATCTGAACGGGACGATGATCGATGACATGGAGTATCACACGAGGGCATGGTTTGACATTTTGAATAATGATCTGAAAGCCGGGCTAACTGTGGACGAAGTGAAAGTCCAGATGTATGGAAAGAATGTGGAATTGCTTGACAGGATATTTGGAGAAGATCATTTTACTGCGGAAAGAAAAAATGAATTGTCTGTCGAAAAAGAAAGAAGATACCAGGAGGCGTACCGGCCAAATCTATCTTTGATAAAAGGCTTGCAACAATTTTTGGAGAAGGGGCAAAAGATGGAAATCCCCATGGCTATTGGTTCTGCAGCAATTCCGATGAATATTGATTTTGTCTTGGATGGTCTTGATCTGCGGCATTTTTTTAAAGCAATTGTAAGTGCAGCAGATGTTACAACGAGCAAACCTCATCCCGAAACTTTTTCGAAATGTGCACAATTATTAAATGTTCCCGCCGCAAATTGTATCGTTTTTGAAGACGCACCAAAAGGTGTGGAAGCGGCTCAGAATGCGGGGATGAATTGCGTGGTTATCACCACCATGCACTCAAAGGAAGAGTTTAATCAATACAATAACATCATTTCTTTTATTGAAAATTATACTTCACTTGATCCGAAAGAGTTATTAGATGTTGTTGCACATCAATAAACAGAGAAACAACTTTTATCGCAAATTTTTATTTTTAAAAAGAAGGGTATTATTGTTTTCCGCAAAAGAAAACCTTCAAACTTTACAGAATATAAAATAAGTGTATTTTTGACAATAATTAACGTTATTGCCAATCTTATTTCAAAAGATAATGCACGTATTGGAAAACAATTTGAAAGGTTATGGTGATTTAACTTTTTACTTTTTCAAAAAGCTATTTTTAAAATAAAATCGTAAACCATGCGCATCATCCGATTTCTTCTTGTTGTTGCTGTCTCAACTGTTGCTTTTAATTCTTATTCGCAATCAGTTGCGACACTGTCTTTGCAAACAGATTCTGTTTCACAAACAATTTCAAAAAACATTTACGGGATGTTTTCCGAACATCTTGGCCGCGATATTTATGATGGATTTTGGGTGGGACAGAATTCTAAGATTCCAAACAAAGATGGCATCAGGCTGGATATTGTAAATGCCTTAAAGGCGATCAAAGTGCCGCTTATGCGCTGGCCCGGCGGGTGTTTTGCTGATCAATATCATTGGATGGACGGCATAGGGCCAAAAAACAAAAGGCCACAAACGGTAAACAGTACATGGGGTGGTGTAACAGAAGATAATTATTTCGGTACGCACGAATTTATGGAACTCTGCGACCTGATCGGTTGCCAGGCCTATATTGCCGGAAACGTTGGAAGCGGAACCGTGAAAGAAATGTCTCAATGGGTTGAGTATTTGAATTCTTCCCTAAAAAGTTCTATCACCGACTTGAGAAAACAGAATGGCCGTGATAAACCATGGCATGTTCCTTTCTGGGGCGTGGGAAATGAAAGCTGGGGATGCGGCGGAAATATGACACCTGAAGAGTATGTTGATTTTTACAGGCGTTATGCTACTTTTTGTCACGATTATCCCGGCGCTCATTTGAACAAAGTGGCCAGCGGTCCCAATGGTAATGACACGCACTGGATGGAAGTGCTGATGAAAAATATTCCCCACAATCTGATGTGGGGCGTGTCTGTTCATTATTACACAATACCAACAGGAAATTGGGGGCACAAAGGTTCGGCAACGGAATTTGGTGAAGACCAGTACTTCGGCACCCTTAAAAGAGCGCTCGAAATGAAGAAAGTTGTTGAGGATGAAGCAGCAGTAATGGATAAATATGATCCTGCGAAAAAAGTAGCCATGGCTGTAGATGAATGGGGTGTGTGGACGGATGTAGAACCGGGAACTAATCCTGCATTTCTGTACCAGCAAAACAGCCTTCGCGATGCATTGGCGGCAGCTTCAACTTTGAATATTTTTAATAACCACAGCGACAGGGTTCGGATGGCCAACCTTGCTCAAACGGTGAATGTGTTGCAATCTTTGGTACTCACCAAAGGAGCACAAATGGTGTTAACACCGACCTATTATGTTTTTGATCTGTATAAAGTTCACCAGGACGCGAAACTGATTCCCATTCAACTTTCCTCACCCGATTATGTCTCAGGAAACGAAAATCTTCCTGCAGTAAATGCATCGGCTTCAAAAGATTCTACGGGTGCTATCCATATTTCGCTGGTAAATATTGATCCAACAAAAGCGATAACCGTTCGCACTTCTTTGAATGGAGCAAAATGGAATAGCGTGAGCGGAAATATTCTTACTTCAGAAAAATTCAATGATTACAATTCTTTTGGAAACCCGCATAAAGTGAAAATTGCAAAATTCTCAGGTGCGAGAAAAGAAAATGATGAACTGGAGGTTACCCTTCCTGCAAAGTCAGTAGTGGTATTGGAATTGAAGTAAGCGAGTGCTTATTTTATATTTCCGGGATCAGGAACAAACTTTAGAAATGCGTTGAATAAATGCCGGTATTTTTTCTTGTCAAGTTTGTAATAAAAAGCACCTTTTTTGGAACCTTCCTTGTCTTTTTGTTTTTGCTTGATGAGCAGCCCGGTTGATAGAATTTTCCTGCTGAAGTTCCTCTTATCCATCATCGATTCGTAAACACCTTCGTACAGGTTTTGCAATTGTGGCAATGTGAATTTTGCAGGCAAGAGTTCGAAAAGAACAGGATGAAAAGCCGCTTTATACCTGAGCTTTTCCTTTGCCATTCGGATCATTTCCTTGTGGTCAAAAATGAGTGAAGGGATGTTTTTTAAAGAAAACCATTCAGCGTGATATTCGCTGCTCAGTTGCTTTTCATATTTTGAAATATCAATCAGCGCGAAATAAGCAATGGAAGCAGTCCTTTCCAAAGGATCACGGTGTGGATCACCAAACGCATAAAGCTGTTCGAGGTAAACATTTTCAAGGCCGGTGAGCTGTTTCAAAACTCTCTGGGCTGAGCTTTCAAAACTTTCTCCGGGTTGAACAAAACCGCCCATTAAACTCCATCTTCCTTGCTCCGGTTCAAAACCTCTTTTGATTAATAACAGTTTTAATTGTTGACCATCAAAGCCAAAAATGATGCAATCTACGGCAACAAGCATCCTGTTCTGGCGGTTATAGCGTTTTAATTCCATCAACTGATCTTTTTACAGGAAATAAGGTGTAAAAATAATCGGAAAGGTTTAAACAAATCCACTCATGTAAAAAAAATCGGGGAAAGGAATAATCTTTTATTAATAATTGTACATTTGACAATTAATTGTTTTTCACAACAACAACGATCTTCTTCCTTTAACGTTTTTTTTAAGAAGACACCCTTATTGAATTATTAAATAAGATGGAGAATAAATTTGTCATTGGCGTTGACTTCGGAACAGATTCCGTTCGTTCGGTTCTGGTAAATGCGGCAAACGGGGATGAAGTAGCATCGTCTGTGTTCTTTTATCCCCGCTGGAAAAAAGGATTGTATTGTGATCCTTCTCAAAATCAATTCCGTCAACATCCATTGGATTACCTGGAAGGATTGGAAACGACGATCCGCGATTGTGTAAAAAAAGCAGGAAAAGAAATTGCTTCCAACATTGCTGCAATCTCAGTTGATACAACCGGTTCTACTCCTGTAGCTGTTGATAAAACCGGCACTCCGCTGGCTTTGCTTCCCGGTTTTGAAAACAATCCAAATGCCATGTTTGTACTCTGGAAGGATCATACAGCTACATCAGAGGCAGCAGAAATTAATGAGAAGGCAAAGAAATTTGACATCAATTATTTGCAATATGTCGGCGGCATCTATTCTTCAGAATGGTTTTGGGCAAAATTACTTCGTTTACTGCGCGTGGATGAACAGGTGAGAACCGCGTGTTATTCTTTCGTTGAGCATTGTGATTGGATTCCTTT
>DASTXM010000011.1:0-4961 GCA_035765495.1 Hanamia sp.
TAAATCCTCGAGGATTTTTGAATCATCCACATTATAATTCCGGTGAAGGGTTAATAAATTGTATTTGTTATTTTGAAGATTTAAATTCGCAAGAATGGTGGACTTTTGAAGAGCGATCTTAAGATTGTTTTTAATAGTATCCACCATGATGTCGCCGGTGAAAAAGGTTCTTTTGCCCAATCCTTCTTTCTTCAAAATCTTTACTGATGTTTCAGTTGGCGCAAACAAGTATTCCGAAACATGATCAGTAACCACCCGGTTAATTTCTTCCGGCATCTTTCTGTTATAACTTCGTAAACCTGCTTCAATGTGCAATACCGGAATATTCATTTTGGCTGCGGTGGTAGCTCCGGCAAATGTTGAATTAGTGTCTCCAAAAACAATTACCAGTTCTGGCCGATGCTTTAAAATTTCCTGCTCAAGTTTAGCCATCATCTGCGTAATTTGTGAAGTAGGTCCATTTGTGTTCACCTCAAGGTGGATCTCCGGTTTCCTGATACCCAAATCGCTGAAGATCTTTTCAGACATCGCATAATCATAATGCTGGCCCGTATGGACAATAATTTCTTCGTGCAAACCCTCAAGTGCAGATGATAATGGTGCAAGCTTTATGAATTGTGGCCGTGCTCCGACTATTGAAAAAATTTTCAAGCTAATTGCATTTTACTGTTTAGAAATCCTTTTTTGGCTAGTATACTTGAAAAACCTTTGTAATCCGGAACGTTTTCAATTGGTTCTACATCGGCAATTTCGCAACCTGTCGAACAAGTTTTGGCAAGCCTTTGAACATCTTCAAATTTTACTTTGTTATACTCATCAAAAGCATAGTTATCATTGTAAAAGTTGATCAATCCCTGCAGTTCGTGTGCAACGCCTCTTTCCATAGCACGAAAACTTTCATAAACAAAATCTATAAATTCCCGGCTTGGCTCACCTGTTCCTTTTCCAATTCCTGCATAACGATCCGGTTCGTTCCTGAATTGATTTCTGTTATAGATATTCGAAGCATCCATTATTCCTTTTATGTTCTTTTGAGAGGCAATCTGTTCGAATTTGTCAATATATTCTTTATGCGCAGAACAGATGAATACATAATCTGCAAATTCCAACGCCTTGTGCAGGTCATGTGTCAAGTGGCCTTGCTGTTTAAATTTCAAAATGTTTTGATCATCTTCTTTTACATAAGGATCATGCATGATGTAATCTACATTCTCTTTTCTCAAGTAATTAGCCAGCACAAGGGTAGGAGAGTTTCTTGTATCTTCTGAATTGAATCTGTAGGCTACTCCCAAAAGTGCTATCTTCTTATCTTTCAAATTTCCGAAAGCCGTTTCCGCCTGTTTGAAGGTGTGAACAGGTGATGCATCATTTATAAGTCTGGATTCCAGGATAAGACTTTTAGAAGTATCATTTCCTTTTTGATTATTTCTCCACCATAGCAGAATTCCATCTTTTGGCAAACAGTGACCGCCAACTCCTAACATAGGAATAAGTAAACCTCCACTTGGAACTGCGTTGGGATCTTCAGTAGCTTTGTCAGATTGAGAAAGCATTGAATTAACCTTATTTCTTACTTTATAAAAATCGATATTGTTTTCATCACAATACCTTACTATTTCGGTTGAAAAAGCAATTCTTACATCCCTATATGCATTCTCAAGCGTTTTTACTATTTCAGCAGTAATGCTGTTCGTCTGAAATATCTCTCCGTTTGTAACAATGTTTTTATAAAGCTTAGCGATTAATTTGGGTGTCTCGGGATTTAACCCACCAGCAAGTTTATCAGATTCGCGTATCCTCTCAACTAATCTTCCTGGCATTACCCTATTGGGACTATTTCCAAGAAGGATATCTTTTCCTTCTTCTAAGCCATATTTCTTAAAATGTTCTCTAAATAAAGTATCCATTGTAGTAGGAGCCAAGGTTGATTCGAAGATTACAACCGGAATTTTTGAGGTAGGCTTTTTCTGCAACGCTTCTGCTAATTTCTCTAGCCCGCCAAACATGGGTCCATAATCCGGTTCAAAACCACCTTCGGTTTTGTCTGTTTGGATAGAAACGAGGATTACATCGGCATCTGAAAGAGATGAAAAATCAGAAGTTGCCGAAAGATTACCTGCTTCTACTGCAGCTCGAGTAATATCATCAAGCTCTGGTTCTATTCCTCCGATTACTGATTTACCACTGTTAATAGCATCTACTTTCCATCCAGAATTAACTGAATTTCTTTGAACGATAACCACTCTTGCAGCTTGATCAGTTCCAATTTTGATTTTAGCATTTGCTAACATCGCTGCCATAGGCATTCCTACGATTCCGGGACCGATAACACCTATTTTTTTTACTTGCCAATTATTTTCATTGAGTGGCGACGAGTTTGGTTGCATTTTTTTGCTTTTTAACTTTTTAGATTTGATAATAATTCGAATTTGATTTTGGTAATTGCTTTGGTTTTCTCATAGGATAGTGAACAAACAATTATTTGTAATTTTTTATTTATCTATGAACTGTTGGTACCATAACTCCAGCGACAACAACCCCCATAACCCCCTGCTAAAAGGTTGTTCAGCATGAATTAATTTTTCTATATAATTCGTGTTAATCATGTTTCTTTCACGCGCTTTTTTAGAAAGCAAAATGTCCATAATAAAATCCTTTGCTTTATTCTTCGACCAGATGTGCAATGGAACCGGAAATCCCATTTTGTCTTTACGGTTCATTATCTCCACTGGCATCATGTCTTTTATCGTTTTCTTCAAAAGATATTTCATTTCTCCTCCTCTGAATTTCATTCCTGCCGGCATTCGGGATATCAGATCCACAATTCTTCTGTCGAGCAACGGAACGCGTGATTCAATTGATACAGACATGCTCACCCGATCTTCTACCTGGAGCAATCCTGGAAGACTTCCCAGCATATCAAAATGCGTCATTTTATTAAAATAGCTTTTGGTATCGGGGTTATTAAAATAACTCGAAAACTTATCAAATATTGCCTCCGGTTTATTATCATTAATAAAACAAGGGTGAAAAAATTCCTTGGTAGATCCCATCCTGTCTATTAAATGAAAATACCGTTGATCCATTGCTTCAAATGACCCTTCCTTCCAAAAACTCTTCATCATAGGGATGTATTGTTTTAATGTTGGAAGGTTTGGTAAAATAGATTCCAAAGAAACTATATGTTCCTCCTCTTCATTCGTTTCATAAATTGCTCCTTTTAAGGCTTGTTCCAGATAGGCGACCAGGTACCTGGTATATCCTCCAAATATTTCATCACCTCCCTGGCCCCCCAGTATAACTTTTACATGGTTTGAAGCTAGTCTTGAAACGATATATTGAGGAAAAAGTCCGGGGCCTGCAACTGGTTCATCCAGATGGTAAATCAGTTTTGGTATTAGGTCAATAAATTCTTGTTCAGTTGGAAAAACCTCAAAAAGTTCTGCATTTGCTTTCGCAGCGGCCTGCCTTGCATATTCCAATTCATTAAATTCAGGCCCTTCATTAAATGCGCCACTAAAAGATTTAAGTTTGCTATCTAAAAATTTCGATGCCATAATGGTCACAAAGGAAGAGTCTATTCCTCCGCTCAAATAGGTTCCAATTGGAACATCGCTTCGCAGTTGTTGGTAGATCGTCTTTTTTAATATTTTATCAAGTTCTACAATAAAATATTCTTCAGTATGATACTGGTCAATATTAAAATTAGGTTCCCAATATTTTACTTCATCAATTTGCCAATTATTTAAATTAATCGAAAGGTAGTGTCCGGGTAGAACTTTATAAATCCCTTTGAACATTGTTCCTTTTCCAATAATAAATTGGAATGTCAGGTACTCATATAAATTGTCCTTGTCAGCCTCTGCTTCGATATCAGGATGAACGAGTAATGCTTTTATTTCACTGGCAAAGGCTAACAGTTTCTCATCTTGATACCAATATAAAGGCTTTATTCCAAAATGATCTCTAGCAATAAATAGTTCATTATTGGTCTTATCATAAATAATAAAAGCAAACATTCCATTCAAAAGATTTACGAAATTCTTACCGTATTCGCTATATAAATGGAGAATAACTTCTGTATCCGAAGAGGTTTGAAAAGAATGGCCTTTCTTTTTCAGTTCCTCTCTCAATTCAATGTAATTATAGATCTCTCCATTGTATACAATCATTAAATCCTGATAAGCCATTGGTTGCTGGCCTGTGGAAATATCAATAATGGAAAGGCGTTTATGAAAAAAACCAACGGCATTTTCACAGAAAACGCCATCTTCATCCGGACCACGATGATGAATTGACTTTGCCATTTTTTCTAACAAAGCAGGATTAACGGCAAGGCCGGTTTTATTAATTACTCCAACAATTCCACACATAAGCTTTAAAATTCAAAAGAAAAAATAGTTTAAATTTTAGATCTGGATTGTTCAATGAGATGTACTGGATAGAAATATTTTTCAACGCGGCATGGAAAGTATGATAGGAACAGCAGTTTTTTAAAGGAAGGCTTTGGATTGCGTGAAGATACAAAAGAAATTAATAGGCTTTTGAATCTCCTTTAATCACATAATAAATTGTGAGAAAAAGAATACGAATATCCAACCATAAGGTCCAATTCTCCAAATACCACAAATCTTTGTTAACCCTCATTTTTATTTGTTCAGGATTCGTGATTTCTCCCCTGAAACCATTTATCTGTGCCCAACCTGTAATTCCTGGTTTAATGAATTGACGTACCATATATTCATCTACAATTTCTGAATAATCAGAGGTGTGTTTTAGCATATGTGGACGAGGTCCAACTAAGCTCATTTCACCTTTAAGAACATTTAAAAACTGTGGAAATTCATCAAGGCTGGTTTTCCTCAAAAATCCGCCTATAATCGTAATTCGATTGTCATTTCGTGAGGCTTGTCTCAAATCCGCTTCCTTGTTTTTCTTCATGCTTCTGAATTTCCAGCAAT
>DASTXM010000012.1:0-32027 GCA_035765495.1 Hanamia sp.
ACCTGGGACAGGCAAACGATGAAGAAAAAGCGCGCGCGCAAAAAAGCAAGATTGAAAAGAATAGAAGCGAGGAAAAATCAGAACAGCAATAATAACATGGAAAAAAAGAAATGGAATATCAAACTTCCTTTTTCAAAAAAGCAGTAACGGAATCTTTCTTCCAAATTTTTTTTCCATCGGGGAGGGTAAGCACCGTTTTAATTATAAGGAGAAAAGAAATTCGATTTAAAATAAAAAATCCATAGCATTTTCATCTATGGATTTTTATATTTGGATGATCAGATTTTCTACTTCTTCACCTGCGTATTCATAAATAAATACCGGTCATGATGCGTTTCTGCTTCTGCTTTTGAATTTACATTTATGTGCATCACCTCAACTCCTTTTTGGTTGTTAACTGCAGGCCAGTGAGGTACTCCCAATCCGTTTGGATTTCCGGTCTTGATAAAATTGGCGAAGAACATCTGCATAATGGTTGAAACTTCATAATCTTCGGGCTGCCAGTCGTAAACACGGTTGGTCGGGAGATTACCTAAAGCATATTCTATTTCTGCAGAATGAACAGCACCGGTTGCAGGAGGCGGTGGCGGTGTTTTTTTAGCAGTTGAATCTTTGATTACTCCCCCGGCAAGTCCTGCCTGTGCGTTGCCCATTTCCGGACGCATTTGTGGCCTTGCTCTTTCGAAGAAATAACGGAACACTGGTTTGCCGCCGGTTTTGCTTGCTTCGTCGCTCCATTTCCAGGTGCTGTAGGCAATGAACAAATCGCTGGCAAGGGCAGTTGCTACAGGGATCACATCTGCATCATTTGTGGCATTATAAACCTTCAAAGCCTGCACAGCATTATCGCCATAAATTTGTTTAACAGCCGCTTCATAATTGGCAACAGTTGGCTCTTTATCCCGCAATAACATGCGATAATTCATTTCGGCTGAATTCCATCCAACCAACAAAGGTACGTGCGCTTGTTTTCCTTCCTGGAATACCTGGAGTGGTGATTGTGTAAAGAAATAGCCGTCAACATCCACAGGGAAACTTCCATAACCCAACTTTGAAGTGGCATTCAACAAATCTTCTGCAGGCATCTCGCGCAAAGCATCAAGAGAATTTTTGTCAATTCCCTTTGCAAACTTAACCCCAGCCTCTTCTGCTTGTTTAAGAGAAGCAGTAGGATTCAGTCCCAGCAGTGATCCGCTTTCACCAATCGCACCTGCGATGAGGTTTTTGGATAAAAGCGAAGCCATTTGTGCACTCACAGAAAATGAACCTGCTGATTCACCGGCGATAGTAATTTTGTTTGGATCACCGCCAAATTGGGCAATATTTTCTTTTACCCATTTTAAAGCGGCTGCCTGGTCGAGCAAACCATAATCTCCGGATGCGTGATGAGGAGATTCTTTGGTCAATTCCGGATAAGAGAAAAATCCGAAGACACCAAGCCTGTAATTAATGGTAACAGAAACAATTCCACGACGTGCAAGTGCTTCGCCATCATACCTTGGTTCGGAGCCATCACCGGCAATAAAACCACCACCAAAGAAATAAACCAATACCGGCAGTTTAGCATCTGCAGTTTTTGCCGGAGTCCATACATTCAAATACAAACAATCTTCACTCATTCCGTTTGAGCGGAAGTTCATGTCACCGAATACCGGCAATTGCATTGCACGCGGACCAAATTTATCTGCCTTGCGCACACCTGTCCAATTCTTTACAGGTTGCGGTTCCCTCCAGCGAAATTTTCCAACGGGAGGAGCCGCGTAAGGAACACCACGGAAAACCTCAATTCCTGATTCATAAGTGCCCTGGAGCGTTCCGTTTTTGACTTTTACAGTCGGACCATTTACATTATTGAGCTGGCCAATGCCGGCCTGGCTAAGTAACATAGCGATAATTAAAGGGATTAGATTTTTTTTCATACCAACAATCGTTTAAGTTTAATATAATACTTTGCGGAAATACGAGAATTAAAGATAATGCAGATATTTTAATTTCAATGTGTTTCTTTAACGCAATGAAAAATTTTTGGTGCTATTTGAGATTTTAGCAGATAAAAAAAGATAAAAGTATATTTGTTAGTGATGTATTGCACAATTAAAATCTTTCGTATTTGCTGATTTACTCTTGATGTTTGATAAAGCAATTAAAATATTTTAAAGAAACCGGAATGAAAAAATTATCCCGCAGAAATTTTTTAAAGACAACAAGCCTTTTGATGGCTGCACCTTTGATGCCTTCAATTTTTGAAATGAAAAAGAAAAAGCCATTGCTTTCTTTTTCAACGCTCGGTTGTCCTGATTGGGATTTTACGAAGATCACCGACTTTGCTGTTCAACACAATTATGAGGGAATTGAAATGCGCGGATTGCTTCACGAAATGGATTTGACCAAATGTCCTGAATTCAATTCAGCACAAAATATTTCCAATACACTTTCGCTGATGAAAGGCAAAAACCTTGCTTTTGTTGACCTGGGCTCCAGTACCAATTTGCATATTTCTGATTTAAGAGAAAGAACAAAAAACCTAAATGAAGCGAAACGCTTTATCGACCTCGCTGAAAAAATCAATTGTCCTTTTGTACGCGTTTTTCCGAATCAAATTCCAGCCAACCAGGATAAGAATGAGACGATTGATCTTATTATCAAAGGACTGACAGAACTGGGAAATTATGCAAAGGGAAGTAATGTGAAAGTTTTGATGGAAACGCACGGAGATCTTGTGTGGAGCAATGACCTGAAAAAAATAATGGTATCTGCTTTTAATGATCACACGGGTTTGGTTTGGGATATTACCAACATGTGGTCTGTCACGAAAGAGCCACCGGAAGAGGTTTACAAGCGATTGAAAAAATATATTTGCCATACGCACGTAAAAGATCTAAAAATGGAAAATGGAAAAGAACATTACGTGCTGTTGGGACAAGGGGAAGTGCCCATCTTTACTGCCATTGATGCCTTACGCAAAGGAGGTTACAAAGGGTATTACAGTTTTGAATGGGAAAAATTGTGGCATCCTGAAATTGCGGATCCTGAGATTGCGATAGCCGATTATTCAAAAGTGATGTTGAAGCATTTCGGGGAATAGCAATAGAATTTATTTGGACTTCTTTCTTGTTTTTCCCAAATGGATTAAATGGATTTGAAATGCAGGATTAAATTCATGTAGGAATTTTTATCCTCTTCTCCATACAAACACTATTCTCTACATTTTCATACTGGCCATAATTCGGAATGATTTTATATCCCGATTTCCGGTAAAGCGCTATCGCTTCAGGTTGTTTTTTGCCGGTTTCCAGAATACAAGATTTGTTTTTCAATTCACCAGCCCATTCTTCAAGCTTTTGTAAAATTTGTGCGGCAATTCCTTTGCCGCGATGTTCAGGAAGTACAAACATTCTTTTTATTTCAACACCATCAGTGGTGTAATTCTTAAAAGCGCCACAGCCAACTGGTTTTTCATCAGCGTAGGCAACTATTACATTCTTTATACTTTCAATCTTATTGAACTGATCATAGAAAGCATGCTCTTCGCCATCTCTAAATGCGAGTTCCTGGTCAAGCAAGGAAACCAAAAAACGGAAATCATTATTGGCAGAATCGGTACGCTTAAATCTGTTCATTCAATTCACTCATTTTTACAGCAACAAAGTTGGTTACTTTTTGCTTTATCAAAACATTCTTTCCCTTCTGTGAATGCAAAGCCAGAAAGGCCAAGTGCCCCGACGCTGTCTGCATAAGCAAATCCTGTAAATTGGTAAACAGCGCTGCTGATCAGTAAAATGACCGACATATAAATGCATACCTTCGTACACTCAGCATCTGCGAGGATAGCCTCGGAATTCAACTTTTTGCCGGTCCGCTTCTTTCCAATAATAAGAGCCCACATTATTGCAATCGAAATAAGCGATATGACCACACCCCAAAAAGTGGTTTCAGGCTTATGATGGCTAACAATATTATAAATGCTGCTCACCAGCAAAAAAGGAACGAGCAGAAAAAAGGAAAAACCGGTAATCCTCAACGCAGTTCTTTCAAAGCGATCACGGTTGCTGCCCGGCCTTTGTTGCGTGCGCAGAACCATGTGCGCAATTCCGAGACCTGAAATGACCTCTATAAAACTATCCGCACCGAAACCAAATAGTGCAAGGCTCGCATCCTCATAACCCAACCACGTTGAGACAAAGCCTTCGAGCGAATTATACATAATTGTAAAGGCAGCAAGAAAAAAAGCGCATCTATAGAGTCGGTGGATATTATCCTGTTCCAAAAAATTTTTCTTCAATATTTGTTCGCTTGCTGTCACGCTCCGAAGGTAAAAAATTTGGATTAGGTAAAACTAATCTTCTTCTTCATCCTGTGTAGAATATAAGACTTTCTTAAGGGACTCCACATATTCGTTAAGCTGTTCTATTTTTTCCGAATAGTCGGATGCTGAATGCTTAAATCCTCTTTCTTGGTTTTTATCAACCAGCCGCTTCAGTAGTCTTTTTCTTTCCTCAAGTATCCGCAAAGCGACCCAAAGCGAAGCTTCAAGATTTTTGTTTTTCTTCAACAGGAGGTTATTAAGGGTGTAACTATGACCGGTATGGCATTTGAACCTTGTCGGTTCTCCATTTTTCATTTCAAACAATACGCCCCCGCAATCGGGGCAGCAAAAAACAGTCGGTTTTCCTATCTCCTCAAGCAGTTCAATACTTGCCGCGCCCGTTTCTGCAATTTGAACCTCTTTAATAATGTCAGTCGGAATTATTGTATTTACCACTTCTTTTGAATTGATGATATCCGAGATAACAGAACCCATCTCAGTCAAAGGCACACAATAATCCACCTCAATTTCTTTCATTACCGACAAAGGCATGTCGGGGTATTCTGATTCGTTTGGATCCTGTACAACTGCTGTTCCGCCGCAACGTTTAATCGCCGCCATACCTGAGGCTCCGTCATCAAGCATCCCGGTTAAAATTATGCCGATCGTATGCCCATCAAAAGCAGCGGCTGCAGACCGGAACAAGACGTCAATCGAAGGCCGCCAGCGATTGTCGCGCGGACCGTTTCCACAAATGGCCTTCCTGTCTTTTATGATAAGATGTTTGTTGGAAGGAGGAAAATAAATGGTTCCTCTTTCTATTTCTGTGTCTCCGGCTATTTGTTCGCAGGGGAGCGTAGTGTAATTCTGCATTTGGTTTAAAAGGAAACTTTGCATCCCGTTATTGGAAAGATGCATTACCACGAAAAAGGCTGCATCCATATCATCCCTCAACTGGCTTATCAATTCCGCAAGGGCAAAAAAACCACCTGCAGAAGTTCCTATAACTACAACAAATTTTGGTGTTTCATTTTCCATAAATTTTCCTGTAGCAATTTCTATGCTTGTTTTTGTCCTAAAGGAAAAGTTCTAATTCATTTAATGAATATTTTCAAAGAATTGTAGTTGATTAAAGTCAGGCAGTTCGTTTTTGTACCAGCGTGCTTCTTTTCTTCCTAAGGTCTTTTAAAGTGTTTTCCACGTTCATTTTTATTTTCTTTTGAACGAGTTGCTGAAAATGTACGGGAGAATGCAACAATGCCAGCAATGATTCTTTTTTCAAACGGTTTCTCAATTCACTCCTGAAATCACTTCTCATTTCAGGCATGGCCAGCGCTCTTGGCACTTCTCCTTCTTCCTTCACAAATGAAAGGGTTCTTAGCGCGATGAACGCCAAAGCGCCTCCAATGATAAATAAGAAACCAAGACTGTGCAATTCAAGTAAATGAATTACCGAAACTCCCTTCGGGCCATTCCATTCAATGTTCCATGAGAAGGTTCTTCCCGCAAAATAATCAGCTAGAAAACCACCAACAACGGGGCCAAGAGAAGCACAGGCATTCACTACCATATTCTTTGCGGTGAGGTAAACGATTGCTTCATTGCGCACTGCCAGCTTCAAACCGATGTTTCCAATTGAAAGATTGATCCCTGAGGTGGCAATGCCACTCAGGACACTGATAAAGGCAACGATCAAAACAGTGAAAGTGAACGAGGGTGCCATTGATGCAAACGGCCATGAAAGAATGCATAAAATGTAAAGTGGCGCAGCGATCTTTATGATGGTCTTGTTGCTGTATTCATCAGAATGACGACCCCACAATTTAATCGCAAATATTCCTGATACCTGTCCTAAAATACCAAACGCGATAATATAAGAAAGCGGAAGGCTAAGGTTTTTCAACATGTAAACGGTAAAGAAGGGAGTGGCGATGTTCAATGAAAATGACCAGAAGGAATTAAAGATGAGCAGCTTCCTGTAATTCTTATCCCGCAAAGGTTTCTTAAACAACTTGAGCATGTTTTCCTTGGGTAGGTAACTGGCTGGCTCGGGCGTCTTTGACAAAAGATAAGTGCCAAACAGCCCGATCAATCCGCCGCCTATAAACATGTAGGCATAAGTAGTGAGTTGAACAGTTGGATGGGTTCTCTTAATATAATCGAGTGAAAGCGCAATGGTAAGGCTCAACACCACATTCAAAGTTTGTGTCATCCTTGTACGATGAGAAAAATAGGTGCCCAGTCTTTTCTCTGGCACCAAATCTTTCATCCACGAATTCCAGTTGGCTCCTGCAATGGAACCAAAAAAATAATGAAAGAATAAAAGGAAAATAAGTATCTGTATGCTCGTTGACTTTGAAAATACCAAAGGCAAAATGCCGATAACAAGCAAAGGGACACGTGCACAAATATTTGAAAACACCGCTATTGCCCGGCGGTTGTTGTAGCGCTGCAACAATCTTACCGCCACTAGCTGAAATATACTTGAGAAACTGGGTAATGCAGCCAGGATGCCTATTTGCACATTACTGGCACCTAATAATATGGCAAGCGCCACGAGGAAAGTCCCTCCTGTAAGTGAACTCATAGCTTCTGCCGTCAACCCTTCTTTTACTACAAGATCAAGGCCTTTGGTAATTTGTCTCTGACTTAAATGCTCAGAAGGTTTTAAATTCATAGATGCTCGTGAATTGGGTTTTCGGAAATCAAAAACGGTTCAGTGCCAAATCATTTTCAAAAATTAAATGTTCAAATTTGAACAAACCCTATTCCATTTTCAATTTTCAAAAACAAAATTAGATTAGTTGGCTTCATTAATAACTTCTGCATTTCATAAAAATTGTCTTCTCTGCATGAATTAACAAATAGCAGAATTTTGATAAGATTATATTTTTGAAAACCAATACCGGCTTCGCTTCAAAATAAATTTATTACATCAAAAACTTTCTTTGCGATCAGCAACAATGAAAAACATATTGGTAGTTTTTTTGTAGTAACATGGCAAACCAAAGAGGGATGAAAAAAAAAGTAACAGCGAAAAGAATTTGGCAGGTTCTGAAAAAATCTTTCCAGGGATTTTCTGACGACCGGATAACAAAGATGAGTAGTTCACTCGCCTATTACACCATTTTTTCAATGGCGCCTTTGCTCATCATCATTATTTCATTGAGCGGTTTGTTCCTTGGGCAGGATGCAGCTGAAGGAAAGATATATGCGCAACTTTCAAATTTTATCGGCTCTAATACCGCCTCACAATTGCAGACGATGATCCACAATGCCTCCCTTAGTGGCAAGAGCAGGTTTGCCGCGATCATTGGCGTAATTACTTTGGTGGTTGGAGCTACAACGGTTTTCGCAGAGATACAGGACACGATCAATTTTATCTGGGGTATAAAACCAAAACCCAAAAAGGGATGGCTTATCCTGATCAAAAACCGGTTTCTTTCTTTTTCAGTAATTATCGGGCTTGCATTTTTATTGTTGGTTTCTCTCACTATCTCTACATTGATCGATAGCTTCAGTGATTCTTTAAAAGCACATTTTCCCCAAATAACAGTAATTGCTTTATATATCATTAATACAATACTTACACTCATCATTACCACCATTATTTTTGGCGCGATCTTTAAAGTGCTGCCCGACGCAAAGATCCGCTGGAAGGACGTGATTGCAGGGGCAATAACAACAGCCGTTTTGTTTATGCTTGCTAAATTCGGCATCTCTTATTATATCAGCAAAAGCAATGTGGGTAGCACTTACGGAGCCGCAGGTTCGTTGGTGATATTGTTGCTTTGGGTATATTTTTCAGCAATGATCCTCTATTTCGGTGCCGAATTCACCAAGGCGTATGCCGTCAAATTCGGAAACCGTATCTATCCTGAAGAATATGCCGTCACTACTAAAACCGTGGAAATAGAAACAGGAAAAAAAACTATACAGGACAAAGAAAACACAGACGTGAAAGCCAGGACCGTTCAAAAGCCGCCACAAGATGACGAATAGTTTTTAGGATCTGACCATTGGCAGTAAACGAAGAAATAAAAACAATTTTTATTTTGTTCTTACTTTGAAAGCAATGAGGAGGAAGAGATATTTTGTATTGTTTTGGAATTCACGTTTTCGGCTTTCAACGGAATGGAGATGATCAGCTGGCAGCCTTCGCCTGGCGAAGAAACCAGGTCAAATTTTCCTTCAAATAATTCAGTACGCCTGCGCATGTTTGAAATTCCGATTCCGCCTTTTACTTCCTTTACATCAAAGCCTACTCCATCATCAGAAACCCGCATCTTTAAATAATTATTGTATTGCAAAAGATCCACTTCAATTCTTTTGCAATGGGCATACTTTAAAATGTTGCGCAATTGTTCCTGCAGTATCCGGTATAAGTTGAGTTGCAAATCGCGGTTGATGTTCAGCTTTTCGATGGAAGGATCAAAATAAATGGAAATGTCATATTTGTTTTCAACATTTATGTTTTTCAATAAAATATCAAAAGCTTCTTCCAATGTTGAATCGTTGAAGAATGCGGGTGCCAGCCGGTGTGAAAGATTTCTTATTTCCTGTGTGGCAAGACTTATATAATCGCGGCATTGGTTAAACAAATCCATTCCACGGCTATCAACAGACTTGCTCAACACACCAAGACTTATGTGTGTGCTAGCCAGTATCTGGCAAATATTATCATGCAACTCAGCACCAATTTCATATCGCTCATTTTCCTGGGTCTTTATAATCGCTTTGGTAATCTGTTTGTCCACACGCTTTTTTTCAGTGACATCCGTTATGATAACCATCCGGTATTTCTTATTGTTGATGACAATAAACGTTGCCTGTATTTCTACATCAAGCATCTGTCCTGATTTGGTAAAGTGTTTTGTCTTCCTGTGAACGGTTTGATTATTATGTAAATTTTCGCTTAAAAAATTTCTTAACCGCCGGTTCTCCTCGTCAGTTCTGAAATCAAAAACAGTCAGTTTGTTGAATTCGTCTATTGTATATCCATACAGTTCAACCGCTGCCTGGTTCACCTGCACAAAACGAAAAGTTTCAATGTCAAATATCCAGATCGGTTGTGGATTAAGGTGAAAAAGTTCACTGTATCTTTTTTCTGATTCCTTTAATTCGCTAACCCTCTTCTTTCGCTCAAGGCAATAAAGTATGCTTTTATAAAGAGAGGAAGCATTGAGGTCATCTTTCAATAAATAATCAGAAATGCCCAAAGAGATTGACTGGACACTGAATTCTGTATCTCCAAAACCCGTAAACACAATTACTGGAATATCACCTGAAACCTTAATGATCTCCATTATTAATTCCCGACCACTTTTATCCGGCAAAGTCAGGTCGAGTAAAATAATGTCAAACGTTTTTCGCGTTTGCAATAATTGGCTTGCTTCATTAAAATTCTTGGCAACCTCTATTATCGGTTTTTCTATTTGTTCGGTAAGATAGTCTTCAATGAGGAGCAGGTCGCCTGGATTGTCTTCAATAACTAAAATGTGATACTCGTTAGGGTCTTTGATCATCTTCAGGATTGATTTTTCGCCGGAAGTTTTACGGTTGAAAGCCAAAACTTTTCGAATTGGGAAATTACACTAAATAAATTTTCAATATCAACGGGTTTTGTGATATAACAATTTGCATGATTTTCATAACACTTATTAATATCCCTTTCTGCCGATGATGTTGACAGGATGATAACGGGAATATGGATCAGTTTGGTATTTTGTTTCACAAATTGTAATACTTCAAAACCGTTTCGTTTTGGAAGATTCAAATCGAGCAATAACAAGTCCGGATCCTTTGCAGTGGAATATTCACCTTCTTTATTTAGAAAATCAATTGCTGCTTTTCCATCCCTTACTACTGTAATTTCTGTTTGAACATTGCTGTTTTCAAATGCTTCGGTGGTAAGGAAAATGTCACCCTCATTGTCTTCTACTAATAAGATGTGTACCGGCTGCATGGCTTTTCTTTTGGAGTGAAAATGAGGATATCGGAAGCAGGGCAAAGATAGTTGATTTTTCTCAATACATTTTTTTGTCGTACTTATTTTGAAATAGTAAAAATAAAAATGCTTCCCTTTGGTTCATTCGGTTCGATGCCTATTTTTCCCCCCATTGCCTCTACTATTTTCTTTACGATCGAAAGGCCTATTCCTGTTCCTGAGTATTGTTCTTTATTATGAAGGCGCTGAAAAATATTAAAGATACGGTCATAATATTCAGGGTCGATCCCGATGCCATTATCCTTCACAAGAAATTTCCAGTGTTGAGCCATCTCTTCCACCTCTATATCAACAACCGGTACCGCACCCGGCTCCTGGTATTTTAAGGCATTGCCCACCAGGTTTTGCAATACCTGCCGCAGCGGACTTTTAAAAGTTCTCAGGACCGGGAGGTTATGGAACCGGATCATTGCACCACTTTCCTGGATTTGTTTTTCATAAACAGATATTACTTCTTCTGCCAGTTCATTCATGTTCACCTCTTCGATCTTTCCATCAAATCGTCCCACTCTCGAAAATTCGAGGAGGTCTAAAATGATTTGCCGCATGTGTCGTGCGCCATCAACGGCAAAATGAATGTATTGCTTTCCTTTTTCGTCCAGGAGATCATTGTATTTTTTTTCTATCTGTGCAAGGAAGCTGGTGATCATCCGAAGCGGTTCCTGCAAATCGTGTGAAGCTATGTAGGCGAACTGTTCCAACTCGGCATTTGAAGCAGCGAGGTTGTTTGCTGTCTTTTGAAGATTAAGGTTCAATTCATTTAACTCTATCTGGGCCTGGATGCGGTCAGTTATATCTTTAAAGTAAACCGACAAACCACTCTTTGAAGGATAGGCGCTGATCTCAAACCATTTATCAAGAACAGGATAATAATCTTCAAAAAATATCCGTTCACCGGTTTCAAAGGCCTGGTGGTATTTCTTATAAGAATGGGAATCAACACTTGCGGAGAAAATATCCCAAAGGTTTTTTCCGAGGATCATATTCTTTGGTGTAGCCAACATCCTTTCTGCCTCTTTGTTCCAATAAGTCACCATCCAATTCTTGTCGACAGTGAAAAATCCGTCACCGATACTTTCCAGGATGGTATTTTTTTCTTCATACAATTTGAGGATCTCGATCTCGGCCTTCTTCGACTCATCAATATCCTGGAAGCTGCCATAGATCTTAACGCATTGGCCGTCTTTCAGTTCGGCCTTCCCGGTTGTTCTTATCCATTTCAGATTTCCTTTATGGGTATAGATCTGCAGGTCTTCCTGCCATGAGGTGCCAAAGTGGATCGATTCTTTTACCCTCGCTATGATTGTATCGCGGCTGTAACCTTCCTTAAAATGGCCGATGCCATCTTTCAATGAAGGTTGGTAACCCGGGGGCGTTTCCCTTATCTCTTTTGTAATATCCGACCAATAAACAGTTGCTGAAGGAACATCAATTTCCCAGCTGCCGATCTTTGCCAGCCTGTTTGCCTTATCGAGCAATTGTTGCAATGTTCTCTTTTCTGTGATATCCTGCAAGGCTCCAACCAATCTGACTGCTTTTCCATCATCATTGCGAATGATGATACACTTATCCATTACGTAAGCATAACTTCCATCTGCTTTTTGAAAACGGTATTCGTTATGCCAGTTAGTGGCAGTGCTCATAATGGATTTTTGAATTCCGTTCATTATGTCGTCAAAATCATCCGGGTGGATGTGTTTGCTCCAGAATTCAGGATCCGCATTTATCTCTTTTAGATTAAATCCGAACGTTCGCTCAAATCCTTCGCCCCAATAACTTTTATCCGACACAAGGTCCCAGTCCCAAATCGCATCAAAAGTGGCGCGTGTTACATACTCATACCGCTGGTTACTTTGTTCCAATGAAAGTTTCAGCAACTTCGATTCAGTAATATCCTGGATCGTTCCTTCAAAAGAAATCGCTTCACCCGCTTCATTTTTTACTACTTTTCCTTTTTCATGCACCCATTTTATTGTTCCGTCAGTATTAAAAACCCTGAATTCAATCTCAAGGTCACCTTTTCCTTCAAGCGCCAGGTCTCTTTCTTTTGAAAAAACTTCAAGGTCATCAGGGTGTATCTTTTTAAAAAAGGAAGCCGGTTCCACTCTATAATTGTCCTTTTCAATGCCGAGGATCTCATAAACCTGTTCAGACCAAAAGAGCCGGCCGCTTCTAAGACTTAATTTCCAGTAACCAATTTTTGCAATATTTTGCGCAGCATTCAGTTTTTCCTGTATATCATCCAAAAGCAATAAGGCGTCTTCCCTTTTACTTACGTCGCGGCAAACGACCAACATATATTCTTTGTCTCTCATCAAAACATGCTTGCCCGACAATTGAATGTGCATTGGCTTCCCATCCTTTTTTCGGTGGATAAACATTCCAAGATCGGCATTTCCATTTTCTGCAGATCTTCTGTGATGCAGTTCATGGAGATCCGGAACATCCTGCTTCCACAGATCCTCCAACTTCATTTGCAGGAATTCATTGCTGTCATAACCATATAGCTGAAGTGCCATTTCGTTCGCATCCAAAATCTCAAAAGTTTCAGGATCATAGATAATTCCAGGAACAGGGCTTAAACGCAAAACATCTTCAAATACTCGTGGCAAAGAACCGGCAGGATTCTTTACAGGAGGCAGGTGCGTTAAGGAATCAAGGATAGCGGGCACCGTATAGATGATATATTCAATGGTTCCGGCGTGTGAAAAGATTGGGACCAGTTCAATCACAGGCTTATCGCTTGCCCATACTTGCTGCGGCGCACCGGTTTTCAAAAGTTGTTCAAGCAAAGGTTGAATTTGAGAAGGGAGGATGCAGGGGAGCATAAGAATCCCTTTGCCCTTTATTTTCTTAAGGCAATTATTGGTTTGTTCAAGGAATACATCATTGGCATCAACAATGGTAAAATGAGGATCATCAGGCAATAGGATCAGCGTGGGAAAAGGAGATGCCCTGAGAATTTTAAGAAGGGAAGCCTGGTCGGTCATAATAATAGTTCGGGAATAGATACAAATCTAATCTCTATAGCGAAAAAAGCCGCTATAAATTGTCTGGCTTTACAATTTCCTTTTGAAATGATCTGCATTGCAGTGAAAAAACAAAAAAATACATTTCTTATTTCGTTAAGCAACTTTACTCAGAAAAGCCCTTAATGTAATATTCGTAATTCTTATCCTCTTTTTATTTTTTGTTTTCACCCCTGAAAAACAATAACCTATAATAAAGATGATGATCGTGGTTGCGTTACTTTAAAAAAATTACATATTAAAATTCAGAATAGAGTAAAACGTGCACCACCAAATTGTCCGTTTGGGGAATTATTTTCCTGACATCTTTTACTTTTCAAATAATTTTTTTATGTTTACAAAATAATTCTACTTCCAAAGCACCCTGAAAAGCTGCAAATCCATCATCTTTAATGAATTGGCACAGTATTCGAAATAGGAGAAAAAGATTTTAACAAATTCGTTCCCTATATTAAAAAGATTATCTTTGCAGGACAGATCTTCTTAATGTAGCCATATCAATCCTTTGAATTACTGCAAATTTTAAATTATTAAAAATGCAGAAGAATTGGTATGCAGTGTACACGAAACCACACTGCGAAAGAAAGATCTCTCTTTCACTTTCTAGAAAACACATCGAAAATTTTTGCCCTCTAAACCACAGAAGATCCAGGCAATTTTTTCGCAGCATTACCTCAGCAGAACCCATTTTCAAATCATATGTATTTGTAAAGAGTACAGACGAAGAGATCATCCCGTTAACCAAAAAGATCGCCGGAATCATCAGCGTTTTGTATTGGAAAGGGCGGCCAGCAACCATTAAGGATGAGGAAATAAATGCGATGAAAGAATTTGCTCAAAATCATGAAGGTATAATGGTTGAAAAGATGCGAACGAACAGCAAATCAGAAGAAACTGACCTCAGTTTCTTCATGGATGGGCAAATTTTGCTGGTGAAGAACAGGACAATGAAGTTGAACATTGCTTCACTCGGTCTTTCAATGGTTGCAAAACTTCCGGAAGAAAAAGCAGAACAAAGCCTGCTTGGCAACAAGAAGTCTTTTGGCAACAAAGAATTGCTGCTGCCTTCGTAGGTAGAATATTGTGGGATTGGAGGAAATTGCAAAAAGGGATTGTAACACAAGTTCTGTCGTTCCGTTCGCAGATTCATTTCATAATCACCGCTTGTTTTCATTAAATTCTTTCCTCTTAAAACACGGACAAGAATAGATTTATTAAAAACCAGTGGGCTGTGTTGCATGATTATCGGAAGCGTTTTCCGGTTATGCTGTGATGCAATTGTGAACCTTGTATTTTTCCCGAAAGCTATTCTATTCAAATGGTAACAATCCAGTAAGTATTGCTCATGCAGTCCTTCAATAACTTTGCCTTTGGGAAAAGAAGCTGTTTATTCTTTCATAGATTTCCAGGCCCTGGATTAGCTATTCTTTGTTCATGGCCGAGCTGAAAGGAACCTCCATTTTGTCTGCAAGCAAATGCAGTTCAGTTTCACCGATTTGATAGTAATGTTTCCTGTTTAAAATTATTGACAAAGAAAATTTTCATTTAAGTTTCTTATGCAATCATTGTTCACTCTGACGCGGGCTGATCAATTAACGTTATCACTTTTCAACCACTGGCTTTACCGTTTCTTTACATACCAGCTTCTGACCAGGAGAAAAACCAAATAGAGAACCAAAAGCCAAACAATTATGATAATAAATCCAAAGATCCATTTTTTCTTCCTATACCGTGAGCGTTTGTTTTGTACTTGCTCACGTGCCTCCTCCAATACTACAGTTGGAATTAACCTGACAGATAGCGCAATCAATGCAGGTACAATAATTAAATCATCCAGCATCCCGAAAAAGGGAATAAAATCCGGGATGAGGTCTACAGGACTAAGTAAATAGCCAACCGTAATGCCAATCAAAATCTTTGCATAAAACGGTGTTCTCTTGTCCTTCAAAGCAATTATCAATACTTGTCCTTCTGCTTTTAATTTTTTTGCTTTCCGTCTTAATTTGCCCAATAATTTCAGACTCATTTCTTTTTTTTCGGTAAGTGAAATTGCGAAATCAACCGTCGAATTATCTTAATAATCCGGGATATCTTTCTGTTTAAATAGTCAAAATAAAGTGAAGCCACATCCTTGCCATATTTAAAACAGGATGATAAACGAAAAAAAGAGGCTGTGTAAAATTTTTATTTGAAATCTCTCAACAAAAAAATGGGAACGATACATAAAAGAAAATCCCTAAGATTAAGATTAGGGATTTTTCGTTTCTTTGAAAATATAAACAAAAGGGCTTATCAACTAAACATAATAATCATTAATGCGAAAATAAGAATTTTGCTGACTGTTTCTTCTTAAGTTTTCCACATCTTAAATTAGTTTACATAAAAACACAAAGCACATCGTGCCTGGTGATACAGCTGAAGTGAAGACCGCCTGCACGTTTCGGTCTTTGTTGCCGGGACGTCAACAAAAGCAGAATTTTAAAAGAGAGTCAGTCGTTCTCGTGTACGCGTCATTGCGATGCGCATCCATACAATAGCAGGTGAGATCAAACGGCCTGCGCAGAAGCAATCTCCTGTTTAGAACAACAATTACTTAATGGTTCTTTGTGTGACTATCGGTCTTTGTTGGCGAGACGCCAACAAAAGCATGAATTTTTAAAAGAGAGTCAGCCGTTCTCGTGTACGCGTCATTGCGATGCGCATCCATACAACAGCAGGTGAGATCAAACGGCCTGCGCAGAAGCAATCTCCTGTTTAGAACAACATTTACATAGTGTTTCTTTGTGACTATCGGTCTTTTTTGGGGGGACTATCGATCTTTGTTGGCGGTACGTCAAAAAGCATGAATTCGAAATATTTATATGATTTTTCCCAATGAGCATGTACCTTCCGGGGAAGAGGATCGAAAGAAAAAACCACTTTCTTGAATTAATTTGAACAGTAAACATGCTCGTATTGAAGAGCAGTTAATCTAATTTAAAAAATATGAAAATAGTAGTATTGGATGGTTTTGCAATGAACCCCGGGGATTTAAACTGGGAGGGGTTGAAGCAGTTAGGAGAAACCCAAATTTATGACAGGTCTTCATTGGAGGAAACTGAAAAACGAATAGCGGATGCGGGGATTGTGCTTACTAATAAGGCATTAGTAACTAAAAATATGATATATGCTTCGCCCAAACTAAAATACATAGGAGTGATGGCATCCGGGTATAATAATGTCGACGTAACAGCCGCCCGTACACGAAAAATAACCGTAAGTAATGTGCCTTCTTACAGCACGGCCTCTGTGTCGCAACTAACTTTCGCATTTATACTTGAATTGGTAAATCATACGGCATTGTACGCGGAAAGCGTTCGCAGGGGCGATTGGGTAAAAAGCAAAGATTTTAGCTATCAGCTCAAACCAATAATGGAGTTATACGATAAAACACTTGGCATTATTGGGTTTGGTCAAATAGGAAAGGCCGTGGCCAAAATCGCGCTCGCCTTTGGTATGAAAGTATTTGCCTCTCATAAACACCCTGAAAGAGACAAGATGCAAGGCGTGACATTCACAGATGAAAAAACATGTTTTCGGGAGGCAGATATCCTGAGCCTTCATTGCCCGCTGAACGAAAAGAATTTTCAATTTGTGAATAAAGAATTGCTTACCTGCATGAAGTCTTCTTCTTTTCTTATTAATTCCAGCAGGGGAGGACTTATCAATGAATCAGATCTGGCAGAGGCTTTGAATAAAGGAATCATTGCCGGTGCCGCTTTAGATGTATTATCGATTGAACCTCCATCAGCTGATAACCCCCTGCTGCATGCAAAAAATTGCCTGATCAATCCACATGTTGCCTGGGCAACCTTTGAAGCCAGAAGGAGACTAATGGAAGTAGTGGTGGATAATGTTAAAGCTTTTTTGGACGGAAATCCTAAAAATCAGGTGACTAACTAGAACATTTGATGTTGATTAGTTCCTGCATTTGAGTTATTTGCCGTTGTTGGAGTCCCCGCCAGCAACCAGAAATATAGTTCTCACCATCGTCTCATGCTAGTGGACGTTGCGTACAGAAATAAGTGTTACTAACATCTCACGCTAGTGGACGTTGTGCACTGAAATCAAACAAAAAGGGGTTACCTACTTAATTAGGGTAACCCCTTCCATGTGCAACAAGTATTTAAAAAGAATTTCAGGCAACCTGTTTTTTTGAATTTTTATTGGGTGCTAAGTTATTATCAGCCTGGCTATTGACTATTTTCATTATCTCCTTCTCAAGCAGCGATATGTAAAATTCCCAAAAGAGCTTTATACCCAGGGGATACATGAAATTTGGAAGCTTGTGCATATCCTTTTCGTCGCCTGAGGATAATGATAACAATAAATAGGTGGTTAGTTGTGTTGCATTGCCTTTGACTGGTTTAAGCGAAAAACTATAGCCTGGCAGGATAGCAAATCCTTTACTTGCTTCTATTCTGAAATACCTGTCTTTGACATACCCTGTGACGCGCATGGTGAATTTTCGTGGACTCCAGACTCTTATAGTCATGTTCGTCATTGAGCCCGCTCTGATTTCTTTTGGTGCCCTCCCAACCACAAAAACATCTTTTAACCAATCAGGAAAATTACTTGCTTTTGTAAGGTATTCAAATACTACCGGGGCAGGAGCTGAGATAGTAGTTACGATCTTATAAACTAACATTTGAAATTGATTTAAAAGTGAAAAAAGGAAATTGAAAAACAAAAAAAGAAGCCGTCCCGGGACGGCTTGCTTTGGGGGTTGAGTGATCAGCTCACTGTTACTTCACCGGTAAATATACTGGTGGCAACATTTTTACCATTCCCGGAGATAAAACCGATCCAGGTTTCGGCCTTGAGGCCCGCAAAGGGCGCAAGGTTCAGCTCTCCGGTCATGTCGCTACGCAAACCACCGGCGGTAGTATATATTGCCTGTTTCAAATCAGGGCAATACGCTACCAGGATGGCCTGGTCGGTAGCTTTGGCGCTGCCAACGCCTGAATTGTCGGTCCAGCTGAATGTCAGCAAAGAGCCGGCACCCATAGTGGCAGCGGGAGCGAGAACATTGGGCAGGTCACCCCTGCTTACGAGCGACAAAGAATAGTCAATGTCAAACGTGGGGTAAGTGCCTGTTACCGCGTTTTTGATGGTGTAGGCAAATGCACTGTTGATGCCTGTCATCTGGATCGCGAAATTGCGAAAGCTTACGTTGAGCAACCCTGCCATTGGCTGTACAAAGCGCATGACGAGTGCAAACTTAAGTTGCTGGGCAAGCTGTTTTTCTGAAGGGGTCAGGTTTCGGTTGTTGCCTTTGCTGCGCATATAATCTATGCCTTTCCAGCTACCGCCTACTACTGAACCAACCTTTCCGGAGAATCCTCCGAGGATACCTTTGTTGATGGTTCCCATGATAATTGAATTTAATTGTTAAAAAAAAGGGTTTCTTGCTTCAGCCGTTTTTGCAATTTCGTACCACGGCTGTTGCGATAAAGTAACGGCGATATTATCCGTGTAATATGCCTCCTCCGAAGAGTGGTAGAACTTTTCCTATCCCTTTAGCACATTACGTTTTAGGAATAATTAACGTGGTAATTTTTTGCTCTTTTTTTCGCCTTTTTACTAATCACATTTCCTCCTTTTTCATAGATAGAAAATGATCTTCGGGGTTATCAAATCTTTTTGAGGTGACTTTCAATTATCCGTATAAATACGGGATATGTTATCTTTTTGTGCCTTTACCTTTCAGCAACCAAAAAACAGTATTATGAAATCAAAACAGGAACAGTCCAAAGAGACAGCAGAAGCAATCCAAGCAAGAAGGTTTACTTTATGTCTCCCGGCCGGCACCTCCCTCAGCGATTTTTTTATTGACGGCTCACAGGTAATCCAGGAATTGTTCATTACCAAGCGCACATTGCTCAACTGGCGAAGCTGCGGCAAAGTTTCTTACACCGATGAATTCGGTAAAATATTCTATTTCAAACAGGAGATCGCCAGCATGCTGCTGGAAAGCAGGAAGCGCCGCGAGAAAAAACAGGCCAAAAAGAACAAGGTCAAACAATGAGAATTTATTAAAGTCATTTTATCCTTTTGTTGCTGATTGAAAGGTGATTCCTTATTACCTTCTTGCTACTCTCTTGCAGCGATGTTGCAGGGCTTAGCAAGGTGGTAGCTATAAAACAGCAGTGATTCAGCAAGAAACCAGCAAGAAATGGGGGAAATTCCCGGGTATTTGGCACTATGTCTCTCAATCAAAACAATAGGAAAGAGAACAAAAGGAAAACGTAACAATCAAAACAGGTGTGCTTTTTGTGCAGGGCAAAAAAAATTAGTTATGCTTCCACTTTGGTTGAAGGCCGGTGTTTGGGGCCTGGTTGCCGGTTCTGCATTGATTATAGGCGCATCTGTTGGATATTTTACACAAATCTCCCGAAAGTGGGTAGCATTTGTTATGGCCTTCGGAAGCGGTGTATTAATTTCTGCCCTTTCTTTTAATCTGATGGATGAGGCCTTCAGGCGCGGGGGATTTATGGCCACTGCCATAGGGTTTCTTGCAGGTGCAGTTGTATATACCGTTGCCAACCTGTTCGTGAATAAAGCCGGGGGCAAGCACCGAAAAAGGTCAGGGGAAAAACAAAAGTCAGAAAACGAAAAAAAAGGCAGTGGACTCGCTATCGCTCTCGGATCTTTAATGGACGGGATTCCTGAAGCCATCGTTATCGGGGTGAGCATGATAGAATCAGGAGCGGTGAGCATGGTAGCGGTTATTGCCGTCTTCCTCTCCAATATTCCGGAGGGCTTATCCAGTGCAAGCGGAATGAAAAAAGCCGGGCGGTCAGCTAAATATATTTTTGGGGTATGGATCGGGATTGCAGTTATATGTGGTGTTTCAGCATTATGCGGTTATGTGATTTTTGATCATTTTAGCCCGGGAGTCATTGCGGCCACCACTGCCGTTGCTGCCGGAGCCATCCTTTCCATGCTTTCGGATACGATGATTCCGGAAGCGTTTGAAGTAACCCATGATTATGCGGGTCTTATTACCGTATTTGGATTTCTATGCGCTTTTGTATTGGCTAAAATTGCTATGTAGTAAGGGAGCAGCGACAAGAAAGTGAGGAAAAATCCTTGCAGAATGACAGTAGAGATCCTGCAGAAAATGCTGGATGGGAAAAAATAACGTCACAAAATGGGATGCCTCAACCTCCTTATGATATGGTTAGTTCAATGAACTCCTGTAAGTAATCGGTGACTGCCCAACATGTTGTTTAAACAAACGGGTAAAATGTTGTGGGTATTTAAAACCTAATTCATAAGCGATTTGGCTGACTGATTTATTCACATCAAATATTTTTTCTTTCGCCACATCTATAACTTTCGATTGAATATATTCCTGGGCGGTTTTTCCTGTTTCTTTTTTTACCAGGTCACCAAAATAGCCGGGTGATAAATTCAATTCTTTTGCACAATCAGCAACAGAAGGAACACCGTTGGTTTCAGATTTGCCTGTTTCAAAATAATCATTTAAAAAAGTTTCAAACTTTTCTAAAATACCTTTATGAACATTATCACGGGTAATAAACTGCCGGTCATAAAAACGGGTGCAATAGTTTAAAAACAGTTCAATGTTCGATACAATCAACCTCTTACTGTGCGCGTCAATTGCGTGTTCCAGTTCGTATTCAATTTTTGAAAAACAATCAAGGATGATTTTCCTTTCACGTTCTGACAAATGAAGTGCTTCATTCGACTGATAGCTGAAGAAATTATATTCCTGCATGTGTTTACCGAGCGAAGTACCATGTATTAAATCCGGATGAAACACCAGTGCATAACCTTTTGGCTGGTAAGTTTCACCGTTGCTGTTTACGCCTGCAACTTGCCCCGGAGCAAGAAAAACCAGGGTGCCTTCCTGGTAATCATATGTATGCCGTCCATAAATTAAATCACCACATTTTACGTCTTTTAAAAAAACCGTGTAGAAGCCGAAATACATTCGTGATCCTTGCCTCGGATTTGCTTTTGATAAATCTACAACATTCACCAAAGGATGAAGAGTTTCATTGTTGTTGAATGCGTTGTAGTCGCTGATGGTTTCAAACCTTATTATTTTATCCATAACACCCGGTTTTTTTTCAAAACAAAATTAGTTCTTTATTTACCTGTTGATCAATCAGCATTATATAATCAGCAATATTGGTAGATAATTCAGCAATCTGTATACAAACAGGCAGAAAAAAAGAGAAGACCTTTGCATTACAAAAATGATGAGGATGGAAAATGTAAAATTAAATAACGGGGTAGAAATGCCGATTTTAGGTTTTGGGGTATTCCAGATAAAGGATTTGGAAGAATGTGAAAGTAGCGTGGTTGATGCGATTGAAACCGGCTACCGGTTAATTGATACTGCAGCTTCTTATATGAACGAGGAAGCAGTGGGGAATGCTATAAAAAGAAGCGGTGTGGCAAGAGAAGAATTGTTTATCACTACCAAACTCTGGATAACTTCTAACGGATATGATGATACGAAAAAATCGTTTGAAAGATCTTTACAAAGATTGCAAATGGATTACCTGGATTTGTATCTTATACATCAGCCATTCGGCGATGTATATGGCGAGTGGAGAGCCATGCAGGATTTGTATAAACAAGGAAAGGTAAGGGCGATTGGTGTAAGCAATTTTCAGCCCGACAGGTTAATCGATTTGATCATTCATAACGAGGTTGTGCCTGCCGTAAATCAAATTGAAACTCATCCTTTTCATCAGCAGATTGACACACAAAAATTCCTACAGGAAAATAATGTACAGGTAGAATCGTGGGGCCCTTTTGCGGAAGGCAAAAATGATTTGTTTCATAATGAATTGTTGGCTTCCATCGGAAAGAAATATAATAAATCAATTGCCCAGGTTGTAATTCGATGGCTTACACAAAGAGGTGTTGTTACCATTCCAAAATCAGTACATAAAGAAAGGATCGCAGAAAACTTTAATAGTCTCGACTTTGAACTTAGTGCTGAAGACATGGAGACGATTAAATTATTAGACTCCAATAAAAGCGCCTTCTTCGATCACCGGGACCCTGTGATGGTGAAATGGCTGGGTGAAAGAAAATTAGATGTTTAACTCACTTAAAAATATGCAAAATGCAAAAAAGAAAATTAGGAAATCAAGGTCTTGAAGTATCGGCTATTGGTTTGGGCTGTATGGGAATGAGCTTTTCTTATTACCCTTTCCCGGAAAAAAAAGACGCCATTCATCTTTTACAAAAAGCAGTAGAATCAGGTGTAAGTTTTTTTGATACCGCAGAAGTATATGGTCCTTATACGAACGAAGAATTAGTAGGTGAGGCACTTAAACCTTTCAAGGATAAAGTAACTATTGCCACAAAATTTGGATTCAACATCCAGGATGGAAAAATGATAGGTGTAAACAGCAAACCGGAACAAATAAGAAAAGCGGTTGAAGGTTCTCTCAAAAGATTAAAAGTAGATGCGATTGATTTATTATACCAGCATCGTGTTGACCCAAACGTGCCGATAGAAGAAGTGGCAGGAACAGTAAAGGATTTAATAAAAGAAGGAAAAGTAAAGCGCTTTGGCCTTTCGGAAGCAGGTGCGCAAACGATTCGTAAAGCACATGCTGTTCAACCCGTAACTGCGCTGCAAAGTGAATATTCTCTTTGGTGGCGGGAGCCCGAAAAAGAGATCATTCCAACATTGGAAGAGCTGGGGATTGGCTTTGTTCCATTCAGTCCTTTGGGTAAAGGGTTCCTGACCGGGAAAATAGATGCAAATACCAGTTTTGACAAGAGTGATTTCAGGAATACCGTTCCCCGTTTTTTGGAAGAAAACCGTAAAGCCAACCAGGCTTTGGTTGATTTGCTGGCAAGAATTGCCAAAGAAAAAAACGCGACGAATGCGCAAATAGCATTAGCATGGCTGGTTGCACAAAAACCGTGGATAGTGCCAATTCCGGGTACTACAAAATTGCACCGGCTTCAAGAAAATATTGGTGCAGCAAGAATTACTTTAAGCACTGATGACCTCAAAGAAATTGATGAAGCGCTTTCTAACATTGAAATTTTGGGTGAGCGTTATGGAGAACAGGCGCAAAAGATGATTAACCGTTAGAAAAGAGAAAGGGAAATATTTGGGCTGTTCGGCAGTGAAGCAAGAATTAATGAGATATTTATTTTCTCCCAACTACTCTATAAAACATTCCACATCTAAACAAAACAATAATGAAAAGATCAATTCTGGGGTTATGCATTCTATTTATGAGTGCACAACTGTCCTTTGCACAGCAGCCACCATCGGAATCAATTAAAACTTCCACAAACAACACACCTGAACAACAGGAAGTTATCAACCTTTCAAAAAAGAAATGGGATTGGATGGCCAGTAAAAATGTGGATTCTTTAAAAGTGCTGTTTGATGATAAAGCCATGTTTATTCACATGGGCGGAAGCTGGGGAAAAACACAGGAACTGGCTACGATCAAAAGCGGCGGAATCTGGTATAAACATGCAGAAGTTTATGCTGTGATCGTCAACATTATCGGTAACACAGCCATCCTGTTGAATGATATTGATTTGGTAGCTGAAGTGGGTGGTCGTGAAGTAACCAATCCTTTTATGGTGACCGAAGTGTATGTAAAAGAAAATGGCCAATGGAAAATGGGATCACTCACGTTCTCGCATCTGCTCCGACCTGTTAAAATGAAAAGTGATCAATAATAGTTCAGACTTAAAAAAGAGTATTTAATTAAAACACAAAGTGCAACTTTGGCGCCTGTTCCCAACCCCGGCCATCCGGCAGATGATTATCGAGAAACAGTACTTTTGGTTTTATCCTGTTTAACACCTTAAGTCCTTCCTTTAGATTATGTGTAAAAGTTGCCTTATAACCGGGCTTCTTTAAAAAAATACTGTAGATGTGGCAAAAGTCAGGTTCATCATGGATTAATTAATGGACAGAAAAGAAGAATCAGCGACAGGTGTTGAAAGCAGAATTTAAATGAGAGGTTTTACAGCCATTGCATAAATTACATTTGCCTTGATAGCGGTTACTCGGTGAGATTTAAGCCATGCAATGTTTTGATCGTGCAGGTGCATTGATTCTTTAGGTCCCATCGCATCTATTGTCCAACGAAAACCAGATCCCATAACAATTTTCCACCAATCCTCAGGATCCCGCAATGGATGTAAATTATTTTCAGCCGCTACGTCCACCCCGGGTATTCCTGCCGAATGAAATAATTCTTTTACGGAGTGCACCTCCGTAATCCTGTCCCATGGATTAAAGGATGAGTATAAATCCGGTCGTAATTTTTTCACCTCTTGTCGCCAAATATCATATACCGGAGCAAATAAATCAGGTCCCCATGTGGTTATCATTAACTTACCGGCCGGTTTTAGCATTGAATACAATTTTTTTAAGAAAGCACTCATGTCAGCAACGAAGAAAATGCCAAATACGCATATGATCGCATCAAATGAAGCATCAGGATAGTCTAACAAGGTCATGTCTTTACAAACAAAATCTATATTATGTAAACCGCGTTTAATTGCTTTGTTCCTGCCAAGGCTCAGCAGGTTATCAGCAAGATCCACAGCCACCACGTACCCTTTTTCTCCTACCGATTCTGCAGCTGGTAAGGCCGATGCACCGCTGCCACATGCAAGATCAAGCACCTTCATACCTGTTTTAAGATTTAACCTATTTACAGAACTCTTTCCAAATTGATTCCAAAATGAAAGCGCATCATTATCAAAAAAATCAGATGCTGCGTTATAGGTAATTGCGGCTTTTGACTCCGCCATTTTTTTTTGATGCTCCACAGTTGTATTTTTTTGATTATTGTGATAATCCCTGCTATGAAATATCACCAGGAAATCACCTACTGTGAAATTATTTAAATTATTAATAAAGAGCAATACAGATAATAAATAAGTTTTTGCTTTTTAGAAAGAATAGGCGGATAAAAAAACATTCCGGTGTCTTTCACGCAATTAAAAAAAGTCTTCTATCTTTCAACATCAGTAAGCAGTTTTAAGCAATAAACAAAGAATTACTTTAAACAAATTTAATCTTCGAAACATTTCATCAACTTTGTATTATAACATTCCCCAATGAAAGAGGCTAAATACACTTGTTTAGCTGTAAATTATCTTGACGAGATCAATGATGCTAATAGAAATAGCCTCGATGAAACAAAGGAATTGTTACTGAGAAAATTAAGATCAAAGGTCCTTTCCAAAAGTGAGATCGATAAAATCAGTTCAGTCCTCGGTTTTGATGCCTGGCGTGGAATGGTATGGTGTGATACGGATATTTGGTTGCTTAAAAAGCATACCACATCTATTGGACTCAAATACCGGTTAATAGGTTTTGATGAATTAATAACCAAAGAAGTCAGGGATATTATTTTAAAGTATTTAAACTATGTGGATTTTTATTCTGAGCAAGACATCCGGGGAATAGAACAAAAGCTTCAAATCAAGATATTTCAATTTGCGACCTGGCAAACGTTTACAGAAGTGCAACTTCACTACCTTAAAAGTGATATACACTTTCATTTTTATTGGAAGCAAATAAGGCTTTAAGGAAATCAGTCAGGCTGAGGCGCACGAAGCAGGGTTAGAATAAAGCTTCGGAATTTAGAACCATTTAGTTCAACCTGCTCGCTCGGTCTCCCTTTTTGCACTTAATTATCATATCGTATTTCTGGAAAGCTTCATTTCCTTTAGGTATTGGAAAAATTATTCTCTTAAAATCAGCAATAACCGGTTCCTTGTCTTCATCTAAAGCAATCGTAAAGTACTGCGCTCCATATTCCTTTTTTAAAAATGCACCTAAAGTCAACGCTCTTCCCATGTGGTTTACTGTTGAATCATTTGCAATATGAAAATCAGCCGCCCAAAGTAGAACCCTCTCTTGACTATGATATTGCAACTTGAAATTTTCAAACATCAAACTATCTCTTTGCAAATTCGGATCAGTGTATATATAAGCATACTCTTCGAGTTGTTTTCCGTAAAAATTACTCCAATACTTTGTATCACTTTCCTTTATCAGACTGCGCACAGTTTTGGCCAACAGGTAGTTCCTGGTCGCAAGTTTTTTCCAGGTTGTGTCCATATAAATCTTTACCGGGTTCTCAATCATTTCTTTTAATAATGAATCAAAATTATCTTGTAAAGAATCGAGGTTTTCTTGTAAATGCGTGTTGCTTTTCAAGATGTTTTTCAATTCCTCAATAGGAGTTTGGGCATTTTGGAAATCAATTCCGTAAACCGAAACTTTTTTTTCAGTACTCATATTTTTCCTTCTCAGCCACTGTAGAAAATTCAATATTTCATCACAATCAAATAGTCCTTCTTTTCTATAATTATAACCCTCATTCAATTGATGTAAAGTTTTAATAATTGAATCATTGGAAGCCCCTTTTACGTATCGGTCAATGTTTCTGCATTCAGCCGCAGAAGCTTCAAAAAATATGGCATCTATCTTTTTATGAAGAATTAAGTATTTTATTATCTCAATTTTCGAATCATAGTAGCCCTTATAAAAATGCTCTGGCTCACCAAACCCGATAATGTTCTTTTTTGCAATTGAGTTTTGGATCGCATCCAGTTCTGAAGTAGATAAGGTCTGGGCTGTAGTGGCAATCACCAGGAGGAAAAATATTGCTGTGAAATAAAACTTAGTCAAAGGCAATTTTATAACGGTGAAATATGTCCTGGCTGTGGTTCGTGAGACAGGACGCCGGAGATTTTTTTTCATAACGCAGTTCGGGATAGAATAGTTATTTAAAAGAATGACCTGATTCAAATTAGGTTGACTAAAATAATTGTTTTTATTGAATCAACACAGAAAAGAGATTTGGAAAGACAGTAAATTTAATTAACTATTTACCAATTTGCAGTTTCTCCGTTCGTTCATCATTCAGGCCGCTTAGAGCGTCCCGACCGGGAGGCGGCAGGGTGACAACAGCTGCATTCAACATAACAGAACGTGCAAGCAGCCAGCAGCCAGCATCCAGAATCGGGTATCTTCAAGTCACCCTTCGAGAGCCTCCCGCCTTGCTGTCGGGCAGGCAGGATGACAAAGGGCTCTGAACATAACACAACGTGCAAGCCGCCAGCATCCGGTATCCAGTATCCAACACTTTTTCCCCTATCTTTGAAATCCATCCTATTACCATCTAATGAGCATATACGCAATTCAGAAGTACTACAAAGAGCTTGAAAAGATCATTCATTACGGCGGCAGCAAAAAAGAAACAGCCATCCGTAACAGCTTCTATAACCTGCTGAATGAATATGCCCATGCTAAAGACCTGATATTAATTCCGGAGATCTCTACCAAAAACAAGGTGGGAAAAACGATCACTCCCGATGGCACGATCAAAGACAGCATCCGCAACGACTGGGGCTATTGGGAAAGCAAGGACGAAAGCGACGACATCAACGAGGAGATCAGGAAAAAATTTGAGAAGGGTTACCCCTCGGATAATATCCTTTTTGAAGATTCGCAAACTGCCGTGCTCTACCAGCATGGCGAAGAAGTGATGCGGCGCAATATGCAGGACGAAGAACAACTGCATGAGATCCTTACCAAATTCCTTTCTTACGAACGGCCAGAGGTTTCCGACTTCAGGGAAGCGATAGAACACTTTAAAGAAGATATTCCGAAGGTAACGGTAGCCATACGCGAAATTATTGATGAACAGGAAAAAACAAATGAGGCGCTTCATAAGGCGCAGAATGAATTCCTTGAAATGGCCAGGGCCAGCATCAATCCTGACATTACACTGGAAGATGTGAAAGGAATGATGGTGCAGCATATTTTAAGCGCCGACATCTTCAATACCATTTTTGACGAACCGCATTTTCACCAGGAAAATAATATTGCACGCGAACTGAATAAAGTTATCGGTACCTTTTTTACCGGAGCCATTCGCCGGCAAACCCTGGGACAGATAAAACACTATTACGACACTATTAATGCGCGAGCGGCTTCCATTGCCGACCACCACGAAAAGCAGAAGTTCCTGAAAGTGGTGTATGAAAATTTTTATAAAGGTTATAATCCCAAGGCGGCCGACAGGCTGGGAATTGTTTACACGCCCAATGAGATCGTGCAGTTTATGATACGCAGCACGGATTATTTATTGCACAAACATTTTGGAAAAACGATGGCTGATAAGAATGTTGAAATTCTGGACCCTGCCACCGGCACGGGCACTTTCATAACCGACATTATTGATTACCTGCCCAAGACAAAGCTGAAGTACAAATACAAGAACGAACTACATGCAAACGAAGTGGCCATCCTTCCTTATTACATTGCCAACCTGAACATTGAATACACTTACAAGCAAAAGATGGATGCCTATGAAGAGTTTGAAAATCTCTGTTTTGTAGATACGCTTGACAATACCGGTTTTCACTGGGTGGGCAAGCAGGGCGACCTTTTTGGTGTGAGCGCAGAAAACGCGGAGAGGATAAGAAGGCAAAACGAAAGAAAGATAAGCGTGATCATTGGTAATCCTCCCTACAATGCCAACCAGCAAAATGAAAATGATAACAACAAGAACCGTGAATACCCGGCAATAGATAAACGCATTAAGGAAACGTATGTAAAGAAAAGTACAGCCCAAAAGTCGAAAGTTTATGATATGTACTCTAGGTTTTATCGATGGGCAAGTGATAGAATTATGGATGATGGCATTGTTGCATTTATAAGTAATAATTCTTTTGTAAATACAAGAACATTTGATGGATTTAGGAAATCGATTCAAGATGAATTTCAATTTGCATATATTATCGATTTAGGCGGTAATATTTACGAACTTTCAGGGAAAGACGGGATTTTTTTGAATGAAAAAAACACCATTTTTGGTAAAGCGGCAGCTGTGGGAATAGCGATCGCATTTTTTATCAAAGACAAAAGAAGAAGATTACTTCCGTGTCAGATCAATTATATTCATCCATGCGATATTAGGGCAACTAGGGATGAAAAATTGGATTTCATAAATCAGCATAACTTTCACGATATAGAATTTGAAAACATTAATCCTGATAAAAATAATAATTGGATTAATTTAACTGATAATGATTGGGAACAATTGTTACGCATTTCTAATACGGCAAATGAAAAAGAGCTGTTTCATTTACATGCAAACGGTATAGCAACTGGAAGAGACGAATGGGATTATGATGTAAATCCGAAAAATTTAATGGATAAGATTAATTACTTCCTTGAGATTTTTAATTCAAACATTAAAATGGGGAATCCAAGCAAGTATGATCTAAGAATTAAATGGACGGAGACTTTAAAGAATTTCGCTAAGAAAGCAAAACCAATATTATATGATGGTTTAAAGATAGCTAAGGCTTCATATAGGCCTTTCAGCAACGCATATTTTTATTCTGAGAAAATATTAAGTGATAGGCTAACTTCAAATCACTTTGTATTGTATGGAAGCAATTTAGATAAAATAAATCCAAACATTGTCTTTACCAGCCCCAGTTCACAAAAACCATTTATGTCTTTAGTTGCCAGATATGTTCCTGATTGGCATTTTGTAGGTGCTGCGAGTGGATCCGTATCATTATCGCTTTATCGGTATGATACAAAAGGAGAGCGATTAGATAACATCACCGACTGGGCATTAGAACTATTTCAAAATAAATACGCAACAGGAGATTTGAACTCCCAAGCCATCACCAAGGAAGACATCTTCCATTATGTATATGCCGTGTTGCACAACCCGGCTTATCGCAAGAAGTATGAGCTCAATTTAAAAAGAGAATTCCCACGGATACCCTTATACGAAGACTTTTGGCAATGGGCTAGGCGGGGTGAACGATTAATGAACCTGCACATTAATTATGAAAGCGTACAACCATTTCCGTTAGTACAAAAAGAGATTGCCAACAAAGAACATCCGAAAGCAAAATTGAAAGCTTTAAAAGAAGATGGCATCATTGTTTTGGATGAAAATACCGAACTGCATGGTATTCCAACCATTGCCTGGGAATACAAACTGGGCAACCGGAGCGCCCTTGAATGGATACTCGATCAATACAAAGAAAAGAAACCCAAAGACCCCACAATAGCAGAGAAATTCAACACCTACCAATTTTCAGATTACAAAGATCATGTGACCGACCTTTTGAAAAGGGTTTGTACCGTTAGTGTTGAAACGATGAAGGTGGTGGGGGAGATGGAGGGTTAACAGTTACTATCAGTTTTGAGAAGTATTATAAATTGGAATTTTTCTTGTAAAAGAAATCGCTGTGGTTTTTTAAAAAAATACTGCACAAAATAATTTGGATATATTGCCTGTAAGAATGATAATTGTGAAAAAATAAGACCGAACTTACACGGAATAACTTTTTGGGCTGATTGTAAATTAAAAATAATGGCTGCTGCTGATCAGATAAAATCATTAATTAAATCATTTGCAGAAAATGATGAATCCCGTTTTTATGCTACTGCGATGCAGATTGCTGCTTCTGAAGCAAGAAGTGGGCACAAGGCAGTTGCAGAAGAATTGAAAAGAATCATTGATAAAGCAAAGTCAGAAAAAAGTTTAAACCTTGGAGTGGTAAAGGCATTACCACAAAATTCAGCGCAGAAAGAACTAAAGGATTTATTGGAACTTTCGCATCCAAAAGAGAAGCTTAAGGACATGGTTTTAAAGCCGGTACTTGAAAAATCTTTGAAGCGTGTTTTGGATGAACAACGAAAGTCTGAATTACTTCGACAAAATAATTTATTTCCCAGGAAAAAACTTTTGTTCGTAGGCCCTTCCGGAACAGGAAAGACAATGTCTGCAAGTGTGCTTGCCAGTGAGTTAGGACTGCCTCTTTTTGTTATTCGGCTGGATGGTTTGATTAGCCGGTACATGGGAGAATCAATATCTAAACTCCGGTTGATATTTGATGCTATGTATCAAATGAAAGCCGTGTACCTTTTTGACGAATTTGATAGCATTGGAAGTAACAGGACGAGTGCAAATGACCTTGGTGAGATCAAGCGGGTACTAAATACTTTTTTGATGCAAATTGAAAAAGATAATTCAAATAGCTTAATAATTGCTGCAACTAATTTACCTGATCAGTTGGATAAAGCGCTTTTCAGAAGATTCGATGATATTATTAACTACCCCTATCCTAATAAAAAAGAGATTCTTAAATTGCTAAAGCGGGAATTACTGGAATTGAAAAAATCTGTTGCTCTTGACCTTAACCAAATTGCGGAGGGATCGCTTGGTTTGAGTTTTGCAGAAATTCACCGCGTATGTGAAGACATAACAAAAGACTTCCTGGTTTACGGGGTCAATGAGGTATCTGAAGAAAAAATATTATCTTACGCAAAACTTCGAAAGCAACCATACTAACATACTAATATGACTTTACATGCCATTTACTGCTCCTCATTTAATCCTGAAAGGGAATACTGAAAGTCTCCCCTATACAAGTATCAATATTGGCCGAAGCATAACTATTCGAACAGATGTTGACCGTCCTAGCCAAGGGGAAAAGGTAAGGAATGACTTTAATGTGGCCGTAGAAGATGCAGGATATGCTGATAACGAGTTTATATATGTTACTTTCAGATCAGCATATGGTTTTTTTCTTGATCTTGATAAGCTTGACAAAAGGAATT
>DASTXM010000013.1:0-4061 GCA_035765495.1 Hanamia sp.
CCCGGATGTGCCGGCGGAATTTTGGAACGGATTTAAGAAGGAAGTGAATACTTCCGATTTGATCAATATCATAATCCCTATTTATACAAAATACTATTCTGATGATGATATATTGCAACTGATCCAATTTTACAAAACACCGTTGGGGCAAAAGATGATTGAAAAATTACCACTTATAACGAGGGACTCTTATTCGGCTGGTGCCGCCTGGGGCAAACATTTGGCTGAAAAACTGATTGAAGACATGAAAAGTAAAGGTTATTTTAAAGCAAGCTAAACGGCCGCCATCAAAATTTTGAACAGCCTAAACTGAATCTGCAATGAAATATTTTATTGGATTTATTCTTTTTGCTTTTCTATCATCCTGTTGCAAGCAAAAAGATTGTCTCACGGGGCATATTACTGAAATCGATCTTGCTTCCTATTCAGCTTCGGATATTGACACAATAGTAGTCAGGCGTTTTATCAAAGCATCGGATTTTCAAAATCTGGTTGATACAGTAATCCTTAATCAAATAAACTCAAGGGTTTATCCAAATGGCGACACAACTCGTGTTCACCTTTATGATACTTCTGTTGCACTAAAAGCAACTTATGATTATGAGATTTATATTCCTGCAACGAGAACAGTTGCAAAAGTCAGCAATATTGTCGCGCCTCAAATGCAACACCAGGTATGTTTGTTTTGCGATTGTGTGCAAGGACCTTGTTATAATCCTGTGATCTCTTTTACGCTTGACGGGCAACCTGTTTCAAGTGATTATGTGACACTTAAAAAATAGTGTGGGAGAAATCTTTTCTTCGTTCTGCTTGCACACTTTCATTCCTTACTTTTATAACTTCTAATTATAAACGAATGATTCAACGATTATCCCTGCTTATTGCTTTCTTATTAATGTGTACAATTGCTTTTTGCCAGCTGCCACTCAATCAATTTAAAATAACATCTTCTCACACTTCTTTTCCTGACACGGGGAGAGCGAACGGCCATGTTTATCAAAATGTGCTGTATGATGCTGCCAGCCATTATTCTGACAGTTCGGTAATAATCATTACTCCGAAGAATTTTGCACCCGGTAAAAAGATAAACATGATCTTTTGGTTTCACGGGTGGAATAATAATATTGATACTGCTTTGACAGAATATGGTTTGTCAAGACAATTTGCCGAAGCCGGCATTAATGCAGTACTGGTATTGGTTGAAACGGCGAAAAATTCGCCTGACAGTTATGGTGGCAAGCTGGAACAAAAAAATGAGTTTCACGAACTGGTAAATGACGTAATGAAAAAGCTGGTAAGCATGAACGTTATAAAGGCAAAAGATCGCGTGGGCAATGTGATCCTTGCCGGCCACAGTGGTGCTTACCGTGTGATGGCCCATATTTTGGAGAACGGCAACGTGCCGGTAAACGAAGTGATCTTGTTTGATGCTTTGTATGCCAACACTGATCAGTTTGTGAACTGGATGACGGCCAACAAACATCATCGGTTTATTGATCTTTATACCGATCACGGCGGCACTTTGGACGAAACAAAAAATATGATCATGCGATTGAAGAACTTAAATATTGCTGAAGATTCTGTTGAAGAAGCCAATGTAACGCCAATGCTTATACGAAATAATAAAGTTATTTTCATCCACACCCCACACGAACACAATTTCATCATCCAGCATCCCGATAACTTTAAATTGTTTCTTGAGAACAGCCCTTTTTTAAAGAAGAAAAATTGAGAGGAAGATAATTATTTGCAACAGTAAACTGGCAAATTAAAGGATTTTTTATTTTTTGCTAAAATATCGGCTCCCTCTTAGGATCAACCCATAGTTGTTAATAAGAAACTTCTTTTGCTTCTTTAAGTTTTTATTATCTTTAAATCATATATTATAAACGGGCCAACTAAATGCAAATACCCAGGCATTTATTTCCGGGATTAATTCTCCTGGTTTATTCAACAACGATTTTGTCTTCCTGCAATAATGGAGGAAATGAAGTTCCTTTTCCAGAAAAGGAATTGGGTATTTCACAACCAACAACCGTTCCGTTGAAATTTACAGAAGCGAAAAAAATAAAATGGGATACGGCTAAATCAGGCCGCATAAAACCTGTTGTACAAAACCTCGATATTAATTCTCTTCCTTCTCGTCCGTATGACAGTACTGGTTTTCAAAAGCTTGCACAAGAGCCTGCACCATCAAAATTTGACTATAACGCCTTACCGACTCAGGAATTGCATCTCGACAAATTGCCTTCACATCCGTTGCAATTAAAAATGTCTTTGCTCCCTGCAGCCACAAAGATTAAGATTGGGAAACCGGTTCTTCAATCCGGCAAACCTCTGGCTATCTATGATATGCCTTCCTTTGCGGGCATCCAACAGCTTGTCAGCGTTTTATATGTTGATAGAAGCGGACTTTTATGGATGGGTGGATTAGGCGGCCTTTTTGTTTACGACGGGGAAAATATTCAACCAGTTCTGCAGGCTAATTCCAGCTTTCCCCCGGTAGGAGGCATCACCGAAGATAATGAAGGAAATATTTGGTTTATCCAGGCTCAGGGAAATATTGGATTTATCAACAGGCGAAAAGGCTTAATAGGACACTCAGCTAAAATAACAGGAGTAGTTAATAATATAACCAAAATGACGAAGGATGATGCAGGAAATATTTGGTTGTATAATACAAAAGATAAAGCGATAACCATCATTGATCCTCAAACAAAAACTTTCAGGCAGATTGATATAATAAAATTGGTAGAGCCTGATGTATTAACAAAAATATCTCCACAAGAAGATTTCCAGGTAGTTCAAATGGATGACAAAAAAATTTGGATGAGCACTTTCTTTGGTGGCGTTGATATTATCGATCCTGTCGGAGGCAACATAAAATTTTTAAGAAAAGCAAATGGCCTGGCGAGTGATTCTATTACTGCTATTTCACTCGATAAAAAAAATAAAATAATATGGATTGCAACACCGTATGGACTTGATGCGATCAACACGGGCGATGAAAGTATAAAGCATTATAATAGCAAGCAGGGTTTTACACAAGCATTTACTATTGATCTGCATTGTGATGACCAGGGCAATATTTGGAAGTTGACTTCTACTGCCGGCATTGAACTATTGGATCCTAAAAATGAGAGACTAAGACAGATAAAGAAGGAGGACGGCTTAAAGGAGAACCTGGTTGCTTCAATAGCTGAAGACCACAGCGGCCGGATTTGGCTGGGAACGATAGCGGGAATGAATATGATTGAACAAAACGGAGAAACAGTTCACCCGGTAGGAAACATTCAAATCATCAGTTTAATGGAAGATGATTCCCGCAATCTTTTCATAGCTACAAGAGCGGGCCTCCGCATCGTTCCTCCTGAAAGAAATAAAATGTATATGTTGGATAAGGCGCATGGTCTTACCGATGATTTTGTCCAGTCCTTTTGGACAAAGAATGGCAATATACTAGTAGCTACAGATGGTGGCATCAATATCATAGATCCTATAAAGAAAACATTGGCAAAAGCAGGAAAGAATGAGGGCCTGGTGGGTGATTCAATTTATGTTGCCTATAGTGACAGGAATGGAAATACCTGGGTTACGGGTCCAAGGAATGGGATTGATGTCATAGATTCGGCCCAAGGTTTAATCCTTCATACAGATGTAAAGGGCGGCTTAAGCGATGACAATGTAGAGGATGTAAAGCAGGACAATAATGGAAAGATATGGCTTGCAACCAATAGAAACGGGATTGATGTAATTGATCCAAAAACAGCGACTGTACGCTATTTGAACAACCTGCCAGGATTGAACGACACTTGCAGCCGGATGATGGAGCTGGATAAATATGGACGTATATGGGTCGGCACTGATAAAGGAATTTATGTGGCAGATTCAAAAGAGGGAACTGTAATCCACATTGGGACGAATGAAGGCTTGTCAAATAACCATGTCAAATCACTTTTGGAATATAACGGAGCAATACTTGCAGGAACCGATTACAAGGTGAATATTATAATGGCTCCGGCACCCGGTGATACTGTAACCAAATGGAAAGTTACTGTTTT
>DASTXM010000014.1:0-10408 GCA_035765495.1 Hanamia sp.
ACAATCGGCAGAAGCGTTTCAAAAAGCCGGTAAAATTGTATCCGTTTCTGATGTGGTTGCTACCAACCAATTACGAGGTTATTTTATTGTAAAAGGTGAAAAAGCGAATATCAAAATATGGTTTTCTCTTTCTCCTGAACCTGACCCTAAAATCCAGGCTTTTAAGATGGAAGTGATATAGTGCGGCCGCCAGTCTTCCTGCTTACTTTCCTTTATAATAGGGTGCGCGCAATTTACCCGCGCAGCAATTTAGAATCGCGTTTGATACTTTCGTGTCCATAACTGGCGGGAATCGCGGCAGTAGGCCCTTTCGTCAAATAAACAGTAAAGATCGTATTCGAAACAAACGTTCCGGTATTGGGTGCTAACGGCAAAGGATTCTGGGCTTCAATTCCTCCATAAATATATCCGATTGCGATTTTTTTCCCTGGTGCTATCTTAGCCAGGTTGATAATTCCATTTGGATAAGCGATCCCATCTGTAATAAGATCATTGTTCAGCATAAAATTACAGCTGGTACCCAGCAACCGGTTTCCGGGTATTGGCGTTGTATGGATAAATTCTTTCCAGCTTCCGTCAGGCGATAATTTTAATGTCGAAATATCTTCCACAAAAGGAAAACCATCATTGCGCCCTTCCTTGCTTACCGTATCATAAGCCGCTTTTTGCGACGCTGTCTGGAAATAATAATAATGTCCGATCCCTCCAAAAAAAGTGTGATACATTGCTTTGCTGGTGTCGTTGCTGCTGCTATCATAAACAGAAATTACCGGGCAATTGTACTGGCTGAATTTTTGATTCACACTTCTGTCCAAAACCGGCGTAGCGGGGCTTGTGATATAGATGGGGTAAGTGTAGGGAGCAATAGCGCCATCCTGGAAAATGCCTCCGAAAGCGGCAATCCGCGGTTTGCCGGTTGCCGGATCCATTCCATCTATGATATTTCCATCCCTGCGGTGAAAAGGCTTGTCCGGCTCACTGTTAGTGGTTGCGCCATAGCTCAGGATTTTTAAAGAATTCGGATCCAAAGTAAATATTCTCACCTGCTGGGTGTATTCCTGTTTAAAATCCGATCCTCCAAAAGCTCTGTATTGGCCTGTAAATTTTTGTCCGAAAACCAGGTAAAATCTTGAGTTCATATTAAATAACGAGCCACCGGTAACTGCAAACCTGTCGTCGTGTGACTCATGCATATATTTCGCAAATTGTGCAGCTGGCTGTTTGTTTTTTATTAATGCTACCATATCTTCCAGTTTAAAACTGATGATTGTATTAAACGTAAGCATATTGGTTTTAGCCGCATTCCAGCCATACCCTCCGATTAAATAACATTGATCTGTTGAGCGGTCGTGATAAAATTGCTGATTGGTCGATTGTAAAGGAGCTGAGAGTTCCGGCGAAAGACTATCAACATTAAAAGACCAATAATCGCCGGTTTGAGGATTAATAACAAACATAAAATTGTTGGCACTGTCAGCAATAAAGTTATTGGCAGGATATCCCTTGAATGTATGCAAACCTTGTCTGCGTCCTCCGATCACCAATAAATATCCATCTTTCGACATGGCAGAAACATAAGATTGCAGGCAAGGAAGCGCTGGTTTTCCCGCATAAGTTTGTGCAACAAAATCCAGGTTATAAGGCAATGCATTTGCCTCAGCATTGGATGCAATGTTGCTGTCAGTCTTAACTGAATGAGTATTGGTCTCATTCCCACAGCTAAAAAGAAAAGTTGCTGACAGGCAGATTACTGCTGAATAAAATAATGAACTGAAAGTTCTCATGCTGATATTTTTTTTGAACCGCATTTATGATTGCGATTGCAGGTTTTTAATAAAATACATAATGGTGAGCGTTTTGGCATCAGAAAGATCCCTGGAAACAGGCATCAACCGCGGATCATCAAAATCCCTTGACATATAATAAGCGATGGCACCGGCATTGATCCCCAACGGCCCGGCATTATTTTCTCCATAAGCAACCCATGGAGGATTTTTGCCGAATATGGTAAAAGTGTGTTGATCGGAAAGATCAATAAGTTTTCTCATCCCCGGATACAATTTCATGTAAGGAGCCATCATTGATTGAATTTCAGGCCATGAGGGATTTTGATTCACGGTATATTGCGAAAACACTTTACAGGAGATCATCTGATCCTGTGGTGGCACAGGACCTTTTGGTTTACTCCAATCAGGATGCGGGTAATCGGGATCATAAACTACGATGTAATACAACTGCCCGTCAAGTTCCGGTGTTCGTTGTCCGGGATCTTTTAAAACGGTAAAAGTAATCGTAGCAAAGCCATTTTGATCTGTTGCTGAAATCGTTCCACCCAAAGCACCATCAGCCTGTGGAGTATCACCGGGATTCGTACAAGGAACGGTTGATCCGGGTGTGTATCCATGAACACTTTCTATGAAAAGTTGGAGTTGTTTTCCGGCAAGTGGCAATCCTCTTTTGCTTACATAAACTGTAGTATTAGCAACAGTTCCCGGGCTTCCTTCCATTCGGATCACTCTTGTTTCTACGCCAAATTGAACATCAATTTGTGGTTCAGTAAAAATAGTCGGGTTACCAATATCATTTCTTGACATTCCAATATTCAGATAACCTGTTTCCAACATTTTTAACTGCGCTTCATTCAGATCCATTTCAGTGATATGGGCATTATTTTGATAAGCAAATTCTGAATAATCAACAACGCCAAGATTAGAAGTGACAGGATCAGGAGTAGAAACAATAGCATTCACGGTTCCAAGATCTACCGGTGGACCTCCGGCTGTTTGCCTGCAAATACTGTTGGCAAGATCAAGAACTAATTTGCTTCGGTTGCTGTCAACCTTAAATGGGCAATTATTAAAGGAAGGAAAATTCCATTGATCTGTTTCGCTAAATGCTCTTGGCATCAGCCAGCGTTGTCCGGGATTGTACATAGGTTCATTGGAAAATAAAGGCCCGATGGTTCCAACGATCCTCCCTGTTTGATAATCCTGGTCTATTGGTACATTTCTATAACCATCTACTACGAACTTGAAAGCAACTACCAATTGTCCATTGATAGTTGTAGTTGCAGAACGAAGTGAATTCAGAATGTCTGAAGAGGTTTTTGGCCAGTCTGAAGGATTAAAACGGATCACTGTCTGAAAACTTCCGCACGCATTCATGTCGCCGCCAAAACTATCCTGGTCGTAATCGCCAGGCTCCCAGCTTCTGGTTGGCAATACTGAATTAAACCAACATAAATTGAGCGAAGCCGGATCAACCATTCCAATGATAGCGACGCCACCAACCGTCAGTTTTACCTGCATTCCGTAAATGGTGGAAACCGCTTGTTGATATACATCTATGTCCACTATTTTGGCAGGATTCGATGGACCCGGAGGGAGATCAGGCTGATCATTTGTTTCAAAAGCGGCGCCAATAACGGGATCATTATTTACAAACCCTGAAGGGTCGACCGCAGAAGTAATTTGACAATCGCGAAGTTGAAACCTGTGCTGACCATCAGGATTTTGCCATGGCGACGGCGTTGTTACATCGTCATTATAATGCGTTGGATCATTATTTACGGTAGATGGGTCAGTAAAAAACCGGCCCGCGAAATGAATTCTCGGAACATCAAGATAGCTCATTTAATTTTGGTTTTTGGTTAAAAAGTTGATTGGCATTTATGAATGATAATTAAAAAAATCACATTATTTCTTTGTTCACTGTTTCCAATTTGTTGTCTATCAACTCCTCAACTTCTTTCAGGCTATCGACAAAATACATATCGATCATACCTTTGTTTTTTGCTTCCATCTTTCCGCGATAAGAGCAATTGAATTGATCTTTTATCAATTCAAATGTGGTTCCACTAATATTGATTTTCCCGGGCTCACAACTGCTTTCCATTCTTGAAGCAATGTTTACAGTGTCTCCCCAAATGTCATAAGCGAATTTTTTAATTCCCACAATTCCGGCAACCACCGGTCCTGTATGAACGCCAATCCGGATTTCAAAAAAGGGTTGGCCATCGGCTTCGTGTTTTCTTTTTTCTTCCAGCATAAAATCACGAATATCTAACGCGGCTCTGAGGGTGTCAAAAGGATTACTGGCTTTCTCAACCGGCAAACCTCCGGCACACATATAACTATCGCCAATCGTTTTTATTTTTTCAATTCCATATTTGCTGATGATGTTATCGAAGGCGCTGTAGCAATGATTGATTTTACTGACGAGTTCCTGGGCATTCAGCTTTTCGCTTATGGAAGTAAAGTTTTTAAAATCAGTAAATAAAACACTCACTTGCGAAAAATCTTTTGCCCTTGAAGTGCCGGTTCGCTTCAGTTCTTCGGCTGTTTCCTCCGGAAGAATATTTCTTAAAAGCGATTCAGATTTATCTTTTTCCTCGTTTAGTTCGCGGGTTCGTTCCTGCACTTTTCCTTCAAGATTTTCATACAACAACGCATTTTCAATAGAAATGGCCATTTGTCCGCTAAGCAGAATCAGCAGTTCAATTCTTTCTTTTGTAAATGCGGCATTGGTAAGATTATTTTCAAGATAAATAATGCCGGTAAGTTTTCCCTGCTGCACCAGTGGTGCGCACAATATCGACCTCGTTTTCATATCCTGGAAATACAAGTCATTTGTAAAGTCTCCGGCTACAGCAGCATCGTCCAAAATAACCGGTTGGTGAGTTCTGGCTACATAATTAACCACAGGTTTTGATAAAGACTTATATTGTTCCAAAGGAATTTCAGGAAGTATTTCAACCTCTTCCTTTCCGGCAACAAAGCTTGCCTGAACCACCAACCCATCTTCTTTATTGATCACTAACACCATTCTTTCAGCACCTGCATTTTCAATAATGATCTTCAATAAGCTTCCCAACAAATCCCGAAGGCGGATCTCCCGTGAAATAGCCTCAGAAGATTTTAATATCGTCGAAAGATCAAGATTCGCAGGCTTCATTTTCTTCACCGCATCTACTTCACTTCCTGCGATATTTTCTCCTTCTTCAAATTCTGCCAGACCCGGGTAGCGCTGAATGATATAATCAGCATATGCTGTGGCACCCATTGCCCTGAAAGAATATCCTGCATCACGAAGGTGAAATCCTGCAAGGCGACTACGGCCTCCATTGAAATGAAAGCTTCCTGTCAGGGAATGAGCCAGTGCAAGAATGTTTGTATATCCATATTTCGTAGCTGACTCAATGGCTGCATAGTATTTATTCTGGGCCACATCATTTTTACTTTCCAGCCTGTTGATTTCAGCTTCAATTAATTGCCATTTATGGATAAAATTGGAAGGACATCCTTTGGAATAATTCCTGAATTTACCACAGATGCTCTGCAAGGTTCTTTTCCATTTTAACCTTTGCTTTCCTTTAGAATCTTTGTAAAGTGCAGAGATGATCAATGCCTTGTAAAAAAAATGTTCGGCAGTGTGCAGCATTCCCGGTGAATCTTTCAGGTAACGGTCTGATATCAATGAAAGGTCATACGCTTTTTGATATTCGCCCCACAGATAAAGCGTTTGCATTTTGTTGATATAATAATAATGTGCAAAATGCCTTGAATCGAAGCCAGGCAACTGTTTTATGTAATCCTCTTCATCAAAATCTTTGCTATTCAGAGAAACATGTGATTCTGTTTCTCCTCTCAGGTTTTTAATCGATTGCTGTATCGAAGCGAGCGTAAGAATGCCATCAGTATTTTTGATTCTTTTCAAAAACTCAAGGTACCGGTTGGCAGCATTTTCAATTTCCTGAAAAGCCATTCCACGCATGTAATAACTTTGGATGGTGCCGCAGATCGCGCAGCTGGTGTGAAAGAAATCACCCACTTCAAGTCCCGCTTCGTAAGCAATTTGCCAGTAACGTTCCATTTCTGTTGCGGAACGCCGCCATGGAATGGCAAAATAACCGACCACAAAATGCGTTTCTGCTTTATAAAACTGGCTTTTGTATTTTTCAACAAGAGCAAGGATCAGCTGACCATAATCAAAACCACTTTGTTTCCGTTTCAGGATTGCGCCCATGAAGATCGGACCAAAAGCAAGATAGCCGATAAAGCCGCCATCCGCATTGCCATGTTCCAAACATATGTTGACCATCTTTGTACAAACTGCAATACATAATTCAGGTTTTATCTGGTATGCAGATCGTCCGAAAGTAGCCATCAGCAGGATGGCCATCTTAAGATTTTCATCCGTCATCTCCTTCATGTTGATGATCTCTGCGATCTTTTTTCTTCCTAATAAAAATCTGTTAAGCACCACATCTTTTAAAAAATCAGGTGGAATAAATTTGGAAGGAAGACTAACACCAAGTAATCCGACAGCGGTTCTTCCCGTTTGATAAGCCTGCTGAAATTTTCTTAGATTATTATAGTAATGGATTTTTCTCTGATAAACTCTTGCCTTATCTAAAAGGCCATCAGTTCTTTCAATCGCCTGTTCATAATAATATTCTGCTGTTTCATTATTTCCTGTCAGATGCTCACATTCTGCTCTTTGCAAAAGTATTTTGCTGTTAAGAACAGAGTGTTCCGCTAAGGAATCGGGAATAAGTTCCATTGATTGTTTGATATACCGCAGAGCCGGTTCATAAGCAGTAGCATTTTTAGCTCTTGTGCTGGCAGCAAGATTCACTTCAATCAATTTCTGGATCTCCTCCCTATCTGAAATCAGATCTTTGGCATCATTCAGATGATCGGCAATATCATATATCTTATCTTCGGTATCAAAGGAAGAAACATTTTCCAAAAGAATTCTTCCTGTTTTAAGCCGGATTAACTTTTTTTCTTCCTCATTTAACAAAAGCGAAGTTGCCTGCTGAACACGATCATGCAGAAACCGGTATTTTTCAATTTCATCAGAGTTCCATGAATAAACGGCTAGTATCAAGCCTTTCTGAACAGCAATTAATATTTCCGCGGTGGTAGCTTCCATTTCTTCATCAGATAGTTGATTGACAAGCTGAATGCTGAATTCATTTCCGATACAGGAAGCAATTTTTAATTTATCCTGAACTGAAGGCGAAAGTTGCTGAATTTGTCCCAGCATCAATTCAAGCACATTATCACTGATGGCGGCATTTTCAGCTTTTTCTAAAACATAGCTCCAGCAACGATTGGCGCTGTCAAAGTAGATCGCATTTTCTTCATACAGGGTAAGCATGCATTGCCTGGAAAAGAAAGGATTTCCATTAGTTTTCCGGTAGATCAGGTCTGAAAGTCCGGCGGATTTTGCAGGTTCAGTCACCAAAACATCCGCCACCATTTGATTCAAAGTATTTTTACCAAGCGGCTGAAGATTGATCTCATTAACGGACATTCCGTTTTGGCGAAGGCGGTCTAACATCATCATCAAAGGGTGTGATGCGGACACTTCATTATCACGAAAAGCACCAATGAGCATGAAAAAGCGTAAATCTTTTTCTTCAAGATGCGTCTCTATCCACTGACGTGTAGCAGAATCAATCCATTGAAGATCGTCCAGGAAAATGCAAAGGGGATGTCCGGGCCTTGCAAAGGTTTTTACAAAACGGCTAAAAATCAAATTGAACCGGTTGTTTGCTTCTCTCGGAGGAAGCTCTGAAACCTGTGGCTGTGGCCCGATTAGCATTTCCACTTCAGGGATCACATCGGTAATAATCTTACCATTCTGGCCGACTGCGTCCATCAGGTTTCTTTTCCATCCGCCAATCTTTTCATCGCTTTCTGTAAGAATCTGCCGGATCAATTCACTCATTGCCTGCAATAGAGAACTTAACGGAATATCGCGTTTGAACTGATCAAATTTTCCACTAATAAAATATCCGTTTCCCTGATAGATCAGTTTCTTTACTTCACTCACCAGCCTTGATTTTCCAACACCCGAATAGCCTGAAACTAGTGCCATTTCTGAGCCTCCGTTCGCTGCTTCTTTATAATAATGAAGCAATTGTTCCAGTTCATCGGTCCTTCCATATAATTTATCAGGAATACGAAACTGGTCATGCACATCTGTTTTCGCCAGGTCAAAATCAGCAATAATGGATTTATCTTTATACTGATCCCAACAAATTTGCAGATCATCCAACAAACCAGCTGCACTTTGATAACGATCGTCAGCGCTTTTTGAAAGCAGTTTTACTACGATTTTCGAAAGCACCGGTGGAATATTTTTTCTTATTTTGTCCGGAGCTTTTGGTTGTTTGGCAATATGGCTATGAAGGATCTCCATGGGGTCCGTGGCAGTAAATGGCAACGTGCCTGTAAGCAACTTATAAAACACCATTCCCAGGGAATAAAGATCCGTGCGGTTATCAATAGAGCGGTTCATTCTTCCCGTTTGCTCCGGCGAAATATAACCAAGATCAGCGTCCATAATTTCACGCGTGTTCGCTTGCAATTCTTCGCGCGACATCTCGGCAGCAAGACTAAAACCTGTTAATCTGGGCTGTCTCGTTACATTTTCAATAATGATATTTCCGGGGTTGATATTTTTATGAATGATATGCTGGTGATGCAAAAATTGTATTGCCTTAACAAGAGGAATCGCCATTGAAAAAAATGTATCGAGGTCAACTGGTTCTTTTTTTTCAATGTCAGCAAGATATTTTCCGTCAATATCTTCCATTAGTAACGCAACACTGTTTTGATAAGGCTCCATCCGCAGAACACGAATAATATTGCTGTGGGCAGCTTTGTTCAGAATTTCAAATTCCTTTCTGAATCTTGCCAAAGCCTGTAGTGACGGATAAGGATCCTTGAGCAATTTAAGGGTTACCGGAATATCATCCGCTTCCTGAAAGGCACGATAAGTTACATAGTGAGAATCACTTTGAAGTTGTGCTGAAAAAACATATCCCGTTTTATTCATTTTAAAAAAATTAACGTGAAAGATTGAATTTCTTCAACAAAGAATTTCTTCAACAAAAAGGATTGAACTTTAAAAACTCCTATCGCAATTTTTTTATAAAACCATTTCAAAAATTGTTCTTGATAGTAAAACAATTTTTGAAATGAATTCATTGATTATGAACTGACATTTGAAAGGAGCACAAGCTTTAAAAAGGTGACAGATATTTAAGAGAAAGATTCTTTCTCCTCAAATAGAAGAAAAATTATTTCAGGCAAAGTACCATTTTTTTTATGCGAAAAAAAGTTTTGTCAGAAAAAGAATATAGCTTCTACATTTCAATGACAAAAAAATGATGTAATTGGTTCGTTTACGATAAAAAAAATGAACTTATTTCTACCTTTACTCATTAACGGGCAAATTATACCTGAGTGCGAAAAGATAATGTTAAGCGGAGTATTAACTCCATCTAAGAATTTGACGATTGATTGTCAATTGCCCATTGGGAAATGAGAACGAATTGGGACAAATAAAACAATTCCTATTTTCTTCCGAGCCATAAAAGCGCATTGATAATTAATTGGTCCTGCGTTTTGCCGGCAAAGGAGTGCGACAGAGTGCGGTTGGTGGTGTCATACTTATGTTCATAATCCATATCATTATGCCCCATATTAAAATAGATCATCCGGTAATTTTTGTTGGTCCAAACGACCGGGTAATACCCGCTATGCCATATCTCGCTTTGCTTAGGCCCGGTTCCGAGGGGAAAGCTGCTGGAATCAATTGACAGAAGAATGTCTATGTTGGGATTTTTTCTGAGATCATTCGTCCATCTGTACCATTCATTGGGCTGGGATTTAAACTTTTGAGGAAGGTTTTTGGTTGCCGGATGATTACGGTCTTCCACTTTTAAAATGGCCGCTGTCGGCCGCCAGGTATTACTTACATAAGAGCCGGATCCGAGAAATTGATTGTGATACCAATCCCAGTTCATCGGGTAAGCAGAAGGCGTAAGGGCAAAAGCTGAAAAATGAAATCCCATCCAGGCGCCCCCGTTTTCCATATATTTTTGAAACGCTGCTCTCTGCACAGGATCATCCGGGCGCGTATCTAAAAAAATCACCACCTGGTAATGCGAAAGAAATGTAGAATTAAGATGGTTCCAATCGTTGGTGGAATCGTACGTAAAATGATACTTCTTCCCCATTTCAGGAAACCATTTATTCGCTTCATGAACAAAGCTGATATGCGCCAGGTCATTCTTTCCGGTAAAGAACGCAATCACTTTAAAATTAGAATCCGCAGTTTGCGCATTTACTTTCAATGCGAAACCAAAACATAAAAACAGGAAGAAAAATATTGTCGGAATTCTAATGAATTTTTTCATAAGGCTTTAAAGTTATGATTTGAAAATTAAAGGATAAGGTAATGGGATAAGATTTTTATCCTTCGCGGTACGTTCTCTCCCACCCTTTTTTAATTTACCCCTTATAATTAATGAATCAATCTTTTAGGAATACGGAAATCGCGTATGCATATTCGTAAGCCCTATTTTTTGAAAGCAACGATACATGTATCA
>DASTXM010000015.1:0-4456 GCA_035765495.1 Hanamia sp.
TCCACATAAGCAGCGAGATGATCGTTCAGCCATTGATCCCCACGCTTGATTGCGGAAGAATCTCCGTCATTGTCGATGTTGTGCATGTCATTCCCTTCATTTGGTACCACAAATGAGACTGTCGGCAATTTATTAAAATCAGTCGGAAAAGCAGAAAAAGGTTGATGTAACGAATCGGGAAAATCATTTTCTTTATCACCCTGCCAGTTTACCCAAGGCGCGTGTTTTCTCGCATAATCATAACCTTTTGATTGCTCGTAAAAACAGTCGAGTGATCCGATTTTTGGCAAACTTTCAGAATAAGCTTTAAAAGTGTAACCAGCATGAAGCACCTCTGCGCCAAGGTTTGGCGTAGTGAAAGGAGTTTTTTTGTCAAGACATTCATCACCATCAACTCCTTGTGTGCTGCCAGAAAAAAGAGCAAGATAATTCGGTTGGCTTGGATGAGTTATCGCTTGTGAGTTCGTAAAAAGTGTTCCTTCTTTTGCCAACTGATTGATATAAGGCGCGTTTACAGAATTAATGATCTGGTCATATCCATGATTCTCTTCGATCACGATAACGATGTGTTTAGGTCGGGGGAAATTGATTTTTGAATTACACGAAGAGAAAAATACAAGTGCAGTAAAGCAACAAATAACACCAATTTGGATTTTCTTCATTCGGGGATTTTTATTTTCCCAAATGTACTTCTATTGCTGTGCCAAAATTTGTTTGTCATAATAAAGTGAAGCTGCACCAAGGATTCCTGAATTTTCCAGTTCTGAAACTTCCAGGCGAAATTGATTCAACGTATTTGAATACACATAAGTGTGAATGCGATCCCACATTCTCTTTTCGAAGAATCGATACGACTTGCTGATAGAGCCGCCAAGAATGATGAGTTCAGGACAATAAGTGTATAAAATCATTTTGACCGCATTTCCTAAATGTGTCCCTAATTCTTCAAGGATCATTATTGATAACGGATCTCCTTCCAATGCTTTTTTATAAACCACTTCACCATTGGTTTGATAACAGTTTTCAAAGAATTGTCCGCTCGCATAATATTCATAATACTGATCGAGATAATCTACATTTCCAAACTCGCCGGCGCCACAATTTACCCCGGCATATAATTTATCATTGATGATAATTCCTGCGCCCAAACCAGTACCAATAGTGAGTCCTATCAAAGAATGTGTATCTTTTCCTTTGCCAAAATATTTTTCTCCCAGCGCAAAACAATTGGCATCATTATTCACGGAAACAGGAATATGAAAACGGTCTTCCAATAATTTTTTCAAATGAACTTCTTTCCATGAAGGAATATTCTGAACATCATAAACGATTCCTTTTTCAATGTCAACGACGCTTGGCACACCAATTCCAATTGCTTTAATATTTCCGTCAATCAACGGATCAATCAATTGATACATGACTTCCAAAACTTTTTCAACTGAACCTGTTGCAGGAATGCGAACAGAAACAATATTTTCAAGGTGTCCTTCTGACACAATTCCTGCACGGACATGTGTTCCGCCGAGGTCGATACCTATTATTTTTGTGGACATGGTTTAATTAAAAATTAAGAATTACGAATTACAAATTGAAACTTTGAACTTTCAACGTTGAACATTGAATAACATTGAATCTTCAACATTAACCCTCCACCTTCTTCATTTGAATCGTTTTATTTTTAATGATCGGCTTTGCCCAAAAACCAACACTTAAAATATAACCGAGTGTAATATACAAAAAGAACATTCCCATTCTTAATCCAAAATGATCGCCTATTGCTCCGATGATCAATGGAATTACAGCGCCGCCAATAATGCCTGTCAATAATATTCCTGAAAATGCTCCGTGATGTTCTTCCAGTGAATTTAATGCCAATGAAAAAATGATCGGATACATTACTGAAGCAAAAAAGCCAACGATGGGAAATGCATATAATGCAACCCGGTCATTGCCTGTAAACAATCCAATGCTTAAAGTGATAATCGCTAAAACCGTAAAAGCAATCAGCACTTTCGCACTGTCCATGATCTTTAATAAAAATAATCCGAGTACGCCGCCAGCTGTCATCAACCCCCAGAAATAGGCTACAGCACTTGCTCCTGTCGTCTGCGGATCATAATGATGATATTCATACAGGAACTGAGAGATCCAGTTCGCAGTGCCTTGTTCTGTTCCGACATAACAAAACATGGCGATGAAAAATAAAATAACGATTGGATTTCTTAATAGATCCAAATGCACTTTTAAAGCGCCGGCTTTCTCATCTTTACTGAGAATTACTTTTGGAAAACGCGAGATCAAAATAACCACAAACATGATAAGGCTTACCACTGCAAATACCCAATACAATGATATCCATGGAAGGTTTTGCGGAACAACAGAAGCAAAGATCCGTTGAACCGGATCTATTTCTCCTTTGTTTGCCAGGTTGGTGACCAGGTAAGAATAAACAAGTGGACTAATGAAGGAAGCAGCTCCGAAAATCAATTGAGCCAATACAGAATTAAACGCATAATTTTCTTCGCCGCCAGAAGTGCGCAGTAAAGGATTGATCACGACCTGCAGCATCGCCATTCCGCAACCAATCAAAAATAAAGAGATAATGTAACTGGAATAATTAGGAAATAAAACCAGCAGCAACGAACCTACAAACGAAACCACGAACGCGGCCACCATAATCTTTTTTTCTTTATATTTTTCATTCATGATGCCGGAAGGAATGGACATCACACCATAGGCAATAAAAAATGCAAACGGCAAAATGGCCACTTCAGTAAGGCTGAGATGAAAACCCGATTTGATATCAGGAATCAAAGCGCCGATGATGTTGGTGAGAAAAGAGATCACGAAGAAAGTGAGCATGATCAGGAAGACTATGTAATAGTTTCTCTTTGCAGTGGTGGTAGTTGCCATTGAATTTTAATTATAGTATTTGATGAAGGTTTTATTGAAATAAGTTTTGACGAATTTTTGAAACACGAAATTATTCACGAATTAAACGAGTTACACAAATTTGAAAACAATCTACAGTAAACAAAGAAATATTTTCAATTTCTTTTTTTCAATATTGCTACTACGAAAAAAACGTGTACCCATCACCGTTATACAACCACGAACTGTAACTATAAATTACAAACTAAACTACTTCCTCCTTCTCCATCCAAACAGGCTTCGTCTGTGATTGATGATCGGCACTTAGTATATCTCTGTATAATTCAGGTTTTCTCGCATTCTTGTAACGGTATCCGCCGGAAAGTTTTAATTTATCTTCCGTCACAGTTGCGATTGCGATTTCATCATTGAAACTTTTTATTTCGACCATCACATCTCCGTAAGGATCGAGGATCAATGAATTTCCATTTTTCAATTGATCACCATCATAACCAATTGGATTGGTAAAAACATAATAAACGCCGTTGTCATAAGCTCTTGCAGGAAGCCAGCGCATCAGCCATTGCATTCCTTTTGGTCCGTCAAATTCCATGCGCAAGGGCACCGGATCCAATTCTCTTTTTTGCCAAAGTGCATCATCTACAAAACCTCTTCCCGGCATGGATGAAGGTGTACACATGGTAACATGTGGGGCAAAAATAATTTCAGCGCCGAGCAATGAAGTGGCGCGCACATTTTCTACGACATTGTTATCATAACAAATTAAAATGCCGCATTTCCAGTCTTTGATATTGAATACAACATATTCGGTTCCCGGAGACAAATATTTGCTGATGAATGGATGTATCTTCCTATATTTTGCTTTCAATCCGTTTTTGTCAGCGCAGATATAAGTATTGTACAATTTATCTTCGTCATCTATTTCAACCAATCCTGCTAACACCGTCACATCATACTTTGCAGCGATTTCGATCAATCGTTTTGTGCTCTTTCCGTCCGGTACTTTTTCTGCATAAGATTTCACTTCCTCTCTCGAAAGGTCTTTGAAAAAAGTGTAAGCAGTGATGGACATTTCGTGAAAACTTACTACTTCTGCCCCGCCCTCTTTTGCTTTTGCAGTTAATTTATCGATCACTGAAAGATTATAATCTTTATCGCCGTCTTTCGGCTGAAATTGGGCTACTGCTATTTTTAGGGTTTTCATTTTTTTGATTAAAAAGTATACTTGTTATATAAAGGTCGTGAAGAAAATTCCATTTCTATAAAAATTTCTCTTCCTGATTTTAACCTTAATATCATTCATTAAAATAAGGTAATAAGGTTGATTATTTGGTCGACTTCCATTTTCTACTAAGGTTGAAGACCGATACTTCTACCTATTACAATTCTAAACCTCCACCATCCGCTGTAATAAAAATTAGATAAATCGAATTTGTTTACAGTAAACAAGGAAAAATTGCTAAATTCTGTGTCCGAAAAAAATCTTATTCTTATCCACTGTCTTTAACCTTAGTACAAAAATAAATCACTTATTAAATCCACCCTTATTACCTTATTATCGTCA
>DASTXM010000016.1:0-19899 GCA_035765495.1 Hanamia sp.
TCCGGCATTTTTGATGGTAGCTACCGGTGTGATCGGTTTTTCGCATTCCGTGGAGGTGGGCGGGTTAATCGAAACGATCGTAAGGTCTCTTGATGTTTCCTGTTTAATATTAATGTTATCAATAAAAATATTATTTCCGTAATCACTTACATTTCTGAAAACCACGATAATGCTTCCTGACGCATCACTGATCACTATTTTTTGATTCTTCCAATCAGAATTAACAGGATTAGTATATGCAGAACTTGAAGAACCTGCGGTAGCTAAAGCTGCCCCGGCTTTGTTAAAGTAAGTTTTAAAAGTAGCACCACAATCCGTTGAAACCAAGACTTGCAAACTGTCGTTATATCCCGCTTCCGTGTAATTTTTGTGGGCAAGATCAAACGTGATAACAACAGGATCGATCGTCGCCAAATTGATCTTTGGCGTTCTTATCTCGTCCACTTCGCCGGGAGTGTTATTACCGTAATTATCAATGAACATTGAATAAGAACTGTTGTAACCCGGCGTAACCCGTTGCCATGTCACATCGTTACCGGGATTCACAATAGTCCAGCCCGGAGGAGGGAAAGTACTGTTTTCAAATCCTTCGGAAATGGGAAGGGATGCAGGCAGAGGCACAAAAAGATTGGCCGTCAAGGTATCATTTCCAGGAACATTGTCGGTGCCATTCCCGTTCACATTTTTGGTAAAGAATTGAAAAGAATTATTTCCGGTAACAACATTCGTTGCAGCAAAAGTGATCATCTTTATTCCTCCACTGGCAAGATTTGGATTCAATGTAACGGTAACGGGTGTCCCATTATTTAAAGTGTAGCCAACAGTAATAGAAGTAATTGTATTCAGTCCGTTATTTTTGATCAGCACTTTTGGAATAAAATTGCCCGGGCAACTTAAAGTGGCTGGGTAATAAATCGAACTGCAACCTGAAGTTTCAAAGCCGCCGGGATTAATTGATTCTACAGGAGAAGCATCGACCGTTATTGCATTAGAAGGAACACTTCCAGCTTGTGAAGTGATCAAGCCAACCCTGTAATTAGTCAGTACATATTCCATTCTTTCCGCCTGCTTTTTGGTGAACATCGCATAGCAATCATCCAGCGTGTAATCCATGAAATCTTCATACATAATTCCTGGTGGATTTGGAGTGCAGGAGTCAGTGCGAATCCCGGAAGGACAGTCAGTAGTCGCCACACTTTGATCAGGTGTGTCGCCAATATCCTGTGAAGTATTCCCCTTGCCCGGTGGATTGTACAAATTAGAAGGAAGAGAATAAGTAGAGCCATCGGCGGTCAAAGCGCGAAAATCGTCGCCACTGCAAGTATTTGAAGAATTTTCATCATCGCCCCAGATATGGTTAAGTCCAAAATAATGCCCCATTTCGTGCACAACAGTGCGCCCCTTATTGTAACCTGCCGCATTACATCCGCTTTCACCAAAACCAAGAATGTTACAAAAAATACCATCATCCTGCAGGCTTCCGCTTCCCGGAATTTGCGTGTATCCCAAAACACCTCCCCCGCCGGAAACATTTCCTACCCAAATATTTATGTAATTTTTCGCATCCCAGGCATCGGCCCCGCCCAATGATGCTCTTTTAATAGAATCTACTACTTTATCAGGATTTCCGGTAGTCGTACTAAAAACCCTGTCAATACCATTTGTCAAATCGCCGGAAGGGGTCCTCCGTGCCAGAACAAAACGAATAGACGAATGCCCACGCACGGCTTCGAATGCGGCGGGAAGATTGGTAGTATCAGGATTTAAACCTGAAAAATCCCTGTTCAAGGCATCGATCTGCGACTGAACTACAGCATCCGAAATCACATAAGGATTTTGCAGCACAATATGAAAAACAACAGGAAGATATACGACACTTTGCAAACGCTTTGCCTTTCTTAAGGAAGTTGAAGGAGGAAGTTGAGACAAACGCTCTGCTTCCAATTTCTTTTCGGGAAAAATCTTAAACAACATTTTCACTCTTTGGTCAGTGGCACATCTTACGATCGGCTTACCTTGATAAAACTGTCTTTCACCCTTTTGTTTTTGGGAATAAGTGTTGAAAACAAATGCGAATAATCCAAAGGTTATTAAAAGAATCTTTTTCAACACGGACAAAATTTTTGTGATTTAAAAAGTGAAAATAGCAGAAAATTCTTACGTGTGCAAAGAAGTGTTTTAAGGTTGAATTGATGTTGGAGATTCCAAAAATATAATTTCAGTTACCTTACAAAAATTTACCTGCGGCACAATTTTAAAAAACAATAGATTTGAATTTTATTTGTTCCGCATCAGAAATACCAAAATAATCGATTAAAGATGAAGAATATCAAGTTGCGCCTGATTGTAATGAACTTCCTTCAATTTTTTATCTGGGGCTCATGGCTCATCACGATCGGTGCTTACTGGTTCCAGACAAAACACTGGTCAGGAACTCAATTTGGCGCCATATTTTCGACGATGGGAATAGCTTCATTGTTTATGCCTTCCATTGCCGGCATCATTGCCGACAAATGGGTAAATGCAGAAAAATTATATGGTATATTTCAACTTTGCGGGGCAGCAGTTCTTTTTACCGTTCCCATGATCAACGATCCGTTTACAATGTTCTGGGTAATGCTTTTGAACATGATGTTTTATATGCCAACAATTTCCTTATCCATTGCAGTTGCTTATTCAGCTATCAAAAGATCCGGCCATGATGTGGTAACTTATTATCCGCCAATAAGGGTTTGGGGAACCATCGGATTTATCGTTGCTCTTTGGGTGGTGAGCTTGTTGCATATTGAAACCAGTGTCAATCAATTTTACGTGGCTTCAATAGCCTCTCTTGTACTTGGAGTTTACGCCTTCACATTGCCAAAATGTCCACCATTATTAGGAAGCAGGGAAAAGAAATCATTGGTGGATGCACTGGGATTAAATTCCTTTACTTTATTTAAGAATAAAAAAATGGCGGTCTTTTTCCTTTTCGCTATGTTGCTCGGAGCAGCTTTGCAATTGACGAATGCTTATGGCGACACCTTCCTTCATGATTTTGAAAATGTAGCGAAATACCAAACTTCCATAGCCGTAAAATATCCCGCCATTATCATGAGCATTTCACAAGTTTCGGAAACTTTATTCATTCTCGCCATTCCTTTTTTCCTCAAAAGATTTGGTATTAAAAAGGTAATGTTGATGAGTATGTTTGCCTGGTTTCTCCGTTTCGGATTATTTGCTTATGGCAATCCCGGCTCCGGCTTATGGATGATCATTCTTAGCTGTATTGTTTATGGAATGGCATTCGACTTTTTCAATATTTCGGGTTCGTTATTCGTAGAAGCGCAGGCAGATGCCTCAATAAGAGCAAGCGCCCAGGGTCTTTTTATGATGATGACCAATGGCGTAGGCGCAGTTCTGGGAAGTTCGATCAGCGGCATTGTAATTGACCAGTTTTTTACTAACGCCAATGGAAGTAAAGACTGGCAGGCCATCTGGACATCTTTTTCTTTGTACGCTTTGGTGGTTGCCCTTTTGTTTATCGTCCTTTTCAAACATAAACACAATCCGGCATTGATCAAAAAGCAACTCGAGGATGAACCGAAACTAATTATCGAAGAAAAGTAAAATAAAATTTCCGGAGAATTGTTGGTTTACTATTACTTTAATAAAGATGGCTTTATCCGGGAATCATCGTTTCGTTTAGAAATTGCTTTCTATAATTGAGCGGACTCATTTTCATGTGGGCAGAGAAGGTTTTATAGAAATGAGAAACATCCCTGAATCCGCATTCAAAACAAATATCAGCAATGCTTTTATCCGTTTCAGTCAATTGCTGAGTTGCAAAATTGATACGGTAATTAATAACTGTTTCCATAAAGGTTTTGCGGGTCATTTTCTTGAAGAATTTACAGAATGCATTTGGCGTCATCCCGATAATTTCAGCGGCTTTATTCAAAAAAACTTCTTCGTGAAAATTTTCAACTATGTATGCAAAGACCTTGTTGATACGTTCCCGGTTATCATCTGTCTGAACAGGAACCGAATTGTTTTTATTGAGCAAAACAAATTCTCTTGAATGCGAAAGCCTGTTTAAAATTTCCAAAAGCCCCATCACTTTTTTAAAATGATTTTTTTCTTCAAAGAGAGCCCTCATTCGTTCACTCACTTCCTGTCTTGTTTTTCCCCGAAATTCAATTCCAGCTTCACACCTCTTCAGCATTTTCAAAATATGAGCCATCTCCGGAGTTTCAAAAAAATCTTCTCCCAAAAAATCCCCGCTGAACTGGATTACGATTGAGCCGGCCTTTTCCTTTCCCATGTCAGAAAGCTTCCAGCAATGCGGAAGGTTTGGTCCCATAAGAACCAAATCTGATGGTTCAAATCCGGTCATCCTGTTTCCTACAAATCGTTTTCCTCTTCCTTCAGTGATGAAAGTGAGTTCTAGTTCGGGGTGGAAATGAAAAGGTGCAGCGAATCCTCTTTTATCAAATTTTTTTACAACAAAAGATTCTCTTTTGGCAGCAGTAATTATTTCGAGTGAAGCTTTTAACATTGCTTATTTTGTACTCAATTGTCTGTAAAATCAAAATTAGGATAATATTCTCCAATATTTAACCAATTCTATCCTTTTAATTATTAATTATTACTCATTCCTTCGCCTAAAATCTGAATCTATGGAAATAAAAGAAAATAAGTTGCCGGATTTAGACGACTTTATCACCCTTCCTGAAACACAAATCCAGGAGTTCAGGGAAAACGGCCACACGATCACACGAGGCCTGTTATCACCGGATGAAGTTGCAGCTTATCATTCAATTGTTACCAACGCCGCTTTAAAGTTCAATACCGAAAAAAGAAAAATTGAAGATCGTGACACGTATGGAAAAGCTTTTTTGCAGATCATGAACCTTTGGCGTCATGATGAAAACGTTAAGAAATTTGTACTGTCAAGGCGGCTCGCAAAAGTAGCCGCCGATCTTCTGGGTGTAGAAAATGTCCGCATTTACCACGACCAGGCTCTGTTTAAAGAACCTGGTGGTGGTCCTACACCGTGGCACCAGGACCAATACTACTGGCCGATTGACACCGACAAAACAATTACCATGTGGATGCCCTTGGTAGATATTGATGTGGATATGGGTATGCTGACTTTCGCATCCGGATCCCAAAAAAACGGAAGTGTTTTCAATTATGAAATTTCGGATGAATCAGAAAGTGAATTTGCAGACTATGTAAAAGAAAAAAAATTTGATATCAGCCGTGCCAAAACCATGAAGGCAGGCGATGCGACATGGCACACAGGCTTTACTATTCACAATGCACCAGCAAATAAATCCGACAAGATGCGTGAAGTATTCACAATTATTTACCTGGCCGGTGATGCGCGCATTAAAAGACCCGAAAATAAATGGCAGGAGAACGACCTGAAAACCTGGCTGATGAATAAAGAACCTGGCTCTTTTGCTGATTCAGAATTAAATCCACTGGTATTGTGAAAAACCTTCCCGGAAAGTTTTTTGTAAAAACCCTGCTATATAATTGAAATGATCAAATGCAAAGCTGCCGTTACCGACGGCAAAGGCAATTTTTCTATTGAAAAGATTGAAGTTGATGAACCCGCGTTTGACGAAGTACTGGTAAAAGTAGAAGCGGCCGGTGTTTGTCATACTGACTACGATTCCCTTAGCTGGGGAAAACCGTTTATCCTTGGACATGAAGGCGCCGGAACGATTGTAGCACTAGGCAGAAGTGCCCGCGGACTTGCAGAGGGCGACAGTGTCATTCTAAACTGGGCTATACCGTGTGGACGTTGTTTTCAATGCCGTTCAGGCAACCAAAATATTTGCGAGAACAATTCGCCGGTTACAGGAAAAAATAACCGCGGCCATGCGCATTATTGCGGCACCACACTTAATGGAAAAAATGTCGACCGTTCATTTAACCTTGGCACTTTATCAGAATATACACTGGTGAAGAAAAGTGCTATCGTTTATAATCATTCCAAAAAAATGTCTTTTGCCGCAGCAAGCATTATTGGTTGTGGTGTAATGACAGGATATGGATCCGTAAAAAATGCAGCGAGGGTAAAAAAGAGATCAAATGTGGTGGTGATTGGTGCAGGTGGTGTTGGATTAAATGTGATACAAGCTGCGAGGCTTTGTAACCCGGAAAAGATCATTGTTGTTGACGTAAATGAAAAGCGTTTTGCAATGGCCAAAAAGCTTGGTGCTACGCACACAATTCTTGCAGATAAAAAAGACAAAGGGCTGATGAAAGCCGCTCAAAAGGTAAAGGAATTAACCGAATGCCGGGGAGCAGATTATGCTTTTGAATGCACTGCTGTTCCTGAATTAGGCGCTGCACCACTTGCAATGGTGAGAAATGGTGGAACTGCAGTGCAGGTAAGTGGAATAGAACAGGAGATCAATATTGATATGAACCTTTTTGAATGGGACAAAAAATACATCAATCCTTTGTATGGCCAATGCCGCCCACAAACCGATTTTCCGGCCATTATTGATCATTATGATAATGGCAAGCTTTTGCTGGAAGAACTGGTAACGAAAACCTATTCTTTATCCCAACTTGACAATGCATTTGAAGACCTTTTGGAAGGCAGGAATGCCAAAGGTGTGATCAGATTCTGATTACACAACCGGGGTTGCAGTAATTTTTAAGGCTTTTATACCTGTTTTCTAATTCTTCATTTTCAAACACAATTAATGAAAGATTTCAGAACAATTGAAATTTCAAATCCGCGGTTTGAAAATAATTTTTTGCGCTATATAACTGTTAAAAGTGAAAACCTGAAAGGTCGTGGAGATATTTGTGTTTTTTCGCCTCCGGGAAATGAAGAACTGAAATCGTGCCCTCTTGTAATCTTGCTACATGGCGTTTATGGAAGTTCCTGGAGCTGGGCGCTCAGCGGAGGTGTTCATATTTCAACACTTGATCTTATTCGAAAAAAATTGATCGCACCTGTAACCATCGCCATGCCTTCTGATGGTTTGTGGGGCGATGGTTCCGGTTATCTTCCACACAACCAGCTCAACTTCGAAAAATGGATTGCCGAAGATGTTCCGGCGGCGGTAAAAAAATGTTTGCCCGAAGTAGATGATCAATCGAAAATGTTTATCGGAGGTTTATCCATGGGTGGCTTTGGCGCCTTTAAGATTGGAGTAAAATATCATGATATTTTTACCGCAGTAGTTGCACATTCTTCCATTACCAATCTCTCACAAATGAAAATGTTCGTGGAAGAAGATATTGAAAATTATAGCCAGCAGGATAAATCAGAAGAAGATGTAATGGAAACAATTCTAAAATATAAAGAACATCTTCCGGCTCTCTATTTCGACTGTGGCAATTCCGATCCTCTTCTTCAAAATAATCAGCTACTGCATCAGCAATTATTGCAACATAATATAAGGCATGATTACGAAGAATATTCCGGTGGCCATGAATGGGCTTACTGGCAGGAGCACGTAATTGATTCAATGCTTTTCTTTTCCAGGTTCTTCAGGTAAATACCGGTTTAAAATAAAAATCTTTTGAATTTATTTGTTTACTATTGTTTGCCAGTTTCGTATTTGCCTTGATTTATCTTCATTTAATTCAATAAGATGAAATATTATTTAACTATTGCTTCTTTCATTCTTTTTTCAGTTTCTTCAAATGCCCAATACGCTTCACTTTTAGCCAATATTCATGCAAGAGAACATACCAGTTTAAATGGGAAATGGGAAATAATTATAGATCCGTTCAATGCGGGAGGCAACTGGAAACCGGTATGGAAAGATCAGAAACCAACAGGCAAATATGATTTCTATGAATATGGTTTTGTTCCTTCCATCAGTTTGCAGGTTCCGGGCGACTGGAATCATCAAAAGCCAGAACTGCTATATTATGAAGGAACGGTTTGGTACAAAAAAAACTTTTTGCATAAGGCCGAAAAGAACAAAAGGTCTTTTCTTCATTTTGGCGCAGTCAATTACAAATGTGATGTTTACCTTAATAAAAAGTACATTGGAAGCCACGAAGGCGGGTTTACTCCATTTGAGTTTGAAGTAACCGGCTTGTTAAAGAATTCCAATTCTTTAATCGTAAGAGTAAATAACGAACGGCACAAAGACCAGATTCCTGCCATTAATTATGACTGGTGGAATTATGGCGGAATAACAAGAGATGTTTCATTAGTTGAAACACCAGCTAATTATGTAAAAGATTATTTAATACAACTGTCAAAAAACAGTTTTGATACAATAAGCGGTTGGATTCAGTTGGCAGGAAATGAATTATCGCAAGCGGTTTCAATTCGTATCCCAAAACTTAATATTAATTACAAAACAACTACTGCCAATGATGGAAAAGCATTTTTCCGGATTCCTGCCAAGTCTCAATTATGGACACCTGCAAATCCAAAATTGTATGAAGTGATCATAAGTTCTCCAACAGACTCTGTTCATGAAATGATTGGCTTCCGAACGATCTCGGTAAAAGGAACACAAATATTATTGAATGGGAAACCGGTCTTTTTAAAAGGAATTAATATTCATGAAGAAATACCTGATCAGAGGCGAAGAGCATTTAGTGAATCGGATGCTGAAAAACTGCTTAAAGAAGCAAAGGAGTTGGGGTGCAATTTTGTGCGGCTCACTCATTATCCGCACAACGAATACATGGTAAGGCTGGCCGATGCATGGGGCATAATGCTCTGGGAAGAAGTACCGCTTTGGCAAAATATTCAATTCAGCAATCCTGAGATTTTAAACAAAGCCGACACAATGCTTAAGGAAATGATCACGAGGGATAAGAACAGGTGTGCAATCATTATGTGGAGTGTAGCCAACGAAACTACTCCCTCAGCGGACCGGAACCGGACACTCATTTCAATGGCCAATTACGCGAGAAGTCTCGACAGCTCAAGGCTTGTTACTTCTGCGCTTAGCCATGTCCGATATAACGGCAATACAATAACGATAGACGATAGCTTATGTAGAGCACTTGATGTGGTTGGAGTGAATGAATACCTCGGCTGGTATGTTCCCTGGCCTGCTTCACCTGAAAAAATGGTTTGGAAAAATCCATACAACAAGCCATTGATCATTTCAGAGTTTGGCGGAGAAGCTTTATATGGCCAACATGGAACAGCCGATAGTAATTGCTGCTGGACGGAAGAACGGCAGGCAGAGATATACAAGGAGCAATTAAAAATGTTTCAAACGATTCCTTTTCTGCGCGGAACTTGCCCATGGATTCTTGCAGATTTCCGTTCTGAAAGCAGGCTAAATCCTGTTTACCAACAAGGTTGGAACAGGAAGGGGTTGCTGAGCGATAAGGGTAAGAAAAAGAAAGCCTGGTTCAAAATGAAAAACTTTTATCAAAAAATAAGCAATAGTTACTAAAGATGGAAGAATTCATTATTTCTTAACTGCTTTTATACTTCTCAAAGTTGATGATAAACACACTCAAAAGTATAATTGCAAGGCCACCGATCTGAAGGCCATCAATTGTTTCTCCTCCAAAAAACACACCGAGCAAAACAGCCACAACAGGATTGACATAAGCATTGGTACTTACCTGTGTTGCCGGCCTTACCTGCAACAACCAAATGTAAGCACTGTAACCCGCGAGGGAGCCAAAACAAATAAGGTAGATAACGGACATCCATCCACGAAAGTGCACGCCTGTAAAATCAAAACCAGGAACTTCCTTTGTAAAAAATGAAACGATGAAAAAGGTTAAACCAGCAAAGATCATTTGCCAGGCTGCGCTCACCGATGTATTACCAATGCTGTTGTATTTTGAATAAAGCGAACCAACCGACCAGCTTATATTACCAATGAGAACAGCAGCCAAAGCAATCACTTGAATCAGTCCTGCGGCGGTTGAAGTTTCATAAAATACTTTTTCTCCAAAAAGAAGGATAACACCTGCGAAACCAGTGAATACACCAGTAATAATAAATTTATTCGTAAAATTCACCCGCCATTTTCTTTTGTCGAACAACACAAACCACAATGGGGCGGCGGACACCAATACAGCAACCAAAGAACTGGGCAAAGTTTCCTCAGCCCAAATGATCGATCCGTTGCCAATAAAAAGCAGGAGATTGCCAACAATGAAAGCGACTTTCATTTCCTTCCAATCAAAAAGCCTGTATCTTTTAAAAATGCACCATCCCATAAGCAGGAAGCCCGATACCAAAAACCGCAAAGCCCCCAGAATGAACGGTGGAAAATCTCTTTCAGCTGCCTGCACAGCAAAGTACGTAGAACCCCAAACAAGATAAACGATTGCAAAAGCAATGATGACTTTAATCAGAGAGGTATTTTTTGAATCGATTTGTTGCATGAGCGCGCAAAGATGAGTAAGAGTAACCTATTGGCAAAAACCATTTTGCTATTATCCCTTGCGGTCTGTTTTCAATAGATTTTTAAAAGATGAAAAACGTTAACTTCGGATTACCAAATTTTACTTGCCAAATTATCAATTTTGTTATGGAAAAGTCAAATAACCACTCCCCTGCTGCGCAAGCCTTTTCTTTAGTGGCAGGTGTTGCCAACACACACGTAATAACCAACCTCGTTAGCACGAATGTCTTTGAAATGCTCGGGAAAGGACCAAAAAATTTAGAGGAAATCGCTGAAACATGTAATCTGAATAAAAGAGTGTTGAGAAGAACCTTACGTTATGCAAACTTTATCGGCCTGGTTGAAATCGAAGAAAATACCTATTCCTTAACTGATGTGGGCCGTTGTTTTTTGGCCGATAATCCTGAAAGTTTGAAATTCCCCGCTTCGCTTATCGCTTCTGAGCCATGGCGTGAGGCGTGGAATAATTTCGGTTATAGTCTGGAAACCGGTAGGGCGGCTTTTAGCCATGCTTTTGGATTAAATTTTTTTGAATACCTCAACAAGCATACTGATTTCGGAAAAACGTTTAACGATTACATGACTGCGATGACAAGCCGCGTAATTCCTGCAATTACGAGTGTTTATGATTTCAAACAATTCGAAACAATTTGTGACATTGGTGGCGGCCAGGGTTCCTTATTGAAAGCGGTACTTGAATCAGCGCCAAAGGCAAAAGGGATTCTTTTTGACATGGAAAGCGCTATGAAAAACAATGTACTTGGCGATGTGGCATCGAGAACACAAATCGTTCCAGGAAGCTTTTTCGATCATATTCCCTCCGCAGATTGCCTGATCCTGAAATCAATTATCCACGACTGGGATGACGAACACGCAATAAAAATTCTCACCAACTGCCGCAAAGCATTGAAACCAGATGGAAACATATTGTTGATCGAACAAGTTCTGGAAAAGCCTTATAAAGGGCGCGAACTTTTTTATGATTTGCACATGCAGGTAATGTTGGGCGGAGCTGAAAGAACAGAAGAAGAATTCAGTAATTTATTTGAAGCAGCAGGCCTCGAACTCAACATGATCATCCCAACAAAATCTCCTGCGAAAATTATTGAAGTATGCAGGTGTGATTAGTTTTTTCGTTTATACTTGACCGTTAATCAGCAAAATAAAAAATTAATGTTTTTGTTGATCTGCTGCTTGCTATTTAAAAATTGTGCATATAAAGTAGCAAATCGCCATCAAAGATTTTGAAACAAGTCCGGTTCTTAAAGATGAAGAAGGTATGTTTTTTTGAAAGCGAACCATGAATAAAATTTTTCGCTGGAGACGAATATCTCCGGAAAATGATTTCAGCTTTTCTACAGAATCGATTTTCATGTTTCTCATCAGCCGCCAGTAATAGTCAAATACAACTATATTTTTCAGAATATCCTTTCTTTGTTCATTCAAAAAGGTGAGATTTTCAGGAAGCTGGACGCCAGGATTGTATTTGGTATAGCCTGTGACCTGCCCGCTGTGAAACCCAATGTTCAGCAAAACTTCATCTATATAAACCGGCATTTTCGTTTGCTGGATGACCCGGATGTAATAATCAAAATCGACAATGAATTTATATCGTTTGTCGTACCAAATATTCAAATCACGCCGAAATAAGGTGCAACTCGGATTTCCCACGTAAACTTTCTTCAATAAATGGTAAGGGTTGCTGAAAAAGAACTTTTTATCAGCGAGAGATAATTTCACCACTTCCTTTTTTCCCGTTTCTTCTTCTACATTTTGAAATGCGGAAAAGAAAAAAACTTCGCCAGGATGAGACTGCACATTATTATAAAAAACTTCCAGTGTATCTTCCCTTGCAAACCAATCATCGTTGTGCATCAGTTTGATCCACCTTCCTCGCGCTTTCCGGATGGCCTCGTTCCAGTTTTCAGGTGTACCAAGAGCAGTTTGATTCTTATAATAATGAATTTCAATTTTCCCCTCAAAGCTTTCCACTAAATTATGAACTGATTCATCAGGACTATCATCAGTTATCACCACTTCAAAATCACGAAAAGTTTGACAGGCAACAGAATCCAAAAGCCTTCCTAAAAAGTCGACATTTTTATAAGCAGGAATACAAACGGAAATGGCAGGCATTTATTAATTTTTAAGCTCCTTTTTTTCAGCTATCATTACCAAATGGAAAGGGGATGCTTTCTGTTTATGCTTTACTTCAAAATTAAAAAAGGTTGCCATTTCTTCCATTAACTCCAAACTGAATACATGATGATGAACACACCTGTTACTGATGTTGTTCTGAATCCTGGCAACCAAGTCTTCAACTGTATGTATACTGGTATCACGATCGATTTTGTGTAGTTTAATTACCTCTTCAAAATGCGTCTCATCATCCTCTGAAACTTTATTTTTATAATCTTCCAACAAATGCTCAAAAGTTGTATAAGGTCTGTTTAAATCAAACGTGAAATTCTTATCCGGCAACACTAGTATTAAAGTGCCACCAGGTTTTAAAAATTCCGACCATCTCTCTATTGCTTTTAAAGGGTTCGCAACATGTTCAAGGCTGTGGCATGAAAGAAAAAAATCGTAATCTTTAAATGGCACATTTTCTAATTCACTTGCTTCATCAATAAATTGGAATCCGGTTTTGCAGTTTCCATATTTGTAATTTCTTCCCGCTTCAATTTTGCCTTCCCAAACCGTTTCTGAACTATAATTTACACCGTCAATTCTTTTGGCAAAAACGTAAACAGGAAAATAGGACTTAAGATCAAAGAATTTGCTGGGACCACCTATTTCTAAACCGGTTTTATTTCGCAAGCCAAAGGCTATCCTTATCAACTTTCTTTTTTCAGGTTTTAAAGAAAAAGACGCTAATGTCATTATGTATTCCAGAAACTTCATTTTAATATTTAATATTGCAAAGAAAGCATTTCCTTATCAGAATATTTAAAGGAAAGCTATTTTAGAAGTAAAGAGAAATTTGATAATGAAAATTGCAGGAGTTGTTATTCTTTATAAACCTCCACTAGAGGTTTTAAAAAATATTTCTACTTACAAAAAGGAGGTCGAAAAATTATATATAGTTGATAATTCTGTTCATAAATCAAAAGAAATTATTAAAGAATTTGAAAAGGCTAATGATTTTTTATATCTAAATGACAAGGAAAACTGGGGAATCGCAAAAAGGCTTAACCAGGTTATACAATTAGCGATAGAAGAGAACTTTGATTGGTTGTTAACGATGGATCAGGATTCTAATTTTGATAAAAATGGTTTAGCCTTCTATCTGAACTGCTGTCATGGATTTAATGGAAGAGATAATGTGAGTATGTTTGGAGTAAATTTCTCGGAAAGAGTTGAAAAGACAATTAATTGTTCCTTTAAAGCTGTACACCATCTGATTACGTCCGGAAGCCTTCTTAATCTTAACCTATTTCCAGAAATTGGAAATTTTGATGAAAATTTATTTATAGATGAAGTTGATTTCGAATATTGCCTTAGAAGCATATCCAAGGGGTTTCAGGTTGTTCAATTCGAAAATATTTATTTAAATCACAATCTTGGTCAAACCTCTATCCTTCGTTCATTTAAGACAAATAAGAAATCACAGCGGGTTTTACATTCTGCAGAAAGATTATACTATATGACAAGAAATTTTTTTTATGTGCGGTCATTGTATAAAACAAAATTCCCCGAAGAAATACAAGAAAGGAAGGCTGTTCTTTTAAACAGAATAAAAAACAATCTTTTCTATAATAAACGAAAGGTGAGGACATTAAGATTGATTATAAAAGGATATTTTGATTACAGAAAAAGGAGAATGGGCAAATTATAAATCAAATTTCACTTAAAAGTTATCTTCACATTTTAATTAAAAAAACTTTATGGAATCATTGAGAGAAATTTTTGAAGGATTGAATGGAAAACTAATTCATAAATGGGATCATTACATTGAGATTTATGATCAATATTTCAGTAGATACAGGGGAAAGGAAATACATGTTTTGGAAATTGGTGTCTCACAAGGTGGATCAATTGAACTTTGGAAAAAGTATTTTGGAGAGAAACTTCATCTATATGGAGTTGACATTAATCCAAAATGTAAAGAGTTGGAAGAAGAGAAGGTTAAAATATTTACAGGTGAGCAGGAAGACCGCGATTTTTTGAATAAGCTAAAAGCAGAAATACCGAAAGTTGACATATTAATTGATGATGGCGGCCATACGATGATTCAACAAATTACGACTTTCGAAGAAATGTTTTCTCATGTAAAAGAGGATGGAATTTATTTATGTGAAGATACCCACACTTCTTATATTGATGCATTTCATGGTGGCTATAAAAAGAAAGACACCTTTATTGAATACTCAAAAAATTTCATCGATTACATTAATGCCTGGCACTCGGAAAATAAAAGAAAGTTAGACGTTAGCGATTTTACTACTTCAGTTTATGGACTCCATTTTTACACTGGAATTGTCTTGATCCAAAAAAGAAAAATGACAATGCCAAAAGACATAAGAAAAGGTGAACTTACTGTTGGATATGTTGATTATCCAGCACAAAAAAAACCTTCAATTATCATTCAGGTTAAGAAAAAAATAAAAAAGGTAACAGGCTAAGAATTCCCAAGTTTTTCCAGGAAGAGATCAAGTCCTTTTCTCTTCTTTTCGTCAAGGTTAAAACTGATGCGATCCGTATAATAATGCTTCAGATCGAAAATATCATAAGGATTTTTTCTAATCACTTCTTCGATCCTGTTAAGACCAAAAGCATTTGCTTCATTGAAATTTTTAATGAATGAATCATTTAATTTTTTATTGCTTATCCAGGCAGCAAAAACAAAGGGCAATCCTGTAAACTTCATCCATTCTTCACCAAGGTCATAAACATAGGGAGAAATTTTTCTTTGTTGCAATGCCCTGTCGCCAATCACAAGTCCCGCAGTTGTTCCGCCAATTTGTGACTGGTAATTACCAGTTGTGTTTTCAAACTCCACGTCCAATTTCCAAAACTCTTTGATCAACACTTTTAACAATGCTACCGAAGTTCGACTTTGATAATCCAACAACACTTTTTTGATCTCATGAAGCGGCACTTCACTAAAGAGGCAAACACTTGCCACATCGCCAACACTCCCTATACAATAATCAGAAATGATATGATGCTCTTTTAATTCAGGAATAATTGCTACCGGCACAAGACCAACGTCAATCTGGTCATCCAGCAACATGATCGCAATTTTGGAAGGATAATCAATGATAAGTTCCGCTTCATCTTTCAGCATTCCCTTTTCAATTCCATATATCAGCGGTTTTGTATTCAGATAACTCACCGCTCCCACTCTAACTTTTGTTTTCACAGATTCATTTAATTTTGGCGCAAATTTACAAGCGAATGCTGAACAGGCAATGTGAAGAATATAATTGGAAAACAAAAATTTCCAATAAATCTTTGTTAACTGCAAAAAGTAAATCATCTAAATAACAATAGAACAACATAACAATTCAACAATAAAACTTAATGCAACTTCAATCCCTTACTGCAATTTCCCCGATCGATGGCCGCTACCGTAATCAACTTCAACACCTTGACAATTATTTTTCTGAATTCGCATTGATCAAATACCGTGTCAAAGTGGAAATTGAATATTTTCTTTACCTGGCACAAAAGAAGTTCTTTAAGGTACCTGCGAAAATTAAAAATCGCTTAAAGGAGATTGAAGAAACCTTTTCAATTGAAGATGCAGAGAAAATAAAAGCTACCGAAAAAATTACCAATCACGACGTAAAAGCGGTCGAGTATTTTTTGAAAGAGAAATTGAAAGAAGCAGGCGGTGAAAATGTACAGGAATGGATTCACTTTGGCCTTACATCCCAGGACATCAACAACACTGCAATACCCATGTTGTGGAAAGACGCGATTGAATTTGAATATTTACCGGCGGTAATCAATTTGCAACAACGGCTTTACCAGTTGGCTCTTGATTGGAAAGAAATTGCGATGCTTGCCAAAACCCACGGCCAGCCTGCTTCCCCTACAATTCTGGGAAAAGAAATTATGGTTTTCGTTGAACGGATTGAAAGCCAGGTTCAGCAATTCAGTTATATTCCGTTCACAGGTAAATTCGGGGGAGCAACGGGGAATTTCAATGCTCACGTTGTAGCCTACCCGAAAACAAACTGGGTAAATTTTGCAAACCAATTTTTGGAAGAAAGATTAAATATTCAGCGACAACAATACACGACTCAAATTGAGCATTATGATTTACTCGCTGCACACTTTGATGCGATAAAAAGGATCAACACGATTTTGATCGATTTGTGCCGCGACGTCTGGACTTACATCAGCATGGATTATTTTAAACAAAAAATAAAGAAGGGCGAAGTGGGAAGCAGTGCAATGCCACATAAAGTGAATCCCATTGATTTTGAAAATGCAGAAGGAAATTTAGGAATTGCAAACGCACTGCTGGAGCATCTTTCATCAAAATTACCTGTTTCAAGATTGCAAAGAGATCTGACAGATTCAACCGTTATACGCAATATCGGTGTGCCGGTTGCACATACAATTCTTGCTATTGCTTCTATTGAAAAAGGGATTGGAAAATTAGTTTTGAATGAACCAAAGATCACCCAGGATCTTGATAACAACTGGGCAGTTGTGGCAGAAGCCATCCAAACCATATTACGGAGAGAAAACTATCCAAAGCCATATGAAGCATTAAAGGAATTGACACGGGGTAAGGATAAGATTGATAAAAAAACAATCCATTCCTTCATTAATTCATTAAAAATTTCTGCTGACCTGAAAAAGGAATTAAAAGAAATAACGCCCTTTAATTATACCGGCACTTTTATTTTATAATATTTTGAGTATTTTGTAGGCGAAAAACTTTCTTTACACAGGTTTTCTGATTCGCTTATGAAGAAGATCTTATTTATCATTTCTCTTTTTGCATCTCAAATTGCTTATAGCCAAATCAACTGCAGTAATTGGTTACATACACCTTCAGTTCCTTCTTCTGTAAGGGTTGGACAAATAAATATTACGGGGCATAAAATTACAGTTGAAGCAGTAATTAACAGAACTGCTCCTTATTCCGGTGGCCAGGTTTGGGCAGGTGATGTGGTTTCCAAACACCGCGATCCAACCGATGCTAATTATTTATTGAGACCTAACAGCGGCGAAATCACAACAACTACAGGCTATTATAAAACACCTGACATTGCCGACATTCAATTAAATAGAACTTATCATATAGCTATGGTATACGATGGTGATTCATTGAAATTTTTTAGAGACGGATGTTTGATGAGTGAAATACACGCTACTGGTGACCTCGTTCAAAATTCATGGGAAACTGCTATTGGATATTATTCTCCTCAAATGTATCCTGACGAAAACTTTATTGGATATATTAATGAAGTTAGAATATGGAATGTGGTTAGAACACAGGCTCAAATCCAGGCGTATATGAATCGTTCTTTGCCGAATCCAACAACCCAAACAGGATTACTGGCCTATTACACTTTTGATAACCTGATCAATAAACAGGGAAATGCTGCATGGAATGGAACGATTGGAGGAAGCGCTTCTATCAACCAAACCAATCCTAACTGTAATCCTATCATCAATTCATGCAAGGTGGATTGTAATCCTGGTTTTACCATTACCAAAGACACCAGCATTTGTATTGGCTCCTCTATAGCTTTATTCGCAACGGGTGGAGGTTCTTATTCATGGTCTCCTTCAAACACCCTGAATAATCCATCAAGTGCTACGCCAACAGCTACTCCGACTTCCACTACAACTTATAATGTTACCGTTGACGATAAAAAAGGATGTATTCAAACCGGTTCAGTTGAAATAAAAGTGAATGATAAACCTTCCATAACCATTTCAAACGATACGAGCATTTGCGAGAATTCTGCCGTACAACTTGAAGCATCCGGCGGAACAAAATATTCGTGGAATCCTTCTACAGGATTAAGTAACGATAAAATTTCTAATCCTGTTGCCACTCCTTCTTCTTCAACAAAATATTTTGTGACTGTAACAAATTCTTCAGGCTGTAGTAATACCGGCTCTGTACAAGTAAAAGTCAATAAATTACCTTCAGTTTCCATAACCAAGGATACCAGTATTTGTAAAAATACTTCCGTTCAACTCTTTGCTTCCGGAGGAAATACTTATTCCTGGAAGCCTTCTTCAGGTTTAAATAAATATGATGTTGCAAATCCGGTGGCCTCTCCTGATTCTTCAACAAAATATTATGTTATCGCAAAAAGCACCGCAGGATGTACCAGGGAAGATTCTGTCAGCATCACTGTAAATAATTTGCCATCGGTTTCAATAACAAACGATACCAGCATTTGCAAAACAAGCAGTCTCCAACTGAATGCTTCGGGTGGAAACACCTACAACTGGACACCTTCAACAGGATTAAGTAAAAATGATATTGCTAATCCGGTAGCCTCACCTTCTTCTTCAACAAAATATTTTGTGTCGGTAACAAATTCTGCAGGATGCAGTAAAGAAGATTCGGTGCAGGTGACAATAAAAGATTTACCCTCGGTTTCCATTTCGAATGATACCAGCATTTGCAGGAATTCTTCTGTTCCATTATCGGCAACTGGTGGGAATGCCTATAGTTGGACACCGTCAATTGGTTTAAACAACACCAATACTTCAAATCCCATTGCCACACCAGCCGCCACTACTAAATACTTTGTAAACGTAAGAAATGCAGCCGGATGCAGTAATCGTGATTCTGTTCAAATCACCGTATATAATTTTCTTCCAATTGGACTTTCCGGGGATACCAGCATTTGTAAGAATTCAACTGTCCAACTTCATGCTTCAGGAGGCAGTATATATTCCTGGAGTCCTTCCTCAGGTTTGAATAGCAGTAATATTTCAAACCCGGTTGCCAACCCTCCAACAACGACAAAATATTTTGTAACAGTTAAAAATTCGACCGGATGTGGCAACAAAGATTCCGTTCTTATAACGGTAAATGATTTGCCCTCCATTTCAAAATCAAATGATACTGCAATTTGCACCAATTCTTCAGTACAACTTTTTGCTTCTGGGGGCGGCACATACAGTTGGACGCCTGCCACATTACTAAATAATGCTAACATTTCAAACCCGGTTGCCACTCCTGCAGCAACAACTGATTATAATGTCACCATTACAAATCAATATGGATGTTTGGACTCTGCAAAAGTGTTGGTGACTGTAAATCCTCGGCCTGCAATCAGCGTTTCAAATGACACAACCATTTGTCAAAACTCCCCTGTAACGCTTTTTGCTTCCGGTGGCAATTCGTATCAATGGATACCGGCCTCATCTGTTGATAACGCTTCAAGCCCTTCACCAAGCGCAACACCAGCAACAACAACAGTTTTTCACGTAAGCATCACCGATAGTTATGCTTGTGTTTATGATGATTCGGTAAAAATTTCGGTAATCCAACCCCCTGCATTTTCTGTTTCACAGGATAAGTCTATGTGCAAAAGCGAATCCGTACAAC
>DASTXM010000017.1:0-5615 GCA_035765495.1 Hanamia sp.
ACGTATTTTCATTATTATCGATTTAAAGAAAATTTTTTCAGGCTGGTAATTGAATCACAAACTCACTTCCTTCTCCTTCTTTACTCTCCACTTTTATCTCTCCTCCATGCGCTTTGATAATATCATAGCTCAAACTCAAACCCAGTCCTGTTCCTTGTCCTGTAGGTTTGGTGGTAAAAAATGGCTGAAAGATCTTATCAATAATTTTTTGAGGAATGCCATTTCCGTTATCTCTTACAGTGATTTGAACTTTGCCATCACACTTCTGCGTACAAACAAAAACGGTTGGCTGATAGGAAACAGGATTTTGATTTTTTTGTTCGTTCACTGCATAAAATGCATTGTTGAAAAGATTCAATAACACTCTTCCAATATCCTGCGGAATGATATTTATTTTTCCGATGGATTTATCAAAATCAGTTTTGATTTCTGCATTGAAATTTTTGTCTTTTGCACGAAGGCCATGATAGGAGAGGCGCAAATATTCATCCACCAAAGCATTCATATCTGTCAATTCTTTTTGTCCTGAACTTTGTCTTGAATGTTGCAACATTCCTTTTACAATCGCATCTGCACGCTTGCCGTGATGAAGGATTTTTTTAGAATTTTCTATTACATCATTTATCAGGTCATTTTGCAAATCATCATCTCTCTCTTCATTAGGCTTTATCCGTTCTGCTTTTAGCTCTTCCAGCATTTCTTTATTTACCTCAGAAAAGTTATTTACGAAGTTTAACGGATTTTGAATCTCATGTGCAATGCCGGCAGTAAGTTCACCAAGAGAAGCCATTTTTTCTGATTGAATAAGCTGCGCTTGCGCTGATTTTAATTCATTATAAGCTTTTTCAATTTCCTTAGCTTGCTGAAGTTCCTTTTCCCTGCTTTTCATTCTTTCTTTTTCTACAATCCTGTTTCTAATAAAACGATTAGTAAAAAATAAGGCTGTAAGAAAACAAATTATATACAGGCTGTACGCCCACCAGGTACGATACCACGGTGGAGAGATAATGATTTGTATATCCTTTTCGGTCCATAACCCGTTGTCGTTTGTCGCTTTTATCTTAAAAGTATAACTCCCCGGTGCTACATTAAAGTAGTAAGCTGTTTTGTTTTCACCTGCTGGCAACCATCGATGATCATAGTTTTCCAGTGTGTATTGCAGGTGATTGTTTTCACCTGTACTTGCATAATCAATACTTGCAAATTCAAAAGAAAATGTATTTTGATTGTATTTTAAACGAATGTTTTTTGTGAGCGATAAACTTTGCGGCAGCACGCTTCCGTCTCCCGGCATTACCGGTTTGCTGGCAAGAAGAAAATTAGTAAAGCTTACCAGTGGTGGCGGGATATTTTGAGCCAACCTTGACGGCTGAAATGCAAAGTAGCCTTCATGATTCGGATACAATATTTCTCCGTTTGAGCGGGTATATCCGATTATTGAAAAACTCCACAAATCGACACCCTGGTTTTTCCCATATAGAACGGTTGTGCCGTTTTGTGTATTTAATTTTATAATACCCCTGCTTGTATTTAACCATAAATTTTTCTGATGGTCTTCTGTTATCCATGATATTACAGTACTCGCCGTTAATGTGCCCGAAACATCAGTATAAAGTATGAAATCATCCTTATCCTTATTGTATTTATAAAGTCCCTGCCGGGCACCTACCCATAAATTTCCATCACTGTCTTGCATAACACAACTTGTTCCTCCCAATGAAATACTCGTTAAATAGGGTTTAAATTTTCCTGAAGATTGATCAAGTTTGGTTATTCCACCGCTGCTACTTACCCAAATTTGGTTACTTCTATCTATTTCAATGTCTTGAATAATATCATCATTAGTGAGACCAGTATTACGCACAAAACGCTTAATGAATGCGCCTGTTTTACTATCCCTTAATTCCACGCCACTTAACGTGCCGCACCACAAGCCGCCTTTTGCATCCTCTGTGATTGTAAGAAAAACATCCCTTCGTAGATTATTGTCAGTTGTTTCTGCCTGATGATAACCGGTAAAAATCCGGGTAGCCGGATCAAAATGATATAAGCCGGCCGGTGTTGCCAGCCAAAATGTATTGCTTTGCCTATCCTTTATAATATTTATAACGACATTCCGCACAGGAGGCCCGTCCCTGGCGATGAGAAATTTTTGCTCTTTTCCATCATTGCCGATATGGATCAGGCCACCTTCTGATGCCAGCCACAAAGTATGAGCATTGTCTTCTGCAAAAGCGTTGACCGTGTCCCCGACGGAATAAAAAGGCAGTTTGTTTTGATAGGGATTTACCTTGTATAAATTATAGATGTTATTTGTCGCTCCCCACGTTGATATCCAGATTATGCCGTCTCTTGTTTTATAAGCATACCAAAACTGGTTGGTGGGTAATTGTTCTTTACTGTTTTTATCAGAGCCATAATAGGTCACTTTTTTTGTTGAAGGATCATAAACATTAATGCCTCCTTCCATCGTTCCTATCCATATTCTGCCGGCATTATCTTCTGTAATAAAAGTGATATTGTCGTCCACGTATGGAAGCGTTTTTTCCAAAGGAGGCCTGCTTAGTCTTTCCGGATGAGCGGGATCATAATAATAGTGAGTAAATACGCCGGTAGTCCTGTCAAGTGTTTGCAATCCATCTCCGGCAGTTCCTACCCAAAAATTTCCTTTACTGTCTTCAAAAATGGCGCGCACCCTGTTATCAGCAATACTGTTCGGGTTTTTGGGATCATGCTTATAACTTTTAAAAGTACCTGTTTTACTATCAAACCTATTTAATCCTGCTGCTCCTCCTGCCGCATTTTCACCAAAAGGACTTCCGGTGCCTACCCATATAACGCCTTCATGATCCTGGTAGATAACCCGAACCAAATTATTACTAAGACTTGTAGAATCATTTGCAACATGGACAAAATGCGTGAAGGTGCCATTTTGGGCATTAAAACGGTCAATGCCTCCATACGTGCCTACCCACAAAGTTCCCTGCTTATCCTGCATGAGGGCAGTTACGGTATCATTACTGAGGCTGGCAGACACATGCGGGAGGTGACGGAAATGTGTAAAAATGCCTGTGGCAGGATCTAAATGATCTAATCCCGTTACATAAGTACCAATCCAGGTAGTTCCATCTTTAGCTGCCAGAATACATTCAGTCCTGTTATCTGCAAGCGAGTTTGAATTTTTCGGATCATGCAGGTAATGAGTAAACTGTTGCCCGTCATATTTGTACACTCCTGTATAGTTGCTGATCCAAAGAAATCCATCAGGGCCTTGTGACATGCCGGAAATTAATTGCCACGGTACATCTTTTGGCTGGTTAATTACTTCAAAATGTATATCCTGTGCTAAACCACTCTGCTGAAAAAGCAAAATGGTAATGGGAACATGAAGAAAAAAAGATAAACGTATTTTCATTATTATCGATTTAAAGAAAATTTTTTCAGGCTGGTAATTGAATCACAAACTCACTTCCTTCTCCTTCTTTACTCTCCACTTTTATTTCCCCTCCATGTGCTTTGATAATATCATAACTCAAGCTCAAACCCAGTCCTGTTCCTTCTCCTGTTGGTTTTGTAGTAAAGAATGGTTGAAAGATTTTGTCCAATATTTTTTGAGGAATTCCATTGCCGTTATCTCTTACAGTGATTCGAACTTTACCATCACACATTTGTGTTTGAACAAAAACGGTTGGCTGATAGGAAACAGCACTTTGATTTTTTTGTTCGTTCACTGCATAAAATGCCTTGTTGAAAAGATTCAGTAACACTCTTCCAATATCCTGGGGAATGATATTTATTTTTCCAATGGATGGATCAAAATCCGTTTCGATAGTAGCATTGAAACTTTTATCTTTTGCTCTTAAACCATGATAACTTAACCGCAAATATTCATCCGTCAAAGCATTGATATCTGTCAGTTCTTTTTGTCCGGAACTTTGTCTTGAATGCTGCAGCATTCCTTTTACAATCGCATCCGCGCGCTTCCCATGATGATTTATTTTTTCTGCATTGGCTTTTATATCATTTAGTAATTCATTTATTTCTTCATCTTCAATTTTTAATTCGTAATTCTTAATTTTTAATTCTTCAATCAGTTCTTTATTTACGTCGGAAAAATTATTGACAAAGTTTAAAGGATTTTGTATTTCATGAGCAATGCCAGCGGTCAGTTCTCCAAGCGAAGCCATTTTTTCGGATTGAATGAGTTGGGATTGGGTTTGTTTGAGCTGCTCCAGAGTATTTACTACTTCAGTATTTATTGTAGTTAAGCGGACGTTTGATCTTTGCTTGTTGATAATCGCTACGCCTAATGTAACGGAAAAGAGTCCTAAAAGTCCCAAAATACCATATAAATAATATTTTGTTTTTTTAGCGGCTTCATCCTGCGTCTTCAACAGGGCAATATTATTTTCATTATCCTGCATTTTTTTCTCAATGGCGAAGTTTAGTGATTTTGCATTATCAGCTTCGCTGGCCATTTTTTCTTTTATTTCCAATAAGCCTGTTTGGGTAGCAAATCCTTCTTTATACATTCCTGCAGCAGCGTATGCTTTCGCCAATAATTCCAATTCATTGATAAGAGAAATATTTGCCGTAACCTCTTTCAGTGCCTGTATTTCGGGTTGTAGTAATTGAATGGCTTCGTGTGGTTTGTTTTGTTGCAGCGCTAATGTAGCGATGTAATAATTGGGGATTAATTCTCCGAATACACTTGCAATACCAAGGTGTTGCCGATTCTTTAAAAACCTGGCTTCTGTAAAGTAATAGGAGGCTGAGTCATCTTCGTTTTTACTTAAAAAATCTTTACCTTTTTCTATATAATACCATGCGTATTGCAGTGGAACTGCATGATATAAATGTAAGAGTTCAAAAGCTTTGTTATAATAATAACTGCTGCTATCACTTTTCAATTGCGTTTTTATACTTCCCATTTGTAAAAAAACAGTTGGTGCATCGGCGTATAATAATGGCGAACGCAATTTTTTGAATTCATTTATCGAGAGCCTCGTGTATTTTTCAGCTGATTCAGGTTTGTTCTCGTCCAAAAAAATACTTCCTAAATTTAAATAACTGTTGGATTTTCCTGAAGCGCCTAACAATTGATAAAGTGTATCATTAGCTGGATTATCATTTAGAAAACTTTGATATTTCAACAGGTAATATTCCGTTTTTTCAAACAGGCCGATTTGATGATAAATTCCTGCTAAAGCACTGTATGATATGGCAGCGGCATCGCTGTCTTTTTTTCCTACAAAATAGTTGGAAAGATTGATATAATATTCTATGCCTTCATATACATGACTGCTGTTACGGTAAGGCACCCTGGTTTCCCTGATTACGGTTAGAAGTAATTTTTTACATTCTGGCGAATAGCCAGCTTTGTTTTTCTCAATAAATGCTTTACCGAATTTTATCAAAGCGTCGTTTGGTACGCTGTCTAATGTACATTGATTGTGATAAAATGCTAAATACAGATTGTAGTATTTTTTTTCACCTGATATTTTTTTTAGTTGATCCAGCGCGGCGATAATGGAAGTGTTGTCAATCAGCACTTCTTTTTTATTTCTGCCAATTATATCTATGGCTTGCCGGTAGTTCAAAGTATCTTTGCCACC
>DASTXM010000018.1:0-70850 GCA_035765495.1 Hanamia sp.
GTTCTACTTATTTTATAATTGAAACCGGAGGAGAAATTGGAGGTGGCGCTGGTATTTTTCCGACCCAGGGATTACTGGAAGATACGTGTGAGCTGGTCAAAATGTATGTAGCCAAAAAGTTCAGAGGTAACGGTTATGGGCAAACGCTTTTGAACAAATGTTTTGAGCAGGCGCGAAAAGAAGGTTATAAAAAGATGTATATTGAATCTATGCCGGAATTAAAGAATGCGTTAGGGATGTACGAGAAAAATGGATTTGAATACATTCCGAATCCGATCGGTAATAGTGGGCATACCGGCTGCGATTTGTTTATGTTGAAAGAATTGTGAGGAGGCATTTCATCTCTTTATTTCTAAATAAATTATTTTATGCAAACAATCCTTGGTTCAGGTGGTGCAATTGGAATTCCACTCGCTAAAGAATTATTGAAGTACACCAATAAGGTTCGATTGGTTAGTCGTCATCCAAAAAAAGTAAATGAAAGTGATGAACTATTTGTGGCTGATCTTTTAAACGCGGAACAGGTAAACAAAGCAGTTGAGGGATCCGATGTCGTTTATCTCACAGCTGGATTGAAGTACAATATCAAACCCTGGGAAAAAGAATGGCCAATAATTATGATGAACACCATCAATGCATGTATCAGGCACCAGGCTAAACTTGTTTTTTTTGATAACGTATACGCCTATGCACCCGATGAAATCCCTCACATGACTGAAGAATCGAAAATAGCACCGGAAACGAAAAAAGGAAAATTGCGGGAGGGGTTATTAAAGATGATATTTGGTTCTATACAGAAAAATGGACTTACTGCTTTGGTTGCACGCAGCGCCGATTTCTATGGCCCAAATGTAAAAACCGGTTTCCTGAACCTCATGGTTTTTGATAAATTTAAAAAGAATCAAAAAGCAAATTGGCAGGCGGATCCAACAAGAATCCATTCATTCACCTACATACCAGATGCTGCAAAAGCTGTAGCCTTGCTGGGAAATACACCAGGGGCTTACAATCAAACCTGGCATTTGCCAACGTCCCCGGAAAAGTGGACAGGTGTTGATTTTATAAATTATGTTGGAAAAGCGACGAATGTAAAACCACGCTATTTTACACTTACAAAAATTATGATAGGGCTTACCGGTTTGTTCTCACCTCTTGTGAAAGAATTAAAAGAAATGCAATACCAAAATGACCAGGATTACTTTTTCGACAGCAGTAAGTTTGACAAACACTTTTCGTTTACGCCTACCAGTTATAAAGACGGAATTAAGGAAATTGTAAAGGAAGAAATGGGTGAGTTGTAGTGAATGAAGAAATTAGAGGGATTTTTACACGTGCCTAAAACAAAAATCCGCCGAAATTCTCAGTTTACTATTCTTCCTGTAATTCTATCCAAAAAATGTATTAGAAACAAGCGATATTAAAAAGCTCTCAAATCTTAATTAAACAGTGGAAATTGAAGTACATCCTTTTAAAGCATTTATACCGTCAAATGCTACCGTTATCATAATTGGCAGCTTTCCGGGAAAAGACATCACCCAAAAACCACTCAAAGATGATGAATGGTTTTATGGAACGAAAAGAAACCAGTTTTGGAAAATTATTTCCGGTGTTTATCAAATTGAGTTAAACACAAAATCAGAAAAACAAAATTTATTTTCTAAACATGGAATTGGTATTGTTGATCTTTTTCTCCGGATAAAACGGAAAGGAAATAATAATACCGACACTAATCTTGAAATCGTAGAATACAATGAAAAAGCAATTGAGAAGATTTTACAAAATAAAAATATCACAACAATTTTCTTCACCAGCAAATTTGTAGAAAAAAAGTTTATGCAATTGTTTCCAGGTGTAAGAAACGGCAAATGCCTCCCCTCTCCTTCTCCGCGATTTGCCAGGATGAGCCTTACCAAAAAAATTGAGAACTACAAGCTAAATTTACCGCAATAATTTACCCGTTTGTTTTTTAATAAAAATTTCAAAAAATAGCGTTATCCGGGGGATTAATAAGTTCACTCCTTTTCCAATTCTAATCGGGTTATTCAGCTTCCTTTATTTCTGACTTGTGTTTGAATGAATGGGATCCGTCGGCGTCGTTTCCGTGCGATTTCGATACCAATAGATAGGCCACATTTTTAAAATTCTTTCCCGTTTCCGTTCTTCCTGCAATATCCGATCACGTGCAGTTAATAATTCATATTGCGTAATCAATCCACGCAGTTTTCCGGAGTTGTCCCTGTCAACAACCGGAAGTACCCCAACATGATTTGCAGCCATACGGTCGGCAATCGAACGCAACGATTCTTCCGGAAAGGCTGTTATAAAATCTCTTCTCATAAAATCATCCACTTTCCCTGAAAGATGGCCCTGTAATGCATTTTGCAAAACATCCTGCCAGGAAATTACACCTACAATAATTCCTTGAGGATCTACAACAGGAAGCAAACGTTGCTTTCGGAAATGTTTTTGACTCCTTATCATTTCTTCTGCTTCCGCGAGTGATTTTCCGGTAGGAATGGTTAAAATATCAGTTGACATTACATCCTCTGCAAATAAAACTTCCAATGGTTCTACCGCATATTCCCGCAAAATATGAAAACCCCGGCGCGCCACTTTTTCTGTGAGAATAGAACGTTTTAAAGTAAGCACACTAATTATATGGGCAAGAGTCACGGTTATTAAAAGCGGAAGAAACAAATTGGTACTGTGGGTAAGTTCGATAGGAAATACTATTGAAGTAAAAGGTGATCGCATTACACCAGCCAGCGCACCAGCCATTCCTAACAGAGCCCACTCTGAAGGAATTTTTCCCGGAAAAATTAATCCTAACAATCCTCCCAATGCGGCACCCATGATCAGAATAGGAGCAAGTATTCCACCGCTTGTTCCTGAGCCCAAAGCAATTGCCCATATGATCAGTTTTACTATAAAAATGCTCACTAAGGTGGTAACGGCAAGGTTGCCGGCAAGTTCATCTGCAATCGTATCATAACCTACGCCTAACGCATGAGGTTGAATAACCCCGCCAACACCTACTATAAAGCCGCCAATAATTGGCCACCACATCCAGTGTATCGGAAGTTTTCGAAAAGCATCTTCCGCTCCATAGACAGATTTTGTAAGAAGCCACGCCATGAAGCCACAGGCAATGCCCAGAATCAAAGCATCAAACAAACCGCTTGTTGCCAAAGCCTGCATTTTGCCAACGGGGAACAAAGGCTCTGCCCGCATCCATCCCTGTTGTACAAATGAATGACGCACTGCATCAGCAACTATACTTGCAATTGCTGCTGGAATAAAAGACCTTGGTTTCCATTCAAATAAAAGTAACTCAACGCCGAGTATAACCGCAGCGATCGGAGTTCCGAAAACAGCACTCATCCCTGCTACTGCTCCTGCTACCAGGAGACTTCGGCGTTCAATCGCGGTGAGACTCAGGAACTGGGCCAATACTGAACCTACTGCGCCTCCCGTCAAAATTATAGGCCCCTCCGCGCCAAAGGGCCCACCGGTTCCGATGCTTATCGCGCTGGCAATCGGTTTTAGAATGGTTAATTTTGGTTCTACCTTGCTTCCTCCAACTAAAATCGTTTCCATGGCTTCAGGAATTCCATGGCCACGGATACGCTCAGAACCATAACGTGCCATCATGCCAACAACCAATCCTCCGGCCATCGGAATCAAGACCGCCCACCAGCCAATGGTATTATTTCTTGGAGATACAAGATCAAGATTAAAGCGCTGATAGTACAGAAGATTAGTGATAAGGGCAATCAGATCCAGAAGTATGAGCGCGATGAAAGCGCCAAAAAATCCGATTACAATCGATAAAGGAATAAGTTTTAGTACAGAAGAAGTGGTGGTAAAATCGCTTAAATTTCGCGCAACATTTGATGCCGTTGAATAGCTTTTAGAATTTTGACCAGGTTTTTTATTAGCTTCTCCCTTCATTTTTATTCAATTGCTTACATCGATATTCAGGAAAAAATATGCCGGAAAATATTACAATTTAACTTATTCTAACAAATGAATTTTTAATGGAAAATAAGTTATCCGAAGTACAATGCTCTTTCTAAATGATTGATCATAAATTCTAACTATAAAATCTCTTACTCCATTATTTAATTAAAAGTTCTTTCAAAAAACAAACTGGACTCGTCAATAAAAATCAGTTTTAATTATCGGTTCACTGTTGTCATTATCTGTGCTGTTTTGACGCGATTTGAAATTATGTAAAGTAGCTCTGAAAGAAAATCTTTTATGATAAAGAAAACAAATCACCCTTTTGCCAGCTTCAAAATCTTTAAGTTAAATCCGCCTTTCTTAAAAAATATTTTAATCTTGTTTACACCTTCATTCAAATGGACTTTCACAGCTTTCGATTGAATGAAATCATTTTCATTTTGTGAAGCAGGAACAGAAATATCTTTAGCTAAAAGATTCCCATTATCATAAACATCAATCACCCCAACGCTTCCTGAAGTCAGAAAAGAAAGCCGATAATCACGTGATTCCTTTACATTAGTCGTATATAGTAGCCATTCTCCGTTTTCTATGCTAAAAACTACAGGATTGCCTTTTTCATCTTTCTTAATATCCACACCATCATTTCGATAAGTATGTCCGCGGTTTCCTTCAGAATGAACGCCTGGAGTGTAACGGTAATTGCAAGTATCCATATCATTATAAGCAAAACCATTTCTTCCTAAATCATAATCAACTGCATATATGGTTGTATTTTCCGAAATAATATTCGGCTTGAAAGGCAAGGTTACTGTTGAATAAACCTGCCTGAACATCGCGCCAGTAACATCCTTGTGCCAGATGTTGTTTTGTATCTGGATATTGTTTAAAAACTCATTTAATATTTGCTGCCCTTTAGCAGAATCGAGCTGTAAGCTGTCTTTGCAGTATTGAACGAACATTTCATAATCTTTTGGCTCTTTAATTTCAAGCGGTTGATTTACGCCCATTTTTTTCAATTGCCACCAACTCCAGCCGATGTCATTATCTTCCACAACGCGAATATTGTTCGTGTACCACGTATTTGAATTTTCACCTGATTCACCCAGCCATAAAGGAACATGATATTTGTCGCGGTAATCAAGATATTTCTGAATCGTTTCTTTCTTTGCGAAGTTTCCGTATTTGTGAAAACTGATCACCAAATTATTGTCCCAAAGAGGAAACATCCCATTGTAATTATTAGCAAATCCGTTTCCTTCCAAAAAAATAATGTGCTTCTTATCAACCAGCCGGATTGCTTTGGTAATTCGAATGAATAAATTTCTTAGCGGCACATTTTTTTGCTCATTAATTCCATGCAAATCTTTGGGATTATCAAAACCCCAATTCGTTTCGTTCAAAATATCAAAACCACCAATATTAGGTTCATCTTTATAACGCTCTGCAAGCTTGCGCCAGAGCGCTACCGTCTTGTCCTGGTTGGCTTTCGACTCCCACAAAGAAGGTTCGCCGGGATGCCGGTCAGCTATCGGGAAATCATTTCCTTCGCCACCCGGCGCAGCATGTAAATCGAGGATAAGATAAATGTGATCTTGTTTGCACCACTTTAATAAACTGTCGACCATATTAAAACCGGTTGGCAGCCATGTATTTCTTCCTGCAACAGGTTCATCTTTTACCGGTAAGGTAAAGAGGCCATAATGCATCGGCAATCTTATCGAATTAAATCCCCAGTATGCCATCGAATCTATGTCCGCTTTTTGCGTGTGCAGTTTCAACCACTTGTCATAAAAAATGTCAGCTTGTTTCTTCCCAATCAACTGTGTGATCTTCTCACGGATCTTGTATTGTTGTCCCAAGAATCCCAAATGAAACATATAACCTTCCTGCAACATCCAGCCGCCAAAACCCATACCGCGCAGGATAAAATCTTTGTTCGAATCATTTTCAATTTTCGTTCCTTTTACTCTTAAATATCCCTGGCCATTTGTGTTTTGAAGAAACATAAGTGCAAAGGAAAAAACCAACAAAACCCTTAATTTCTTGACCATAAATAGAATTTTACAGTTTATGATTTTCTTCATCCTGTATTCTTCTTTCAATCCGCATATCCGGAATAAACCAAATGCACGCAACGAGACAATATAATCCAAATCCAATAAGCGGATTCAGAAAAGACAACAAAATGCCAGAGGCATAAATTACAATAGAAATTTTCCCTTTAAAATCGTTCCCGATCGATGTGGCAAGAACAGAATCCTTTCCATGGATATGAAGCAATGAGCGAACGAGAATGGTATAAGAAATAGCTGCCATTATCAATACGATCCCATATAAGGCAACAGGAGAACCAGCAAATTCATGTTCACCCATCCAGGCCGTTACAAAGGGCACAAGAGAAAGACAAAAGAGCAACAAAATATTCGTCCATAGAACTCTTCCGTTCACGTGCTTTACCACCTGGAACATGTGATGATGATTGGTCCAATAAATTGCCACATAAATAAAGCTTAGTATATAGCTGATAAATTTTGGAAGAACGGGCCACAAGTCATCAAAAGCTTTCCCTTCAGGTGGATGCAATTCCAAAACCATAATGGTAATGATGATGGCAAAAACGCCATCACTAAACGCTTCCAATCTTCCTTTGGTCATACAGTTATTTGTATGAAAATAAATGATTTTTTGGAAGAATGTTCAAAAGTGGCTATTCGGTCTTGTGTCTTTTTTCCAAAACTTTGATCACGTCGTCAAGCGTTTTGTTTTTTGCCTGTAACAATACAAGATAGTGAAAAATCAAATCAGCAGCTTCATTCAGGAAAAGCTTATTATTATTATCCTTTGATTCAATTACCATTTCAATCGCTTCCTCTCCTACTTTTTGCGCCATTCGGTTAATACCTTCTTTAAATAATGTTGAAGTGTAAGAACCGGACACAGGATGTTTCTTTCTTCCTTCAATAATTTTTTCAAGTGCCCTCAAAAAATCATTTCCTGAATTTTCTTCATTGAAGCAGGTTTCTGCGCCTGTATGGCAAACTACTCCATCCGGTTTTGCCTTGATGAGTAAGGTATCAAAATCACAATCGTTCATTATTTCAACAACATGCAAATAATTTTTGCTTGTCTCGCCTTTTACCCACAAACGGCCTTTACTACGACTGTAAAATGTTACCAAACCAGAATCGATTGTTTCAAGCAAAGCATCCTTATTCATATAACCCAACATCAAAACTACATTTGTTGAAGCATCCTGGATAATGGCAGGAACGGTTCCACTTGAAGATTTATTAAAATCAATTCGTCTTACCAGGTCTGTATAATCTCTTTTCATTCTAATGTTTTTTCAATGCAATTTGTAATGATCAGTAAAGGAACAAAAAATAAGAATTTTTATTTTTTCTTCGTTCACTGTAAGCAGTTTTAAATCCTTACGTTTATATTTTTTTCTGATAAATATTTTTTCAACTTAGGGATCTTTATTTCTCCAAAATGAAATACACTAGCAGCCAAAGCCGCATCGGCATTATCATTCAAAAAAACATCGGCAAAATGTTCCATCGTACCGGCACCCCCGGAAGCAATTACGGGAACGGAAAGTTTATCACAAAACAAAGCCGTAATATCATGCGCAAATCCATCTTTTGTTCCGTCGTTGTTCATCGAAGTTAATAGGATTTCACCTGCTCCTAATTCTATTCCTTTCTTTGCCCAATCATACGCAGGCACATCCGTTTTTGTCCTTCCTCCATTCAGGTAAACATACCATTTATTGTCACTTTCTTTTTTAGTATCTATTGCCAACACTACACATTGGCTTCCGAATTCTTCCGCCATTTCTTTTATCAATTGCGGATTTTTAAAAGCAGCCGTATTTATAGAAACTTTATCAGCGCCGTTTTGCAACAATATATGAGCATCCTCAACAGAAGAAATGCCGCCGCCAACAGTAAAAGGAATGTTGATGTTTGCCGCAATTTTTTTCACAAGCTCTGCAAATGTTTTTCTCTTTTCAACCGTAGCAGTGATGTCGAGGAAAACCAATTCGTCTGCTCCTTCCTGTGAGTAATACATCGCCAATTCGACTGCATCGCCGGCATCGCGAATGTTTTCAAAATTGATTCCCTTAACCGTCCTGCCGTCTTTGATATCAAGACATGGTATGATCCTTTTTGCCAGCATTTTTATTTTTTTATAAAATCCGCGAGTTGTTGTAAACTGATTCTTCCTTCATAAATCGCTTTGCCAACAATGGCACCCGAGCAGCCAATGTTTTTCAGGTTGAACAAATCATCATAACCCGAAATTCCACCGGAAGCAATCAATTGCAAAGAAGGAAAACGATTTAAAATATCTTTATAAAGTATTGTCGCCGGGCCTTGCAGCATTCCATCTTTTGAAATATCAGTGCAGAAGATCCGGTTAATTCCTTTCTTTTCAAGAGAAGAAATAAATTCGAAAATATCAATCCCGGTTTCTTCTTTCCACCCATGAATTTTTATTTTATTATTCAAAACATCTGCTCCCGGTAAAAATTTTTCCGCGCCAAATTCTTCAATCCATTCGGAAAACAATGCAGGATCTTTTACTGTAATGCTTCCAACGCTAACCATTGTTGCACCAGCATTCAGCACTTGTTGCAACTGCTCAGTTGTTTTAATTCCTCCTCCAAAATCGACGATCAAAGTTGTAGCGGAGGCAATTCTTTTCAGTGATTTTAAATTACTCAATGATTTACCTTTTGCTCCATCCAGATCCACAATATGCAACCTGCGAATTCCTGTTTCCTCAAAACTTTTTGCCACTTCCAAAGGATCATGATTGTAGACCTTTTTATTGTCAAAATCACCTTTTGCCAAACGAACACATTTGCCATCAATAATATCTATCGCAGGAATAATTTCCATCAGCTGGTCTTTAAAAAATTTGAAAGTATTTTTTCACCCACCTGCGCGGATTTTTCTGTATGAAACTGCACTCCGTAAAAATTATCCTTGTGCAAAGCGGCACTGAACGGTTGAATATAATTTGTGGTAGCAACAGTTTCATCACAAACTTCTGCATAAAAGCTGTGGACGAAATAAACATAAGAATCATCCGGAACGCCTTTCATCAAATTAGAAGAAAGATGATTAATTGTATTCCAGCCCATGTGAGGAATTTTTACGGGCACAAGATTTTTATTTTGAAAAACAGAATCATCAAATTTCCTGACCTCGGTATTAAAAATTCCAAGGCATCTTGTATTTCCTTCCTCCGAAGATTTGCAGAGCAATTGAAGTCCAAGGCAAATTCCCAAAACGGGTTGTTGTAAAGAAATGATCAGTTTATCCAATTTTCTCTTTTTCAAATATTCCATTGCCGAAGCTGCGTGGCCAACACCGGGAAAAATCACTTTATCAGCTGCTTTTATTTCATGATGATCATCAGTAACCTTTGCGTCTATGCTTAAGCGTTGCAAGGCATACAAAACACTTTGTACATTTCCGGCGTTGTATTTAATTATGGCAACTTTCATAATACTCCCTTTGTTGAAGGCAAAGAATTATTTAAAGGATCACGCCGAACAGCCATTTTGATTGACTTGGCAAAAGCTTTAAATATTGCTTCAATCTTATGATGTTCGTTGGTGCCTTCAGCTTTAATATTCAGATTTGATTTGGAAGCATCTGTGAATGATTTGAAAAAATGAAAGAACATCTCTGTCGGCATCTCTCCTATTTTTTCTCTTTTAAATTCTGCCTCCCAAACCAGCCAGTTGCGCCCTCCAAAATCAATAGCCACTTGTACCAGGGAATCGTCCATGGGCAGAAGAAATCCATATCTTTCGATCCCTCTTTTATCTCCGAGCGCCTTAAGTACCGCTTCACCAAATGCCAACGCCACATCCTCAATGGTGTGATGTTCATCAATATGAAGATCGCCGTTACAAATAATTTTTAAATCCATCCCAGAGTGGCGGGCAACCTGGTCCAGCATGTGATCAAAAAATCCAAGACCTGTCTTTATTTGTGATTTTCCCCTTCCGTCAAGATTTACTTCAACCTCAATTTTTGTTTCATTAGTATTTCGTATATGCTTTACCGTACGAACAGGCTGCTTCAAATAATTATAAATATCTTCCCATTTCTGCGTTTCCAGTACAATTACTTCTTTAAGCTCCTCCTGCGAAACCGTTACTTCTGATGTACCGAGTTCCTGGAAATTATTGATAAAAAAAGCCTTCGCTCCAAGGTTCTTTGCAAGTTCCACATCCGTCAAACGATCACCGATCACAAATGAATTTCCCAGGTCGTACCTTTCCTTTTCAAAATATTGGGTAAGCATTCCCGTTCCGGGTTTCCTGGTTGATTTGTTTTCATGAGGGAATGTCCGATCAATAAAAATCTCAGAAAAAACGATTCCCTGTTCTGCAAAAGTCTTTACCACAAAGTTTTGGATTGGCCAAAAAGCTTCTTCTGGAAATGCATCTGTACCCAGTCCATCCTGGTTTGTAACCATCACCAATTCATAATCCAGTTCTTTCACAATCTTTGAAAGATATTCAAACACATTGGGATAAAATTCCAATTTGGAGAAAGCATCCAACTGGTTAGTAACCGGCGGTTCCATAATAATGGTTCCGTCCCGATCAATAAACAAAACTTTTTTACTCATATTTTTTTAGCGTATTTAAAATCTTTTCATTTTCTTCCTGTGTTCCCACAGTTATGCGAATGCAATTTTCGCACAAAGGTTCATGGGTCCTGTTTCGAACGATTATGCGGTTCATTAAAAGGTAATGATATAATTTATCAGCATCGGCTACTTTTACCAAAATAAAATTAGCATCGGATGGAAAGACTTTTTGCACAAAAGGAAATCCGGTAAGTTTTTGCTGCAGAAAATTTCTTTCCTGCACCATGTTCATGATGGTGTCGTTCACTTTTTTGATCCGCTCCAAAGCTTCAATTCCCAACTGCTGTGAAGACTCATTAACATTATAAGGTGGTTTTACTTTATTAAACAGATCTATGATCAGTTCAGAAGCAAACCCAAGTCCGAGGCGCAATCCAGCCAATCCCCACGCTTTTGAAAGTGTGTGCATTACGATAAGATTTTCATATTCCGTCAGTTCAAGAATAAAAGGCTTTTGTTTTGAGAAATTAATATACGCTTCATCTATCAAAACAATTCCACGAAAATTATTCAGCAGAAATTCAACATCAGGACGGTTGAAACTGTTTCCCGTTGGATTATTTGGCGAGCAAATGAAAAGCAGTTTTGAGTGGTCATCCATAGCTGATAATATCCCTTCCACATCCAACTGGAAATCAGGTTTCAATAAAACCTCTTTCACTTCGACAGAATTTATCTCTGCACAAACTTTATACATTCCATACGTTGGCGGACAAATGATCACGTTATCTTTTCCGGGCTCACAAAAAATACGATAAGCAATGTCGATCACTTCATCACTTCCATTACCCACAAAAATATTTTGCGGTGGAACTCCTTTAATCTTTGACAACTTCTGTTTCAATTTCCACTGAAGTGGATCAGGATAACGATGATAATTTTCGTCCAACGGAGAGCCATAACTGTTTTCATTTGCGTCAAGAAAAACGTCAGCCGTTCCCCTGTATTCGCTGCGGGCAGAAGAATATGGCTTCAATCTTTTAATATTTTCTCTTACGAGCGATTCAATATTTATCTTTTCCATCTTACTTTTTTAATCGAATGCTGACGGCATTTTTATGAGCAAGCAAGCCTTCTGCTGTTGCCATATTTTCAATAGAAGTACCAATATTGTTTAATCCTTTATGACTTAATTCCTGGAAGGTGATCTTCTTCACAAAGCTATCAACAGAAACGCCACTTTGCGTAATAGCTGTACCATTTGTGGGCAAAGAATGATTCGTTCCTGATGCATAATCACCTGCACTTTCAGGAGAATAATTGCCGAGGAAAACACTTCCTGCATTTACCACTCTTTCAGCCAACTCGTTCGCTTTCTCAGAAGCAATTGACAAATGTTCAGGTGCGTAAAAATTCAGGAAATCAAAAGCATCTTTCACTTTCTTCAAAACAATAAACCTGCGGTGCAAAAAACTTTTTTCAATAATTTCTTTACGGGGAAGCTCTGAAAGTTGCAAGTGGATCTCCTCAATAATTTTTTCAATTATTTGTTTATTTGCTGCAACCAGAACTACCTGGCTATCACCGCCATGCTCGGCCTGGCTTAGCAGATCAGCAGCTACAAAAGCCGGTTCACAACTTTCGTCCACATATACCGCCAGTTCACTCGGTCCTGCGAGCATATCGATCGCCACTCCGTCCATATTCACAAAGCGTTTGGCTGCAGTAACATACTGGTTGCCGGGACCAAATATCTTGTCTACTTTTTCAACAGTTTGCGTTCCATAAGCCATCGCTGCGATCGCCTGTGCACCTCCGCCTTTATAAATATTTTTGATTTCGAGCAATTGCGCAACATATAAAATTGCAGGATCAACATCGCCGGTTTTGTTGGCCGGCGTTGTAACTAAAATATTTTTGCAGCCTGCAAGCTTTGCAGGAATTGCAAGCATTAAAAGCGTAGAAAATAAAGGTGCACTTCCACCCGGAATGTACAATCCTACTTTTTCAATCGCTACACTTTTACGCCAGCAGGAAACTCCGGAAGTCGTTTCCACCTTCTTAATTTTTGAAACCTGTTGCTTGTGAAATTTCTCAATATTTTTCTTTGCTTGCTTTATGGCTTTGCGAAGATTTTTTGGCACAAGCTTATGAGAATTAGCTATTTCTTCATCAGTAACCCAAAGATTTGCAGGAGCAAAATCGTGGAATTTTAATGAATAACTTTTTACAGCAAAGTCGCCTTGCGATTTTACATTTTCGATTATTTCAGAAACAGTCATTGTGAGATTGTCAGAATTTATTTCTGGCCTTTTTACCAAATCAGGCCAATCAATTCTCGAAGGTTCTTCAATTATTGCATTCATAAATTTTTCTTTTAGGAGATCATCTTTTCAATTGGCACCACCAGGATTCCCTCCGCTTCAAATTGTTTTAGTTTTTCAATTACTTCCCAAAAATCATTTTCGTTTACAACTGTTTGAACACTGCTCCAGCCGCTTTCAGCCAGCGGTACAACAGTTGGACTTTTCATTCCCGGCAGTAACCCACAAATATTTTTCAACTGATGATCAGGTGCATTCATCATAATGTATTTGTTATTTTTTGCCGCCTTTACTGCATTAATACGGAGCAATAAATTATCCAGAATTTGCCTGTTTTCTGAATTTAAATTTTTATTGGCAACCAATACCGCTTGTGAATCAAGGATCACTTCCACTTCCTTCAGGTTATTGGTAAAAAGAGTGCTACCGCTGCTGACCAAATCGCATATAGCATCAGCTAAACCGATACTTGGCGCTATTTCCACCGAACCGCTGATCTCATGGATTTCCGCTTGTATCTTATTATCATTCAAAAACTTTTGCAAGAGAACCGTGTAAGAAGTGGCGATCTTCAAGCCGTTCAAATCCTGCGGCCTTTTATATCCCATGTTTTTGGGAACGGCAATGCTTAAACGGCAACGCCCAAATCCCAACTTACTTACAATCTGTAGTTCTTTTTCTTTTTCAAAAACAACATTTTCTCCAACGATTCCTACATCTGCCACATTATCAGAAACGTATTGTGGAATATCATCATCACGGAAAAAATAAGCTTCCGCAGGAAAATTGGACGCTCTCACCTTTAACTGGCGGTTGCCATTGTTTAATTCAATTCCACATTCCTTCAAAAGTTGAACCGATTGTTCATACAATCTACCTGATTTTTGGATCGCGATCTTTAGCATTTTATTCTTTTAAAATGAAAAAAGGCTCACTTTTCAGTAAGCCTCTTTAAATTATGTGATTACATACAAATCAATACAGCTTACCCGTGTGGTAAAATATGATGATGATGTATGTGAAAATTTTGATTCATTGAGGATGCAAAGTAATGAATGAAATTTTATAGTAACAAAACTTTTTTTTAATCTATTAAAACGGTTCCACACTTATCCCAAGCCCATACCCTTCCGAATAAATAATTTTTCCATAATCATAAGTAACTCCTTTTGCTACATCTTGTTCCAAAAGCAAAGGGCCATCCATATCTACATAATCCAACATTGGTAACAATTGCGCAATGGCGCCTGTGCCGATATAACTTTCGTTCATACAACCTACCATTACTTTCATATCGTTTTCCCGGGCGTTTTTGATCATGCGGAGCGCCGGAGTAATGCCGCTGCATTTGGTTAGCTTAATATTTATCCCATGAAAATATCCTTTGCATTTTTCAACGTCGCTTTCAAACACGCAACTTTCATCAGCGATCAATGGCAATGGCGAATTTTCGTACAAAAATTTCATTCCATCCCAATCATCTTTTGCCAAAGGCTGTTCAATAAATTCAACTCCAAGGTCAGCAAGAGTTTTTATTTTTTCCAAAGCCTCTTCAGCTTGCCATGCTGCGTTTGCATCAATGCGGAAAACTGAATCTGTATTTTTTCTCAAAGCCTTCATGATCTCAATATCCTTGTCCGTACCCAATTTAATTTTATAAATTGGCCATGGAGTTTCTTTCATTTTCGCCACCATTTTATCGATGCTGTCAATGCCAATTGTAATGTCGGTAAGAGGATTATTAGAAATATCAAGATTCCACAACTGGTATAACTGTTTTCGTTTCATCTTTCCAAACATATCCCATGCGGCAAGATCTAAAGCGCAAATCAGGAAAGGATCATAAGGAATAAGGTGATGCAAATAATGCCAATATCTTTCCGGTTCTGTAAAAGAAAATTTTTCGATCATTTTCTTTTTCTCTTCAATATCCGCGATCATTTTATCAACAGTGATATTGTAATATGGAATCGCCGGTGCTTCGCCATAACCTTTTATCCCAAAAAAATCGAGCTGCACCAACAAAGCAGGCTGATGTGTTTTGGTTCCTTTCGAAATAGTAAATGGATGTTTAAATTTTAGGTTGGATTTTTTATATTCTAATTTCACCTGCCGCTTTCTTTAATAAATTTTTTCAAATCGTCGTTAAATTCTTCTTCTTTTAATAATGCTTCCAAATCCAGGTGCATCCTGTAGTGCCAATATTGATTGGGATCAGATGGATCGTTTATCCTCTCTTCCTTTGGATCGGGTGCTCTAAGCTTTTCATTCATTCCAAGCAAATCAGTTAACTGAAAAATGCTCCACATGGCCGGTGAATACAAGTGCTGCAAAATGATCTTCTTGTTTATCCAGTCCTCGCATGTGGCCGGCGCCTCTCCATATTGTCCAAGCATAAAATTGTAAAAGCGTTGCGTTTGCTGCCGGTCTTCTTCCCACCATCCTCTTATTGTGCTCATGTCATGCGTTGAAGGCATTACCACGGATAAATAAGGTGCGTCATCAGGATGAAAAAATTCTTTCCCCTCAGATTTTGGCATTCTCTCAATTTCAAGGCCCAGGATTCCAATCTGGTTCATCACATCCGGCACAGCCGGAGGAACCATTCCCAAATCTTCACCACAAACAAGCATCCTGGTATTTCTTTTTAAAGAAGGTAATTTTTTCATACCTTCTTTTTTCCAAAAATCATTTTGTCTGCGGTAAAAATAATCTATATAAAAATGCCACAAAGCATCTTTGGTATATTCATCCAGGGCCTGGTAAGAACTTGTTTTCTCCATCGAAATACGGAAGTGGAATTTCTGTTGACTTGAATTTTCCGCCTCAAAAAGAATTACATTGCTGATGAGGTCAAACAAACCTTGCTTCAATTGCTGATCATCAGCGTCCTTTAAAAAAGATACCACTTTCGCCTGCGTATTTACAAAATCCTTTAAAGAAAATTTCCCATCTGGCAAAGGATCAAGAAAATTTTCTTTAACTTCTCCTGCCCTTTCTCCAAAGATATCTTTAAGAACTTGCTCCGTAATATAGGGCTGGCAATAACGGTCATAGTTAAACGCAATATTTCTCCATTGAAATTCTGAAATATCAATAGGAATTGCGGGAACAAATCTTCCCATTACGCCTTCCACTGATTCCATCGGAATACTCCAAATCCTGAAAAAGCCAAGTATGTGGTCGATACGAAAAGCATCAAAATAATTACTCATCTGGTCGAAACGGCTGCGCCACCAATTGTAATGGTCTTTGCTCATTTCTTCCCAGTTGTAAGTAGGAAATCCCCAATTTTGTCCTTTCACTGCAAAATCATCGGGAGGCGCACCAGCCTGCTCGTCCATATTGAACAGATCAGGATTGACCCATGTATCACAACTATAACGATAAACACCGATGGGGATATCGCCCTTCAAAACGATTTTTTGCTGGTGGGCATAATCGGCCACTTCCTTCAATTGCAAATGCAAATGGTATTGAATGAAATAAGTAAACAGTATCTGGTTATAATGTTTTTGGGAAGGAGAAACAAGTTTTTGGATCGCTTGCTCATTGTATTGCTTGTAACTTCTCCACTTGCTTGAATCAGGCGTTTTATATTTATCACGCAAGTAACAAAAAGCAGCATAAGGAACAAGCCAATGGCGGTTCAGTTCAAAAAACTCAAAATAATCAATGTCATTTTTAAATTCTTTTTTTCCTGCATCAAACAGTTCCTTCAGTGCAGTAAGTTTGAACTTCATTACCTGCTCATAATCGAATTTGTCCAACTCGTTTAATTGCTTCTGCTTTCTTTTCAAAGGCTTAATGAGTGAGGCAAATTCCTTTCCGGCTACTTTTTCAAGATTGATATAAATTGGGTGCAATGCAAAAGCGGAAATGGCAGCATAAGGATAAGACTCTCGCCACGTATGACTGGCGGTAGTATCATTCACGGGCAGCAACTGGATGAGTTTCATTCCGGTCTTATTGGCCCAATCGATCAATAATTTTATATCCGAAAATTCACCAACACCGAAGCTTTTCTTACTTCTTAAACTAAAGACCGGAACGGAAACTCCGGCCCCTTTCCAAAGACCAGGTTGATAATTTACAAATCCATCGTTTAAAATTGTTATCCCTTTTTCTTCTTCTTCAAATTGCCTGATCATGCGATTTTCGCCCAACTCATAGGCAACGAACTTTTTTTCATTGATATTATAAATCCCGTATTTATAACTTGCCGGCCATTCATTTTCTTCTAAGAAAACCTTGGCAGAATACCAATTATTATGTGGCGATAAAATGATAGGATCATCTGTATTCCATGTTTTCAAATGTGTGGTAGAACCGCAAAGACAGATCGTTTCACCCGGCTTTAATAATGGAGCCTTTACCCTGAAAATGTGATTGTATTTTCTTGGAGAAGGAACTTTCACTTTGGTTACCGGCGGCAACAATACTTTACTGAAAGCAGCAGTAAAAAATACATTCCAAACATTTCCTGTGCTGTTCCATGTGTCGAAAACAGAATATGAATCTTGCTTGCGTACGGAAAGATCAATGTACCTGTTCTCTTCACCGTCATAAATTTCGATCCCTTTAATGTCTTTCAGAATGTACTTGTAATGGATCTCGTCATCAAAATCATCCGGAAAGTCAACCGTTACCAACCAATAATCGTTGTTAAACCAATGGAGTGGAACTGCATTTGCGGAGTTGTTATCTCCCAAATATTTATTGTTTCCAATGATAAATAATTCTTCGCCAAAAACTGTATGATATCTTAAAAAGAAATTGATCTTCATTTATTATCCTGTTAAAAAAACACAATTTAATCCCTTTCGATTAAAAATGTAAATTATACACAATTAATCTCCCCGAGCGGCTTGTTTTGTTAGTAAAGCAACAAATATCCGAAGTTTTTATCTTAATTATTACGGTGAATATTTCGAATTTCCAGCAACTAAACAGTACGGCATAAGGCTAAAATAACGGTGAGGCATAAACGAAAAAAGGTCATCTCTTCGAGACGACCTTGGTTTATTTATTATCAATCACTATTTCACTTCTTCAAATTCTGCGTCTGTAACGTTATCACCGCCTGCATTGGTTTCTGCTCCTTGCTCTTGGCCTGCATTTGCCTGTCCGTCGCCCTGTGGTTGTCCCTGGCTTGACTTATACATTTCTTCGCTGGCAGTTGTCCATGCTGAATTTAATTCTGCAGTCGCTGAATCAATATCGGCCAGATTCTGACTTTTATGAGCATCTTTCAGTTTTTGCAAAGCCGTCTCAATCGGCGCTTTTTTATCGGATGAAATTTTATCACCAAATTCTTTCAATTGTTTTTCAGTCTGGAAAATGAGGCTGTCTGCCTGGTTCAGTTTATCAACTTTTTCCCTTTCAGCCTTGTCGGCAGCTTCATTGGCTTTTGCTTCATTCTTCATTTTTTCGATCTCTTCCTTGCTCAAGCCACTTCCTGCTTCAATCCTTATATTATGAGATTTTCCAGTGCCTTTATCTTTAGCTGAAACATTTAAAATACCGTTAGCGTCGATATCAAAAGTTACCTCGATCTGCGGAACACCACGAGGAGCCGGTGGAATGCCATCAAGGTTAAAGGTTCCAAGACTTTTATTTTGAGATGCCATCGGGCGCTCCCCTTGTAAAACGTGGATCTGAACACCAGGTTGGTTATCGCTTGCAGTTGAGAAAACTTCTGTTTTCTTTGTTGGAATTGTAGTGTTTGAATCAATCAATCTTGTCATAACACCACCCATTGTCTCAATTCCTAAAGAAAGAGGAGTAACGTCAAGTAACAACACATCTTTTACTTCTCCAGTCAACACGCCTCCCTGGATGGCCGCACCAATTGCTACTACTTCATCAGGATTTACGCCTTTGTGTGGTTTTTTGCCAAAGAAGTTTTCGACCAACTCCTGCACTTTCGGAATACGTGTTGAACCACCAACCAGGATCACTTCATTAATATCATTCTTGCTCATTCCTGCATCTTTCAATGCGGCTTCACAGGGTTTTAAACAACGTGTGAAAAGCTCATCAGCCAATTTTTCAAACTGTGAACGTGTGAGTTTCTTCACAAGGTGTTTTGGAACGCCGTCAACTGCTGTAATGTAAGGAAGATTGATCTCAGTTTCTGTTGAAGAAGACAACTCAATCTTTGCTTTTTCAGCAGCTTCTTTCAACCTTTGCCAGCTCATTGGATCTTTGTGCAAATCAATTCCTTCATCTTTCTGGAATTCCAATGCCAGCCAATCCATAATCACTTTATCAAAATCATCACCACCAAGGTGCGTATCTCCGTTTGTTGATTTAACTTCAAAAACACCTTCGCCCAATTCAAGAATTGAAATATCGAAAGTACCACCACCCAGGTCAAACACAGCCACTTTTTGGTCAACATTTTTCTTGTCCAAACCATAAGCCAAAGCCGCTGCTGTCGGTTCGTTGATGATACGGCGAACTTTCAATCCTGCAATTTCACCGGCTTCTTTTGTTGCCTGTCTTTGAGAATCATTAAAATATGCGGGAACGGTGATAACCGCTTCAGAAACTTCCTGCCCTAAATAATCTTCGGCAGTCTTTTTCATTTTCTGAAGGATCATTGCAGAAATTTCCTGTGGAGTATATTGCCTGCCTTCTATGTCAATACGAACGGTATCATTGTCACCTTTTACCAATTTATAACTTTGATGAGTAGCCTCGCTTGTAACTTCATCCCATTTGTGCCCCATAAAACGCTTCACACTCATGATGGTATTTTTCGGATTAGTGATCGCCTGCCTTTTTGCTGGATCGCCAACTTTTCGCTCACCATTTTTAAGGAACGCAACTACAGAAGGCGTTGTGCGGCGACCTTCATCGTTGGGTATTACTACCGGTTCGTTACCTTCCATTACTGCCACGCAACTGTTAGTAGTTCCGAGGTCAATACCTATAATCTTTGCCATAACTTAATAATTTTATTTAATTAGTTTTTCTTTTAACGACAAGGTTTATGCCAAGCGGCTGAATGTGCAAAATTGTCAGTAACGCTTTTATTACTCTAACTTCTATCATTTAGAATAATGATCAGCATCATTTTAAACAGCGATTCAAACTATGAAATTTGAGAAAAACGAAAGCTATGTTGTACATCAAAAGGTTTAGCGAAATCCACATTTCAAATGTGAATTTGGTAGGAGGAAAAAATGCTTCTTTAGGAGAAATGTTTAACAGCCTTTCTTCAAAAGGCATCCAGATTCCTGATGGCTTTGCCACCACCTCTGCGGCTTTCTATTATTTTTTAGATTACAATTCCATTGCAGCACCTTTAAAAAATTTGCTTGCGCAATTAGACACGGTCAATTTTAAAAATCTAAAAAAGATCGGGAAAGAAGCAAGGGAAATGATGGAGAAGGCAACAATTCCCCAGGATCTTTCAAAAGAAATTATTGAAGCGTACGAGGCTCTTGCAGGTAATAAGCATATTGAAGTTGCCGTCAGAAGCAGCGCAACCGCCGAAGACCTTCCGCAGGCAAGTTTTGCTGGTCAGCATGAAAGTTACCTGAATATAAAAGGAGAAGATGAATTATTAAAAGCCGTGCAGCGCTGTTTCGCTTCAATATATACCGATCGTGCAATCAAATACAGGGTTGACAACGGTTTTGCTCATGAGAAGGTTGCCCTTTCTGTTGGTATCCAAAAAATGGTCAGAAGTGATAAAGCGTGCTCGGGTGTTGCTTTTACGCTTGAACCTGAGTCAGGATTCCGAAAGGTGATCCATATTGCCGGCGTTTGGGGATTGGGAGAAAATATGGTCCAGGGAACGGTGAACCCTGATGAATTTCTTGTTTTTAAACCCACATTACAACAAGGCAAAAACGCCATCCTCCAAAAAAGAATGGGCGATAAGAATAAGACGATGATTTATACAAACGATCCTGAAAATCCCGTAAAAAATATCGACAGTCCTGATGAAAAAAAGAACCAATTCATTTTAACTGACGCCGAAATTACTCGATTGGCTAAATGGGCTTTGATAATCGAAGAACATTACAAAAAGCCAATGGATATCGAATGGGCAAAAGATGGAAACACCGGCGCATTTTATATAATCCAGGCAAGGCCAGAAACGGTTCATTCCCAAATCGATCCGCTACAGATCGAAGAATATGAATTGAAAGAAAAAGGGAAATTATTGTCTTCGGGAGAAGCAATCGGGAGCAAAGTTGCTGCCGGCATCGCAAGGATAATAAATTCACCATCAGAAGCGGATAAGTTAAATAAAGGAGAAATTGTAGTTACCGAATTAACAAGTCCTGATTGGGATCCGATTTTAAAGAAAGCATCTGCGATCGTAACGAACAAAGGTGGCCGGACTAGTCATGCATCAATTGTTGCGCGGGAAATTGGCGTTCCGGCTGTTGTAGGTTGTGGTGACGCAACTTCCCAAATAAAAGATGGAGAAACAATTACCGTTTCCTGTTGTGAAGGCAAGGAAGGATTTGTTTATGAAGGCCGGTCTAATTTTCATGTAAAACACATTGACCTGAAAGACATAAAACTTCCGGAAAGCACAAAAGCCATGTTGATCGTTGGCGACCCGGAAAAGGCGTTTAAATTTTCATTTTATCCAAATGACGGAGTGGGTTTAATGCGACTTGAATTCATTATTACCAATGCGATTCGGATTCATCCAATGGCATTGGTAAAGTTCAACCAGATGAAGGATGAATCGGCAAAAAGCGAAATTGAAAAACTAACACATGCTTATGCGGACAAAGAAAAATATTTTGTTGAAAAGCTTTCACAGGCTGTAGCTACCACCGCATCTGCATTTTACCCAAAAGAAGTTATTGTCAGAATGAGTGATTTTAAAACCAATGAATACGCAAGCTTGCTGGGCGGAAAAGAATTTGAACCGGTTGAAGAAAATCCAATGCTTGGATTTCGTGGCGCTTCAAGATATTACAACGATCGATACAAAGAAGGTTTCAGGCTGGAATGCGAAGCATTAAAAATTGTCAGGGAGGAAATGGGATTTACAAATGTAAAAGTGATGATCCCGTTTTGCAGAACGGTAGAAGAAGGAAAAAAAGTGATAGAAGTAATGAAAACTTTTGGGCTGGAACGTGGTAAAAACGATTTAGAAATTTATGTGATGGCGGAGATTCCGAACAATGTATTTTTAGCCGAAAAATTTGCTCAAATTTTTGATGGTTTTTCAATCGGTTCTAATGACCTGACTCAACTGGTTCTTGGTATCGATCGTGATTCTTCAATCATTTCAGGGCTCTTCAATGAACAGGATGAAGGTGTGAAACAGCAGATTGCGACGGTGATACGTAAGGCTCGAAAAGCCGGAGCCAGGATAGGTTTGTGTGGCCAGGCGCCAAGCGATTTTCCTGAATTTGCGCAATTTCTGGTTGCGCAGGGAATAGATAGTATTTCATTTAATCCCGATGCAATCTTAAAAGGAATTGAAAACATCCGACTGGCCGAAAAGGCTGTAAAGGAAAATAAGCTTTCTGAAACAATGATCATTATTTAACACCATTTCCCATGCCTCAAATAGTAACCATTACCTTTAATCCGGCAATTGACAAAAGCACCACAATTAGTTCGCTTATTCCTGAGAAAAAACTGAAATGCACACCACCGGTTTTTGAACCCGGAGGCGGAGGAATCAATGTAGCAAGAGCTATCAAAAAGTTGGGAGGAAATGCAACAGCCATTTATCTTGCCGGAGGCTATTCAGGAAAGTTTCTTAATCAACTTCTTGATGAAGAAAATATTCCTTCTATCGTTATTGAAACAAAGCATCATTCAAGAGAAAACCTGATTGTTCTGGACAACTCTTCCAATCTCCAATATCGATTTGGAATGCCCGGACCTGTTATTTATGAAAACGAATGGAAGAAAGTTCTTTCTGTAGTGGAAGAATTGAAGGATGTAGAATATATTGTTGCCAGTGGTAGTTTACCTTCCAGTATTCCAAAAGATATTTTTGCAAATTTGTCTCTGATCAGCAGGAGTAAAAACGCAAAATTCATCGTTGACACCTCCGGAGAAGCGTTGCAGTACGCAGTAAACCAGGGCGTCTATTTATTAAAACCCAATTTAAGTGAACTAAGCGCTTTGGCAGGTCGCGAAGAATTGAACGGTAACCAGGTGCAAGAAGTTGCAAGGCAGTTGATTCAAATAGGAAAATGTGAAGTAATTGTTGTTTCACTGGGCGCTATGGGAGCTATGCTGATAACTGAAACAGAAACACATCAAATTATTCCTCCCCCAGTTAAGAAGGCCAGTACAGTGGGCGCCGGCGACAGCATGCTTGCAGGGATTGTTTTGAGCCTGGCAGAAAATAATACTTTGCTCGAGGCAGCTCAATATGGTGTTGCGTGCGGAACAGCAGCATGCATGACCCTCGGAACACAATTGTGCAGGTTGAGTGATGTTGAAAAATTGTATGCAGCAATCAAAAAAGAAAAAAAAGATTTAAGTGAAGTGCACCAATAAAAAATCAAAATTTGTTATTTTGCTTGAGCATCCTTCACGCATCGAAAACCAACAGTTGCATTTCTTTCAAAACCAGGAGAAACACGCAATAAATATTGCCTGTAATTAAGCGGTCGCGGGCCTCCTTGAACATACCACCAACTTGATGACGGATTAAAATAACTTCCACCTTTCATAATTATGTAACGATAGCTTCCGCTTTGGTACACATCATTTGTCAATTGCCACACACAACCCACTAAATCCTGCAGCCCATACGGATTTGCGCCTTTTTCATATTTACCGACAGGATACAATTTACCATTTTCCAAATTGCATAAAGTAGAATCTATCCCTTCAGGTTTTTGAATAGTTAAAGTCTCAGTGATTTCTTCTGTTTTCCATTTTACCGGATGCTTTTGTTTCCATGGCCATTCATTCAATTCAGGAGTTTGGGCAGCATATTGCCACTCTTTTTCTGTAGGCAATCTTTTGCCTGCCCATCGTGCATAAGCCTGGGCATCTTCATAAGAAATATATACAACCGGGAAATTTTCTTCTCCTGCAGGAATTTTTCCGTCAATCCAATTCTTCAAAAAATTGGTTGTGTCAGCAGGATGATAACCTGTTGCATTCAAAAACTTTTTGTACTGTTCATTAGTCACTGGAAACTGATCCATGAAAAAAGATTTCATTGAGAAGGTGCTGTCTTCTTCATATTTTGGATAAGGAATAAAATCATCTCCATGGGTTGAATGAAAAGTAAATTTTCCTGCAGGAATTCTTACCATCCCATTGGGTTCTTTTTTGGTAAAAGGAGTGGAACTGTTGATGCTTATCAATACTGGTGTTCCCGGTTTTATGTCAACAACATTTTCATCAATGATTTCACTGCTGTCAAAAAGCTGAACGACAAATTTTCGCTGGTAATTATTAAATAGTTTTTCAAGATCCACTGAATGATTACCGGTTTTCAACACAACCGGATCTTTTTCATAGGAAGGTTTGCCCGCCCAAATTTTTATTTCTGTTCCTTTTTGAGCATTAATTTTTAAAACACTTCCAGTAAGATTTGTTTGAAGCAGCTTTTTAAATTGAGCGATACAATCCACGGCGCCTTCATTGTTCGTTCCCAACCATGATACATCAAATGCGTTCGAGTGAACAGGAATTTTTAATTCACTTCCCTCCTCTTGAGGATCCAAGTCTTCATGACGCCAGATATCAACAAAATGTGTTCCCGGTATTTTTTTTGCATTAAACAACAAACCTTTAAATCCTTGCGGAATTTCGCTGAAAATTGTGAAGATTGTTTTCCCGTTTCCAGGCCATTTATTTACCCAAATACTGTCATGAAAAGTTGGTATTAACGGTGTGTAATCTTCAGAAGTAAAGTTGGAAGAATTTTCCCGGAGAATGCGTGCAGTTTTTCCAAGATACCGGTCTTCATCGTCTAAATTGGAAGGATTACCGGGCGCAAACAAATTGAGCTCAGTTCCATATCCATTGAAAAGTGAAAGAGAAAATTCCCGCCTGATCGGTTCTTTATAAACTTCCGCCACCCGGAAGATGGCGAAATCAGGTTTAATGAATTTATTTAGATTCAGCATTGGTGGATAATACAGTGCATTGTGCACTCTTCCTGCCACAACACCTTGCATATCTTTCGGCACCGCCATGCCCTCGGGATACATGATAACGCCGGGCTTCACACTGTCTGCCGCATCCTGCAATTCACGGCTTGATTTTCCTTGTGTATCCAGGACTGTTCCATCGGCATCAGTTTCACGTATGATGTCTGCCAATCCGGAAAGATGGCCTTCACTTCTTGTACTTTCGTCCCATGGATTGTAGCAAATGAAAAGATGGCTATCATGTTGATGGCATTCTTCTGCAAGATTTTTTATTTGTGAAAGTCCACCTGGCAAATCCCTGAAAAGATCAAACTGGTTTCTTTGATCAACGCCTAATGAAGGCCATGTCGGCCAGATACCTACAACATCATCACCGCCATAAAGTATCTTTCCGCGATCTAAAAAATCCTGCAAATGCCATGATTGATCAGCTGTGTTGTACAACCTGTTGTCCCATGCCATCAACAGGTGGATAACATATGATCTGCGTATCCATTCCAAATCTTTCCGGTGATATAGACTATCGTCAAAATTTTTTACATCATAAAGCATCTTTTTTTGAAATATCGTACGTAACCCATTTTGCCAATTTCCTTTATACAATTCAGCAAAAAGATTATAGGAAATTGATCCGCCCGGATAAAGGATTGTTGTGAACCTATGAAGCGATCCTTTTTTTAAATCTTTATTATTCCTGCGCATAAGCGCACAAACCGAAACTGAATCATTGAGTGATGATTCAGAAAAACCAAGTTCCCATACATTGTCAGGCAAAATAACATTTACAGGTTTTCGACCTGGCAAAAACAAATAAGAACGTGAAAGTGGATTGTCTCCAAGGCCGGTTATATAAACTTTGTCAGCAGATGTTCCAAAAGGAACAACGTTGGTAAGTGATAATGTATCTTTCGAAACATTCGTAAATCTTACTTTTCCAACACTACCATTTGCATTTGCCGAATCAATGAAGTTCACTCTTAACTTTTTATACCGGGTATTGGGAGGTGCTGTGTTGTATTTTACATGATTTAGTTCAAACTCAACCAAAGGATACTTTTGCTTCAGGTTATAACTTTTATCATTTTTCATTTGAAATGATCTTACCTCAAGTCCGGATAATTGTGGATACAACGTTTGAGCTGAAGCAATTTTGGCTGTTGATAGAAATGTCAGAAACAATGGAGCATAAAATAATTTTTTGTTTGCTTTTGGAACAAAGGCGGCAAATTTCATATCGGCTTGAAAATTATTTGAAGGGTTCAAAGCTACTAAAAGGAAGTTAGCAGTAAACGAACAAAGAAAATAATTTTTAATCCTGAACCAAAACAAGAAAGCCGGATAGAAATCCAGCTTTGATTTAATACTATATATTATGAAAAGACCGGTGTAAAATTATTCGCGTATTTTAAAACAAAATATGAGCCTGGTCATCTTTAAAGATGATTTTAAGCGGTAAATGCAAGAAACATTTCTCAAATATTTTAAAACTCAAATTGGTGGTTACTATGACGCCTGTCACTAATTACTTTGACTAACGTCATTGCCATCGGAGCTCCGCGTTTTTAGTTTTGCTTAAAATCTGTTTATGTTAAAGAAGATATCGTTGAAGAAGGCTGATTCTATAATTGAAATTTTATATTGGCTTGCATTACTTGTAATTCTTTCAGTGCTGATTTTCATTTTTTTTATTTTGTATATTTAGGTAAGTTTTTTGAAAGTTAATAACCCAGTTACACAGTAAATAATTTTCCTAATGCAAAATTTTCAATTATGATAAAATCAAAGAACTGGTGGCTGATCACGATAAAAGGATTGATCTTCATTTTTCTTGGATTTTACATTTTAAGATTTCCAATAAGCGGAATGCTCGGTTTAATCATTTACGGAAGTATTGCTTTATTTATTTCCGGTTTGATACTGGCAACATTTGCTGTGATTACCCGAAAGGTGCATAAGGGCTGGGGCTGGCAAATGGCAGAAGGAATATTGGATATTATTTTGGCGGTTATTCTTCTTTTAAATATTGGATTAACCGCAATAACACTTCCCTATGTTTTCGCATTTTATGGAATCCTGACAGGTATCTTTTGGATCTTTCAATCTTTCTTTTTCAAAAGCAACCAATATAAATTCTGGGGAGTTGTTCTCCTCGCCGGATTGCTCAGTTTGCTTGTTGGCATATTGATCTTATTAAATCCCCTGATAGCTGTGTTTACAATTGTTGCCATTATCGGCATTATGTTTATTGTCCAGGGATTTTTCCTTACGCTCTTTTCTTTTGAAATAAGCCGCGCACATAAAGTGGCTGTTAACGACTCTTTGGAATTGTGAAACTTATTGCTATTCTATCAATTTCGATATCTGTTCGATAGGAATAGAATTAGCAAAAGATAAAACTTTGTTTTCATCCATCCCTTTTGCTGTCACTGATATCAAAGCGCTTTTGAGCGGAATCTGCAATGTATAATTGGTCGTCCCATCGGTATTATCGCCATTTTTTTCTAATCTTGCCTTGTAACCATTCACTTTAACCACTTTGGTGTTTGCGTCTCGCATCATGCCGCCGAATACCGGCATATTCAAAAGCGAATTAAGTGTAGCGATCATTGGCGAATTGCTGATGATTTCAACTTCTGAACCTTTGTCACCATATTGCCTGTGAACAGTGGCACCCACAAAACCAACATTAGCAGCTACCTGGTCGTTTTTTTCATCAGCAGCCAGGCCATTAAAATCTTTCGGTAAAATATCAAGCACTTGCTTGCCTACAATCATATCCAATTCCTGGATCGCCTGCTCCAAAGAAAAATGGGCATCAGCCAAATTGCCTGAAGTATAAGATGCTTTTGCAGCACTAATATCTTTCCCAAATTCCTGTGCATGCAAAGCATTTGCAAAAAAGAAGATTATAATCAATATCACAGAATACTTTTTCATAACGGTTGATTTATTTTTCTCCTAATAATTTTTTTATGTCATCAATACTGAATTGGTTGGCGGCTGCCATTACCTCATCTTCCGTAGCAAAGTTCACATCTTCCCAAACTACCATTGAACTTTGACCAACGGGAACGATTAAAGAATATCCTTTATCGGCATCAAAAGTAATAAGGGCTTTGTTGCCCTGAACTTTCACTTGTTTAGCATTTTGTTCTTTATCGTTTGTCTGCACCGCATATGCGTTATTAAAATAAGCATTTACCAAACCGCTGTACAATAAATTATTCCCGATGGTGAGCGTCATCTGCTTATCTTTTCCATCATTGTAGATGCGTTGGATTGTGAGATTATTCCAACCCCATTGCGTGCTCATCACTTTGTCCTGGGAAGTATCTGCTTTTAATCCATTAACTGTTTGAGGAAGTGATCTTAATAATTGACGACCTAATTGAAGTTCAATACCAACGAGGGCTTGTTGCACCGCATAACGTGCATCACTATAATTCTTGCTGTCAAAGGATTTGCCTGCATCTGCGATGGAAGCGACCACATCCGGTGGTTCAGTGTTTTTTAAACCTGCACCTTTTGTATTTGAAGGCCGGGAAGAACTGTTTCCTGATGAGTTGGAACTACTGCTTTCGGATGTACTCACACCTGTTTTATCTTCCACTTTTTTATCAACTGCTTGCTCCAGAGCATTATTGGCTTTCTCTTTTAATTTTTTGAGAAATTGGGCGTTTGTAGAAACAGGGATACAAAATAAACATCCTAAAAAAAGGACGAAAATGAAGTGTTTCATAAATGGTATTTTTTGTTTAATAAGGACTGAAAAAATCAAAGAGTAAGAACAGTAACAGTTTTTAAGGGATTGGATTCAAGCTACGTAAATGTAACAAGATTTTTTTTAATAATTGCATCGTTAAAAAGGTTTTTATTGCGGCAATTTTATATTCGAAAAGAAAATAGAAAAGCTGCATTAAGAGAGTAAAATTAGTCACCTTAACACAGCTTAATTTACAAAGTAGTGTGTATTTGAAACTTTCATCAACTATTCAAAAATCCACGGCAAACAAATAAATAAACCCAAATTTTATTTTGCTGTATAGCCTCCGTCAATCACCAGTTCACTACCTGTAACAAATTTTGATTCGTCTGAGAGGAGATAAAGAATTCCATAGGCAATATCTATCGGTTCGCCTATATGTCCAAGCGGATGCAGGCTGTTCAACTGTTCAAAAAAACCCGGTATTGTTTTGCCATAATTTTCGACCATCGGTGTTTTAATAAATCCCGGGTGAACAGAATTAACACGAATCTTATTCTTTGCATAGGCTATCGCGTCGTTTTTTGCCATCAGTCTCACAGCTCCCTTTGATGCATGGTATGGAGGCGCATCTCCTGCTCCGATCAATCCATAAATTGAAGACAAATTCACAATGCTTCCGCTTCCGTTATCGAGCATGTGGCGTACCGCATATTTCGTACAAAAGAAAACGCCTTTCACATTTACTGCCATCAGGTCATCCCATTCTTTTTCCGTAACCTCATGCATCGGTTTTGCGGATCCTGAAATGCCGGCATTATTCACTGAGCCATCGAGCTTGCCAAAATGCTTTACGACATCAGCATACACTTTTTCAACTTCTTTTTCATCAGCCACATTCAAATGCCAATATTTACCACTTCCACCGGATTGATTGATCTCGTCTGCCAGTTTATTTCCCTCCGTATCCAAAACATCTGTGATGGCCACTTTGGCGCCTTCTTTGGCCAATAACAAACAGGTTTCCCGACCAATGCCCAAAGCACCGCCGGTGACTATCACCACTTTATTTTCAACTCTTTTCATGATTTATATTTTTTATTTTATCAAAGTACTATTTCAAATTTCCCCCAATTTTCTTTCACTTAAAATGATATTGATCATTATTCTGCATGTAGTTAGTTACCCCTTATTTCACTACATAACGTTAATGGCTACTCGAAAAATTCAGCTTTCCAGGTCTCATCCTTTGTCAAGAGATCAACCAGGGAAGGAATATTTATTAACCTGTAAAGCAATCTTATTTTCCATAGGAAATCAATGACAAAAGTTTCTTTTTAGACTGACAACGGTCATTCTCTGCCCTATGGTAACCTTATAAATTTGGTTAAAATTCAAAACCATGACAGAAAATAATTTTTCCATTGTAACACTACATGACTTGCTGGATTATAATGGGCGTGAATTTATCAGTGCTGAAATTCAATTAAAGAATAAACTTCCCGATTGGATCAATGGAGCAAGTTCGTTAAAACTCAAAAATGTGTTGCAGAAATACCTGGAATTTATCGAACAACATATCGAAAATATGCAGGCATTTTATGAAGAGGAACATATCCGGTCACTTTCGCTGCATAACAAAATGATCGAAGGATTTATTAAAGACACTGAGGACAAATTGCATCACTGCGGAGGTTCAGGTGTGAAAGACGCATGCCTGCTTGCCGGAATTCAATCAATCAACCACTTCAAAATAAGCATTTATGGTACAGCAGCTGCATTCGCAAATTTGCTGAACCTGGAAAAAACCGCTTCGGTTTTTCACCAGGCATCGGTCAACGAGAAACAAATCGACGACAGACTAACCCAGCTGGCCCGGTTTGAGATCAATAACAAAGCAACGGCGCCAATTGAATTGGCCTGATGCAATGCAGGCTTACTAATGCTTTCCGGTTCATCCCAAAGTGCCAGAATATTTTCCCCGGCTGTAAGTTGATGAACCGGTTTTTTATGCGATCCTAATCATGAAAATAACTGATAATGATCATTCGCGATGTAACGGATCGCGGATATTTTGCAACCAAACTAAAGCCAGGTAAAATGAAAAAGTTTCTTGCAGTTTTTGACGGGTTTAAAATGTCAACAAGCACTTTACAATATGCAATCGAATTGTCGAAGCTTGAAGAAGCACACCTTGTGGGTGTTTTTTTGGATGAGTTTATGTACCATACCTACAGCGTATATAAAGTGATGACTTCAGAAAAGAATCCCGAAAAAGAATTGCAGCAACTCGATGAAAAGGATAGAAAATTAAGAGATGAATCTGTTTTACAATTTGAAAAAGCATGTGCCAAAGCAGGCATTCATTATTCAATACATCGCGACAGGAATATTGCACTGCAGGAACTAAAAGAGGAAAGCATGTTCGCTGACCTGGCGATCATCAGCGAAAACGAAACTTTTACCAGGTATAAGGAGAAACTGCCCAGTCGTTTTATGAAGGATTTTTTGAGCGATGTGCAATGCCCGGTGTTTGTGGTTCCGGGATCTTATAAAGAAATTGACAAGATATTGTTGCTTTATGATGGAGGGCCTTCCTCATTGCACGCCATCAAAATGTTCAGCTATTTACTTGGACGTCTCAAATCTTTGCCGGTTGAAGTGTATACAGTAAAGGAAAATTACATGGCAACGCTCAGGCTTCCGGGAAACAAAAGAATGAGGGAATTTATCAAATGGCATTTTCCAAAAGCAGCAATTACGGTGGAAAAAGGAATTGCAGAAGAACAAATTCCAGGTTACCTGCGCAATCATAAAGAAAATGAATTGGTGATATTGGGCGCCTACCGCAGGAGTGAACTTTCGCGCTGGTTCAAAATAAGTATGGCCGATATTTTAATTAAAGAAACAGATACGCCACTTTTTATCGCACATAATAAATAATCCATTTTTCATCCCCTAAAAATCACCATTATGATCACGCTTTCAGAAATTAAAATTTCCTATCCACAGAAATCGGAAACGGCTGCAGAAAAACAATCCATCGGGTTGGTAATTCCCTTTCAACCATCCATGGTTGATAAAAAAACCATTAAAAGTATTTTGAATTATACTTTGGAAGAAGTACAGTGCAGATTGGAAAACAAATATCAGCCCGAAGACATCAGGCATGTAATCGATAACCTGAAAAAGATTTTCAACAGGCTTAATTACAATTCGCATCGAAAGAGTGTAGCCATCATCGTTAAGCCTGATGAAGAAAAAATAATTTACCTGAATTACAGTGGCAACCCCGTATTCTATCTTGACGACCGGTTTTCACTACTTGATCTTGTTGGTAATTCAGACAGAGAACCCGAATTTGAATTATTGTGGATAAAAAATAACGGTGCAGAACTACATGAATATTTTAATAATTCGCTGCACAAAGTTTTTTCCCAAACATCAGCATTATGCGATGAAGACACAAATAACGAATGCCTCATGCAAAGGATTTCTGCCATTGTAAAACTGGTAAACAGAAACAATGACAAACCTGTTTTTCTTTATTCAGAAGACGACCAGCAAGCTAACAAATTCTTCGAAATTTTTCCTTACAGGAACATTCTTTTTAAGTTAAACCTGTTTGAAAAACAGGAACGTGATAAACCAACAGATGTTCTTGTACAAAAAATTCTAAGCCGGTGGCCTCATTGGCAATCAATGTTGGTGCGTGGCCAAATAACACTTGCAAAGAAGAATCAAACAATCTTCAGCCACCTTAATTCGGTGACCAAAGCATTAAAATATTATAACAATGGAATCCTCCTTATTGATGAATTCATGAAACAGGAAATCCATCAAAACCTGGAAGACGAGAATTCTTTTGATGCGACTAAAAAGCTGACAGACGAAATTGAAAAGTTCCTGGCTCGTGGAAACAGGATTGAAATAACTGAAGGAGGATTACTTGAAACACTTGGTGGCATCGCTTTGATCAAAAATAATGATACTGTTTATGCGTCTGTAGGCTTTTCCGGCAGATATAAAGAGGAAGGCTTTCTTTTTTAAAAAATTCTACCCATGCGTATCCTTGTCCCAACCGATTTTTCTTCTACGGCTGAAAGAGCTTTTCGCCTGGCTGCTGAAATCGCTTCAAAAAGTAAAGGCTCGATCATTTTCCTTCATATAAATGAAAAGGAAGATATCCCTTATTTCCAAACACGGGAAGAAAGGCAGGAATACAAGCAGCAACTGGAATACAAACAATTGAAAAGGCTTCAGCGATTAAAGAGAAAAGTGGTGAAACCTTTTATGAACGTGTTCGTTTCCACAATTGTAATCAATCCACCAGTGGTAAATAAAATTTTGCAGGTCGCAAAAGAAAACCACATTGACCTGATCGTAATGGGCACACAGGGCGCTTCTGGTTTGAAGAAAACCATTGTTGGAAGCCGCGCATCCAGGGTACTTGAAAAATCAATTATTCCGGTCCTCGTCGTTCCTGAAAAGTATGATTTCAAAGATCCAAAGGAAATTGTCTTTGCAACAAATTATCACCGGAAGGACAAGCCAGCATTAGCATTTAGCATTTCTCTTTCCAAACTTTTTAATGCACAGGTTACTGTTTTACATATTCAGCATCTTGACCTTGCCGAACGTGAAAATGCACATCTCTTTTCCAATTATGCTTATTTCCTGCAACGAACTTTCAATGATGCCAACCTCAAGTTTAAACAGATAAAAAGTAAGAATATCCAGCAAACACTGGAGCAAATTGATGAAGATTTTCCCGTGGATATTTTGGTAATGGTACGACGTGAAAAAAAATTCGTTGAAAAGATTTTTTTAAAAAGTTTCACGAAGAACATGGCCTGCATAACCACAATTCCTTTGCTGGTTTTGCCCGAATCAGAATAATTAAACCAAAGCTTGCAAAAGTGAAAAATGACATCGTTATTAATAACTATACCGGGATTTGTTGCCTGCGCGACATTAATTGTTTACAGTGGCGCGAAGTTATCCAAATACAGCGACATTATAACTTCATTGACAGGCGTAGGCAAGGCATGGTTTGGTTTAATATTTATGGCGACGGTCACTTCGCTGCCTGAACTTTTTACAGGGGTCAGTTCTATTCTCATTTTTAATGTTCCCAATATTGCCATCGGCGATATAATGGGAAGTTGTGCCTTTAACCTCTTGATCCTTGCATTTTTAGACTATTTTGTTCCTAACAAACCATTAAGTTCAATGGTTACCAAAAATCATGTTCTGTCGGCTTTTTTTTCGATTTTTTTAATGACGAACGTCATCATTTCGATCATATTCGAAAGTTACATTCCAGGTCCTGCCGGAATTAGTGGCGTTTCCCTTTTCAACCTGCTGGTTTACTTTATAGCAATTCGTTTGATTTTTAAAAACGAAAATCGTCTGAAGACAACTGCAGTTACAGAAACAATTCAGTCAACACCTTTAAAGAATTCGGGAATGACATTAAAGCAGGCAATATTCCGCTATTTATTTTTCGCCTTGCTCGTTATTGTGGGCGCATTATTGCTGCCCTATTTCGCTTCAGGACTTGCAGGGGAAACAGGAATCAGCAAGACATTCATAGGAACTTTATTAGTTGCAGCCACTACTTCCCTTCCTGAACTCGCGGTTTCTATTGCTTCAGTAAGAATGGGAAGCATCGATACTGCAATGGGCAATCTTCTTGGAAGCAATATTTTTAATATCGTTATTCTTTCGATAGATGATTTCCTTTACACAAAAGGGCCACTCTTGTCCGAAACCGGTAAGGAACATGCTTTAAGCGGATTGGTCTCCCTTCTAATGACCTCCGTTATTGGAATAAGTATTTTATACAGTGCACAAACAAAAAGATTTGTACTCGCGATTGATGCAATTATCCTGATCGCACTCTACACAGTTTTAATGATTGCAATATTTAGAATCTCTTAATTACTATGAATTGGTACAGGTTAACCATATCAAATGTTTTTGAACTTTTGGGTTCCCGGCCTGAAGGTCTTTCATCAGCAATGGCTGAAGAAAGATTGATAGAAACCGGGCCAAACGTGTTGGAAGAAGGAAAGAAAAAATCCATAAGTGGCATTCTGATAGCGCAGTTTAAAGATGTAATGATCTTAATACTTTTTGCCGCTGCAATCATTTCAGGTTTTATCGGCGACCTTACTGATACAATAGTCATTTTAGTCATCGTTGTTATTAACGGGATTATTGGATTTATACAGGAATACAGGGCTGAAAAAGCAATGCTGGCATTAAAAAAAATGGCTGTGGCCGATGCAAAAGTATTTCGCGATGAAAAGCTGACCTGGTTGCCTTCAACCGACCTTGTACCCGGTGATGTAATTATCCTTGAAGCCGGAAATTCAGTACCTGCCGATATGCGCATCATTGAATCATTCAACCTCAAAATTGATGAGGCTGCTCTTACAGGGGAATCGAACCCTGTTGATAAAATCACTGCTGAAATAAACACAGAGGATGTTGCTATCGGCGATAGAAAAAACATTGCCTACAAAGGAACATTTGTAACCTATGGCCGCGGAAAAGGTGTGATAGCTGAAACAGGCATGAACACTGAACTGGGAAGGATTGCAAGAATGTTGCAGCAGCACGAAGTACTTACCCCTTTACAACAACGGATGGCTGAATTTGGCAAAAAACTTTCTTTACTGGTATTGCTGCTGTGCGTTTTGTTTTTTGTATCGGGATGGTTGCGTGGTGAAGAACTAATTAAGATGGCACTCACAAGTATTTCACTTGCGGTGGCAGCAATTCCCGAAGCATTGCCGGCAGTTATTACCATTACTTTAGCGCTTGCCGCAAAAAGAATGATCCGCTTCAATTGTTTGATCAGGAAATTACCTGCTGTAGAAACGCTGGGTTCTGTCAGCTACATCTGTACTGATAAGACAGGCACATTAACCAAAAACAAAATGTTTGTTGAGGAAATTTTTGTGAACGGGCAATTATACACAAGCGGTGAGCTGAAAAATATTATTTCTGATGAAAATGTTTCGTTGTTGTTGCATGCATTTGCTTTGAACAATGATGTTATGCCGGATGGAAATTCTTTTAAAGGTGATCCGACAGAAATTGCACTGTTGGAAGCTGCAGGAGCTGAAAACATTCATCCTGCTTCATGGCCAAGGCTGCATGAAATTGCCTTTGATTCTGACAGGAAACTGATGACCACTTTTCATCCTTACAAAGAAAAATTCATTTCATTTACCAAGGGGGCTCCCGATATTTTACTGGAAAAATGTGAAAACACAGATACTAAATTGAATCAGCAGGTAGATGAAATGGCTGCAAAAGGTTTGCGCGTCCTGGGTTTTGGCTATCGCACATGGAACAAATTACCGGAGGTGGAAGATGATGAACTGGATGAAAATGAATTGCAATTTCTGGGACTTGCAGGAATGATCGATCCACCAAGAAAAGAAGTTTTTGATTCTATTGCTGAATGCAAAACTGCGGGTATTGTTCCTGTTATGATTACAGGCGATCATCCTTTAACAGCAAAGACCATTGCACAACGAATAGGAATTTTAGCCGGAGAAAAAGATTTGGTAATAACGGGCAAAGAATTAGCAGGTCTGGATGAACAAACTTTTTTGGATAAGGTTGAAAGGATAAAAGTGTATGCGCGCGTTTCTCCTGAACAAAAACTGGATATTGTAAAAACACTTCAGGATAAGGGGCATTTCGTTGCAATGACCGGTGACGGTGTAAATGATGCGCCTTCACTCAAACGCGCAAACATTGGAATTGCAATGGGCATAACAGGAACGGATGTTTCCAAGGAAGCGGCAGACATGATCCTGCTTGATGATAATTTTGCTACTATCGTAAAAGCAGTAAGGGAAGGAAGAAGGATTTACGATAACATCTTAAAATTTTTAAGTTACCTGATGACTACCAATTCAGGTGAATTATGGACTTTATTGCTCGGGCCCATCATTGGATTACCAATTTCTTTGCTCCCTATTCATATTTTATGGATGAACCTCGTTACTGATGGTTTGCCTGCCATTACCTTATCTTTTGAAAAAGCAGAAAAAAACATAATGAACCGCCCCGCAAGATCGCCACAGGAAAGTGTTTTTGCAAACGGGAGAGGACTAAAGATGATTTGGGTGGGCATCCTCATGGCAGGTATTGCATTAGCAGCCCAAAGTTTTGCCATACGGAAAGGCTTGCATTGGCAAACAATTGTTTTCAATTTGCTTTGCATAAGCCAGATGGCCAACTTACTTTCTATCCGTTCGGAAAATCAATCGCTTTTCAAAATTGGTTTATTGAGCAACAAACCTTTATTGGGCGCTGTTCTTCTGACTTTGGCGCTTCAATTGACTGTAACCTATATTCCGGCCCTTCATCCAATATTCAAAACCCAATCATTAACTTTTCCTGAATTCCTGGGTGTTGGTGCTGCTGCTTCAATTATATTTTTTGCAGTGGAGTTAGAAAAACTAATAACTGCAAAAAGATTGAAAGCAGCTTTATAATTTATAAGATGGATAATCTCCGTCACAATATTTAATTCAAAAGATTCTGGGTATTGAGAAGAATGATCAAGAAAAGACCGTTGAAGTAAATATTAGTTGCCAGTAAACAAACAAATTTCAAAAAGTATTATTCTATCCTGCGCTGATTACCGTCATCAAAATCCATGAAAGCAGGCATTTGCTACATTTAACTGTTTGCGTTCCTTTGAAAAAAATTTCCATAAAAACTTTAAACTTACAGTTATGAAAACAGATGCTCAAATTCAAAAAGATGTGCTGGACCAGTTAAAAGGAGAACCATTTCTGGATGCTTCAGAAATTGGAGTAGCTGTCAAAAATGGCATCGTAACGCTTTCAGGAATTGTTGATTCTTATTCCAAGAAAATCGTTGCGGAAAAAGTAGCGAAAAAGATTGCGGGTGTGAGAGCACTTGCTGTTGAGATCCAGGTGGGCCTTTCACCCAATTACCGGAAAACTGATACGGAAATTGCCGAAGGAGTTGCTAATGCCTTAAGATGGCACACGATGATCCCGGATCAGAAAATTTCAATAAGTGTCGAAAACGGAAGTGTAAAAATGGAAGGAGAAGTAGATTGGGATTACCAACGTCGCCAGGCTTCAAAAGCTATCCAGGACTTAGTTGGCGTGCGCTCAGTTACCAACCTTATCAAAGTGAAAGACAAGTTAACAACCCTGGATATTCAAAAAGCCATCAGCGATTCTTTTCGCAGAAGTGCAACAATTGATTCAGACAAAATAAAAGTAGAGGTGATGGGAAGCCGTGTAACGCTTACAGGAAATGTTCGCTCCTTGCCTGAAAAAGAAGATGCAGAAAACGCAGCGTGGTTTGCCAAAGGCGTCACAAGTGTTGACAACAAGCTGACCATAGAGGAGCCGGAATATTCTTTTCAAGAATAAGGCTGAAAAATAGATCGGGATTTTTTATTAAAAAAATTGAGGTTTGTTCTCCACAATTCTTCCATTAACTTTTTCATCAGAAAAAAGATGCTCATCCTGGGCTCAATTCTGAATGAGGGCACAGTTTTTGACATATATTCCAACCTCCCATTATGCAAATACTGATAATTATCAGTAAAAATCATAAAAGAGGAAAATGTAACTTTAATAAAAAATTACCGGTCATGAAACAGTCAATAAATAGAAAAGCGGACTGTTCCATTTACCCCGGTGAATATGTACCTTTTTTAAATGAAAAAGAAGTAAAAGAAGCCATTAACCGTATCGACAAAAGAGACATCATTCAACCTGCGGTGAACATTACGGAACAAACCCAATCTTACAAAATTGAAGTAGTCATTCCAGGCGTGGAAAGAGATGAATTATTAATGTATGTAAACGGCAACATTTTGTCAATCTGCGCTGTAAACAGTGAAAAACTAAATTCATCTTTAAGGAAACAGCAGGTGCAGGAATTCAGTTATAAATGGTTTGACAGGCACATTCTGATGCCCGAAGATGCAGACACCACATTTATCAGCGCTGAATACAGATCAGGAATTGTGGTGCTTCACATTCCAAAAAGCAAAAAGCCGGTTATCAATCCTCACACCCGGATTATTGTTTACTGAACTTTCGGTAAATCATTCTTTTTAATATTTCGGCAGTAAACAAATAAATTATTACAATTCCTGTAATATAGAATATTACTTTGCGCGGCATTGTATCAAATCCAATCAAACCAGCTAAAGGAAGCCACGGCAAAAGCCATCCTGCTGCAAGACAAATAAGCGCACCAATAAATAATTGTCGCGAGGGTTTACTTTGAACAAAAGGTATATGCCAGGTGCGAATCACAAAGATGACGAGGATCTGCGTAGCCAAAGATTCCATGAACCATCCCGTTCTGAATTGCTGCTGGGTAACATTAAAATATTTGTATAACAAATAAAAAGTGATAAGATCAAAAACGGAACTTGTTAATCCAAAAACGATCATATAACTATAGATCATTTTGATTCTCCAACGCTGAGGTTTTTGAATATAACTTTCATCAACATTATCTGAAGGAAGGGTGATCTGCGAAGTATCGTACAAAAAATTATTAATTAGTATCTGCACCGGCAACATAGGCAAAAAAGGAAGAAAGATCGCAGCAACCGAAACGAAAAACATGTTCCCGAAATTTGAGCTCAAATCCATAAGGATGTATTTCATAGTATTGCCAAAAGTTTTTCGGCCTTCGAGAATTCCTTCTTTCAACACCATCAAATCTTTTCTTGTAAGAATGATATCAGCTGCATCTTTGGTAACATCCGTTGCGCCATTAACAGAAATGCCAATGTCAGCAGTTTTTAATGACGGTGCATCGTTTATTCCATCTCCCATATATCCAACAGTCCAGCGATAGGCTTTTAATGCCTGGATCACCCTGTTCTTTTGTTCCGGAGAAAATCGAGTAAATATTGTTGTATTTCTTACCCTTTGACGCAATGCATCAGAAGAAAGAGAAGCCATTTCATAACCATGCAAAATTCCTTTTACCGGCAAACCAATTTCTTTACAGACCTTTTGTGTAACAAAATGATTATCGCCTGTGATGATCTTAACTTCAACTCCAATCTTTTTCAATGCATCAATCACTTTTCCCGCATCTCGTTTTGGAGGATCAAGGAAAGCAATGAAACCTTGCAAAGCCAGTTCGCTTTCGTCGCTTTTTGAAAAAACGTGACGGGCAGTTGTTTCTTTGGTAGCCACTGCCAATACACGAAACCCATCCTTGCTTAATTCCTGGTATTGAAGGTCGACGGTTTTTTGATCGCCTTCATTTAACTGGCAAACTTTAAAAATATCTTCCGGCGCGCCCTTACAAATCAAAATATTTTTATCGCCGAAACTAACAACTACACTCATTCTCCGTCGTGTAAAATCAAAAGGTATCTCATCTCTTTTTTCATATCCGTTGATATCAACCTTTCGAAAAGAAAGCACCGCTGCGTCCAATGGATTTTCAATTCCTGTTTGATAAAAACTATTCAGGTAGGCCAGCAATAAAACCTTATCAGAATCTTTTCCTTCCCTGTCAACATATTTTACAAGATGAATAATATTTTGGGTGATCGTTCCGGTTTTGTCCGTGCACAATACTTGCATGCTTCCAAAATCAGGGATGGCAGATAATCTTTTCACGATCACACCTTTTTGTGCCATGTGTGAAGAGCCTTTTGACATGGTCACAGCCATGATCACAGGAAGCAGTTCGGGCGTTAAACCAACCGCTACTGCCAATGAAAACATGAGAGATTCGAAAAGATCACGCTTTAAAACGGCATTAATAAGGAAAATAAATAAGACAAGAATGATGGTAACCTTCATGATGAGATAACCAAAATTTCTTACACCTTTACTAAATTCATTTTCTTCTTCTGGTTCTGAAAGATGTTTGGCAATCCGGCCTAACTCTGTCTCCTTCCCTGTTTTTATAACAATACCTTTGGCTGTTCCGCTTACCACACTGGAACCCATGAAGCAAATATTTGTGAGGTCAACCAGTTCAGTTTTGTCTTCGGAAACGGGGATACCATTCTTTTCACAAGGAAACGATTCGCCGGTAAGGGAAGATTGGTTGACAAAAAAATCTTTTGCAAAAAGAATTCTTACATCCGCAGGAACGATCTTTCCTGCACTTAGTAAAACAATATCTCCCGGGACAAGTGATTCATGAAAAACTTCTTTTTGCCTGTGCTCGCGGATGACTGTCACTTTGTTTTTGACACTCTCTTTTAGTCTTTCCGCCGCGTTTCTCGCATCCTGTTCCTGAAAAAAATCAATCGCAACACTTACCAGGATAATAAAAAGGACAATGGAAGCATTCACCGCCTGCCCGAGAGAATATGAAATCACCGTCGCCGAAATCAATATTAAGATCAGCGGGTCTTTGAAATGTCGCAGCAACTCGAGCACAGTATTTGTGCGCATTTCAGCACCAATAACATTTCTTCCAAAGTGATAAGCCCGCTTCGAGACCTCCCTGTTGGACAAACCCTGATCTGCATCACTCTCCAAATTTTTCACTACCAAATCCGGAGTAAGCAATGCCGAATAACCATCAGCGAATCCGGTTTGTTCCATCTCAGATCAGAATAAAATTTTCAAAAAAGCAGGCAGACCAGTAGAAAAAAACATCAGTTAACTTTTATTGAACCGTTGAACTTCCTCCAGTTGATCTTGCTCGACTCTGGCAATTACATAATTATTTAGGCTTTCAAGATTTACCACCCAAATGTCGCGGCCTCCTTCCTGGACCCTGAAAGTGCGGATAATTTTATGATCCGGATAAGCGCCCTGTACCATTTGAAGTACATTTTCCGGCAAATTAGATTCATAGCCAAAACTAACGTCATATTTCAACACGCCGTTCTTCTTAAAAAGAGCGTTGTGGTCCATATCGTTTTCAATGAACCGTGCGAGGTAATCCTTGTCGTACTTGTACCAGCTCAGGTTGAACGCATCCGGAAAAGTTCTGTCAAGAGCGGTGTTCACAATTGAAGGAACTTCAGTTGTTGAGGTAACAGTAATGGTTGGGAGTGTAATTACTGAATCTTCTTGTGCGAAAGATGGGTTCCCGCAAGCAAGCAGGAACGCCACTATTATAAAAATGCGCGTTTTCATAAAAAAAATTTTGATTAAAAGTAATTTGAGATAATGCTCAAGGTAATTCCACTGACTACATATTATCAATGACGGTAGTCAATATTTCAAATGATTATTGTTCAGATATCATATCACTCACTGTCAGTTTTTTTACTGACGAAAGTCATAGAAATAGAATAGGTAGCATATTATTTTTACATCGGTTTTTCATAGGATATTGGATTAGAAACGGAGCTGGATGTCTATCCGGCTCTTTTGTTTTAAAAAAGTGACTACCTGATTTACATTAAAAAAAATAAACATGGAAACCGATGAATTGCAGGCGTGCAGTCTATTTGTTAAAGAAAATGATTTTTGATAATTCAAAAAGGAACTTATATTTGCGGTAGGTTTTTCATAGGATATTGGATTAAAACGAGCTGGATGTCTATCCGGCTCTATTTTTTTACAACGGAAAATTGTCAAAAAAAAATTATTGCTTTTTTTGTTCTTTTACTGAAGTGAACTTTTGATCATAATCACTTCTTATGGTTTTCATCCAGCGATCCCACCACAAAAAATACAAACCATAATTTCCTTTAAAATATTGATGATGCTGATTATGGTTAACAGAAGTGTTTATCCATTTACCAAACCAATGGCTGCTGAAACCCTTTGGATACAATTCATATCCCAGGTGACCATATACATTGTACACGATCATTATAAAAAAGAAAATGGCCAAGTGCAGTGGATGCATAGGAATTGTAAAAAGAAATACTGCAAAAATTCCGGCTTCAACAATCGCTTCCAGTGGATGAAATGAATAGGCAGCCCACGGAGAAGGATTCGTTGATAAATGATGAACAAGATGAAACCACTTAAATATTTTTGCATGATGCATCAGCCTGTGTGTCCAGTAAAAATAGGTGTCGTGAATTAAAAACATCAGTGGGAATGCGAGGTAGAAATAAAATCGACCGTATTGATGAATATCAGTGTAGAAAAATGAATGCGCACGAATCGATTTTACATGAAGAATAATTAAAGGAACAGATGCAAATATGCAAATGGTAATTATGCTGTAACCAATCTCTCTTGCGTAATCATTTGGTCCAGGAAACTTGGGCTGTATTTTTTTGTATCCAGTCCATTTATTTATCAGCAGGTAAAATATAATAAAAGCAATTCCCGCAACGATAAAATACCTCGTGCCTATTTTTTGAAAATAAAAGAAATAATTTGACCAGTGCATACAATCCTTTTCTGGTAAATAAAGTTACACCAAATCAAAAGTAAACTAAGGCGAAAGCAAATATCGGATGGTAATTTTTACTTAAAGTGATGAATATTATCAGGGGCTTTCTTTCCTGGGTGTTATAGTTCCTTTGTGGTCATAAAGTTCTTTGAAGAATTCGGGCGTATGCTGATTGGTTATGGAGATCAATTCCCAGGTGGTATTTCTTTTTTGCGCGATAGCAGATACTAGTCCATATTCTTTATAAAGTATTTTTCCCGCTTGGTTAATATTGAACCAATCCATCTCCCAGGGATAAAAGATCAATGCATTATTTCCATCAAGCATTCTCAGGTCAACATTGCCCGACGAATAATTATACGTAATGGTATCAAGGTGATTCATCGTGTTATAATAACTCTGAATCTCCCTTTTGTTGGCATAAAAATACCCCGCAGGATTTACCAAACTTGCATCATCAGCAATGGGTTTCATTACGGAGGGGAGATCTTTCCTTTGCATGGCAAACTGCTGGGTTTGCACCATGTTCAATAAAATAAGACTGTCACTGGCATAACGGCCCTGGCTGAAAGCTGAATTGGCAATAAGGGAAAAGAAAATAATAAACCAAAAGTTTTTCATGCTTTTAGTAAACTTCATATAAACGGATTTTTTGAGTGAGTTCACAGAAGCTAAATTAAATAATAAAAGGAGAATATATAGTACGACAATGTTTGGCAGTTGAGGTGACACTTTTAAAGATAGTATTTCATGCATCAAAAATGTTATCGAAGAGCAGGTCCAAAAATTAAAAATTATTCGTAACCTTCAACTACAAGCATCTTGGTGGTTGAGGCCCTTTGCCTGATCGCTTTGGCTTTGGAGTATCCTTCCGAGTTCCACCATTCTTTGGCCCGTTCAACAGAAGGAAATTCAAGCACCACTACCCTTTCAGGATTCCAATCGCCTTCAAGAGATTCTGATTTTGCCCCACGAATCAAAAATTTTCCATCATAAGCGGCTATGCTCGCCGGCGTTAATTTTTTGTATTCATCATACAAATCGTGATCATGAATGTTTATTTCAACAATGACATACGCTTTCATAAAAAGGGCTATTAAAATTAGTTTTTAAAGAGTTGGCAAATTTAAGAAGAACAAAGAATGTTATTTCCATGCGACAGAAAAATGAGAATGATCGCATTGACATGTTTGAATTGAAATTCTTTTTCATGAAGGCTTTTTCAATAAAATAACCTGCTTTATTTTAATCATAAACACCCCCCTTTCTTCCCGTTTTCTTTTCAACTTCGTCCTTTGCACCGGGACCGCCAACCTTTTCAATTGTCCTTTTTTTCCTGAAATAAGTGATGAGGATAAACGCCAGGATAACGATACCGACCGTAATAGAAATAAATAGAATACCCATAATTTGTGATTTTTAATTCATTATGAAAAGGAACACAATAATTATGCAGTAAATGAAAAATTGCGTGAATTTGTTGCTTCTCTCGTGTGAAAGACAATATCCCGATTGCCATTTTAAGTAACATTCATGACACAAATCCAAGAATGCGGGTCTTAATTTTGCCGAATTAAATAAAACTTTGAAGGTGGAAGAAAATAAAATTGTAAACTGGTTTAAAAGAAATTGGAAAAATTACCTTTTTTATGCGGTGATCTTATTTTTTCTTTTCAACGCAAGCGCCAAATCCTGGTTGTTGCAGAGAATTATGTCAACGGGATTGTTCAATGCTAAAATCAAAACCGAACAAACTGCCACCATTTCGTCTGCTGCGTCCTTTTCTGTTACTGCTGCCGACGGAAAAATAATAACTTCTGATTCTTTAAAAGGTAAGGTTGTTCTGATCAACTTTTGGGCTTCATGGTGCCCGCCTTGCAGAGCTGAGATGCCTTCACTGAACAAATTGTACAATGATCTGAAAGATGATGACCATTTCGTTTTCCTGTTTATCAATGAGGATGAGCACATCGAAAACGCAAAGAATTTTATTTCCAAAAACAACTATTCAATTCCTTTATACTTTCGTTTAAATGTTCCCACAGAAATTTTCAGTGGCACACTGCCAACCACATTGGTTTTGAACAACCAGGGAAAAGTAGTTTTGAAACATGAAGGAATGGCGAGCTATGACAGTGAAAGTTTTATTAATCAATTGAAAAAATTACAATAAAAAAAGAACACCATGAAACAAAAAAGAACCTTACTTCTCTTCGCATCACTATTTCTTGCCTCAGCAACATTTTGCCAAACAAACACTTCAAATTTTCATGGCGCAGAAGCTAACTTAAAGTCTTACAAAGCATTATTTATCCTTGATGATTCTTCTCCGCAAAAAATGCACATGATCCTTCACAACATTGAAAATTCGTTGGATGATCCAAGGTTGAATGGAAAACTGCAGGTAGAATTAATTGCTTTCGGACCCGGCGTAAAATTGTATTTAAAATCCAGTCACATGGATACACTTCTTCTGCCGTTGGTAAAACGCGGAGTTATTTTTGCCGAATGCGAAAACACGATGCGAAAGGCGAAACTTTCCAAAGACCAACTGTGGCCTTTTGTTTCCTACGTTCCCAGCGGCAACGGAGAAATCATTATCCGCGAATCCCAGGGCTGGGTTGGTATTCATCCATAGTGAATGAACAAAAAGAAGGAAATTTTATTTTGATTTTCCTTTCCTAACTTAACATCCCTTTCCTTACTTTTACTTTTTAAGAAATATTGAAATGCGGGAACCAAAGCACGATAAGGAAAGACAGGATTTTCAATTGGAAAGATTTACTTTTTTTACGGATGGCGTTTGTGCCATTTGTATCACCCTTCTTGTAATAGAAATAAAAGTTCCTGAACTGCCGCTGCCAACAGATCATCTTCTATGGCAGTCGATCTCTCATCTGTCATTGAGGTTCTTAGGTTTTGTGATCAGCTTCGGAATCATTGGCCATTATTGGTCTGTGCATCACCGAATTTTTGGTTACGTCGTTAAATATACAACGGGTTTATTGTGGCTGAATCTTGCTTTTCTATTTACCGTTGTTTTACTTCCGTTCAGTTCCGGTTTTTTAGGCCAATACAGTTCTTATTCAAACCTTAAACTTCCGTATGCGGTTTACACTTTCAACATGGTACTCACTGGTTTGATGAACTGTTGGCTTTGGCTTTATGTGAGCAATCCAAAACGTAAAATGCTTTCACGTGAAATTTCAAGAGCACGAATCAAATTAGGTTTGTACAGGAGCTTGGTGATCCCTGTAGTTTTTTTCATTTCATTCCTCGTTTCTTTGTTTTTACCAATCATTTCAAAATTGATCCTGTTACTGATTCCAATCATCCTTCATTGGGGAATGAAAGGTTTAGAAAAGAGAGCCGAAATAGAAGAAATACAAGAACATAAATTAGCCGCTGAAGGAAAGGCGGCGCACACAATTAAACAAATCAGCTAATTGCGATGGAGTTTTTAGGTAAACAACAATCGAAAATAAAATCCAGGTTTTACCAATTCTTTTTTCAGGTCAATATTATTAAGCATTGAACTGATCAGCATTTGAACCGATTTGTTGTTATTGGCTTTTTTCACCACAAAATTGATCATACGCGGATAGCGGAACATTCGCTGCAATGATCGTCCAATCCTGAATTCGTTCCACATGCGGTGATAAATTTCTTTGTCGTATTCAAGGTTGAAACTGGCATCAAATCGATTTTTTTCAAAAGCCTTTAAGACATGTTCAGCCGCCACCCGACCACTTCTTATTGAATTGGCAATTCCCTCGCCCGTAAAAGGATCGATCAATCCAGCCGCATCTCCAAGCAATAAAAAATGATCGCCGGAAAGATCTCTTTTCTTAGAACCAAGCGGCAATCCAAAGCCTTCAATTCCTATCAATGGAACCGCATTTTTAAATCGTTCTTTAAGCGTAGGTTCTGTCGCCAGCAAATGCCCCAACTCCTTTTTCAGGTTGATCTGCTTTTTGCTCACTACTTCTGAAAGCATTCCCAATCCTACGTTTGCGCGATTTCCGGGCAAAGGGAAAACCCATAAATATCCCGGAAGAATTTCTTTGTAAAAATGAAGTTCTATGTGGTTTTCATTATGAAAACCATGAACATTTTCAAAATATTGTCTTACGCCCGCGCAATAATGATCTTTCTCCACTTTGTTACCGGTAAGTTTTTTATTCAAAACAGAATGCGCACCGTCAGCGCCCAAAGCCATTTTTGCTGTAAATGATTTTGTTGCTGAATTCAAAACAATTTGATCTTTTCCATTCTCAACTGTTTCGATCTTTTCGTTTTGAAAAACGGTTACATCCGGCAAAGAAGAAACTTGTGAAAAAAAGAAGTTGTCAAAATCAATCCTTTTAGCAACAAATCCTCCACCAAAAACTTTTTCAGGTTTGGAGAACTTGATATCGAGTTGTTGATGATTGGGTGTAATAAAACGGACACCATTAGACGCAATTTTTGCAGGAAATTGTTCCAGCTTTTCGGCAAGTTCTCCATTCATACGATGAAATTGATTGGCAACATCGGCGCTCAAAGCATCGCCGCAAATTTTATCACGCGGAAAAGTGTCTTTTTCAACAAGCGCAATTTTTAATCCTTTTCCCGAAAGCATATAAGCTGCAGCGCAGCCCGCAGGGCCCGCACCTGCTATCACTACATCAAATTGTAAAGTTTCCATATTAAAGGCCGAAAGCTACGATTTTATAGTAAACAAAGAATTAAATGAAATTTTTATTTTCTACTTCAAATCCTGATCACTTTTCAATTTTTGTCATTAACTTTCATGCTGTTATTGCTTGTTATTTGATCACCCAAAATTTTTCTGAAAATGAAATTCGCAAAATCTTTCCTCTTCGCATTTTTGACTTTGATTTTATCCTGCTTCCTGGTGAACACAACTTATGCGCAGGATCTTACCTCGCGTTTCAGTGAACAAAAATTTATTCAAGACGGTGACACTTTGCTTTACCGATTATTGTTTCCTGATTATGATACACTGCGCAAATATCCATTGGTGATCTTTTTGCATGGTTCCGGCGAAAGAGGCAGTGATAATGTGGCTCAATTAAAATGGGGGGTCCAGAATTTTGCAACGGATGAAAATATGCGGCTTCATCCTGCCATTGTAATAGCTCCTCAATGTCCTTCACAAAGTCATTGGTCTAATTTTACCAATTCAAATCATGGCCCAATGCAGTTAATGTCACAGCCTTCTGATCCTATGAAATTGGTTATTGCATTGATAAAGCAAGCAGAAAGTAAGCTGCCAATTGATACGAACCGCATTTACATTACAGGCCTTTCAATGGGTGGATTTGGCACTTATGATGCCATTGAACGATATCCAAATATGTTTGCAGCAGCGGTGCCGGTTTGTGGAGGAGGTGATGAGACAAAGGCTTCTTCAATTGCGCATATTCCCATTTGGATTTTTCATGGCGCAGAAGATCCAACCGTTAATCCGCAATATGCCTTGAACATGACTGAAGCGTTGAGAAAGGCAGGAGCTCATCCGGCACTTACCATGTATCCTGAAACAGGACATTTTTCCTGGATCGCAGCTTACAACGATGAGGCGATGATGGAATGGTTGTTCAGGCAACACAAATAATTTTTTTGCAACCAACAGATAACTTCTGCATTATTGATCAAACTGCAGTTGGAATGTGACAGAACCTGAATTATTACAAAGGATCAAAGAAGATCCGGAATACTTTTCCGAATTATTTGCGCTTTATTACAAGCCAATTTTTGGTTACGTGTTCCGGAGGACAGCTGATTTCGATAATGCGGCTGACATTACTGCCGAGACTTTTTTAAAAGCGTTTATGCATATCCGTTATTTTTCCTACCGGGGGATTTCTGTAAAGGTTTGGCTTTTCCGGATTGCCACCAATGAGGTCAATCTTTTTTACAGGCAGTTGAGTAAAAAGAATTCCATTATTGAGAGGCTGAAATTTGAGAACAAAAAAGAGTTTTTGGAAACGTTCCAAAACGACAAATCAATTTTGGAAAATGAATTGTCTCACCACAAAAGATTTTTGGAAGTTCAGAAAGCGCTTAAAAAATTACCGCTAAAATACCAGGATGTAATCTCACTAAAATATTTTGAAGGAAAAAGTAATAAAGAAATAGCCGAAATTTTGGGGATGAAAGAAGGAACATTGAAATCCTTGCTTTCACGCGGATTGGAAAAATTGAGAAAAAAGTGCAACCATTTTTAATCTTTTACATTATTGGTTATGGAAATGAAAAGTTTTGAGGACGAATTAAACGTAATGACAAAACCTGAAATATCAGAACTTAAACACCAGGAACTGATGTCAAAAGCAGTTCTTTCAGTAAAAGATAAATCAGTTGTAAGCTCATGGTGGCTTGCCATCCCGCTGTATGTAATTGGTGCACTTTTGTTGAAAAGCTTTTACACAAAACATTCACTTCTTTCAAATATTCGTGAAATGAAGGAAAACCAACCAAATCTTTCCCTGTTTATTTTTCTTATTGTTCCTGTTGTGTTTGCTGTTGTAAATCTATTTGAAATCAGAAAGATGAATTTGTTTTCAGGTAAGCTCAAAGGCTTTTCATTTTTAAGAATAGTCTGGTTCAATTTTTTAATGATAGCACTTTCGGTTTTTATCCTGTTTATTTATTTACTTTAAAAAATAATAAAATGAATTATCCCTGGTTTAAACGCAATGGAATCTTTTTTATGCCAAGATCATTTTTTGGCTGGCTTATATTTGTTGCTGCAATAACGTTTGCTATTTATTCTTTTATCGAAATTGACAGCCGCTCCCATTCGGCCAGTGATACTTTGATGAATTTCTTTTTTTATCTGCTGGTAATCGGAGCGGTTTATTCTTTGATCGCTTTTTTAACCAGCAAACAAACCAATCCCTGAAAATTTTATTTGGCAACTTCTCTACTCCATTCTTCTGTAGACATAACATCTGCTTGTTTTGGAAATACTCTTGTTAATAAAACGTGCTGCACTTCTTCGTCCCTGTCTGCGCAACAATCAGAAAGAACTGTAAGGCGATAATCTTTATCAGCAGCTTCGCGTAATGTTGATAAAACAACTCCACTTGTTGCAACACCTGTCAGAACAAGATGTTTGATCTCTTTGGCACGAAGAATTACTTCCAGATCGCTGCCGGTAAAAGCACTTACTCTTTTCTTAGTCACAACCAATTCACCGGTTTGTGGTGTTACTTCGGCTGCAACTTTATAAGAAGATTCTTCATCCATTTTTCTTCCTGAAGTTGTAATGTTGGTGAACATTTTATTGGCACTGCTTACTTCAGGATAATCTTTTCGAAAACCAACGACCACATAAATTACCGGAATATCATTTTTCCGGGCAGTTGCAATTGCTTTTTTCAACGAAGAGAAAAAGCTTTCCTTCCCGGGAAGGTTTTGCACAATTCCTTGCTGTACATCCATAATCAAAAGTGCTGTGTGATTTTCATTTTTCATTTGTTATACTTTTTGTAATTGAAGCGTTCAAAAATAATGTACGAAATTTTTAAAATCCCGAAAATAAAAATTGTTGCTTTTTATTTGTTCACTCATAAATTATATTCAAAAAAGAACATCTTTATATCAACACTGACCAAACTCATAAGATCAACTGACGGTTGTTATCGGTTTTCACTTTGCTTCCAAAATATCTTTACACCTGAAATAATTACAATTTTAAATCTTTTAAAAAACAAGGAGGTTTTATGAAGACCAGAGCATTATCAAGAACCAATGATGTGATGTTGCCATCATTATTTGAAGATTTTATACGCCCCTGGAATGATTGGTTTGACGGTGGAAGCTACCTGGGGAGAACAATGTATGTTCCATCAGTGAATATCGAGGAATCAAAAGATGAGTACAAATTGTCAATGGCAGTTCCGGGTATGAAGAAAAGTGATTTCAAGATCGATGTAACCGGAAATGTGCTTACAATCAGTAGTGAAAAAGAGGAGAATAAAGAAGAAAAAGAAGAAAATTATTCCCGTATGGAGTACAATTATTCATCCTTCAGCCGCAGCTTTACACTGCCTGACGAAGTGAATAAGGATAAGATTGATGCAAATTACGTGGATGGAGTTTTAAAGCTCGTTCTTCCGAAAAAAGAGGAGGCAAAGAAACTGACAGTGAATAAAAAAATCGCTGTCAAGTAAGCAGGTATTATTCCTACTTGTAATAGCCCCGCCATGGTTCTGCGGGGCTTTTTTGTTTTAATAGGGAAATTAGTTGAGCAGATTCTGCAATCTCTTTTTATTCAAAATGGTGATCACTCCATCTTTTATATCAATAAGCTTTTCATGTTTAAAATCTCCAAGTGTTCTTATCAAAGATTCAATCGCGGTTCCGGCAATCGTAGCAAGGTTATCCCTGGTAATATTGATCTCAAATTTCTCCTCACCGTTTTGGTATTTGTCACATAAACTGATCAGTGCATCTGCAACTTTCTTTCGCAAAGAGTTATAAGCAAGCGACAATAATTTGTCTTCGTGCTCACTTACATTCTTCGCAAGAAGTTGAATAAATTTCCTGCTCACTTCGTGGCTGCTGTCGAGAAGTTCTTCAAAATCGGCACGCGGAATGATGGCAAGTTCAGTTTCTTCCATCGCAACCGCCGATTGTTGATAATTCGTATTCTGCAATAAACCAATGTATCCGAGGAATTCATTTTCACCATAAAGCCCCGTTACCAATTCTTTTCCAAAATCATTCGTTTTGTAGGTCTTCGCTTTTCCTTTAAGAATATAAAACAAACAAGTCGGCCGGTTTCCTTCCGAAAAAATTACCTGCTTTTTGCGGTATTTATTTACGTTCCTACCGGTCACTAATTCATTTAGCAAATCCTTTCCGGTGTGCACCTTCATCAAACTATGAAAACCATTTAACCCCATAAATTCTTCTTTCAGCAGTCTTGCTTTTTCAAGCCGGCATTCCACCGATTTCAACAGGTCACTTTCATTGAATGGTTTGGTAATGTAATCATCAGCACCCAATTCCATTCCTTTCCGGAAATCTTCTTTTTCGGCCCTCGCAGTTAAAAAAATAAATGGAGTATTCTTCGTAGGGTGATTTTTTCGAAGCATGTGTAAAACACCATAGCCATCAAGAACAGGCATGGTAATATCACAAAGTATCAGATCTGGGTTTTCGCGCAAAGCTATTTCCACACCAACTTTCCCATTTTCCGCAGCAAATACCTTGTAATTTGCTAATTCCAATATCTCCAATGTATTTTCACGGATACTTTCATTATCTTCTATTATCAAGACTTTTTCCATAAACCAAATTTTAAGCTAAGAATTACGCGAACAGAAGACCAACTTCTAACGCAACTTTTTTCTAAAATTGCTCTCCACTGGCTAATAGGTCTTTCAAAATAAACAATATTGCTTTCAGAAAATATAGTAAGGGTGATAAACGCTGGCGGGAAAAATATTTCTTTAGGGAACAACTACTCTTCAAGTACCAGGTTTTGGAATTATCTCCCGACAATGAAATATAAAGTTAAAATAAATGATTCAAATTGAAGTTTATTATCTCTCTAATGTCATTAATTTGTTATAAGCGGTCGATTTTTAGGAATTACTGCCAAGTTCGAATTTGAGTGGATAACAAAAATAAAGTGATTTGTTCATTTACTACAAAAAAAATGGAGCACCAAACGAGGCGCTCCATTGAATGATTTTCAGATTATGTTTTATTTAAAATCCGAGTCGGGTAATCCGCTGTTTATTTTAACATCATTTACCGTTAGCGGAATATCCACTTGTGAAGAAATTGTTTCCTGGAAAGGAAATTTAATTCCATTTACTTCCCTGTAATCAGAATAAGTAGTGGAAGAAGGATTGTCTCTGCTCACGCTTTCTTTTTTTATTTTTAAACCGGTATTAGCATCAAAATATTCTTTGAGCTGACTTCCGGCTTTGGAAGAGATTGAAACAACATAAGCATCTTTGCCGTCCACTTGGGCAATCATTGGTTGCAAAGTCAACTGGTAACCTTCGTTTGAATAATTAGCTTCAGGAAAAGGAGAAGCACTTTCTTTTATTCTCTCACGTGCCTGGTCACTTAATTGTTGAGGTTGCCCCATTGATGATATATTTACACTGTCTCCATTAACCAACACCTTTTGAACAACAGTATTTGAAGAAGTAAGTGTAATTGATTGGAGCAAATGATCCGGAGCTTTATATTTGTTGGTTAATTCAATTGATTGCCCTTGCACTTCACCGGTTGCTGTATAAGACAAATCTTTTACATCACTAACTTTATCTTTTCCACCAATTGCTTTCAAATAATTTTCAATGACTGTTTGTGCGGTAAGGCCTTGTGGAACTGGTTTCAGCGGTTCACCGGTATAAGTGTTGTTGGAAGGATCGATATCAGGGTAATCATGATCGGGATCTATTGTCACTTTTTTAATTGCTGAAGTAGAGGGATAATGGAAAGTCCACTCTCCTCCCCTTTGCCATATTTCAACCGGCAATTCTATTGAATCAGTTTTGCCGTTTTCCTGTTCAATCTTCATTGGCACCGGCAAAACCATTTGATCATTATTGACGATGGTTATCAAAGCACCTTTGGTTGGATCATTATCAACATATTTTACATCTTTAACACCCTGGTCCAATTTTGAATTAGTGAAGAACCATCCTCTCCAGAAATAAGAAAGATCTTCGCCGCTCACGTTTTCCATTGTTCTGAAAAAATCCCATGGCGTTGGATGTTTGAAAGCCCAGCGGTCAATATAAATTCTAAATGCTGAGTCAAACCGTTCTTTGCCCAGGATCTGGTTACGTAAAATATCGAGACCAGTACCTGGTTTTTCATAAGCCGCAATTCCCAAAAAGCTTTGTTGAGTAACATCCGGAATCGTCATGATGGCATCGGCATCACTCTTGAACATATAAGGCGCCATTTTTTGAACATCACTTTTTTCATCAAATTCTCCATTGTTAAATACTTTGGTATCCACGCCATTTATGAAAGTATTGAATCCTTCATCCATCCATGGGAATTTACGTTCGTTAGAACCGACGATCATCGGGAACCAGTTGTGACCAAACTCGTGGTTGGTTACGCCCCATAAACCGCCACCTGAACTTTTATAAGAACAAAACACGATGCCTGGATATTCCATTCCACCAACTATTCCGGCAACGTTGGTTGCAGAAGGATAAGTGAATTCATACCATTCTTTGGAATACAATTCTATTGAGCCTTTCACAAATTCTGTTGATCTCTTCCACGCATCATCTTTTGCACTTTCAACAGGATAAACCGATTGTGCCAGGGCTTTTTTTCCGCTTGGTAAATTGATCCTTGCTGCGTCCCAGATAAAAGCTTTTGAAGCGGCCCATGCAACATCGCGTGTATTATTGCATACGAAGTGCCATGTGAGTGTTGATTTATTAGGATGATAAGAACTTCCTTTCAAATCATTTGCGCTAACTATTGTAACAGTCTTATCACTTTTCCTTGCCTGTTCCAGCCTGTTTCTTACCGTTGACGTTAAGCATTCTGCAGGATTTTGCAAAGAGCCTGAGCCAACAACGATCAGATTTGAGGGAGCTGTAACTGAATAATCAATATTTCCGTATTCAAGATAAAACTCTCCTGCACCAAGGTAAGGAAGCGTGTTCCATCCTTCAATGTCGTCATATACACACATACGTGGAAACCATTGTGCAATTTCATAGATCCATCCATTTTGTGTATTTAACCTTCCCATCCTGTCTGTGCCGTATTGAGGAACAGAAAATGCATAATTGATTTTTAATTGAACAGTGCCGGTTTTTGCAGCTAATTTTTCTGGAAGCCAAACCTGCAGCCTGGTATCTGAAACTTTGTATTTGGCTTTCGTCGTTTTACCGTTCATTACAATATCTACGGAATTCAATTCATCGCCTTGTGTAAAAGCACGGTTGGCCCAACGTCCACCCGAAATAAGTGTGGTTGCTTCAGCCCTGCTGTCTTCCCTGTAGATGTTTTGATCCAGTTGCAACCAAAGAAATTTCAAAGGATCGGGACTATTGTTTTTATAATTGATCACTACAGTTCCCGTTACTTTTTTTTCGGCTGTGTCAAGCTTTACATTTATTTTATAATCCGCCCGGTTTTGCCAATATGAAGGGCCGGGTTGTCCGCTGGCACTTCGGTATTCATTCCCATTTGAAGGATAGAAAAATGGTGCAAAGGCTTCATGTTGATCATAATGCGAGCCGCTGTCTGATTGGGCAAATACAGCGCCACCCGCCATCATTAAGAAAAATGCAAACGTAGCTAATCTTTTCATAATTAATTTTTTAAAGGGGTGAAGTTATAATATTTCAATTTTCTTAAGGGTGAATTTATATAAGTGGTCTAATAATATTAAATCACGAATCGAAACATTTGTCGAAATAAAGTTTCGATTAAAAAGAAAGAATTCAACAGTAAAGCAACATTTATTGATATTTTTTATTTCTCCTATAATTTGTTTTTATTATTCTAATATGACCTCCATCATAAAAGTGAGTGCCCTGAATCAGTTTTTCTGCCTCCGATAATTTCTACTTTGCTTAAGAATATTTATTTCACTTTTCATTTGAAATTATGTTTGATATTACCAAACCTGTTGATCTCACACTTCATGCTGAAGGAACAGGCCCAAAAAGACTTCGCCGCCCGGTTTACATGGATTTCATGCCGCCATGCAACAGCGCTTGTCCTGCCGGAGAAAATATCCAGGCATGGATGGCGTATGCACAAAGCGGAAATTATTTCGAAGCATTTCAAACCATTGCAGAAGACAATCCCTTTCCGGCTATCATGGGCCGCGTGTGTGTAAAACCGTGCGAGACCGGTTGCAACCGTTCGCATATTGATACCGCAGTAAGCATTCATGCTGTAGAAAGATTTATCGGCGATCAAGCGCTCAAACAAAAATGGCAGATAAATTTTTCTGCAACGCCAACTGGTAAAAGAGTGATGGTTGTAGGTGCTGGTCCGGGCGGATTATCAGCTGCTTACCATCTTACAAGGATGGGACATACTGTTGAAGTTTTTGATGCAGGTGAAACTGCGGGTGGCCTTCTCGCTTCAGGTGTTCCTGACTATCGATTGCCTAAAGAAATTCTTGAAGAAGAAATAAACAGGATCACAAACCTTGGCATTAAAATTCATTTGAATCATAAGGTTACAGATGTGGTAAAAGAAAAAGAGGATGGAAAATTTGATGCAGTTTTTCTTTCGATTGGAGCAGAACTGATAAAGAACGAAAGTTTCCAAAACGATGATTCTATCTACATTTCAGATGCATTCTCTTTTTTTAAATCAATGAAAACTGATCCTTCATTTTTTGAAGGAAAGAAAGTTGTGGTTTATGGAGGTGGCAAGCTCGCTTTATATCTTTCAAGGATCATCAAAAGATTCGGGTCTGAGGTTTCAGTTTATTTTGCCGGCGATAAAAAAATGATGCCGGCTTATGATTATGAAACTGAGGATGCCCTTGCAGAAGGTGTTCACATTAACCTTTTAAAAAGTATCACAAAGACACAGGATAAAAAAATCACTCTTGAAACAATGAAGGTGGAAAAGGGAAAGGCAATTGGTACTAATGAATTTGAAACTGTTGATGCCGATGTGTTGATCATTGCCAATCGCCAGGAAACCGATTCGTCCTTTTTAAGATCTCTCCCCGGCATTGTTATCCATGAAGACGGAACAGTAAAAATTGATGCACAAAGAATGACAGGTTATGAAGGAATTTTTGCCGGCGGCGACATGTTGCCGGGTGAAAACCGGAGTTCAACAATCGCAATTGGGCATGGCAAAAAGGCGGCAAAATATATTGATGGTTACCTGAAACAACAACCGTATGAAAAGCCTGAGAAACACCAAACAGCAAGCTACAAGAAGCTACACATGTGGTACAAAACTGATGCTCCCCAAAAGGAACAAGACAAACTTGCACCCGCAATTGCCATTCAGAGTTTTGATGAAGTAATCGCCGGCTTATCAGAAGCTGAGGCAAGGTTTGAAGCACAAAGATGTCTTAGTTGCGGAAACTGTTTTGAATGTGACGGATGCTTTGGAGCATGTCCCGAAGACGCAATTATTAAATTAGGAAAAGGCAACCGCTATAAATTCAATTATGATGCATGTACCGGTTGTGCTGTTTGCTATGAGCAATGTCCATCTCACGCTATTGAAATGATTCCAGAACCTGTTAATACGATAAACTGATGTCAAGTAACCAAAAAATAATTTCAACTATTGATGGAAATGAAGCCGCTGCATATGTTGCTTACCGAACCAATGAAGTTTGTGCAATCTACCCCATCACGCCAAGTTCTGCAATGGCTGAATTGGCAGATGAATGGGCTTCTAAAGAAATAAAAAATATATGGGGCGGAATTCCAAAGGTGATGGAAATGCAGAGTGAAGGCGGTGCGGCGGGAACTGTTCATGGAGCCTTGCAAACCGGCTCTTTAACCACCACATTTACAGCATCACAAGGATTGATGCTGATGTTGCCAAACATGTATAAAATTGCCGGTGAACTTACTCCCACCGTTTTTCATGTAGCAGCACGTTCACTTGCCGCGCAGGCGCTTTCCATTTTTGGCGATCATCAGGATGTAATGGCAGCAAGGACTACAGGCTTTGCTTTATTAAGTTCAGCAAGTGTGCAGGAAGCGCATGACTTTGCATTGATTGCACAAGCAACTACATTAAAATCAAGGATTCCCATTGTTCATTTTTTTGACGGCTTCCGTACTTCTCACGAGGTAAATAAACTCGAACTTCTTTCTGATGAACAAATAAGATCGATGATCGATGATGAGTTAGTGATTGCACACAGGAAAAGAGGATTGAATCCGGAAAATCCATTTATAAGAGGTACTGCACAAAATCCCGATGTTTATTTCCAGGGAAGAGAAACAATAAATGCTTACTACAACAAAATGCCTGCGATCGTCGAAGAGGTGATGAACGATTACACAAAAATGACCGGCAGAAATTACCATTCGTTTCAATACACAGGCGATGCAAATGCAGAACGTGTTATTATTATTATGGGCTCTGCCGGTGAGACGGTAACAGAAACTGTAAAAGCCTTAAATGAAGCAGGAGAAAAAACCGGCGTCATTCAAATCCGTTTATACCGTCCATTCTCTTTGCAACATTTCTTGAAAGCTTTACCGGCTTCCACAAAATCAATTGCTGTTCTGGACAGGACGAAAGAAGCAGGCTCATCAGGGGAACCGATTTACCAGGATGTATTGTCTTCCCTGGTTGAAGCTTTCCAGGAAGGTCAATTGAAAAATATTCCCAAAATAATTGGAGGGAGGTATGGTCTTTCATCCAAAGAATTTACACCGGCGATGGTGAAAGCAGTATTTGATGAATTGAAAAAAGATATTCCAAAAAACAATTTCACGATTGGCATCAATGATGATGTAACGCACACGAGCATTGATTTCGATCCTTCTTTTACCTTAGATGAATCTGAATGGCGTCAAGGTTTGTTCTTTGGTTTGGGTGCTGATGGAACTGTTGGTGCCAATAAAAACACCATCAAGATCATCGGGGAAAATACTGATCTCTTTGCGCAAGGATATTTTGTTTACGATTCAAAAAAATCAGGAGCAAGAACCGTTTCACATTTACGTTTCGGTCCAAATCCTATTCGCGCACCTTATCTCATCACCAAAGCAGATTTTATTGCCTGCCATCAATTCAATTTTATTGAAAAAGTGGAGATGCTTGATTTTGCAAAAGAAGGAGCTACCTTTTTATTAAACAGTCCTTATGACAAAGATGATGTATGGCACAAATTGCCGGGGCAAGTTCAGCAGGCGATCGTTGAAAAGAAACTGAAATTTTTTGTGATCGATGCTACATCTGTAGCGCGTGATACAGGCATGGGAACGCGCATCAATACCATTATGCAAACATGCTATTTTGCCTTGTCAGGGGTTTTGCCACGGGAAGATGCAATAAAGAAAATCAAAAAGGCGATTGAAAAAACTTATTTCAAAAAAGGTCAAAATGTGATCGATAAAAATTTCAAGGCAGTTGATTCAACATTGGAGCATTTGTATGAAGTACATTATCCCCAAAAAGTTTCTACCGCTTTTCACGAATTATTAAACCTGCCTAAAGACGTTCCCGATTTTGTCAAAAGTGTAACTTCTGTAATGATGGCCGATCATGGCAATGAATTACCGGTTAGTGCGATGCCCGTTGATGGAACCTACCCAAGTGGAACTACGCAATATGAAAAGAGAAATGTTTCTGATCTTGTTGCCTCGTGGGAGCCGGATCTTTGCATTCAATGTGGGAACTGCGCTTATGTTTGTCCGCACAGTGTTATAAGGTCTAAGTTTTATCATATTGATTATTTGGAAGAAGCACCTGAAGGATTTAAGCATGCTCCTATTAATGCAAGAGGATTTCCTGAAACGCAATACACTTTACAGGTTTATCTTGAAGATTGTACAGGTTGCAATTTGTGCACAGAAGCTTGTCCTGTGATACAACAGGGAAATCCATCATTAAAAGCAATAAATCTTACCGACAAAGAACCGGTCATTGAAAAAGAAAAAGAGAACATCCGGTTTTTTGAAACCATTGATTGGAACGATCGTTCAAGAATAGATTTTTCTACAGTTCATGGTGCTCAATTCCTCGAACCTTTATTTGAATTTTCGGGCGCTTGTGCGGGATGTGGAGAAACACCTTATCTCAAATTGTTGTCACAACTTTTTGGAGAAAGATTATTGGTTGCCAACGCAACAGGATGCTCCTCAATTTATGGAGGCAATCTTCCAACGACTCCCTGGACGAAAAACAAACAGGGCCGTGGACCTGCATGGTCAAATTCACTTTTTGAAGACAATGCCGAATTTGGCCTGGGAATGAGAATTACTGCGGACAATCAACTTGAAATTGCAAAAAAATATTTGATTGAATTAAAAGAGAAGCTTGGAGAAAGTTTTGTGAGCGAAATTCTTGATGCCAACCAAATCCAGGAGTCTGAGTTGGTCGCACAACAACTACGTGTACAAACTTTAAAAGAAAAATTAAAGGCGATCAATTCTCCTGCAGCGGCACATTTACTTTCAGTCTGCGACCAGTTTGTTCGCAGAAGTGTTTGGTTGGTTGGTGGTGATGGTTGGGCTTATGATATCGGTTATGGGGGCCTTGATCATGCATTAGCAAGTGGAAGAAATATTAAGATTCTCGTTTTAGACACAGAAGTATATTCAAATACCGGCGGCCAATCTTCCAAGGCGACACCTGCAGCCGCAACTGCAAAATTTGCTGCCGCAGGAAAACCGGGAGGCAAGAAAGATCTTGCAATGCAAGCAATCTCTTACGGAAATGTTTATGTTGCGCGAGTAGCTTTAGGTGCCAATCCGCAACAAACATTGCTGGCTATGCGCGAAGCGGAAGCGTATGACGGACCTGCACTCATTTTGGCTTACAGTCATTGCATCGCACATGGATATGATTTAAAATATGGATTGCAGCAGCAAAACAAAGCCGTTGCTTCGGGTCATTGGCCATTGATGAGATACAATCCGACATTGAGAAGGAAGAATCAAAATCCATTTGTGCTTGATTCTCCAAGACCCACAATTCCTTTAAAGGACTATGCTTATAATGAACTTAGATACAAAGTACTGACAGTTACTCATGCTGAGGAAGCTGAAAAGCTGATGCAACATGCACAGGAATTGGTAAACCTTAAATGGAAAAACTATGAAGAACTGGCCACTAAAAAGGCAAGTGATTTTGTTCCGGTAGCATAATAAAAATTTACAATTATGAAAACAGATGTAACTTACATGGGAATAAAATTGAATTCCCCCATTGTAGTGTCAGCGTGCACTTTATCTGAAAAAACAGACAACATAATGGTTATGGAAGATAGTGGTGCCGGAGCTGTTGTAATGTTTTCATTGTTTGAAGAACAGATTAAAAAAGAAGAAGCAGAATTTGCGCGCGCATTATTGCAAACATCAAATTCCTTTGCTGAAGCCCGTGATTTTTTCCCTACTCATGAATATGCGGTAACTACAGATGCCTATCTTGAAAACATACGAAAAGCAAAAGAAAGAGTACACATTCCAATAATTGCTAGCCTCAACGGAATTACCAATGAAGGCTGGATCTATTATTCGAAACTGCTTGAGCAAGCCGGTGCAGATGCAATTGAAGTAAACGTATTTTTTATTCCGGGCGAAATTGAAATGTCATCATCTGAAGTGGAACATCGTTATCTGAATATTATTGACAGCATTAAAGACACCATAAAAATTCCAGTTGCTGTAAAACTCAATCCTTATTTTAGTGCGATGGGAAATATGGCTTATCGAATGAAGAAAGCCGGTGCGGATGGCCTTGTATTATTCAACCGTTTTTACCAACCCGATTTTGATATAAATGAACTTAGCATTAAAACCGATTTGATCTATAGCGAATCAAGTGAGATAAGGTTGCCATTACTTTGGATTGCGTTGCTTTATAGCAAAGTAAATATTTCCCTTGCTGCAACCACTGGCGTACAAAGTGCCGTAGAAGTGATCAAATATATTTTGGCTGGCGCCGATGTCGTAATGACGGCTTCCTCATTATACAAAAACGGAATTAAGCACCTGGAAAAAATGAACATGCATCTCAGAAACTGGATGTCACGAATGGGCTTTGATGATATTCATTCATTTAAGGGAAAGTTAAGCCAGCAGTATGTTTACGACCCAACGATTTATGAAAGAACCAACTATATCAAGATACTCGGCGGCATGAGATAAGTAATTTACATCCTTCAGCGTCATAAAAAAAAATTGAATGGAACTAATAAATGATTCGATCGCTCAATTCATTGAAAAACAAAAAACATGCTCCCTCTGTTGTATTGATGAATCCGGAAAACCTTACTGCTTCAGTTGCTTTTACGTATTCAATCATCAACAAGGATTATTGTATTTTAAATCTTCATCCAAATCAAAACACTCCGGCTTGCTTCCATTTCATCCCCATATTGCCGGAACAATCCTTCCGGATAAACTTAATATTTTAGTCATAAAAGGTATCCAGTTTGAAGGAACAATTTTGCCGGCTAATCATTTTTTGACAGATGAGGCAACCAAATTTTATCACAAGAAAAATCCGGCGGGATTAGCCGTTCCGGGTGATATCTGGATCGTAAAAATTGACAATATCAAGATGACAGACAACACATTGGGTTTTGGCAAAAAAATTACCTGGAGTAGAAGTCAAAAGCATGCAGCTGTTTCTGCTGAAGAATAATTTTTCAATTTAAAGGTTCGTTTACTCCAGTGAACAAACAAATGAATGGAATTTTTTTTTAGCTAAAGAAAAGCCGGCGCTTACCTTAAAGAATATTGGATGAAAAGTGCTGTAAAAATTGCAGCGCCAAAACTTAATAGAGTACCGATCAAAACATACTCTGTCAGTTTCCTGTCTTTTGCTTCTTTCAGATCACCAAACCTGAAAATTGATTTTGCTGCAAGCAGAAAACCAACCGCCGCCCATTGATTGATGATGATAAAAACGAAAACAAGTATCCGCTCAAAAATACCAATGAATTTACCGGCGCTTTGCAACGAAGCCACGTCCTGCCCTTGCGGATCTGGTGTCCATTTGGAAATAAATATTTTGACGCCAAAAGAAACCGGGTTGGTGAGAAAAACAATTCCGGCAATCAGCATCAGCACTGCTTTGTTGCTAAATATTGTAACAGGAAATGAAGTTTGCGTCAGATAAAGCCAGATGAGGTATAGCACAATGAAATGAGCTAATTGATCAAGGAAAAACAACAATCTCCTGTTTTTATCATTTTGCAAGATCAGTTTAATTGCATCAATGACCAAATGACTTACAAAAACAGGAATGGCATATTTCCACGATTGCTGATCCCACAAGAACAAGATGACCAGGAGGCCGTGAATTAATGAATGGATGTACAATTGCCACGCACCTAATTTCTTTTCTTCTTTCGCTTTTACCCATGAACCCGGCTGAAAAATAAAATCGGCAAATAAGTGCGCCAGCAACAATTTAAGCAGGATAATCATTTTAGTAGTTTTATTTTGGCTTGATACATTTCATTTACTTCCATTAATTCTCCGAAATAAGCTCTTTGCAAACGGGTACTGATCGCGCTTTGTTTGATGCCTATCATTTTGCCCAATTGTTCCTGTGATTTGTCAGGATTTTCAAGGGCAAGTGAAACAATTTCTGCTGTGTTCACTGTCCAGTTGTTCATAGGAATCAGGGCAAGTTTCAAATAGAGATTCATTTCTTCATCAAAATCCGTCCAATCGCTTTTTATGGCAAGGTTGTGCTGGCTCGTGAGTGTTTCAAATTTCTCTCCTGAATGCACAAATGCGCTTCCATTCGATTCAGTCACTTTCGCCGCATTGTAAGTCCGGTCTCCAATGCCGATCGCCATTCTCACGTTTATTCCTTTGATCGATTTTAAAACAGCTTTGAGTTTCATTGCTGTCAGCAGTGCCTCTTCCGGTTTATTCACTACCAGCTGAAAGCTATCACCACGGTAGATCTCCCAGTATTTAGGAGATTTTCCGGTCTTAGCCAATTCTCTTTTTAATGGAGCAAGCCATCGCCGTGTAGCATTCTTTTTTGAATTAATAATATCTCCTGTTATAACAGCTACCATCAAAACTTATTTAAATACACAACAATAAAACTATTGTTTTTTTTTTACAATAATCAAAATTATTGCACTTTTATGCAATAATCAAATTTATTGCAGTTTTATGCAATATTGATATTTATTGCAGTTTCAGGCAATATTCTCGTTTATTGCATTATTATGCAATAATTCAAAAAGCCTTAAATTTAAAAGAATAGTAGAAAAGAACGGCATCTTACCAGCCAAAATAATTTTTGGCATTATTAAAGCAAATATCCTGGATGATCTTACCTGTCCATTTCAAGTCGCCAGGAAGTTCGCCATTGTCGATCTCTTCCCCAAAAAGATTACAGAGTATCCGCCTGAAATATTCATGACGGGGATACGAAAGAAATGAACGGGAATCAGTGAGCATTCCAACAAACCTGCTCAGCAAACCCATATTGGACAAAGCGTTGATCTGTTTGGTCATGCCGTCTTTCTGATCAAGAAACCACCAGGCTGAACCAAATTGTATTTTTCCCGGAATACTTCCGTCATTAAAATTCCCGGTCATAGTGGCGATCAATTCATTGTCAGATGGATTCAGGTTGTAAATAATCGTTTTGGTAAGTTGATTGTTTAAATCGAGGCGACTTAGAAATTTAACCATAGAATCTCCTTGCCGAAAATCGCCTATAGAATCCCAACCGGTATCAGGACCATTGATCATTTTGGCTTTGATGTTATTGTTGCGGAATGCGCCTACATGGTATTGTTGTACCCATCCTTTTTCATGATCCCAGGTAGCAAAAATGTAAAGCATTGCCGACTTAAATTTCAATTTCTCTTCTGCGTTCAGTTCATTACCTGCAAATACCTTATTGAAAATAGAATTTATTTGATGATCCGAATAATCCTCCGCATATATGTATTCAAGTCCGTGATCAGAAACCGAACAACCATTGGCCGCAAAAAAATCATGGCGTTGTTTGAGCGCATCAAGATAGGAATCGAATGTCGAAATTTGGATGCCACTCACCTCTTGCAGTTTACTCAAATAATTTCTAAACTCTGCCGTATCATCTACCGCCATCGCTTTATCGGGTCGGAAAGCAGGAAGTATTTTTATTTCAAATCCATCATTCTTTATTTTTCGATGATACTCAAGCGTGTCAACAGGATCATCTGTCGTACAAACAACTTTCACATTCATCTTTCTTAATAGATTCCGAACAGAATATTCTTTGCTCCGCAATTTTTTACTGCACTTATCATAGATCATTTTTGCAGTGGACGGATTCAGAATTTCGTCAACATCAAAATATCTTCTTAGTTCAAGATGTGTCCATTGATAAAGCGGATTGCGTAAAGTATAAGGAACCGTTTCGGCCCATTTTTCAAATTTTTCCCAATCACTTTTATCGCCGGTGCAATAACTTTCATCTACACCATTGGTGCGCATTGCGCGCCATTTATAATGATCTCCATACAACCAAACCTGGGTAAGGTTTTCAAAATTTATATCGTTGGCAATTTGTTCCACCGGCAGGTGACAGTGATAATCAATGATGGGCATTTCCTCTGCATAATCATGATATAATTTTTGAGCAAATTCCGTATCCAACAAAAAATTCTTACTTAAAAACTTCTTCATCTTTTAATATTTCTCAACCTTGTTTTAAAAAATTCTTATAAACTAACGCCGCGCTTCCATGGGATAAAATCATTTTGTAAATGCCTTACCGCACTCACTTCTGTTTCACCACTGGCCACTTTGATCACATAATCCAAAATCCGTTCCCCTGCTTCTTCAACAGTTTCTTCTCCATCGATTATAGTGCCGGTATTGATGTCAATTATGTCGTTCATTTTTTTGTATAAAGCGGTATTGCTCGACACTTTGATAACCGGTGAAACCGGGTTGCCTGTCGGTGTACCAAGCCCTGTAGTGAACAAAACAATATTTGCTCCCGCTGCAACTTCGGCAGTTGTACTTTCAACATCATTGCCCGGAGTGCACAAAAGATTCAGCCCGGCTTTCGTAACCATTTCCAGATAATCCAAAACATCCGTTACCGGTGAAGTGCCGCCTTTTTTCGCAGCACCGGCTGATTTAATTGCATCAGTGATCAAGCCGTCTTTTATATTTCCCGGAGAAGGATTCATATCGAAGCCGGATCCCACCGCTTTTGCTCTTTCATTATAAACCCGCATCAGCTTGCCAAAGCGTTCAGCAGTTTCAAGATCAACACAACGATCACTTAAATTTTGTTCTACACCACACAATTCAGGAAATTCAGAAAGTATTACTGAACCCCCAAGAGCAACAAGCAAATCAGAAGTGTAACCAATCGCGGGGTTGGCAGAAATACCACTAAAACCGTCGGAACCTCCACACTCCAGGCCAATACAAAGTTTGGAAAGCGGAGCTGGTTTTCTTGCAAGTTTGTTGGCCTCGACCAATCCGGCGAAAGTTTGCTTAATCGCTTTTGAGATCAGTTCTGATCCGGTTCCCACCTGTTGTTGTTCAAGTATATACAATGGTTTTGAAAAATTCTTATCCCTCTTTTTTATTTCTTCCTGCAAAATACCCACCTGGGCATTCTGGCAACCAAGACTTAAAACCGTTGCCCCTGCTACATTTGAATGAGTAATATATCCTGCGAGCAAACCACAAAGAGCGCGTGCATCATCCCTTGTGCCGCCACATCCCGCTTCGTGCGTTAGAAATTTTATACCATCAACATTGGGAAAAACTCTTTGTTTTTTTTCTTCATTCACCTTCGAAGAAATATCCGCGTTTAAAATTCCATCGATATCCCTTCCTTCTTTATACAATTCTATCAATTTCGAAACCCCGAGCTTTGATTCACGGTTTCTTCCATATCCCAACTCATTCACAAGAGCTTCACGCAACACTTCAACATTCCTGTTTTCACAAAAAACCATTGGAATTACCAACCAGTAATTTGCTGTTCCCACTTTTCCATCAGGGCGATGAAAACCATTAAAAGTCCTGTTGGCAAATTTTGAAATGTCAGGCTGGCTCCATTCTAATTTTCGTTCACCTGCCGAAAAACCGCTGGCGGCGTGTTTTACATTTGATGTGGTAATTCGGCTTCCGGCCGGAATTTCTGTTTCAGCCTTTCCCACCAACACACCATACATATAAATTTCATCTCCCTGTTTCAAATCATTCATCACAAACTTATGCTTGGCAGGCACCCTGTTAATCAGCGTGTACTCATCACCGTTATAAGTAATTTTTTCATTTGCAGAAAGGTCATCCAGGGCTACCAAAACGTTATCAGCAGGATGAACCTTCATCACTCTTTGTTTCATTTCTATACTATTGTTTTTGAAGAATGAAAAGCTTCAAGTTCGGTCTTCATTCCATTTTCAATAATTCTTTTCAAATAATCTGTAACCGCATCATTAAAGCCTTTTAATTGTGAAAGATCATGGCCCCAAAAAGAAATATCCTTTAAAACTTCGTTTACTACATCTTCTGGATTTTTGTTGTTCCAAAAATGGTAAAACTTTTCGGCTGCCGGATCTTCTATCAAATACTCTTTGCCATTTGCTTCACCATAAAATTCTTTCCCGTTTTGCTTAACCGGTTTCATAAAATAAAGGTAAGCAGCAAATCCCAAAGCAAACAGTTGAGGAACGTTTTCAGATTGTTGATAATGATTCATTAATAAAGGAATGCATCTCATTTTCATCTTTGAAGAATAGTTGAACGTAATGCTTTTCCATCGATGAGCAATATGCGGATTTTTGAACCTGTCAAGCACTTTAGAAATAAATGCTTGTTTCCTGGAGTCTTCAATTTCATAAGGAATGGATGGCGAAATCTCGTTTCGCATCAGGCTTTCAATAAGTGATGAAAAACTTTCATTTTGCATTGCATTATCAACTGTATTCAAGCCTGAAAGAAATGCAATAGCGCAAGTCAAAGTATGGGTACCGTTCAACAATCTTAATTTCAATTCGCGGTACTGATCAATATTTGGCTCAATTACAACACCTTCATTCGCATCAGCAAAAGATAAGATTTCCTTTATTGTTTCATCCCCTTCAATCGCCCATAAACTATACACTTCAGACATTGTCAACAAATCATCACTATAACCCAGTTCGCTTTCAATTTCATTTCTTTTTTCTTTTGAAGGCATACCGGTGACAATTCTATCAACCAATGAACTGCAGAAATAATTGCTGTTTTCAAGCCATTTAATAAACTCATCTTCGAGGGAATTCAAATATGCCAATTCCAAAACAATTGATTCAAGTTTTTTTCCATTTTCTGAGATCAGTTCAGTAGGAATGATCACGAAACCACTTTCCTTGCTGCCATTGAAGGCTTTAAATCTTTCGTACAAGAAGGAGAGTAATTTGCCTGGATAAGAAACGGGCGGATGTTTATGTATATCATCCTTCACCAACTGAATACCTACTTCTGTCGTATTGGAAATAATTATTTGTAATTCTTGATTGTGTGCACATTTCAGGATTTCACTCCATTCTTCATTGGCATTAAAAACACGATTGATAGCAGAACAAATAATATTCTCTTCCACTTTTTTACCATCCTGGATGCCACGCTCACACAATGTATAAAGGCCATCTTGTTTTTCAAAGGCTGCCGTATCTCCCTTTGAAGTTGACTTTACAACAACGATCCTTCCATTAAAAATGCCGACTTTATTGGCAGCATCAATAAAATAATCCGGTAATCCCCGAAGCAAAATTCCGGTGCCGAATTGCAAAACCTTTTCAGGTAATTCAAACATCTCTTCATCAGGCAAAGCAACTTTCTCAGAAGTAATGTTTTTTAATGTATAGCGCGATAATTGCATATTATTTAAATTTTCAGTTTTTAAATTATCCTGATTTTAAAGCATTCAATTTTTTACAAAATTTTCCACAAAAAAGAATAACGCAAAGAAAAGAAAGTGAAATTTTGTTTTGAAAAAAAATCATTACTTTTAAGAAAAGATCTCTTTCAAAAATAGAAACGGTTTGATAAAGAGTTGGAATTATTTACGGAAACGTTGCCGGGAATTTGTATCTGATTATGTTCATAATTTCATCAAGGAATTGTTCTACTAAAACCCTTTTCGCTTCCGGGGCCCGGTAAAAACTGGTAGATTTGAAAAAAACTTCACCTTGCTGATCTTAATCTCACCACTCATCTCCAGGATTTTCTTAATTATCAAACTTTCTTTTTTTCTTTCAAAACCCCGGACCAATGCAAAAAGAAAATGAAAATACAAGGCTGGAAGCTTTCAGTGATGGAGTGTTTGCGATTGCAATAACACTGTTGATCATTGATATAAAAATCCCCTCTGCCGAACAAATCAGTGATAAACAGCAGCTTTGGATCACGCTAAGACATCTTCTGCCAAGCATATTTGCTTTCCTGCTCAGTTTCATTACTATATTAATCACATGGGTAAACCATCATGAAGCCTTGAAGTTTGTTGAAAAATCGTCTCCTCCTTTTGTTTATGCAAATGGACTATTGCTGCTGACGGTTGTGTTTGTGCCCTTTCCTACTTCAATGCTCGGCGAATTTGTTTTGACAGATCGTGCGTCACCGGCAGTTATGTTGTATAGCGCTGTTTTTGCACTGCAGGCTTTTGGATGGACTTTAATGTGTTCAGCTGCTCTCAACAGTTCAAGACCACTGATTAACACTACAATAGGCCAACGTTATGCGCGCGAAAATCTGAATAGAAGTTATTATGCAATTGCGCTTTACAGTGTTTGTGCCCTCCTTGCTTATTGGTTTCCACAGATCATTGCTATTTTCGTTGCTCTTACATGGATCTTATGGCTGATCATTGGTATCAATCTCAAGAATGTTGAACCGGAAGCAAAATAAAAAAAAAGTTTTTTGTTGTTTTACTACCCCGTTGCCATTAAGCTTAAATAAAAAATTTAAGCTAACATTGCAGCGCAAATTGCATAACATTTTTGCCGAGAATTATGAAGTATTACAAACCCTTAGGCTTTCTTGCATCAATTGTGTTGGTCATAAGTTGTTTTCTTCCATGGGCTTATTATCCTGATCTTCAAAAATCCTTTACCGGTTTTTTTACAGAGCAAAATATGTATGGCAAACCGGGAATTGTGTTTGTCTTCTTCGCGGTTGCCTCTGTGATATTAATTTTCATAAATAAGATCTGGGCCAAAAGAACACTAATCTTTTTTGCCGCACTCAATGTAGGATACCTCCTTAAAACTTATGTGATTTTTACTTCCTGTTATAGAGGTTATTGCCCTGAAAAGCAATATGGTATTTACCTTTTGACAATAAGTTGTGTGACATTATTAGTGGTTTCTTTCTTTCCTGACTTGAAAGTTAATGATAACAAGATCGATGCAGATTTGCCTCCTTCTGTGGCAAATAATGAATGAGCGAAAAAGCAAATTACTAACGTTCAGGCAAGATCAAAAATAAAAATTTGTGTTATTTATTGATTCACTGTTTAAGAAAAGAGATGAAGTTATTCAAATAATTCCGCCCTGTTTTTTGGGCGCCGGTCATCCAGCCATTGAAAAGATTTCAATTGTTTTTGATCATCGGGGATCTGGTCCATCGGGTACATTTTTCCCTGGACAGAATTGATAAAGATCACCTTGGTTAAATCATCCTTTTTAAAGTAAAGATCAATCACGTCTCCCGTGGCACGGTTCATTCCTACATATGCGCTGTCTTCATTTTGAATGTAATAAATACTTTCAGCTTGTGTTCCCTTCACGCGCATGTAATCGATTTTACCATCAACAAAATATCCGTTGATCGTCTTGCCTGCCATTTGGTTAAAAAATCCTTCTTTTGTTTTGTTTACTATCAACCCGCTTTCAAAAACATACAACCTTTCAGGCTGCTTGTTTTTGGTAAAAAGGAACATTGTGTCACCCAGGATCTGCGTATGTCCGCTCCACACAACAGGATTGTAATACAACCGGAATACAGAATCTTTTGAAGAAATGAATAAGCTGTCGCAAACGCTTTGCAAGGAATCATTGTAAATCTTTACATGATGAAATGCGAGGAAATAGCG
>DASTXM010000019.1:0-6056 GCA_035765495.1 Hanamia sp.
TTTTCTTTTTAACCCAATATCATTAGAAAGATTCTCCAATACCTGTAGAAAAATAATTATCCAATGAAAACCAGGCATTGAATCCGCCTTAAAGTCTATCCTTTTTAAAACTGACCCACAGGATTAAAAAATTAAGCTCCCACCAAAAACGGGAGCTTTTTTTGTGTCAATAAAGAAGAAACCACGAAGACTCCGGGACATGAAGAATCACAAAGAAGTTTTAGGAAGATGCAAAAAGAAAAAATTCCCCGGGAAGAAACACTTCTTTGTGCCTCTTTGTGGCTTTCGTGTCTTTGTGCGCAAAACCCTTTTGCGCCAGCAAAAATAGCTGCTAACGGAAATGAGTAAACGAAGGAAAAAGAGATATTTTTTTATTGTTGATGTTCGCTTTGGGATAAAAACAAAAATGAATTACCGAACTAAATACAGAGCACGTCCTTCTCCCCGGGAGAAAGGTTAGGATGAGGTCTGCACAATCCTTCGTGGTCCTTTCGGACTTTCTGTCTTCGTGCGCAAGACCCTTTTGCGCCAGCAAAAAACATTTTCAAACAGAATCAACGAATGCGGCGGCATGCATTTTCACATTATCAAATTTTCACATTTTCTGATTCTCGCCAACCTTGCGGTATCTTTGTACAGCATCCGTAAGGTAATAGAATAACCGCTTGATTTCTCATGAGAAGCCTAAATAAACTTTTAGCGTGTACATTGCTTGTATCTTTTATTTTACCCAATAAAATATGCGCGCAACTTTGTAAGGGAAGCCTCGGCGACCCGGTGGTGAATATTACATTTGGCTCAGGCAATAACCCGGGCGCTTCCCTCGGGGCCTCTACAAGCTATCCTTATGTGAGTGACGGTTGCCCGAATGATGGATACTACACGGTTTCCAATTCTGTTGGCAATTGTTTTGGCGATACATGGTTCTCTACCGGGGACCATACTCCCGGCGATGGTTCAAAAGGATACATGATGGTGGTGAATGCTTCTTATAATCCCGGGGATTTTTTTGTAAAAAAGGTAAATGGTTTGTGCCCGAATACTACCTATGAATTTGCAGCATGGATCTATAATCTCACGGCCTCTTTTGCCTGTAGCGGCAACGCGATTAAACCAAATATTACCTTTAGTATTGAAACGCCTTCAGGAACAGTTTTGAAATCTTATTCCACCGGCGACATTCCCCAAAACCAGGGATGGAAACAATATGGTTTCTTTTTTGCCACAACAGTGGATATCAGTTCCGTTGTTTTGAGAATGACCAATAATGCACCTGGCGGCTGTGGTAATGATATTGCCCTCGATGACATAACTTTTCGTGCATGCGGTCCGTTAGTGTCGGCTGCTATTAATGGTTCCCTTGATTCGGTAGATGTTTGCACAGGCGATACTTCCGTCTTTTCCATTCACGCCGATGTTTCTTCAGGTTATTCTGATCCCGCTTACCAGTGGCAACAAAGTTCAGATGGAGGCAATAATTTTACAAATATCAGTGGCGCTACAGATTCTGTTTATAGAAGACCTGCGACAAATGCAATTGGTAGATACCTTTACAGGTTGGCCGTTTCCCAAATGCAAAATATAGGTGTATCGTCCTGCTCCATTTATTCAAATGTGGTGGCTGTGGGAGTAAACAAATATCCGGTCATAAATGCCTCAACTGTGGGGCACTGCCTCGGAGATACATTGTTTTTAAAAGCCAGTGAAGGATACCTGTTTTCGTGGAAAGGCCCGGCAGGCTTTTCAAGTACTGAACAAAATCCATTTATTCCTGTTGCTTCAGAAATTAACAATGGCGAATATTATGTAACGGCTACCTCCGACAAAGGCTGCGCCAGTAACGATTCTACCATAGCTACTCTAACCACGCCTCCTGAGATCAACGCCGGAAATGACCGGGAGATATGTGAAGGCAGTTCGGTTCAATTGCAAAGCACGGGTAGTAATTATATTACTTCTTATCAATGGTTGCCACCCACCGGACTTTCTGATCCTGCAATTCCAAACCCGGTAGCCTCGCCTTTGGAAACAACCGTGTACACGCTCCAGGCTGCCCATGATCAATGTATTGTCGCAGATTCACTTCTCATTACGGTAAATAAAAATCCTTTCGCGGATGCAGGGCGGGATAAGGTGATCATTAAAGGACAAACGGCTACACTTCAAGGTACTGCACGAGGCACGGATGTAAATTATTTATGGACGCCCGCGGCTAATATTTCCGGAAGTTCTTCGCTTAATCCTGTCGTAAATCCTTCCACCAACCAAATTTATGTATTGAATGTTTTTTCGAATAAAGGCTGCCCAACAGCAAGAGATAGTGTCCTGGTGAAGGTGTACCAGCAATTGTATATTCCAAATGCGTTTACACCTAACGGTGATGGCATAAACGATACATGGGTAATTGAGCCGCTACAGGCATTTCCGGGCGCAGAAGTGCAGGTGTACAACCGGTATGGCCAAAAGGTTTTTGACAACAATGGCAAAAACATTTGGTGGGATGGAACATTCAATGGCATGCCCCAGGATGCTGGTGCTTATGTTTACCTGATTGATCTCAAGAATAATACCCAGGTGATAAAAGGAATGGTTTATATTATAAAATAAGTAGTATGCCTTCCTTTTACTTAACAGTAACCAGTAAAAAAAAACAACCAGCAAAAATCATTTTCAAACAGAACCAACGAAAGCAGTGGCTTTCATTTTAATATTTTCACATTATCAAATTTTCACATTTTCCTATTTGCCTCCACTGATATAAATCATTCTTTTCCCTAACGGTAGTTATCAAAATAGTCGTCTCTGACTTCCTATTTTTAATATTGAATTTAATTGGTAAACCAATTTTCAAAAATGGTTTACACAGCAACTAAAGTGGAGGTTATGAAAAAGGTGATATTATCATTGATGCTGGCATCCCTTATGGCAACTTCATTCTGTCAGCAAAAAACAATGGAAGTAAAAGACAAAGATTATTATCTTCAAAAAAGTAAAGATAAAAAGACAGTAGCGTGGGTTCTGTTGGGGGCCGGCACTGCAGCTATAATCGGGGGTGCTATTGGATTCAACCAAACCTTCTGTATATTTTGTGAAGATAACGGCGCAAGTAACGCATACGGCTTTCTTATGCTTGGGGGAGTAGTAGCGGATCTCGCCAGCATACCTTTTTTTATAAGTGCTTCTCACTATAAAAAAATAGCGGCTGATATTTCGATTGGCAATCAGAATGGTTATACTATCAAGCAAAATTACCTGGTACTTAACAGGATTCCGGTACTGGTAGTGAGAATACATCTACCGTGAAGATATTGATTTCCTCTGGGGTGTGATCGGCTCTTTACCTGGTGAAACAGGAGAGCTCTGTGGTTCAAAAAGGAACAGTTTTCAAATGAAGACAGGTTCCTTTTTTTAATTTGGAGGTTTGGGAATTAACAATTTCAAATCTTTTGTACTGACTCACTAACGGCTACCAGTAAACGAACTTTAACGTGTTTTTTTTCAATAAACGGTGGCGCTTTTCTTAGCTGTTCCTTCCTGTCTTTCCTGTCTTCGTGGCGAACTAATTTTGCGTCAGCAAAACAAAACCTTAGACACCTGTAACAAAAGCAGCAGGATTCATTTTCACATCCGATAGCCATCGGCTTTCAAATTCTCGGCTTTCCCATTTTCACATTGATAATTCAATTATCTTGCTAAAGAGAAAATTATAATTTGTGTAATGCGAAATCCCCGCCAGTTAGTAGCCATTTTGTTTGCCGACATTGCCGGCTTTACTGCTATGATGCAGGAGGATGAAGTATTGGCGATGAACAGCCGCAAAAAGCTGGAGCAGGCGTTCAATGAGGAAGTAGTGAAACACAATGGTCAAATCATCGAGTTTAAAGGCGACGGCGTTCTTTGCAGTTTCTCAAGCACAACGGAATGTGTCACTGAAGCCATCTACATTCAGAAGCAAATGCAAATTCCACCTGTAGTTCCTTTGCGAATTGGTATCCATGCCGGGGATGTCATTTTTGAAAATAAAAACATTTATGGCGATGGAGTCAATGTCGCTTCAAGACTCGAATCCTTTGCCGTTCCCGGCAGTATCTTTATTTCTGCAAAAGTTTATGACGATATTAAAAATAAAAAGGAGATAGAAGTTCGTTCATTGGGATTCTTTCATTTTAAAAATGTTAAGGATGAGGTGGAGATCTTTTGCATCAGCAATACCGGTCTCGTTGTTCCTGATGCAAATTACCTGAAGGGGAAAGGCGAAAAAGCCTATCCTAAAGCGTCAGAAAAATCAATCGCCGTGTTGCCTTTCATCAACCTCAGCAATGATCCCGGGCAGGAATATTTTAGTGATGGGATTGCAGAAGAGATCCTTGGATCGCTTTCGCAGTTAAAAGACCTTAAGGTTGCGGGCCGTTCTTCTTCTTTTCAATTCAAAGGAAAAAATATTGATCCTTCGGAAGTGCGCAATAAGCTGCATGTAGATACTATTCTTGAAGGAAGTGTGCGTAAACAGGATAAGCATGTGCGCATTTCTGCACGGTTGATCAATGCAAAGAATGGATTTCATCTTTGGTCTGAAAAGTTCGACAGGAATATGGACGACATCTTTGCCATCCAGGATGAGATTGCAACAGCGATTACCGAAAAATTGAAAGTCACTCTGTTGCACCAGGAAAAAAAGTCACTCTATAAAGCACCTACAAAAAATAAATCCGCATATGATTTGTATTTGAAAGGCAGGTTCTTCTGGAATAAAAGAGGAATGGCATTGCAGCAGGGGCTTACTTACTTTATCCAGGCTACCATACTTGACGAACATTTTGCATTAGCTCATGCAGGTATTGCCGATACTTATGCTTTGCTGGCCTTCTATTCAATGCTGCCGCCCGATGAAGCAATTCCCAAAGCATTGGACGCCGCACAAAAAGCGATCAGGGAAGACCCGGGAAGGGCAGAACCTTACTCGGTTTTAGCTTTCGTTTCGATGTTCTACAACTGGAACTGGATAGAAGCACGGAAGCAGTTTGAAAAAATATTTGACATGAATCCGCGCTATGCACCCGCTCATTATTGGTACAGCCAATATTTGTGCTGGATAGAAAAAGATTTCACTGGCTCGGTTCGTGAAGCCCGGTATGCAATTGAATTGGAGCCGCTGGTATCTCATTCTCACCACCTCCTTGCTTTTGTCAATTATAATTATGGCAAATTTGCGGACGGTCTTGAAGCGGCAAAAATGGCCGTTGAATTGGACGCGGGTTCTTTCCTTGCTTATAGCAGTCTGGGCATGAGTTACCTGGGATTGAACCAAATTAAGGAAGCAGAAGAATCATTAAAAAGATCACTCGAACTTTCCGGCAGGCATCAATACCCACTGGGGCAATTGTTTTACCTCTATAACAAAACCGGAAATGAAGCTGCAGCAAAAAGTATCGCTGAGGAACTTATCAACCGTTCTGAAAAAGAATATATCTCAGGAACGGTGCTGGCTATGGTGGCTTATACTCTAAAAGATTTCGCCAAGGCCATTCAATATACAGAGAAAGCTTTTGAGCAGCATGACAATGTTTTGACCTGGATTGGAATTTCCGAACTTTTTTCCTTTTTCAGAACTGACAAAAGATTTATTCCTTACCTGGAAAGAATGCATTTTTTGGGTGAAGGAAGCGAAAGACATGCTTAGGAGCAAACTAAACAATTGCATTATTTGCTTTTTTATTCCATCATTTTCGTATTTGTACGCGAGAATGTATTGGTAATTCTACGATTCACACCGTAAATTCAATAACACCAAAAACAGTCAAACTTGCGCTTGTTGGGTGTAGTGCATCAGCCTATCTTTGTTCTCAGAAGTTGATTGATGTTTGAACAAACATTAATCATGATCCAACATCCACTGAAAATCTTACCGGTGATCGCCGGACCACTATCCACGAAAATCCAAATCAAAATCTGATGTCAGTCAACTTCTTTTCTTTTTAACCCAATATCATTAGAAAGATTCTCCAATACCTGTAGAAAAATAATTATCCAATGAAAACCAGGCATTGAATCCGCCT
>DASTXM010000020.1:0-3468 GCA_035765495.1 Hanamia sp.
TTTAATCGCACTTGTCATCGCTTCGCCGATAGCATGGTTTGGAATGCACAAATGGTTGGAAGGCTTTGCCTACCGGATCAATATCGGCTTCTGGGTTTTTATCCTGGCCGGTTTGCTTGCCATTTTAATTGCTTTGTTAACCGTTAGTTTCCAGGCAATCAAAGCTGCTGTTGCTAACCCTGTGAAGAGTTTGAGAAGTGAATAATTAGCTGATGTGAAAATTGGAAAATACGAAAATGGGAAAATCTAATGCAGGTAACAGGAACGCGTATGCGAAAATTATTTGAATTAAAAATGCGGATTATTTCTGTGGTACTATAAACTACGACTAGGAACTACCAACTAAGAACTAGAAAAAATGTTTAAAAATTATTTTAAAATCGCTTTCAGAAATCTTTGGAAAAATAAAGGTTTTTCTGCTATTAATATTTTTGGATTGGCAATAGGTCTTTCTATTTGCCTGCTGATCTTATTTTATGTAAATAATGAATTGGGCTACGACCGGTATAACACAAAAGCCGATCGCATTTATCGCATTGATGCTGACCTTCAGTTTGGAGGCAATCATTTTGTTTTAGCCCAGGTGCCGGATCCGATGGGTCCGACCTTAAAACAGGATTATCCGGAGGTTGAGCAGTATGTTCGTTTTCGCGATCATGGCGGAATTATGGTGAAGAAAGGAAATCAAAATGTTGAGGAAGATAAAGTGATTTATGCAGATTCTACTTTGTTTTCTGTTTTCACACTTCCGATGATCCATGGCGATCCTTCCACAGCTTTGACAGAACCGAATTCGGTTGTATTAACTGAAAGCACTGCAAAGAAATATTTTAACTCAACAGATGTTGTTGGCAAAACTTTGATCATTGGCGATACCGGAAATTATAAGATTACCGGTGTTATAAAAGACATTCCAAAGCAATCTCATTTTCATTATGACTTTTTTATCAGCCTATATGGGCAGTTGTCGCCTTATGAGATCAATCAATGGACCAGCAACAATTTCAACACATACATTGTTTTGAAAAAAGGTGCTGATGCAAAGCATCTTTCAGGACAGCTGAATGGTTTTGTGATGAGGTATGTAGCGCCTGTTTTTCAATCAATGAATTTAACTCCCGAAAAGTTTGCACAGCAGGGAAATTATTTGCACTATTCCCTGACGCCGCTTACAAAAATTCATTTGTATTCCAATAAAGCCGGCGAGCTTGAGGCAAACGGGAACATTGAATACGTTTATATTTTTTCACTGATCGCCTTTTTTATTTTGCTGATCGCGTGCGTGAATTTTATGAACCTGTCAACAGCGCGTTCTGCAAACAGGGCTAAGGAAGTCGGCGTCAGAAAAGTGCTTGGCTCGTTGCGTCAAAATCTGATCATGCAATTTCTTTCAGAGTCCGTTTTGATTAGTTTTCTGTCGCTTGCACTTGCGCTTGTGATTGCCGCAGTGTTGCTTCCTTATTTCAACCAGCTTTCCGGGAAAGATATGACGCTCGATCTGTTTTTAAAACCGTGGCTGTTGCCTGCAGCAATTGTATTAATGATTGTTGTAGGGTTGATTGCCGGAAGCTATCCAGCTTTTTATCTCAGCGCTTTTAAACCGGTGCAGGTGCTGAAAGGCAAGCTGGCAAAAGGTTTCAAGTCGAGCTGGCTGCGCAGCGGATTGGTAGTTTTTCAATTTTGTATTTCAATTATTTTGGTAGTTGGCACTTTGGTGATTTACGTTCAGCTAAATTATATCCGCAATAAAGACATCGGTTTCGACAGAAGTCATGTATTGATCATCAAAAACACAGATGCTCTTGGGCAGCAGGCAAAAGTTTTTGAAGATGAAGTGAAAAAATTTAACGGAGTTGAGAATGCAACCATGACCGGGTATCTTCCAACTTCAGGCTGGAGAAACGACAGTCCTCTTTTCCCTGATGCAACTGCAGACACGAAAGATGCCGTGAGCACACAAATCTGGAGAATTGATGAAAATTATATTCCAACGTTGGGAATGAAGATGGCGAAGGGAAGAAATTTTTCAGCAGATTTTCCAACCGATTCATCAGGCGTTATTATTAATGAAGCTGCTGCAAAGCTGTTTGGGTTTAACGATCCATTGAACAGGCCATTGTATTACATGAATAATTTTCCGAAAAAAGAGCTTACCAAATATCACATTATTGGCGTTGTAAAGAATTTTAATTTCAATACACTTCGCCAGGTTGTAACGCCACTTTGCTTTTTTTATGAGCGACAAAACAGCAGCATCGCCTTTCGTGTTCACTCTGCTAATATGCCGCACCTGATTTCTATGATCCAGGATAAATTTAAAAGTCTTGCTCCTGAGCAGCCTTTTTCTTATTCCTTCATGGATGATGATTTCAATAAAACCTATAGCAACGAAGCGAGAATGGGGAAAATTTCAATGACATTTTCCGGGCTTGCTATTTTAATTGCCTGTCTTGGGTTGTTGGGACTGATCACGTTTGCAGCAGAACAAAGAGCAAAGGAAATTGGTATCAGAAAAGTGTTGGGAGCCAATGGCATCAACATCGTTTCGATGCTTTCAAAAGATTTTTTAAAGCTTGTTTTAATCGCTTCAGTAATTGCTATTCCCATCGCATGGATTGCAATGAACAAGTGGTTGCAGGGCTTTGCCTATAGAATTCAAATCAGTTGGTGGATATTGACGGGAGCGGCGCTGCTGGCGGTTTTCATTGCCTTGGCAACTATATTTTACCAGGCGATAAAAGCGGCGATGGCGAATCCGGTGAAGAGTTTGAGGAGTGAATAAATTATCATAAATGATCATTTTTTATGAATTTGAATAACCTAAATAAAATCTTTTACATAATCTTCGGTGAATGCTAAAACATTATTTAAAAACAACGTTCAAATATTTAAGAGAGTATAAGGTTTTTTCAGCCATTAATTTAGCAGGCTTTGCAACGGCATTGTCTGTCGTATATTTTGCTTTGCTGTTTGTAAAGTTTGAACTCAGCTATGATAAATTTAATTCCAATGCAGATCGGATTTACCGGATAAGTACAGATGTAAAAACACCTTCAGGAATTAATTATGAAACTTCCTCTGCGTCTCTCGCTGAAGCTATTCAAGCTTCCTTTCCCGAAGTGCAAACGGCCACAAGAATTTTTTTGGATTACTATATTGTACAAAAGGATGAAAACAATTTTGGGGAAGAAACACTTGCTTATGCAGATTCATCGATCTTTTCTGTTTTTTCTTTTCCTTTAATTAAAGGGACCGCTGCAACTGTTTTTGTTGCGCCTTATACAATGGTGCTTTCCGAAACTGCGGCTAAAAAATATTTTGGCACTGCTGATTGCCTCGGGAAAACCTTAACCCTTGATGGAAAAATTACCGCTACGGTAACCGGAGTGATGAAAGACATCCCGCAGAATTCTCATTTCAAAACAGATATACTTCTTTCTATGTCTTCGCTTATTCAACCTGGCACTA
>DASTXM010000021.1:0-16947 GCA_035765495.1 Hanamia sp.
CGGTGTGGTAAAGGGTTTTAAAGAAATTGGATTTATGCATGAAGCTTTTATAAACATGCTTGCATTACTTGGTTGGAATGATGGGACTGAGCAGGAAATTTTTTCTTTGGATGAAATGAAAGAAAAATTTTCGATGGAAAGAGTGCATGCCCACGGCGCGAAATTCGATTTTGAAAAAGCAAAATGGTTTAATCATGAATGGATAAAAAGATCAGAGGTTGAAAGACTGAAACCTGATGTGAAAAGTTTTCTTAGCGAACATGGAGTTTCCGGTGTGGATGAAAGTAAGCTGGACAAGATTATTGAATTAGTAAAAGAGCGCTGCACATTACTTACTGATTTTTGGCAACAATCTTCTTTCTTTTTTAATGCGCCGGCAACTATTGACACGGATACTATTCTTCAAAAGTGGAATGAGCAAAAGGCACAGTTTTTTGTTGAACTGATCCGCTCTTATTCTTTATTGAATTCGTGGAATGAAAATGATATCGAATATACTTTTAAAGAACTAGCCGCTGCCAGCCGTTTGAAACCGGGAGAACTTATGCTTCCATTACGAGTAATGTTGGTAGGAGGAAAATATGGACCTGGCGTTTTTGACATTGCTGCATTACTTGGAAAAGAAGAAACCATCAAAAGAATTGAACACGCACTTTCAGTAATCAAATAAATATGACCGAAAAAAAATCTTCCGGCAGACAAAGAGCGATAAGAGTGTTGGTAGCAAAAGTGGGATTGGATGGACACGATCGCGGTGCAAAAGTAATTGCGACTTCACTTCGTGATGCAGGGATGGAAGTGATTTATACCGGTTTGCGCCAAACACCTGAAATGGTAGTGAACACGGCATTACAGGAAGATGTGGATGCGATTGGCATCAGTATTTTAACCGGTGCACACAACACGATTTTCCCAAAGATTCTGTCATTGATGAATGAAAGAGGAATGGGTGATGTATTGTTGACCGGAGGAGGAATTATTCCAGCTGATGATATGAAGCACCTTAATGAATTAGGTGTTGGAAAATTATTTCCTCCGGGCACTTCTACTTCTGAAATTGCAGATTACATTTCTGATTGGGTTAGAGAAAATAGGAATTTTTAAGAGGTGATAAAAGCAGGATAATGAGTTACAGTACTTTAAAAACAGAGTTAGAAAATAAAATTTTCACCCTCACCATTAACAGGCCGGAAAAACTGAACGCCTTAAACAAAACTGTTTTGGAAGAATTGGACAAGGCGATGGATGAAGTTTATAACAATAAAAATATTGGTGCTGTTATCATAACCGGGGCAGGAGAAAAAGCTTTTATTGCCGGCGCAGATATTTCGGAATTTACTTCAGTGAATGATGATGAAGGAGCAGCGTTGGCTAAGAAAGGGCAGGATGTTTTTTTTAAGATTGAAAATTGTCCAAAGCCTGTAATAGCAGCTGTGAATGGTTTTGCTTTGGGGGGTGGTTGTGAATTGGCAATGTCTTGTCATTTCAGAATTGCCAGTTTAAATGCAAAGTTTGGACAGCCGGAAGTGAACCTTGGATTGATTCCAGGATATGGAGGAACTCAGCGTTTAACCATGCTCGTTGGAAAAGGTAAGGCGATGGAATTGATGATGACCGGAAATATAGTTGGAGCAGAGGAAGCATTGAAATTTGGTTTAGTAAATTATGTCGAATCGCCGGATAATCTCTTGAATAAAGCGAAAGAAATTTTAAGTGTGATCTTGACCAAATCTCCATTAGCAATTTCAAAAGTAATTGAAGCAGTAAATGCTTTCTTCAACAAAGATGGATTTGAAAAAGAAGCACAACTTTTTGGAGAAGTATTTTCAAGCGATGATAAAAAAGAAGGAACATCCGCTTTCCTTGAAAAACGCAAACCGGTTTTCAAATAATTGCCGGATTCAACAATTGTCTAAGCAAGGGAAAAATTGTCTTTAACCTCTCTCCGCCCATTGAATTAAATTTGCAAAAGAATCTTTTAATTTAATTTGAAATAACATGGACTACAGAACAGAAAAGGATACAATGGGAGAAGTAAAAGTCCCTTCAGATGCTTATTACGGCGCACAAACACAAAGGAGCGTAGGGAATTTTAAAATTGCACAAGACATCAATAAGATGCCAAAAGAAATTATCCAGGCATTTGCATATTTGAAAAAGGCGGCTGCAATTACCAATTTTGATGCGGGCGTTCTTTCAAAAGAAAAATTGGATCTGATATCGAAAGTGTGTGATGAAATCCTTGCTGGAAAATTAAATGACCAGTTTCCACTTGTGGTATGGCAAACCGGAAGCGGAACGCAAAGCAATATGAATGTGAATGAAGTGATTGCTTATCGCGGCCATGTTTTGAATGGAGGAAAGCTAACTGATAAAGAAAAATTTTTGCATCCCAATGATGATGTAAACAAATCGCAATCGAGCAACGACACTTTTCCAACTGCCATGCACATTGCAGCTTATAAAATTTTGCATGATCTTACTTTACCCGCTTTGGAAAATCTGAAAAACACCTTTGAAAAAAAATCAAAGGATTTCATGAAAATTGTGAAGATCGGTCGTACACATTTTATGGATGCTACACCTTTAACCCTTGGCCAGGAATTTAGCGGGTATGCATCACAGTTAGATCATGGAATAAAAGCAATAAAAAATACTTTACCGCATTTGAGCGAACTTGCTCTTGGTGGAACTGCTGTAGGTACCGGAATTAATACACCGCAAGATTATGCGAAAAATGTAGCTGAAACAATTGCTGAATTAACAGGACTTCCTTTTGTTACAGCCCCCAACAAATTTGAATCACTTGCAGCTCATGATGCGATTGTAGAAACGCATGGTGCTTTAAAAACAGTAGCGGTAAGTTTAATGAAAATTGCGAACGACATTCGCATGTTGTCTTCCGGACCGAGAAGCGGAATTGGTGAAATAAGTATTCCCGAAAACGAACCCGGTTCTTCGATCATGCCGGGAAAAGTAAATCCGACACAATGTGAAGCATTGACAATGATTGCTGCACAGGTAATGGGCAATGATGTGGCTATTACAGTTGGTGGCGCTACCGGGCATTTTGAATTGAATGTTTTCAAGCCATTGATGATCTATAACTTTTTACATAGCGCAAGATTAATAGGCGATGGTTGCAATAGTTTTAATGAGAATTGTGCCAAGGGCATTGAGCCCATCGAAGCGAATATTAAGAAGCATGTCGACAATTCGTTGATGTTGGTAACGGCGCTCAATACTAAGATTGGTTATTATAAGGCAGCAGAAATTGCACAAAAAGCACATAAAGAAAATACCACGCTAAAGGAGATGGCCGTGAAATTAGGATATGTAACTCCTGAGCAATTTGATGAATGGGTAATCCCTGCTAAAATGGTGGGCAAACTGCCTTCAAAATAGATAAACGATAAAGAGCTGATAAACTAAAAGAGGTGCGTTAAATGCACCTCTTTTAGTTTCATTTTTGGAAGTCTTTACCTTGATTCACTTTCATTTCTCTGATTTTCGCGACTGGAAGAACTTTTTTTGTCTTGTTCTTTACGATCCCTGTCGCGATTCTTTTTTGTAGGCATAATAAAAGTTTTTAGTTCCACAATATTGTGGTAAATAAAGAAGGATAAAAAATGTGCCAAGAGCCGCTGAAACTCCCGTTGAATGTGCTGTTTGGTTGATTTGTAGAATTAAATGCCTCAGCAAATGTTAATGTGGTATCTCATCCACAAAAAGAAAATGTTAGTTTCAAAAACCCCAAGTAAAAAGTAAATTAATTTGTTGATTCACTCTCTCTTCCGGATAGAGCCAGCCAGAGAAATGCTTTTGATTTTTTGAAGGTAAACCAGTTGTTCCGGGATTCATTTTACAATTATCTTTTTAGAAAAGATGTTGATGAAATAAGCATTGTACAGTTTGAAAACATAAATCCCTGTTTTGAGCGATTGAATATTGATTCCAAAATTGTTTACATCGCTTGTACCTTTTAAAACCACATTTCCATTCAAATCGAAAATTGAATAATGGAGCGGACTTTCAACTTTCTTTATTGATTTTACAAATAAAATATCCCGTACCGGGTTGGGATAAACTTCAATTTTATTATTGATCGGCGGCCTTACGACAGAATCTGCGGAAATTGACAGGACAGCCAGTGGACCGGTATACGTATACTCAAGTATTTTTCCCTGGTAAGAAGAATTTTGTGATGACATGTCGCATGAAACGTAAATCTTCAACCCATCAGGAGAAACACAAATATCACGAAGGCGGGCTTTATTGTATAAATTCATTGCTGCGATTGATGTCATCCCTTGAACAGATTGTCCATCTTCAGAAATTTTAACTCTAAAAACCTGGCCGGCTTTTAATGAGGGTATAAGCAGTGACCGGTTCCAGTCGGGAATAATATAATTCTCGTACAGCTCTAAACTTGAACAAGCAACCGTAGGCCAGGTAGAATTGCTGGTGCCATACAATGGTCCTGGATTAGCAGTAGTGTACATTGTATAGATTGGCGCTCTTAAATTATAATCAATCGAATCCTGTTCTTCGCTTACCACATTCATATTGGCCAAAGTCCAACCATCATAGTTCCCGTCACTATAACCCGAAACCAATGGCCATCCATAATCGCGTCCTTCTTCAATTATGTTCACTTCATCATCGCTCATATCTTGTTGTTCGCTGCTGTATAAAACACCGTTGCTGCCAAAAGCCAAACCTTGCGCATTTCTATGACCGTAACTCCAAACGGCTGTATGATTTCCATTTGCATCTGTAAAAGGATTGTCGGTGGGAATCCAGTTTTGCGGATCAGATGCTGCACCAATTGCATCAAGATTAAACCGAAGTACCTTTCCTTCCAAAGTATCCCGAAGCTGCGCACGGTTTGTACGATGCAGATTTTTAAATTGCCCGGTTCCCATATCACCAATTGTGTAAAAAAGGTAGGAAGTTCCCCCGACGTCGCCAATTGTTAATCTTCCCGAATTATGATCTGTGCTTCCATTTAAGTTTTCAATTATAGTAACCGGGCTTGACAAAGAATGGCTTGAACGGCTATAGGTATATCTCACGATCCTTGTCTTGAAAAAGCATCCGCTGTCCTGTCCATTTTTGGCGGTGAAGCAACCCACATTATGATAAACATAGGCGAGATAAACCCACGGTTTTGTAGGATTGGGCCACTCGTTGTACATTGAAGGATGTAAAGCCATTCCCATTAATCCACCTTGCGGCCATGTGGAAAGCGAGGTCGTAAAATCACGCTTGCTACTTAGGTCAATCAATAGTGTTTTCCCTCCAGTTTGTGGATTTATCCTGTCTACTAGGTAGGAACTGTTTTCAGTTACCCAAAGGGAATCATCCGGTCCGTAAGTTAGTTCCCATGCAGACTTCAACTGATATCCGGTATTTACTGTTCTAACGGAAAAAGGTTCATTTTGTGAGAATGCTGAAACGGCAACCATGCAATACAAAAGAAGGGAAAGGAGAACTTTTTTTTCCACAGGATTAACGGCTTTTGATCATTAAACAATATAAAACGGTGGTATATGTAAAATATTATATAAAAGAAGAGCAATGAAAGGTTGGAAAGGAAGCCATATTAAAAATAAATTTTTCAATAAAGCGTTTTAATATATAATCAACAAGAATTTTTGGAGAGATAAAAAATTCTTTATGGAAAACAACTACCCTTCAAACATTATTGAAATTGCTTCTTATGAGTTAGAGCTTACAAAAGCGATTCCCGGAAGAAAAATCCAATTTCTCTTTTCCTTACTCATTTTTTCATTTTCGTTTACTCTTCCTGTACTGATCAACGGTCAAAATCTGACGTTCAGTTACAGCTACCAAAATATTTCCAGGAATAGTTCAGGTGGAACGCTTGAAACCGGCGACACAATTGAAGTGCACGCATTGGTAAAGGTGGATGTAACCACTTCGAATTTCTATTATATTGACACTATAAGAACTGGAACCCAATATGTTGACAAAACTCTAAGAGTCGTTACCAACGAAGGGCTCACTTATCTTGGCCCTTATACAAGCGCTTCAGGAGATGACAAAGGAATATATATAAGCACAGGAACACCAAGATTAAGAGTTAACCTTGGAACAAGTGCCTCCAATGTTACCACCACTAATTTCAGTTCAACTTCGGGCGGAGGAACTATTACTCCGGGTGACAAGCCCAAGTTTTATGGAACTACCCTTTTTATGGTTGCTTATAAATTGGTAATTACCGCCAGTTATGGAGACACGATTCATTTAACCGGCGATTACTACTTTTCAAAGACTGATGGCATAACCCATTACAGGTTTAACTACCCGGGAATCAAGATTATTAAAAACTCTGGATTCTGTAACAATTTTGAGAGCGCCAGCTTTACTGCCGATAGTTCATTCGGTTCAGGAACTATTCAAAACAGGGCATTACCCATACTTTCCGACACTACAGAATATTCAAAAATAAATATGGGCGCTAATGCACCCGGCGATGGATATTATGCTATTGCCAATAACACTTCTGCCGATGGAACTACGGACAACACAGGTCCTTATAAACCTACAACCAACAATCATCGTGTTTTTGGAGGATATTGGGATATAATAGGAGATCATACAAGTGCTTCAGATCCTTCTGTCGGAAATGCGGCTGTAGCACCGGGAACAAACGGTGGCTATATGTTGGTTGTAAATGCCGCATTTCCAACTGGTGAAGCTTACCGCCAAACCATTTATGGACTTTGTCCAAATACAAACTATGAATTTTCGGCATGGGTAAGAAATATCTGCGGCGTTTGCGGCATTGATATGAATAGCAATGCTACATATACTCCCGGCGTTTTGCCAAATCTTTCTTTTGCCATAAACGATATCGACTATTATACTTCTGGTGATATTCTTCATGATAACCTTTGGCACAAGAGAGGATTTTTGTATAAAACCGGGCCTACAGAAACAAGCTTTACAATTTCCATAAAAAACAATGCGGCTGGAGGGGGAGGAAATGACTGGGTGATGGATGATATCAATTTGGTAACCTGCTATCCCAACCTGGTCATGAATCCAAGCGATACGGCAACTGCATGCGCAGGATGGCCAATAACGATAAGCGATACAATAAAAAGTTATTTTGATAATTACACAAATTATCGTTGGGAAACAAGTTCAGATGGAGTCAACTGGACGCCGGTAAACTCCGGTAGTACAAGAACACCTACCTTGGAAAATGGATTATACGTCTATCATGTTGACACGGTGCTTGTTCCCACAAAAACAGATAGTGCAACTTTCCTACGCATTAAAGTTGGCACAACAACAGATAATCTTGCAGATGGAAATTGTTCGGTAGATAATAGTCAAAAGGTCTTCCTGAAAGTTTATAGTACGAATTGTCCGTTACTCGATGTTTCGCTATTAAATTTTTATGCTGTTTTATTTAATGAAAACCCGGTTTTGAAATGGTCAGCACAAAGTGAGAACAATCTTTCAAAATATGAAATAGAAAGAAGTACGGACGGGATTCATTTTACAAATGTTGGCGGAGTACCCGCCAAAAACGAACAAGATATTTCCAGTTATATCTTTAATGACGAAACAGATGTTTCCAATGTTGTTTTTTACCGTTTAAAGCTGGTAAATAAGAACAATAAAGAGATCAAATATTCTAAAATTGTTTCAGTCTATAACTCCAAAACGCCCTTTACTATTAATGTAATTAATCCTTTTAGAAACAGGATAAAAATGAATTTATTTGTTCCGCAGGAGGGAGTTGTAGAGATCAACCTATGTGATATTTTTGGAAATATTGTGAAAAAGAAAACCCTTCAATTACATAAGGGGTATTCAGAAGAAAACCTGGATGATCTTGGAATGCTTCCCGCCGGGATTTACTTTTTGAGAGCAGCTTTTAATGGAAATGTTGTTCAACGGAAACTGATGAAGAGTAACTAGGATAGTAAACGAATAAATAACCCAATTTTATTTTATCAAAAAAAGCCGGCCAATCATTTGCCGGCTTTTTTAAAAATTCCCTGGATAAAAATTTATGATTCTGTTTTTGCCGGAACAACCAACAACTGTTCATCGATCACCTTTTTCAAAATATGCTTTGGAAGCGCACCCGGCTGCATCATTGGTTCTCCATCAGCACCGATAAAAAGTAGAGTGGGAATACTTTGAATGCCAAATACGGCAGACAGTTCCTGTTCTTTATCTGTGTTTACTTTATAAATTACCAATTTACCTTCATATTCATTTGAAAGTTCTTCAAGAATGGGCGCAACCATTTTACAAGGTCCGCACCAATCGGCATAAAAATCCACGATTGCGGGTAAGCCCTCATATTTCCAATCCTTTTCCGTCTCGTAGTTAAATATTTTTTCTTTGAATTCCTTTGTGGTGAGTTGTATTGTTGCCATAATTAATTTTTATTTTATACAAAACTACAATGACCATGCCGCGTACTTGGTAACAATTGTTACGCTAATGCTAAAGCTCTTCTTCTCTTTCAAGCATCAGGATGGCACCCTGTGGAACAATAAAATATTTATCGCCTTCATACATTACTTCGGTAGCGGCGCTGACGAGAAAAATGGCCAGGTCTCCTTCTTTTGCCTGAAGCGGCACATATTTAACTTTTTCTTCTTCACCTTTCCATGGCTCATCCTCAACCGGCAGCGGAATTGCATATCCAGGGCCAGCTTTGATCACATATCCCTGCTGTACTTTTTCCTTTTCATGAACCCCGGGAGGAAGGTAGAGGCCACTTGCTGTTCTTTCATCGGGTTTGCTTGGCTTTATCAAAAGTCTGTCGCCAATTACAATCAATTTCTTCAATTTGTTATCAGGAGTAATATGCATATTTTTTTGATCGCAAAATTACGGCAAGCCGGGAATTGAAAAGGTTTCAATCGAAATAATAAATTGTTGAAATTGTTCCCTTACTGTATTTGGAATTGTTACTTCAATTTGTTTATCTGGTCCTTATAATATTTTGCCTCCTGTTTAACTGAAGCAAGGTTTCCTCCAGGTTCAATAGAATCCCGTTCAATATAAATGTAGCCGTCAAAGCCTTGTTTCTTCAACTCCTGGAAGATTTCAGGAAACTTAACGACGCCCGTTCCTACAACTACATCTTTTAAAGAAGGATCATTGTATGCATCTATATCTTTTAAATGCACACCTAAAATGTGACCCCTTAATTTTTTTACTGCTTCCAATGGAACAATGCCGCTTTTTGGCCAATGGCCCAGGTCTGCACAAACACCAAAATTAGGATGTCCTTTCAATGCCATTAACGTAGTATCAGGATTCCAGTAATGGCTAAATCCTTTCCAGTGATCGTGTATCGCCACTTTAATTCCATATACTCCTGCAAGGCTGTCGATTTGATCCCACATGTTCAGCGGTGGTTCGGTCGTTACGAATTTTACACCAAATTCCTTTGCAATATCAAACTGCTTCTTCCACGAACCTATCGTAGAATCTGCAACAATGTAAATAGATTCAACTTTCAATCCTTTTTTCGCAACCAGGTCTTTTAGCTTTTGAATGCCTTGAGGCGAAAGTTGCCCGATAACAGAATCTTTAAATTCCGGTCCGGCACTGTGGAATGTATTTGGTTCAATATAAGTCAATCCGGCACTGTCCACCTCATCAAGCGATTTCGGAAAATTCACATTATGAAATGTCCACAAAGCCACGCCAAATTTCCAATCCTTTGCGGGATCAACCGAAGAGGTGGCTGTAGAATCTGAAGTGCTTTTATTGTTGTTGGAGGTGCCGTTATTACACGAGGTAACAAGTAACAGGATGGCGGTTAATGCCGTGAGTAGTTTTTTCATTATACTAGTTTGAAGTGATCAGGCAATATTTGAAGCTATGCAAATTTTCTATTTGACGTTTAAATCTAACCGGTTCATAAAAAATTATTGCGTCTGAATGACACAATATTAAAGATAACCACCTTTTCTTTAACTAGAATCAATATCTTTAATATTCATTTCAAAAATAAAAAACGTATGGCTACAAGGAGAACATTCATTCAGCAAACAGGCGCCTTCGCGCTGGGAAGTTTATTAATTCCTCAGATAGGGAAATCCACATTTTTCAAAGGTGCTAGTTCTTATCCACCTCCCGGATTGCAACTTTACACAATGGGCAAGCTTATGGTTTCTGATACAGAAGGAACATTAAAAAAGCTCGCAGCGATCGGTTATAAAGAACTGGAAAGTGCCGGATCTAATAAGGGAAATTTTTATGGGTATAAACCAAAGGAGTTTGCGAAGATGGTAAAAGACGCGGGAATGCATTGGCGCTCGGCCCACGTTGGCGGAGCACCTTTCAGGATGGAAGATATAATGAAAATGGCAAAGAACGCGCAGGATTCTGCAAGGATAAAAGCCTATTTTGATAAACAGAAAGATGCAGTAAAGCCTTTGAATCTTACTGACAATGCACAGGAACTCGCGGATGATGCGGCAGAAGGAGGATTAACTTACCTGGTTTGTTCAAGTATTCCTGTTAGTACGTTGGACGAAATAAAGAAAGCGGTAGATGTTTTCAGTAAAGCAGGCGAAGCCTGCAAAAAGAACGGCGTTCAGTTTGCTTATCACAACCACGTAACTGAATTTGATAATGTGGATGGAGTCCGTCCATTTGATTATATTCTTGGCCACACGGATAAAGACCTGGTAAAAATGGAACTCGATTTGGCGTGGGCTACAAAAGCAAAACAAGATCCGGTTGAACTTTTTAAATTACATCCGGGTCGCTATCCATTGTGGCATGTTAAAGATTTGGATAAAGTAAAGATGGAACCTGCAGAAGTGGGTTCAGGTGTGGTTGATTTCAAACGGATTTTTGCGAATGCCAGAGAATCTGGAATGAAATATTATTTTGTGGAACAGGATGGAGCACCGCAGCCGTTTCAGAATGTGACCAACAGTTTAAATTACCTTAAGAAGATACTGGCTTAAGTTGAAGTAATAGAATAAAAAAATTGCCGGAAAATTTTTTCCGGCTTTTTTATGCAACGAAATGTTTGGCTTTGTTGTCAGGAATAAAATTTCGATTATGAAGAAGCAGGGAATGTGTTTATCGCTAACACTCATCCTCGGTTTATTATTCGGCTGCGAAAAATTAAAAGTAGGAACGGGTGAATTTCATTCTGTTCAGTTAAACGAATGCAGCGACAACAAAGCATCTACCTACATTTGTTTTGATTCATTATTCACCGACAGCCGTTGCCCGGCTGGAGCAGAATGTGTTTGGCAGGGAACAGCTTTGATCCAGATTACCTTTCATGAAGAAAACACAGCGCATACATTCAATATGTCGCTCAAAGGTTTTCCTTCTTTAGGTTTTCCTGCTGATACAACAGTTGCCGGTTATAAAATCTCATTTGAAAAATTGGAACCTTATCCTTCGATTAACAGTGGCAGTTCCATGAATGAAATTCCAAAAGCAACATTTTTAATTAGTCATTAAAATATTATTCGGTTTTGCCAATAATTGACCAATCTTCTTTTCCGTGCCCTTTTTTAATCCACTCATCCATCAAAGCAGCAACAGCAGGAATGATGTGAAGTGATTTGCCTTTTTGTTCTGCTTCTTTTAAAAATAAACCCGTGTCCTTCCTGGCCATTTCCAATCGCCATGAAGGATCAGAATAATCTTTGCCGGTCATGCGTTGAAGGCGTCGCGGCATACTTGCCCCGGGGTTCCATTGATCAAATAAGTGGGATAATTCATCCTTTGAAATTCCCATTGATTCTGCAAAAGAAAGTGTATCAGCAATAGATGCACCAAAGGCTACGAGAAATAAATTCCCTGTCAATTTCATTGCAGCTGCCTTACCCGCTTCAACTCCAAAATTGATCAGTTTTCCCGTAAGTGCTGATAATTGCGGTTCCAGTTTTTTTATCAAGTTCTGGTCGCCGGAAACCAACATATAACCGGTGCTTTCCAAAGCATTTTTCGGCCCCATAAACACAGGAGCATGTAAATAGGGAAATCCTTTTTCTTTCCACTCCTTCGCTCTTTTAACTGCTCCTTCGACTGTTGTTGTCGTGTGGTCGACAATAATCGCTCCGGGCTTCAATCCTTTTTCAGCTTTGCTCAAAACCTCATCAACGTTATCGTCATCTTTCACTGCAATATGAACTACGTCTGCATTTTTCACTGCTTCATCAACTTTTTCAAATGCTTTTGCACCATATTCTTCAAGGTCTTTTGCCTTTGAAAATGTGCGGTTCCAAACCTGTACCTGTTCGCCTTTCTGGAGCATCGCTCTAACAAATCCTGCTCCCAATAATCCTGTTCCTAAAAATGCTTTCATCTCTTTAAGTTTTTATGGTAAAGGTAAGCAAGCAAAAAAATACTGCTCTTTGCATTCAAAATCAAAAAGATTTGAAATTCAATTTTTCACTACCTTTCTTCAACAAATCACACTGCATTAAACCAATTTTTTATATGGCCCAGGAAAAGAATTTTTTCAAAACTGAAACCCGCCGCAGGTTTTTAAAAACAGGAATCGCCGGTGGTATAGCTGCTGTAACCTTACCAACTTTGTCTTTTGGGGCAAATTTAAAAAGCTTTTTTTCTTCTTCCACTGCACCTTTTGATTTGGAAGAAATCACGATCGATGATTTGCATTCAGGATATCAATCGGGCAAATTCACCATTCGTTCTGTGGTTGAAAAATACATCAAGCGCATAAATGAGATGGACAAAGCTGGTCCAACTATAAACAGCATTCTCCAATTAAATCCTGATGCTTTAAAAATTGCCGATGAACTTGACAAGGAATGGAAAGAAAAAGGTCCGCGTGGACCCATGCATGGTATACCGGTTTTATTAAAAGATAATATTGATACAGCCGACAAAATGCACACGACTGCCGGTTCACTTGCTTTGATGGATGCAAAGCCCGCAAAAGATTCTTTCTTAGTGAAACAACTACGTGATGCCGGTGCTGTGATTCTTGGCAAAACAAACCTGAGCGAGTGGGCCAACATGCGTTCTTCGCACTCAACAAGCGGATGGAGTGGAAGAGCGGGATTGACAAAAAACCCTTACGCTTTAGATAGAAATTGTTCCGGCTCCAGCTCGGGTTCGGGAGCTGCCGCGGCTGCTAATTTTTGCGCGGTGGCTGTTGGTACAGAAACGGATGGTTCCGTTGTGAGTCCTTCTTCGTTGAATGGTTTGGTGGGGATAAAACCGACAGTAGGATTGGTGAGTCGTGCGGGAATAATTCCTATTTCCCATTCTCAGGATACTGCTGGCCCGATGTGCAGAACAGTAAAAGATGCAGCGATCTTGCTTGGGGCAATGGCCGGAGCTGATGAAGAAGATGAAGCTACTCAAAACAAAGAGAGAACTAACGTTAATGATTACACGAAATATTTGGATAAAAATGGATTGAAAGGTGCAAGAATTGGAGTGCTGCGGCAATACTTTGGTTTTCTTCCATCGGTAGATAAAATTATTAATGATTCATTGGATGTAATGCAAAAACAAGGAGCCGTTTTGATAGATACAATTGTTATTGATACGCTTGGAAAGTTTGACGATTCTGAAGGCACGGTTTTACGATATGAATTGAAAAATGACATGGCGGCTTACTTAAAACATCGCGGCAACGGTACTTCTTTTCACACCTTGAAAGACCTGATTGAATTTAATGATCAACATGCAGATAAGGAAATGCCTTACTTCAACCAGGAATTATTTCTGCAGGCAGAAGCAAAAGGTCCGCTTACAGATTCTGAATATAAAGAAGCGCTTGAGAAAAATCATCGCATGACACGTGAAGAAGGAATAGATGCTGTAATGGATAAATATAACCTTGATGCTATCGTTTCTCCTACTGATAGCCCTGCATGGATGAGCGATTTGGTTGATGGTGATCATTTTTTGGGAGGAAGTTCACAACTTGCAGCGGTCGCGGGCTACCCGCACATAACGGTTCCGGCAGGAGATGTGTTTGGATTACCAATCGGTATTTCATTTTTTGGAAGGGCATGGAGTGAACCTGTTTTATTGAAGATTGCCTATTCATTTGAACAAGCAACAAAAGCGAGAAAAGTTCCAAAGTTTTTGCCGACGGTAAAGCTTACGTAAATTTCATTTGTTCTTAACTGTTAGCATCAAATAAAAATATTCTAAAATAATTTGTTTACTGACTTGATGAATTTTAAAAGCCTGATCATGGATGCTATCAAACATTTCTTTTTAATTATTTGGGATCAGTTCACTGGTTTTTGGGGCTTTGGGCAATGGATCCAAATGTATAAGACCGGCGACTACAGTTCACTTCATACTTTGCAGGGAATTGAAGGAGCCATCGGACCACTGATCCCGTTAGTACTCCTTCTTGAAATCATCCGTGCTTTATTTTATAAAAAGTTCAAAGCCATCCATTATAAAATTCCTTTTTATACTTACGTCTTCAACAGTTTTGTCGGAAGATTTATTTCAATTGCTGCAGTTGCATTTTGTATCGGCCTTTTTGAAAAGTATTCGATCATAAAAACAAGTTTCACCTGGTACTGGCTCATTTACGGTTACGTTGCCTGGGAACTATCTCACTTTGTGTATCATTACCTGGCCCATAAAGTTCGGTTGCTTTGGTGTCTTCATTCTACTCATCATGCACCTGAAAGCATGAACCTGTCGGTAACCTTTGCACACTTTTTCCTGGAGGCGCCTTATGCTGATGTGATCCGGACTTCCATCTGCATCTTGTTAGGCGTGAATCCGGCACTTTTATTTTTCATCATGTTCATTGATGGAACGTGGGGAGCGTTTATTCATGTCGGCGAAAATATTATGAAGAAAGGGAAGATGGGATTTTTGTATCGCATCATTCTTACGCCCGGTCATCATCGAATTCACCATGCGCGCAATCCTTATTACATGGATACTAACTTTTGCAACCTGCTGAATATCTGGGACAGGGTTTTCGGAACTTATGTTGTTGAAAAAGATGAGATCCCAATTGAGTACGGCATTACACGAAAAATGAAAGCCAACAGTTTTTGGGATGCTTATTTTGGAGAGTTCCCGGCATTGTTCCGTGATATAAAAAATGCACCGGGCATTAAAAACAAATTTCTCTATCTCATTATGCCACCCGGCTGGAGTCACACGGGCGAACACAAAACGGCGAAAGTGATTCGAAAAGAATATTTGCAAGGTTCAATGAACCCTTTGGGAGAAACGGCTGACTTGGTTTCGTGAAAAAGTTGCGCTTTGTCAGAAAAATAATATCTATTTTTTATTTGTTTACTGAAAGTGGATTCCTTCCCAAGAACTTTTACTTATTAATATTAACAGGTTACTTTCTAAATCCCATCCCTTTTTCCTTCAAAGCTTTGTCCAGAACTGGAATAGTAGTCTTGCCAATTCCATGAAATTTCAAGATTTCCTTTTCTGAATATTTAGAAAGATGTTCCAAAGTTTTAATTCCATTGCTTTGCAAGGCACGGCGTGCAGGTGCAGAAAGGCTGGCAAAAGAATCACTGACCGGTTCGTCCTGCTGACTAACACGAAACTTTACCATCCTGCTGATCAGGTCCAAAGGCAATGGCTCGACGAGCGGAAACTGTACAGAACCTTTTCCTTGTTTGTAAACTGACAATTCTTTTTTGAACGCCTCATGGGCGGACGGAGTGGCATACACTCCAATGTGGTTTTTATACCCCGCAAAATAAATGATAACCCTTCCTTTGTATTTGAAAGCGGGCATTCCATAACTGATCGTTTCTTCTGCCTTTGGTGCAGCCTTCCTAACGATCATGCGTACCTGCTTTAATAATTTGGAAGTTGAAGCAGGAAAGGACGAAATGTATTCATCAATGTTTTTTGCAGGGGCTGTTTTCATTTGTTGAATATTTGCAAAGTGATTCTTTTACAAAAATAGGAACAGCAGGAAAAATTTAGCAGGGATGATTGTGACATACCTGGTTCTGTTTGCGACATTAATTTTTTTGAAAATCCAGTAAACCAATAATCAATAACTATTTATTCCCTCAGCAATTCTAACATTTTATTTTACCTGCCAATATCCAATCTTTACATTTGTTTTCCGAAATCAGGATTATGCGAAAACAATTTACCAGATCGATTCTTCTCACTTCATTTTGTTTTTGGATTGTCTCTTTCTCAATTGCCCAGAAGGTGCTCGAACCGAAAGCCAATGAAGAGTGGCTTAAGCCTTACGTTCCCTTCAGGATTGCGGGAAATTTATATTATGTGGGTACTTATGATTTGGGCTGTTATTTGATCCACACTTCAAAAGGAAATATTTTGATCAACACCGGCGTCGCTTCTTCTGCTTCCCAAATCAAAAAGAATATTGAATCGCTTGGTTTCAATTTTAAAGACATAAAAATATTGCTCCTCACTCATGCACATTTTGATCATGTAGGCGCCCTGACGAAAATCAAAAAGCAAACCGGCGCCCGGTTGATGGTTGATGCAGCCGATGCACCTGTTTTGGAAGATGGAGGAATTTCTGATTATGCCTTGGGAAAATACGGAAGAACTTTTGCACCGGTTAAAGCCGATCGTTTGCTGCATGATCACGATACGGTTACTTTGGGAAATATGCACCTTGTCATGCTTCATCATCCCGGTCATACGAAAGGCGCATGCAGTTATTTGTTTGATGTGAAAGACACTAAGAGAAGTTACCGCGTTTTGATTGCCAATATGCCCTCAATCATTATCGATAGAAAATTTTCAGAAGTAAAGGGTTATCCCGGCATTGCTGACGATTATGCCTACACGCTTTCCAATATGAAAAAGCTTTCTTTTGATATATGGCTGGCTTCCCACGCAAGCCAGTTTAATTTGCATCAAAAGCATCATCCCGGTGATCCATATAATCCTTCTGCTTTTATTGATCCAATGGGTTACCAGGCAGCTTTGGCGCAA
>DASTXM010000022.1:0-2954 GCA_035765495.1 Hanamia sp.
TCGCATATTGATGGAAGATTTTTCTTGAGCATGATGGGTGGCGATGTGGCCGACATGATCAAAAGAGCAGGCACCAATCTTGCCAACAACAATATGTATTACACTTATCTTTTGCTGGCACCAGGTTCTGATCCAAAAAAATTAGAAGCACAGTTTCCGGCGTTTGTTGACAAATACGCAGGCAAAGATTTGAAGGCAGTTGGTTTTCAAAAAGCGCAATACCTGGTGGCGTTAAAAGACATTCATTTACATTCAGGATCAGACAATGATGTTACGCCAAGTGGCAGTGTAACTTATTTATATATTCTTGCTTCCATCGCTCTGTTCACATTGCTTATCGCTTGTATCAATTTCATGAATCTCGCTACAGCACGATCTTCCAAACGTTCTTCGGAAGTAGGCATCAGGAAAGTTTTAGGCGCAGAAAAGAAATTTCTGATTGCCCAGTTTTTAGGCGAATCCGTGATGATGAGCCTGATCGCTTTTGTTTTTGCAATTATATTCACTGAACTTTTAATTCCTGCATTCAATGGACTTTCAGGAAAAAATCTTTCACTTAATTTTTCAAATATTGGTATCGCTGTCGTTTTTCTATTGTTGTCAATTCTAACCGGTTTGCTGGCCGGAAGTTATCCAGCCTTTTATTTATCTTCTTTCAATCCTGCAAAAGTTTTGAAAGGAAAGTTTTCCAATTCACTTGCAGCGGTTTCATTGCGAAAAGGCCTGGTGATCTTTCAGTTTGTAATTTCTGTCGTATTAATTATTGCTTCTGTGGTTATTGCCCAACAAATGAAATATTTGCGTTCTGCAGATTTGGGTTTTGACCAGGAGCGGCAAATTGTAATTCCATTGCGTAGCGAAAATGCAAAAAAGATCTATTTTGCTTTTAAAGACGATTTGCTGAAACAATCGTCTATTGCTAATGTTGGCGCTTCGGCTTTTTATCCGGGGATCAGTAATTATGCAGACAATATTTTGTATAAACAGGGTGAAAGCATGCAGCAGGGAAAAGACATCCGCATGAATTATGTAGATACCCGTTTTTTGCAAACATTAAAAATTGAACCTGTTGCCGGAAGATTATTTTCTGATGATTTTCCTTCGGATACTTCAAATGGAATTATCCTTAATCAAAAAGCGATAAAAGAGCTTGGCTTTGCCTCTCCACCAGAATCTATTGGAAAGAAATTATACTTCGATTTCCAGGGGAAAAATTACAGTTTTAATATTGTTGGCGTAGTAAAAGATTTCCATTACGAAGATCTTCATCTGCCCATTACGCCTTATGGATTTCAGCTTTCCATGCAGCCTCAATACAATTACATGATCGTTCATGCAAAGCCGGGAAACATTAATAACATTCTTGGTACTATCAGAAACAGTTGGCACAATTTAAATCCGTCAGAACCTTTTGAATACAGTTTTTTAGACAAAGATTTTCAAAAAAATTATGATGCTGAAAATCGTTTGTCTGCGATCGTCGGTTATTTTACAGCCATTGCTATTCTCATTTCCTGTTTGGGTTTGTTTGGATTGGCAACGTTTAGTGCCGAACAACGGATCAAAGAGATCGGCGTACGAAAGACGCTGGGAGCAAGTGTTTCAAGCATTGTGACGCTATTATCAAAAGATTTTTTAAAGCTGGTTGCTATCGCAGTTTTGATAGCATCGCCGCTAGCGTGGCTGGCTATGAATAAATGGCTTGACAGTTTTGCATATCGTATTCATATCAATTGGAGTGTATTTGTCATCACTACTGTTTTGGCATTACTGATTGCATTAATTACCATCAGCTTCCAGGCAATAAAAGCAGCCCTTGCTAATCCTGTAGAGAGTTTGAGGAGCGAGTGATTAATGTGATAATTGGAATGCAAAAAATGAATTTATTTGCGGTTTACTAACAGTCATGCACACGTAAATAACAATGAACTCCAACTAAGAATTAAACAATGTTTAAAAACTATTTCAAAACCGCCTTTCGTAATCTGCGAAAAAATAAACTGTATTCCGTTATCAATATTTTCGGATTAACCGTTGGTTTGGCAGCTTGTCTTTTAATTGGTGTTTATATCAATCATGAATTGAGCTATGATAAATTCAATGTAAATGCAGATCGGATTGTACGGGTAACAATGGAATACAAGAACTCCGAAACCGTAAATACAACTGCGAGCACCGGAACCAAACCAGGGCCTCAGTTCAAAAGAACTTTTCCTTCGATTGAAGAATACACAAGAACATATATCACCCATCGTGTGATAAAAAACGGCGATAAAGTTTTTGATGAACCGGATGTGCTATACGCCGATCAGCCATTCTTTAAAATATTCTCTTTCCCAATTATTGAAGGGAACGCAGCCACAGCGCTGGATGCGCCGGATAAAATTGTTGTTACAAAATCCATGGCTAAAAAATATTTCGGAAACGATGATCCAATCAATAAAACCTTGAGCATCGGCGACAAAGATTTCAGGGTTTCAGCCGTGTGTCAGGATGTGCCACAGAATTCGCAAATCAAATTTGATTTTGCAACACAATTCTGCAATCTGAATAATGTAAAAGATGAAACCTGGTGGACTGCCAATTGGATCACTTATTTCTTAGTGAAAAATAAAAAGGACATTCCCCTGCTGCAGCAACAGATTGCCAATTATATGAACACGCCGGAGGTGCGTACAGAAGCGGGTTTGAAAGGAACTGATTATCTCACTTATCATTTAGAGCCGCTTACCAAAGTTCATTTATATTCCAAACTTGCGGGCTTTGAACCGAACAGCAGCATCACTTATATTTATATGCTCGCTGTGATTGCGTTATTAATTTTAATTATTGCCTGTGCCAATTATACCAATCTGGCAACTGCGCAATCAGCAGGCAGAAGCGGAGAAATCGGCATGCGAAAAGTGATGGGCGCTTCCAAACGGCAGGTATTTTTTCAATTCATCAGCGAATCA
>DASTXM010000023.1:0-31364 GCA_035765495.1 Hanamia sp.
AGCAGAACCGAGGAAAAATAAAACAAAACCCATGAAGTATTTCCGCCCACTTTCAGAATCGATGATTCAAAAATTAAAACTGTGCCGGCAGGCAGAATTGGATGGATCGAATGAAAGACCTTATACAATGGAAGACATGAGCTATGCAGTTGCACCATTGTTTAAAAGAGGTCTCATTGAAGTAAGAAAACAGTTAGTGGACAATAAGGTATTACATTGTATTCACCTGACAAAAGATGGAATAGAATACCTCGAAAAGCTCAAACCAATGGAGAAAAATTCTTAGGCAATATATTTCTTAGGTTAACAATTAGTCTTCCTGCACAACTGAACCGGTGATAAAAAGCCGGTTTAGTTATTTTGTACTGAGTGCTGGTAAAGAAAAGTGGAAGACAGAACCTTTGCCCACCTTGCTTTCGGCCCATATCTTTCCGCCGTGGCTTTTAATGATCTCTGCAGAAATATAAAGACCTACTCCCGAACCGGAAAAAGAACTTGCCGATCCGCTGACGCGGTAAAAGCGCAGGAAAATATTTTCGATATCCTTTTTGGGGATACCAATTCCTTTGTCAGTAACGGTAACGTTGATGTTGCCGTCCTTCTTTGCAGCCTTTACAATAATATCGCCAGGTGAGCGGCTGTATTTAATGGCATTACCTATTATATTGGTGATCACCTGTTCGATCCTTTCACGGTCTGCACGAATCATTAACTTATTGCCATTTCCGTTATAAATGATCTTTTGAGTTTTTGTAGTTTGTTGCAGGTTGCCCAGCGATTCTGACAATAATTCATTCAAATCAAATTCTGTGGGGTTCATTGCGAGTTTGCCTGCCTGTATCTTGGAAACATCAAGAAGGTTGGTGACCAGTTCAGCCAATTTATGAACTTGCTTAGCAGCCTTTTCAATGAACACCACATTCTTGTCTTTTTGCAATAGTTCCTGCAACAACTGCAAGTTGGCCATTATTACAGTGAGGGGGGTTTTTAATTCATGGCTTGCCATTACCATAAACTCGTCTTTGTATTTGTTGAGTTCCTGCAATCTTTCGGTGTACAAAGCCTGTTGCCTTTCTGCTTCAAGACGTAAAGAAATATCACGCGCCACTTTTGAAGCCCCGATAATTTTTCCGCGGCTGTTTTTAATAGGTGAAACGGTTATGGAAAGTTGCCTTCTCGTGCCATCTTTTGCGATACGCTCTGTTTCGAAGTGGTCGATCTTTTCTCCTCTCCTGATACTTCCAATGATCCTGTCTTCTTCTGGCAGTCTTTCTTTGGGAATGATGAGGGAAATGTGTTTACCGATCGCTTCCTTTTCAGTATAACCAAACATTTCTTCCGCTGAATGATTCCAGCTGGTAATTATTCCTTTAAGATCTTTGCTGATGATAGCGTCATCAGAAGAGCTGACGATAGCAGCAAGAGTTGCCTGCTTTTCATCTTCCCTGTCTTTTTGTGACACGTCTTTAATTATTTTTACCCCTCCTGTTATTTTACCGGATTTATTTTTAATTGGATAAACAGTTAACAAGACAGGTTTTTCTGTTCCATCTTTGGCACACCGGATCGTTTCAAAATTTTCTATCTTTTGTCCTTTCCGGATATTTTCGATGATAAGATCTTCTTCCTCAAATCCATCTTTCGGAAAAATGATGGTTATAGATTTACCAACAGCTTCATCCTCAGTATAACCAAAAAGTTTGGTAGCAGCAGGATTCCAGCTGGTGATTATTCCCTTAACATTCTTACTGATTATCGCATTGTCAGAAGAATCAATAATTGAATATAGGACAGATTCTTTTTCCTCTACATCCTCCTTATTTGTCATGTCATAGGCAATTTGACAGATGCTAGTTACTTCTCCTGAATTTTCATATTCCGGGAATGCAGAAAAAGCCACAGAAAGCTTTTTACCGGATTTGGCCTTGCATGCTATCTCATACTGCTTTGCTTTGCCTGCTCTCACTTCCTGCAGGTATTCATTTTCCTTTCCCTGGTTTTTTCCCGAAAAAAGCATAGAAATATTTTGATTCAGTGCTTCTTTCGCTGAATAACCGAATATCTTTTCAGCCTTTTTATTCCACTTGGTTATCTTCCCATTTGGGTTTGTGGCTATCGTAATATCATTAGAGGAAGGACCTTCTGTCTTTGCAGCCAAATCTTCTGCGCTTTCAAATTTCATTCGCTAAAAATATTTTTTAAAAGTAAATAAAGAAATATTTGATCTACAAATAAATATAACAATGAAATGGGAATCCAGGTATTTTAAAAATGCCATAATTCTCCTGATCAATTTCGAATGGTAAAATAAAAAAGGGGACTATTTCTTCATTTACTCTCGCAGGCCAGAAGTCCTTTTTCCAGGATCAATCATCCTCATTTTTTTCCTGCTCTCTTTTACGCTCTTCAATCTCGGATTCAGAAACCCTGTCCGTTTGTTGTTCAGTTCTTTCAAAAGTCACGGTTCGACGGGTTGTAATTTTTTAATCCTTCGTCTGTTGGCTTTCTCTTTTTATTATTTTCCATAACTTTTTCCTTCCCCGTTTCAATTATCATACCAGCACCGGATTCAAATTTTATAAAAGTAACAAATCTTTCAAAGATGCGTAAAAACAAAGGGATTCTTCTTCATTCATTTTACCTTTTGGGCCTAAACCAATTCCTCACATTCATAAAAGTTCGCTCCCTGTGGGCCGGATGCCGCCCCAATAAATAACCATAAGGTCGCAATTCTTCTACATTGTCAAACACTATTTTGGCAATCCCGGTGAGCGGAATGGCGATAACCATTCCCCCCAGCCCCCAAACCATTTCACCAATGATCAACACGATGATGGCGACCAATGGATTAATGTTTACTTCGCCGCCCAGCAATGAAGGTTGAATCACATAGAATTGGGTAAACTGGATCACCACGTAAACGATCAGAACGGTTAAGATCATCGCGCCGCTTCCTCCCTGCGAAATAACCATCAAAACAGTGAGCGTTATTCCGGTAATACTTCCCACAAATGGAATTACTTCCAGCAAACCACAAAGGCTTGCAAAAAATACGGCATTCTTTACACCAATAATTGAAAATGAAATACTGTAAAGTATCCATAACAAAATTACCAGTAGCCCAAAACCAAAAAGATAATGCTGGGTGGCCTTGCTCGATGCGGAAATTACTGCCTGGGTTTTTTCCTTTTGCCTTTCAGGAATAAGTTTGAGAATAAATATCTTCAAATGCCTTCTTGAATAAAGAAGCATAAAAATATAGACCACCATGATGATGAAGTTGGTGATAAAAAAGATCAATGAACCCATAAATGAGCTGATCATTCCACCAAGGCCGTCCGGATTTTTTCCCTTTATAATTTCTTCCTGGCTCGAAGGGGTGATGCCAAAAGATTTGTACAAAAACATTTCCAGCTGGTGAATTTTGTTCATCACATTTTGCTGTATCTCGCTCACATCCTGTGTGATGGCATTGATTTGCCAGATGAAAAAGTAGATAACCGCCGTGAGCAAAGCCAGCAAAAGAACCACACAGATCAGGGATGCCAAAGCACGGTTTACGCCTTTTCTTTCAAGCCACCTGCTGACGGGCATGAAAAGCATTGCCAGCAAGCCGGCAAGCGTGAGCGGGAGCAAAACCACCTTTGCATAAATAACAATACGGAACGACAGGAAAATGAGCAGCAATACCAACACCCATTTTCCCAACAATGTTTTTTGCATAAAATGAGAAGTAGAAAAACTATGCCATAAAAATGTAATGTTTATTACCTGCTACGGACAACCATTACGAAAAGATAAAACTGATTGAATATCGCGAATATGCTCGCAAGCAGGCAATTCACTTTAATTGCAAATAGTCAGTTTATTTAAAAAAGAAAAGGCAACAATTTGTTGTTTCACTGCATTTTTGCCCGAACCCTCTTTGGCTCAATTGTTGGTACTGGTAAAAAAAATCTAATTCATTTCTAAAATTTTTTAAACATGGGATTCAATCAATACCACGAACCAGCTAATGAACTTTCTGAAGAAACAAGAACGCTTGCCAGGATGTTTGCCTCGCTCACCGAAGAAACAGAAGCGATCAACTGGTACCAACAGCGAATTTCTGTTGAAAAAGATCCTGATGCCATCGCCATTATGAAAGATGCGCAGCAGGAGGAGTTCAAACATTTCGGGATGGATCTTGAATTCCTGCTTCGCAAAATTCCAAAATGGCAAACTGTGCTCGAACCCATATTGTTTCAAAGCGGTAATATTGTGAAGAAAGGCAAAGAGGGCGAAGAAGCCGCAGAATAAACTTTACCATATTTTTTCTTATAGAACAACAGCGATGGCTTCAATGCTGTGACATCAAACGGCCTGGTAATTAGTACAAAATGTATCAAATGCCATACACTCTTTTAGGATTAAGGTTTGAATTACTTATTGAATCATATCTGGCTTTTCACTGATGGAATATAAATGCTGTGGATAACTTCCACTTCGTTTAGTCGTGATAGTTTCGCCTTTTGCGGACAGGGTGATCCAGTTGTACTTTCCTTTTTCAAAATCATAATTGAAACTGTTGTCTTCAAACAAACGAAAAGGCTGCGGGTCATTACCATAAATTTTACAATGAACATCAAAAACAGTCGAAGGCGAAACATAGTCAACCGGGTCAGCCAAAGGCAGAATGGTATTGGCTTTTACAAACATCGGTATTTGGTCAAGCGACATTTTTACCAAATAACTTTTTCCTCCTTCATACTTTTTATTTGTATTGAAATCGTACCATGTTCCTTCAGGAAAATAAATGGTTCGCGAAAGTGCCGTATCGAAAAAAGGTGCGCATAAAATATTGTCACCCATCATATACTCGTCATCAATGCGCCAAACGTTGGGATCATTTGGATAACCAAGAACCAACGCACGAAAGGGCGGTGTTCCATTAAAATGATATTCAGCAAAAGAGCTGTAGAGATAAGGCAATAAACTCATTCTCAAATCGATTAATTTTTTTGCCCTTGCTTCAAGCTGTTTTGCATTCGGCAATAATTCGTGCTTTACATTTTTATCCGTGTTGTATTGCAACCATGGCGGAAGATCCAGGTACCAGCAATTGGCGACCATGTGCGAAGACATCAATGTTGTTTGCATTCTCCTGATCAACTCTGTATCTGAAGATGTTTCTCTTAATTCCGGCGACCAGTTTACGCCCGCAAATCCCGAATTCACAATCATCCTCACATAATCGTGCAGATCATACATGTCAGAATAGAGAACGCTTGTAAATGGTGAAGCAAATAAATAAGAGGCGCGCACGTCAAAAAGTGTTCGTTTATCATTCTTCCTGTAAAGATTCAACATTGTTTTTTGATAGAGATAGCCAAACAATTGCCGCATTTGAATTCCATCGATCCCTGAAGGAAATTCGGCAATATCAGGAAAGCTCCATTCGCGGTCTGCTTTGCTATAATCAGCTGCATCACATTCATCCAATTTGAATGCGGCAATACCTTTCTTCACAAAAGTTTTTTCATGGTAGCCACCAAAGATCTTTTGCGCTTGCGGCAGAATAAAATCAGGAACGGCACCCGCCCAAACCGTATAATTTCCTGAATAAGGAACGATCCCATTAAATATTGGTGATGACGGATTCGTATAAGCATGTTCCCAAAGATTGAGCTTAAAACCCTGAGCATTAATTTTATTAACAAAGGAATCAGGGTTTGGAAAATTATTTTTATTCCATTTAAAAGAACAGGAATAAGACGCCGATTGCCATCCCGGTTCAAGGCCGAACATATCGCAGGGAATATCATGGCTTCGGAAATAATCTGCTGTTTGCAAAACCTGTTTGTCGGTAAAAGTGGCTTTGTTCCTGTATTCAAAACCCAATCCCCACATCGGAGGCAATGCACCGCCCCCAGAGAAAAGATTGTAGCGCTGAATCACGTTCATCATCGTAGGACCTGCTAAAACATAGATCTCAACACCTTTTGTTCCTTTGGTAAGAATACTTACTTCATCAGAACGGGAATATTTTTTTCCATAAAGAGTAACCGTGTTCAAAGCGATATTGCCACTGGAATCTTTCGGTGCGTTTTGCAAATGCTTGTCAAGCTTTCCTTTTGAAGCCATATAAAAGATTGTGTAACGCGAAGTGTTTACCAATACACCATAGCCTTTTGAGGAAATATAAAAAGGCATGGGCGCGTGACTAAAACCCACATTTCCAACAGGCCAGCTATTCGTCCGTATCTCCCGTCGCATACCTCTTTGTTCGAAAGAATTTATCTGCAAACCAAATCCGTAAAATCTTTCAGAAGAATCAACATTCATTTCCGCCAAAACACCCGAAGGCATTTCAGAAAAATGAAAGGAATGCAAATCGAAAGGAGGTGTTTGTGAAGCAGGCAATCTCTTTAAAGAATCAGTACACGGGTTTTCTTTAAATTCAGTCGGCAAATGTTTTTCGGGAACACCATAAGTTATTTTCCAGATGCCCGGGGCAACGTTTTGAATTTTTTGGGCAATGGAAATTTGAAAAAAAGAAAAAAGGAACAGGAACAGGAAAAGCTTTTTCATTATGAGGCGGTTGGAAATATCATTCAAAAGAATCGAAACCATTTTCAAATGTAATTAAATCGCTAAGGAATTTAAATTCATTCACACAACAAAAAAGCGGCCTAAAAAATTAAGCCGCTTAACAAGTACAACCCAACAATTATTAAAATGGAAGGTCGTCCGCAGGTTCTTCCATCTCACTTGGCTGACTCACCTTTGCATTTCCCTGCGACGCCTGGTAATTTGTATTTGAAGAGGAACTATTATCCTGGTTCTCACGGCTGCTGCCCAGCAACTGGATCCTGAAAACATTCATTTTTAGCGAAGCCGCATTTTGGTTGTCCTTATTCAGGTAACCTTCGGCTTCCGGCGAGCCTTCCGCATAAACCAATTGACCTTTTTTGAGGTATTGTGCTATCCCGGTCCTGTCTGTCCAGTAGGCACACCTGACCCACGTAGTTTTTTCCACCAAATTGCCCTGCGCGTCTTTGTATTTTTCTGAATGAGCCACAGGAAAATTAATTACGGTTCTGCCGTTCACTTCGTTTGTCGTACAATCTGTGCCCAGATGCCCGATAATTTGTAATTTGATCATGATGATAATTTTGTTGATTAGGGAATATGTTGTTTCTTATTGAGAGATCATACGTTGTGCATGATACCGAATTGTCCGCATAATTACAAACATAATCCAATTGTTAGTTCATTTTTTTCTTCAATGAACTTACCTGGTCCTGGAGGTTGCTCACCAAATTAACCAATGAATCAACATCCCACCGCTGTTGCTGGGTAACCTTGTTGATGATCACCTGCGCCTGCCACATTTCCAACACATCAGCTGCCTGAACCTGGTAAGGCTGAAAAGCGGGATTATCACTCACAAGCGTCAGTTTACTCTTATTCTTATTATTTTTTACCACGCGTTTATAAACAATTCCTTCATTGCGGCTCACAACAATATAAGCTGCATTGTTTTTTACATTGTCGAGGTTTTCAACCTTTTCACCAACAATGACGCTGCCACTTGGCGTTGGCATCATACTGTCTCCAATGATCTCAAAAGCCCGGTAATTCCCCCCAGTGAGCATGGGCAAAGTAAAAGTATTGAGCTCATCAATGAATTCACTGTCGGCATAACCGGCCAAATAACCTGCGGCTGCTTTTACCGGAACAAAATGGATCAGGTTCCTGTCGGCGGTCATCATTTTTAATTGCCTTCTTTTGGCGAGGTAACTGCTGCCTGTGGTTTCGCTCAGGTCTTGTAATAAAAGTTCGTCCAAAGAAACTTTAAAGATCTCACTGACGTTTTCCAAAACTTCCAGTCGCGGATCAGCTCTTTCTTCTTCATAAGCGCCGAGCAAAGAACGTTTAATGCGCAATTTGGCCGAAAATTCTTCTTGAGTCCATCCGCGCAATTTGCGGAGATACTTGAGGTTTTGTCCTGCTTGTGACATGGTAAACTAATTTATTTAGATCAAAAATACTAATTAATTTAGTTTATCCAAAAAAAATTTTTAATGTAAAAAATCAGGCACAAAGATTTTATAACATAACAGTAACCGTTGTCTGAATATATTTGTTCAGGTGGAATCCGGCACCGGATAAAAATGAAAAAAAAATTATTCGCATTTGTTTTTTTACTGCTTCTCTTATTTGATGCTGAGCAACTTTCGGCACAAATAGCCAATGCCGGTCCTGATCAGCAGATTTATTTATCCCAAACCTCAACGGTAGTGCTGGATGGAAGCAAAAGTTCGGGGGTTCGATTTAAATGGACCGATATTTCTACTGATTACAAATGCCCGGGCAGGATTCTTTCGCCTGGTGAAAAAATAACGAAGGTTACCGGGTTGCAACAAGGAGTTTTTTATTTCCGTCTTGCTGCGAGTAAAGGAAGCAGTACCGTTTACGACACCGTTACAGTTTCAGTTGATTTAACTGAAGCTCCTGCAACAGCAATGTTGGTAGATGAATTGCCAATAGCTCAAATTGCTCCTGATGTAAACAACCGCATAGACACTGTTCATTATTTGGGTTATCATTCTCCTAACAATTTTTCAACGCGCTATCATCACATTATTTATTTGGAAAGGAGCAGGCTGCCGGGCATGCACGTGGATAAGGAAAAAGGAAAATTTTATTCAACAATTGAAGATGGATACGAATGGAACAATAGTGGTTACGCCAGGAGCGAATGTACATTTGGCGGAAGCCTTCCCCTGGACACAAGCAAAACGTATCTTTTTAAATGGAAAGGATACTTTCCACAAAAAAAGTTTTACATAAATGAAAATGGCGTGAACTGGGCAAATATTGTTTGCATCTTTCAGATTCATGCAAATAATGCTCAGTCACCGCCGCTGGCCTTTAGCCTCGGAACTAAAGGAAATATTTTTGTCGGCGACCTATTACAAAACGGGAAATTTGATAGCCTTACGATTGGTAAATATGATGCTTTTGTCAACAAAGCACATACCATTTCTGTTACGTTAAAGGAAGGAAATGGCACTGGTTCATTTATTGAAGTCAGTGTTGATGGCGTTCTAAAATATTTGAGAAATAAAGGACCCGTAGGCGGCACTTTCCAGGAAGATTACGTCAAGTTCGGAGGTCTTTACGATTGGCACAAATGGATAGCTGATCCGCACAATAAGTCACGAAACAGGAAATTCTCTTTGGTAACAGAATCTTTCCAAATATTTGAATTGAGGCAGTGAAGAATATTATTCCTAAATCCATTTTTCAACTACGGTAAGCAGATCTTTGATCTGGAAAGGTTTTTCAATAAAATCGTCGGCACCAGCTTCTTCGGCCATTTTGCCAATGCCCGGGGTGGCAGATACAATGATCACCGGGATGTCGCGTGTAGCATTCTGGCTTTTTAAGAATTTGCACACTTTCAGCCCATCCTGACCACTCAGTTGCCTGTCAAGCACAAACAGGTCGGGATGGGTGTATCTATTCTCAAGTATGGACATCGCCTCACCAAGAATTTCCACTTCATACCCTGCCCTTTCAAATATTAATTTAAAAATATCCTGTACTCCCTCATCGTCATCCGTAATTAGAATTCTTTTCTTCATATATCTAAATAACATTTTTATCTAATATATTAAAATGCAAAGAGCGTACCGTATTGGATCTAAACCTGTTGATTGTGGAATGTTAGCCGGTAAAAAACACGTTGGCTTTGGAAAACGATGTAATATTAACAAGAAAATGGAAGAGAAAAAAAATTTATTTATCTAGATTATTTGCCGGTAAACGAGGAAATAACAACGGTTTTTATGCTGATAAGCAGGCAGTTAGCTAAATAATTAATTTACCTGATTAAAAAAATTTTTCAGTCCTTAGTGTAAGGCAAACTAAAACTAAACGTTGAACCTTCATTTGGGGCACTTTCTACCCATATGCGGCCTTTTTGCTTCCTGATAATTTCTGTGGAGATGAACAAACCAAGGCCTAAACCCGGGAATGTGCTGCTGGTTTCATCGGTTACTCTGAAAAAGCGGGTAAACAATTTTTTCTGCATTTCTTTTGAAATGCCAATTCCAAAATCCTGTATGCTCACAATAACCCCGCTTTCTGTTCCCGAAGTTTTAATGATGACCTTATCTGCAGAAGGTGAATATTTGATCGCATTGGAAAGGAGATTTACCAGTACCTGCGCTATTCTTTCTTTGTCGCCGGTCAGCGGCTTTAATTCTCCTAATTCCCTGATGATCCTGTGCTTCTGTGTTGTCATCTGCAGGTCTTCAGCTACCTCGGTCACCAGGTCGTTCATATCGAAAACCTCGTGTTTCAATACCAGCTGGCCTTCCGTTATTTTCGTTACATCCAGCAGGTCTTTTATCAGCGCGGTGAGTCTGTCTATCTGGTGATCCATCCTCAACAACAAACTTGCCGATGCTTCATCTTTTTTCTCAACCAGTGTGTCATGCAGGATCTGGGTGTAGGCTTTAATACTTGTTACCGGTGTTTTCAATTCATGACTTGCGATACCAATAAATTCTTCTTTTTGTTTTTCAATTGCCCTTCGCTCAGTTACGTCACGGTAATTCTTGATAATGCCATGGATACTTGAATTTTGAAGCAAATTGATACAACCAACTTCCATTATACAATAGCTACCGTTTTTATGCCTCATCCTGAATTCGCCCTGTATATATTGGAATGGCTTTTCTATACATTCTTGAAATAACTTCCTCTCTTTTTCGCGGTCTTCAGGATGAACGACCGAATCTTCAAACAGATTCTTGCCGATCCGCTCGCTTGCCGTATACCCCAACACTCGTTCAATCGAATCGCTCTGGTAAGTGATCGTGCCGTCAAGGTTAAATACGGTTATTACATCAAAAGAATTTTGAACCAGCGCTTTAAACCGTTCCTCGTTTTCCTGCACCAGCTGTTCCTGCATTTTGCGATCACTGATATCAATATTAACACCCATCATTTCTACGGGCTTACCGTCGGTGTCGTAAGTGGTACTGGCACGGGATAATATCCAGTGAAGCGAATTATCCGGCCAGCGAATTCTAAACTCAACCGCCAGTTCCCTTTGCGAGTGGATCGCTTCTTCTATCGCTTTTCTCGTGCAGGTCACATCATCCGGATGAATGAAAGACATCCAGTCATCAAGTGTTCCTTTAAACGAATATTCCTTCAAACCATAAAGTGATTCCTGTACTTTAGTCCATTTGATCTTGTTGGTCTTAAAATCCCATACATAAGTTCCGACAGAGCCTGCAGCCAGCGCAAAATTCAATTGTTGTCTCGTTTTTAACAACGTTTGCTCAATATTCTTCTTGCTGGTGACGTCCTGTTTTGTACCCCAGATGCTTATTAATTTCTTATTCTTTGTAATCCCCACCATGTTATTAAGAAAGTAAATAACCCGGTCGTCTTTTTTATAAAGGGTTTCAGCTTCGTTAATACGGTAACCCGATTCAATAAACGCTTTAAGTGTACCCAGGTTCTTCTCATTTTGTTGTAATACCTCCTTCAGAGGCACACCTTCCAGTTCTCTTGCTTTATGATAACCGTGCATTTTAGCCATAGCATCGTTGCATTCAGCCACAAATGCATTTTGAAACCAATTTTCTATTTGCTCATCCGCTGAGAGTTCCGTGGAAACAGGTTCTTTCAAATAAAACCGCCAGATTCCTTCGGAAGATTGCGTGATGAACAATTCATAGCTCCTTATGCTTTCTTCCAACTGTTCCTGCGCTTTTTTTTGCTCAGAAGCACCTTTTCCCGCTACCCCGAGACCTTGGGTTTTATTTTCAGCTTCGTTTAAAGTTACAGATGATTTATCCTGCCTTCGTGAGGAAGGATCTGTTTTTTTTGAGGTCATTTGGCGGTTTAACTCATTTTTGCAAAAAGAATGTTAAGGTAAGTATTCTTTGCGGATATATCGGAAATAATGTCGAAATATTTTTACTCTTTATTAAACAGCAGATGCCAGGGTTGCGCTTATTTCTTACTTTTCAAAAAAAAGGAAAACAGTAAACGAAACTTTATTACTGTTTGTTTTCCTAAGTCACGGTTACCTTTTTATCTCCTTGGAAGAAGCCTGTATCAATAAAGGTTTTGATTGAATTTTGTTGGCCTCGTGGGTGTAACCTTCAACGAAATAGAAATAAGCTGCTGCCAAAAGTATAAGAACGGCAATAGCCGGAAATGCGAAATTAAAATAAGGAAGAATCCCCGCGCTTCGTGCAAATTCCTTTTAAACGTATCGTATCTGAACAACACTTTAGAATGGCGCAAATGGATAAAATTTGCCTGTTTGTATTATGCCTGACGCTTATTTGGTTATTTAAATAAGTAGCAATAATCATATTATCCAACCTCTTGTACTGTTCCGACTCCTTTCCAAAAAATCGTTCGATAAGGGCAAAACATTGACGTATCCAAACTTCGAATTCAAAATTAGCTTCAAGGGGTTTTTTCACCTGATCTAAAAGAATTTGAGCAGCTTTATTTTTTGTCATGGCAAAAGAAATAAACAAAACAATAAACAACCATAAAATTAAGATATTTTTCTTCTCAGTTTTACTGATTACAATCAGACAATAGGTTGTTTGCTGTCAATAGTTTTACCGTTATTCTTAAAATTTGCTGATTACCTTTGTTCTTTGAAAACTATTTTTTTCTCTAATTGCTATAAAACCTCCTACTCTACTTAAACTCCTTGTCTTCCCGGTTTCCTGTGCATAAATCTTTAAAAACGGTTTCTTGCCAAAGAGAACCAAACTCGATATTGTGCAAATTTTCATGATACTATTCATAGTACTTTCCATACTACTGTTTATTACTGCATTTTTCATTTGGCTTTTGGTTTAATTGTATGGTTCATTATCCTGCCAGGTTGTATCAATTAACTTCTCAAATGCATCAATAAAATAGTGTAAAGCCTTACTTGTTTCGTTATCAGTTATAATTGCTTCTTCATTTATTTTTCCTTTTATTCCACGAATCAATAATGTTGTTTGAGCAGTGAATTTTGTTCCAAGCGTTTTCATCAAAAGTTGCAACTCTTCATGTCCTTTTTGTCCATTGGCAGAAGCAGTAATGAGTCCAACAGGCTTATCTGAAAATACCATTGTTGATACGCACCATTCAATGGCGTTTTTGAGCCCGCTCGGGATACTGAACACGTATTCAGGTGTGCAAACCAGGATACCATCTGCATTTTCAACCTGTCGCCTGAACGCTAAGATTTCTTTTGGCGCACCCTCAATGGAAAGTTCAGGATCAAAATGAGGGAGCGTTTTTAACGCATCAAAAACAGTCACATTGAAATAATCTCTTGAAAGTTCAACAATACGCTTTATCAATTTTTGATTGGATGAATTGTTGCTTGCACTTCCGTTTATGATTAAAATATTTTTCATTCCTGCATTTGTTGGCGTCCCGCCAACAAACCAAGGTAATACAAAAAAAGGCATTTCTCGCGGAAGCAAAAAACAGCCAGGAATCCCGGCTGTTTTGGTATCTAAAACTGGTCTTTCATTCGTTGTTTTTACTTGCGCAGGCTCGATGCCCAGCGAATATTTTGAAAAAGTCTTGTAGTTTTCCACCGGACAAAATCCTTAAAAGATTTAGTCAGAACAAAAAGCGTGGAAACAGAAAAGTAAGCAATACGGCAAGGAGGGTACAAAATTGGAATTTAAAGATAAGTATTCATTTCAATTGAAAACATCTTTTTTCCCACACATTTTATCAACAATTTTGAAGACCAAAATCCTTTCCCCCATTATATCCTGTATTTGTTGGCGTCCCGCCAACAAACTCCTTCTTTTGTTCGCGTCCCGCCAACTATCAATTAAAGGTTACCGAAATCCGGAATTTCATTGAAAAGCTGCTCCGAAGGAAATTAAAAATGATGTAACAGCCAAAGTTGCGATCTACTTATCTTCTTATATTCGTTTTCTCCAGTGCTTCCTTCAAGCCGTTCGCTAATTTTCCCGGATCGCCTACAGCCCAAAAATGCATCATGAACAAATGTGGATTATCATTCAGCATGTGATTATGAATTGCTGTCGGGGTTATTCCATTTTGTGTAAGCGCTTTCACTACAGGATTTACTTCGTCTGCAACTAATACAAAATCACCTGTGATGGCAGCCCTGTTACCTTCCATCTGGAAATTGATCCCTGTTGCCATGCCCATAGATGGAGGCATTTCCATACCTCCTACAGTTAGCTTTTCATTGCGGGGAAATGAATACTGCAATATTTCTCCACTTTTTTTGCCGTTTGTTCCCAACACATCTGTTACTTTGCTCCAGTCAACATTCATTGGTTTTGCATTTTGCGAAGGCGCTTTAAGAGGGGTGCCTGTAACCTCCAAAACAGCCTTTATTTTCCTGGCAAGATCAACTGCATTTCCCTCACCGTGATAGTGGATGTATTTGATGGCAGGTTTTTCGTTTATCAAATGATTATGAATAGCAGTGATCTGAAGGCCCTCCTGCACTAATTTATTGATCACCTTTGGGACTTCGATATCTAACAAGACCAGGTCGCCCATCATCATCGCGTTGTTGCCGGTTTGAATAATACCTACCCACGAACCAAGTGCAAATCCGGGAGCTACTTTAAAATCTCTAACCTTTACATTCAAATCGGTCCGCGGAAAAGCCACTTTGTAAACATTTCCCGAAACCATTCCTTTTTTGCCAAATACACTATTAAGGTTGGATGAGTCAAGCTGTGCAAAGCATGGCACAACAAGCATTGCCGCTATAAAAGCAAAGATTGTCTTTTTCATTTTATTTATGTTTTATTATTTTATACCATACATCAAAAGTTGTGCGTAATTCTTCTTTTTCCCGCATTTGTTGGCGTTCCGCCAACAAATGCAATTAAATATAAGGTTAATCCCTGCTTTTGTCCGTATTCCGCCAACAAATTTCATCAATTAAAGGTTGACCGAAATCCAGCACTTGATTAAAAAGTTGCTCCGAAGGAAATTAAACATAATGTAACAACTAAATTTGACTTCTACTCCTACCCGCTTGCCTCATTTGCCCGATTGCCTCTTGCCTCTTTGCCTCTTACCAATGAACCAAAAATTCTTTTTTAAAATACATATAAAAAATATTAGCTTTATTGTCAACTTTATCCTCCCGCGGAAACTACGGCTTGCTCCTGGCACCATAGGAAAATATTAATCAACAAAAAATTTTAAAAATGAAAAGACTATTTCTCTGCGCAGCAGTTATGCTCGCGTTTTCGTGCAACAATAATCCTTCTTCCAACACTGCAACAAGTGGCAATGATCATTCGCAACTGGATCAAAATATTGCCAACAACAAAAAAGTCTATACAGCCATCGAAACGGGCAATACCTCCGGGATCGACTCATTGGTTGCCAATGATGCGGTTGATCATGATGGCCCGGGCGGGATGGAAGTAAAAGGGAAAGACAGCATATTACATCTTCTTGGCGACATTCATAACCATTTCAAAGATCTGAAGTTTGATGTGATCACAAGTGCCGCCAATGGCGATTATGTTTTCAGCCTCATCCACATGACCGGAACATCAACTGATTCATCAATGGGAATGCCAGGAATGAGCATGGACCAAAAAGGTGTGGACGTAATAAAATTCAGCAATGATAACAAGATGGTTGAACATTGGGGCTTTACGGAGGACAATGAAATTACTAAAATGATGAAAATGCAGGGAAACATGGGCGATCAATCAAAAAAGAAGAAATAGTGCGCCGGATGCTGGTTTCTGTGCGCTTTTCTTGAACCACCAAGTCCCAAAGTCACAAAGAAACGCTAAGGGATTGTCGTTTAATCATGAGACTAGTTTCTTCGAAAGGTGATGTCATCCTGCCTGCCCGACTGCTGGCGGGAGGCCCTCGAAAGGTGATGTCATCCTGCCTGCCCGACTGCTGGCGGGAGGCCCTCGAAGGGTGATGTCATCTTGCCTGCCCGACTGCTGGCGGGAGGCCCTCGAAGGGTGATGTCATCCTGAGGCCCTCGAAGGGTGACAGTAATGGACAATCTTTTAGTGCTTTTGTTGGCGTCCCGCCAACAAGCTTCAGAAATCACAGGCGCCTACCCAATACTTCCCCGATAACCTTTTTATACATCTCAAATGCAGGTTTGTGAGTATAATTGTCCTTCAGTAATCCAAATTGGTAAAAAATATTTTGATTGGAAGTATCCGTGTCCCTGAGCGCAAACAATTCGTATGTGTCTATATTTAGTTCATCAGAGACGGTAGATATTGTTTTTATTACTTTTTCTATCACCTCTGCTTGTCTTTCATAAGTCCTGTTTTCGCCGGTCGGCCAGCCATTTTCTGTAATGTGAACAGGAACCGACAATGAGATACCCGCGGTTTTGAGGTTGACATTCCTGAAATGCCTTAAAACGTTTACAACTGAATTTACAAGGTCATTAGGTTGCCCGTCCGCAGCAACGGGTCTGAACACATCGGGAAAGAAATCCAATCCTACATAATCGATACTTTCTCTTAAAATTTTGAAATCATCGCTTCCTATAATGTTCCAGAAATTGTCAGCAGGATTGAAGGAAGGAACAGCATTAAAACCGACTTTAATTTTTAAATGTTGTTTTTCTATCTCCCTTTTGGCAGCTACCACCCCTGACAACAGCGCCTTTTCAATATTTTCAATACTTCCGTCGCCTGCATAGGCCGATTTCAGGTTCGGCTCTTCGGTTATTTGTAATGAATAAAGATGGTCTTTATAACGGTTTATTATTTTGATGATCGCCTGCTTCCAGTCTTCTTCATCGTATTCAGAGGAGCGGTAACAAAGAACCATGTCAAGCCTGTGATTTTCATTTGCGTATTGCTCAATTTCTGCAGGAGCTTCATTGGCAAATGTGCCATTACCCAGGTAGTGAATGTAGCCTCTTAGCAGGAAAATATCCTGGCCCAGGGATAATTCAGTCAGCGCTTGCTGTATTAATTGAGGTTCATCTTCTTTGCCTGTAGCAAGGCCGGTATCCGTACCTGCCGCACTGCCCGCATAAATTCCAAAAGTCATGAGTTTATTATTTAAGATCATTGCAAGTTAAAGTAAGGAGATTAATTGAGAAATTGGTGAATAATCGTTGATGTCATCCTGCCTGCCCGACTGCTGGCGGTAGGCTCCCGAAGGGTGACAATGCAGGATCCTTTTAGTCTGGCTTCTGGAACCTCAGCCGGACATTCATCTTTGCTTTTGTTGGCGTCCGGGCAACAAAGATCGATAGGCCCGCCAACAAAGACCGAAAGTCACAAAGAACCACTAAGTAGTTGTTGTTCTAAACAGGAGATTGCTTCTGCGCAGGTCGTTTAAGCTCACCCGGAATTGTACGGATGCGCATCGCAATGACGCGTCCACGAAAACGGCTGACTCTATTTTAAAAATTCAGCTCAATAACCCAATAATTAAACAATCACTAACAGAAACAAAAATCCCTGCAGAACCACACCACTTGCCCGCATCCAGCATCCAGTATCGGACATTCCGGCCACCAGCATCCAGCATCCAGGCACTCTCGAAGGGTGATGTCATCCTGCCTGCCCGACTGCTGGCGGGAGGCTCTCTAAGGGTGACTGAGGTGGAAGGTTTTTGAACCACAAAGACTGAAAGGCACAAAGAAACACTAAGCAATTGTTGTTCTAAACAGGAGATTGCTTCTGCGCAGGCCGTTTAAGCTCGCCGGGAATTGTACGGATGCGCATCGCAATGACGCGTTCACGAGAACGGCTGACTCTATTTTAAAAATTCAGCTCAATAACCCAATAATTAAACAATCACTAACAGAAACAAAATTACCTGCAGAACCGTACCACGTGCCAGCCACCAGCATCCAGCAACCAGCATCCTCCCGCTCACTCCTCATGATCAAAAATATGATACCGCAAGGCATAGGTAACAATTCCAACGACCGTGTCCACACCCATCTTTGCCTTTATCTGGTCGCGGTAACCCTCTACCGTGCGGGTATTTAGATTTATAAGTGGCCCTATTTGCTTACAGGAATATTCCTGGCAGGTTAACCTGATGATCTCAAGCTCCTTATCCGTAAACATTCCAATTATCGCAGGGTCCGCAACATGGGATTTTTGCGCCGCAGCAAAGACCTTTTTCAACTTTTGCCTTGTGTCGCTGCAATAATAATTCTTTCCTTCCACCACCTGCAGGATCGCTTCAAGGATCTCAGCCTTATCTGTCTCTTTTAGAAGATATCCCTGCGCTCCGGCATTGATCATATCTATCACATTACTTATTTCATTGAACATCGCCAAGGCTATTACTTTGACTTCCGGGAAATTGGCAGTTATGTATCTGGTGGCCTCTATTCCACTAATCGGTTCCATCTGGATATCTGTTATTACAACATCCGGCTTAATTTTCAGAACCAGTTCAATCAGTTCCTTTCCATTGCCGGCTTCGCCTGCCAGCTCTATTTCACTGATATTCTTAAATAAATTTTTAAATCCGTCACGGAAGATCTCATGATCATCGGCAATTACTACTCTGATTGGGTGTTTCATAAGCAATAAATTAAACAGGTATAATAAAAATACTGGAGGTGCCTTTCCCGGGAGATGATTGTACAATCATTCTCCCCCCCGAAACCAGCGCCCGGTTATTGAGGCTCTTTAACCCGATGCCTCCATTTTCAGCAAGCTTCTTCTTATAATCAAATCCAATTCCGTCGTCCGTCACTTTACACTTCAAAAGATTCTTTTCACGGTCAACGGTTATATCAACTTCAATTTTTGTTGCCTGTGCATGTTTTACTGCATTATAAACTGCCTCCTGCAACAGGCGGTAAATATTTACGGTTATTACCTCATTAGTTTCCACCTTGCTGTCAGCCCTCACTGTAAAGCAGATGTTACTTTCACCGGTTAGCAATTCCATGTATTCCCTCAGGCCTTTCACCAGGCCCTTCTTAATAAGTGTATTCGGTACAAGGTTGAAAGATATCTGGCGGATCCTTTGGATGGCAGAGTCAAACAGTTGTTTTACGCGAATGAGTTCTTCACGATCGCTTTCATTTTGCAGATCAAAACAGGTTACCCTCATCTTGATTGACGAGAGCAAAGGGCCCAGGTCGTCATGAAGGTCATTGGCAATGCGCGCCCGATCACGCTCCACTCCTTTTATTTCAGCAATGGCATTCTTCTTTCTCAAAGAAAGGATCACCCGCTGTTGCCTGATGATACCCAGGAACACAAGCAGGAAGATAAAGCCTATCCCCAGGCAAACTACAAGAACTATATGGTATATGGTTGTTTCCGCGGGATCCATACGATTGCTAAAGTATAAATAATATTTGCGATAACATTGATATACATCATTATGTGATAAAGATTTGTCCTGAGTGCCGCGCTATGGTTGATCCCATACCACCAAAAAAGTTCAACGACCATTTTGAAGGTAAAGAAGATGATCGCTCCTGCTGCAATTAAAAATTCAGGATTCAAAAAAATACTCCTTTCACCCGACAGCCAGGGCTCATAAATAACGCGGTAGATCAACCGGTTTATGAGGGCGATGCTCAATACTACGGTCAAAAAAGAATAAGCGATCCGGAACCATGAACTGACTGCAATGATCTTACCCAGGCCTATGTTTTCCCATGACCACAGAATGACCAAAAACAACAGCAACATTGGAAATACCTGCGGCCGCTTTTCGAAAACCTGCATGTTCCTGAAAAAGACCAGGAAGAGTATCGCTTCTGCCAATACATAAAGGTTATTATTTACGCTTGTATAATAATGATTGCGCCATAAAATATAGCTGAGCAGCTCGTTAATGCAAGCCAGCCACACGCAAAGCAGGAAGGGAAGATAAGGCATCGACCATTTATTAAAGCGGGCAAGTGCGATCAATCCTGCAGGTAGGATGCTGAAGCCTAATAATGTTGCTGTTGAGATCATGCCCGTTACATTCAGGAATTAATAGGAGAATCCGGTGGGCAATCATCAGGACAACGCGTTGCTTCTTCCAGTATTACCGGGTCTTCTTCCGTACCAAGGGTATTACCTGCGGCCGGAAGTATGTCCTCGTTGTTACTGTTGACACCTACTACCACGGCATGCACTTTAAGATCGTCACTCATGCCATAATAAATTCTTACGGCTGTGCAACCCGTTTCTGCCAGCAGTGTGTCGAAGGCTGCCCGGTCAAAAGTTTCGCAAACGGGTAAAATGCCCTTCCCCTGGTAAGGGGCAGCTAAAATGTTGTTCATCTCACCACGATACAATGAAGTCATGGTCTTCGCCTGTTCAAGCGGAATAAAGTGATTAGTTGGCATAATAAATTTTTTTCCAAAAATGTTAGTTTGGACCGGATAAAACACCAGTATTTTTACGGGCAATTAATTTTTGATCCTCCCTGCAGTTATACCGAAAATACCGTTTCCGGCTTAAATAACCAAATGCCGCATCCGTAGAAATACGGATTGCCAGTATTTTCCTTTATCCCAACTTTGAAAAAAACCAGGATTCCTGTATGCAAAACGATGCTACTGCCCCCTTACGATATGGAATGCATTCAAAACGCAAAGGCAATAATTGACAGGGACATCACCATGCATTATACGATCGCTGATATTGCTGCGCGTGTAGGCATCAATACCACCAAATTGACTTCCGGCTTCAGAAAGGTTTATGGAATGGGCGTTTACGAGTACCTGCGCGATCAGCGGCTCGAAAAAGGAAAATACCTTCTTGAAAATACATGGAAATCACTCAAAGAGATCAGCCGCATGCTGGGTTATAAACATTGCTGCAATTTCAATACGGCTTTCCGCAAAAAATATGGTAAGCCTGCCCGTGCCTGGCGAAAAGGATTCTTTTTATTGGTCCTGCTGTTGAGCTGCATCTGATCAAATGACCTGTCATTTCTGTCTCCGTATCTCTAACTTACCCGTTTGCAAACAATTTACATTGAACAGCAAATCTTTTTCATCCAACCTCAAATTCTTTCAAATCTACCTTGTGCCTGTAAACACAAACAGTGAAAATAACGGTAGTGAAACACAAAGTAATTATAGAGATCATTTCCTTCCTGCTGACGCTATTATTCGTTTATGCAGCGGCAGCAAAGTTTTTGGATGTAACCAACTTCAGGCATCAATTGTCACTTTCGCCATTTATTGGAGGGTTTGCAGGTACAATAGCCATTGTCTTACCTCTTGTTGAACTGGCAACAGCAGCATTGCTAACGATTAAGAACACACGATTTTACGGGCTGCTTGCTTCGCTTCTTTTGTTAATGCTTTTTACAGGATATATAGCAGCTATGCTTTTATCGGGTGTTCACCTGCCATGCTCCTGCGGCGGAGTGATCAGTAGCCTTAGCTGGAAAGAGCATTTAATTTTCAATCTCTTTTTCCTGGCAATAACCATAGTGGCATTTGTGACGGAGAACAAGGAGAGAAAATATAACCGACAAAAAGAAAGATCAATTTGATCATAAAAATATTTCGCGCGAATAAGGAAGGAAGCTGAAAACCTTTAACAGAGTAAGCATCATTTTTTAACCAACATTGTTCTAAAGGAAACAATACAACCAATGGTATTTTATTTTTTAATTCTAAAATTTTTCACAATGAAAAGGTATATGACAGGCATATTTGCCATGATTATCGGGACGGCATTGGCATTTGGAACAAGTGCATTTAAAAATGCTAATGTCAATCATGATGGGGAAGAATTCTGGGTGTTAAAATCAGGAACAATCGCCTCCACCAATCCGGCAGACTATAAATTAGGAACTGATAACTGTGAACAGGACGTTCATTTTTGTGGTTTCTATGCTCCGGATGATGGCACAGGCAAACCCCAGATTCCATCAGGAAGTGCCCTGCGGAGTGATTTATCCAACCTGAGTATGGATAATAATACCGCGTACAATACCTCCGGGGATATTTCTTTTAAAGACCCTAATTAATCCCTACTGGTGGTATAGAAGAAAAGAGGCTGACTCGTGTATTGAGCCGGCCTCTTTTTATTTCCCCAAAGTCCTTTATGAACCCTGCACACTGGCAGTGGTTTATAGCTATTCATCTTTATTTCAATTATCTCCGGTTTTGATTAATATGACTATTGTCAATTGCATTCTGAGGAATAAGGAAAGCAAAATGTGGATCGTCGGGCAGAAGTTTGTATTTTGTCCCTTTTAGGTTTCTCATAAGCGTTAATTTAGAATTGTCAAACTGGTTCAAACGCCTTATATCCATCCAACGCGAATTTCTGAAGCACAGCTCTTTTCTGCGTTGATCCAAAATAATATGAATTGCCTGCTGCTGACTTGAAGCACTTAATGGAACAAAACTACTATCATAACGATTTTTAAGTAATGAGTTTAAAGTTGCCATGGCCACATCTGTCTTTCCATTTCTCGCCTGGCATTCTGCACTTACCAGATAAGCCTCATCAACAGCCAGGCCTGCGAAATAAACGCCTTTCCATTTACCGTTATAATATCCTTTAAATATTGCTGGTGAAGAATTTCCCCCATTAAAAAATGCTGCTTTTCTTAGATCGTTATTTTCATAGCTTTTATAAAACAACGAATCTGTAAATGCTCTTGAAGAAGATAGAATCGTATTGGTAGCAAGATCAGCCTGCCAGATTACTTCTTTATTAAACAACTCAAAGGGCTTCGCCGATGACAAGGATATATTATTATAATCTATGAGTTGGTTTTGGTATTTTAAACAGGAATCTGCGAAAATTTCCGCCTTATCAAACTGCTGCATAACAAGATAAACATTGGCTAATGCCAGAAAAGCTGCAGGCTTATCCGGGCATAAGAAGGATTGCCCCGAAGCCTTTAGTAATGAAATTGCTTCGAGAAGATCTGCTGCCATTTGCTGATAATTTTCCTGAAGAGAAGGCCTTGTTATTGGTTCATTAATATCTGACGTTACCTTGTAGGGAATTCCTGGCGTAGATTCAGCTGTGAGTTGGTTGTATGGCAGTGCATAGACCTGCGCCATTGTAAACATGGTAAATGCTCTGTAAAACAGTGCTTCACCTCTAATAGTATTGATATCTGCTTCTGATAAACCAGTTTTTGCTACCTTATCAAAGTAATCAATTACCACATTTGCATAAAACATCCTTTGGTAATTATATTGCCAGTCCAGGTACTTATCGGCGGTTTCATCAATAAGACCCCACGCATAATTATTTTTCGCTACGACATCTGTAAGCGCATCATATACCTCGTCAGTCACATAATAATTATCACTAGCGATTGCCCCATAAGGTGAATAATTTGAATTCATTGAACTGTTATAGTCCAATATCGCGCGCAAATCCTGGATCTTTTTAGGAGTAGTAAGCTTTTTGTCCGGTGATGGATCAAGATATTTTTTGCAACTACTGTAGCCGATAATGACCATGAAACACGCTATAAAGATGAGGAGGAGCCTGCTCTTCTTTTTATTATTGGTTTGGTTATTCCTTTTCATAAATTTATTTTTTTGAAACATATTAACTTCCATTTTTTATAATTCAATTCTGCATCCTGCACTTAGACTAAGTGGAACGGGATAATTGTTATAGGCATCAGGATCAAGCCCGTCCTTGTTGGCCCTCCACAAAATACCGATGTTGTTTGCATACAGGTAAAAATGCAATAAAGCCTGCTGGCTCTTCCTGTTTGGCATATCATAAGCCAGCCTTATATCCTGTAGTCTCACATGGTCTCCTTTTTCAACAGTTGCTTCCGATTCCCGGTAAAAATAGTCCCGGTAATAATCCGAAGGATAGACCATCGACGGAACATTTGTTTTCTTTTCATCACCTGGTTTTTGCCATCGCCTTTCAAAGTCGCCGTTACCTACCCAATTGCCGAAAAGATTGGTGTAAACAATTGTGTTCTTCCTAAAGTAATAACCCAGCTTATAAGTGATATTGAATGACAAAGAAATATGATGATAAGAAAAAGTATTAAGCAATCCACCAAAACATACGGGTACAGCAGGTCCGCTGATCACAAGGTCATCCCAGGTGGCGTTGTTTATGATCTGATAGTAGTCCTCACTTTCTGCCTTATTCAAAAATCCTACAGGATTACCATTATCGGGGTTTAGGCCGGCCCACTTATAACTGATAATGTTGTAAGGGTTTTGACCTTCAACGGCTACTATATTCCCGCCTTCTCCAACATTCGTATTTGGGTTTGAGGGCAACAAATATTTGGTGACCTTTACTTTGTCATATGAAGCAATAAAGGAACTTTCCCATTTGAAGCGTCGATTTATGAAAGTTGCATTTAAAGTAAGGTCAAAACCTTTTCCCTGAAGGTTTGCACTGTTCTTTATCAGCGAGGGCTGCCCGTATAGTGTGATATCTACCGGTACAGCGCTTATTACATCTGTTGATCTTTTTATGTAGTATTCAACCGAACCATTAATAGTACTGTTTCTTGAACCAAAGTCAATTCCAAGGTTCGTAGTGCCTATTTTTTCCCAACGCAGGTCTGCATTTGGTGGGCTTGTAACCTGGGCATATGGAAGTGAACTAATCCTTGATCTATTCGTAGTTAAATAATTCAAGGTTGTCAAGGCAGATATAGCATTGTTTACATTACCACTATAACCATAAGTAAGTCTTAGCTTAAGTAAAGGAAGCCATTTGCTGTGGTAAAAATTTTCATTTGATACTTTCCATGCCATTCCTGCTGACCATAATGGCTTCCATTTATTATTCGTGCTTGCGCCAAGAATATTGGAGGCATCCTTTCTTGCGCTACCCGAAAAGGTATACCTGTTACTGTATGTATAAGATGCATTGGCATATACCGACACTATCCGGTTCAATAATCCTGTGAAATCAGTATAATCTGGTATAACCGGTGAAAATCCCAGTCCATCCAATATTGGATAACGGTCGGTATAATTTACATTAACGGAGGTGAGATTCTTTTCGTCATATCCGTAGGTGCGATAAGCGGATCCAGTTGTTTTAGATTGCCTTATTTCTGCACCTGCTATCGCAGCAACTGTGTGCCTTAATTGAAAAGTCTTATTAAAATCCAATTGTCCACGGGCATCATTCGAAACGGTTTCATGATTACCCAAATCCAAAATTCCTCCCAGGGGAATATTTCTTGTAACATTATCATCTTCAACAGATGAAAAGAGGTTGATCAGATTACGAGAATAGTAGGTTTCCGGACTGTAATAGTTGCTGCTTGTATTTTTTTCATCCTGGAATTGGTATTTAACAGAAGCACTTAAAAAGGAGGTCAGAAAATACCTTGCATCAAGGGTGAGCAGCAGTTGATTCCTCTTAATATTATTGTCCGAATTCTTTAATTCGTCCAAAGGCTTATAATCCCAATTGAGTAGATTACCATTACCGGCAGTATCTTTAAACGAGCTGCGGTAGTCTCTCTCAATTGCAACGGCATTGCCATTATTATCAGCCAATCGGGCATAAGGATATACCTCTTTACTTTGGACGATATCCAGCGGCAAAGGGCTATTATTTTCAACTTTTGACCAACTTGCATTCGCGCTTGCACTTATCGAAAGTCTTTCGACAGGCCGAACTGATAGGCCGGAACTGAAAGTGATCCTGTTATCCTCGTTTCCAATAAGAGATGAAAGGTTTTTATCAAAACCGATTGAGGTGCGGTAGCTAATATTTTGCTGTCCCCCGGATAAAGCGACAGAATATTGCTGTTGAACCGCGTCCCTGTATAAATAGTGTAAATAATCACTTCGAATATCCCTATTGCGCAGCATATCTATTTGCTCCTTTGCAGCTGCAGGGGATATCTGCCCATTCCTTTGCTGATCCAGGATCTGTACTACCGGTGAAAGCACCGGCCAATACAAGGTATCGGCGATGTCTGCATCATAAAAGCCGTGGTTAAAAAGATACTGCTCAACATCAATAAAATCTGAAGTTGTCATTTGTGATACCGCAAACAGGTCAGGCTTTTTTGACAACGTAATATTACTATTCACTGAAACGCGGGTGTGTTGATTATATCGGGAATTTTTGGTCTTAATGACAATAACGCCATTGCCTGCCTTTGCACCCCATATGGAGGCTGCGGCGGCATCCCTGAGTATGCTAATGCTTTCTATATCATTTGGATTAATGTTGTTGATGTCACCCTCATATGGAAAGTTGTCAACCACAATCAGGGGCGACGATACTGCGGCTGTATTAGTAAGTGTTCCAAGGCCTCTTATCATAAGAGGCGGATGATTCTTATTTTCATCAAACAATACACTGCTTGTAATCCCTTTGAGACGATTTAAAATATTAGGGCCTGTAGAGCGGTTCAGCAATTCGTTATTCACCTGCACAAAAGAACCTGTACTTCTTTCTTTTGGAATTGCCTCATATCCTGTATAAACTATCACGTTGCTTAACATGGTATTCCTGTCGAGGTTCATCTGTATCGAAAGGGGTGATGTTTCGTATTGTTTTAAGGGTCGGACCAGTACATGATAACCAATACAGGAAAAAAAGAGCGTATCGGTTCTGAACACATTGATAGAAAATGACCCTGAGGAATCAGTAGCTACTTTGTTATGCCCTATGGCAGATCGAACAGTAACACCCAGTAACGGCACTCCTGATGTAGCATCTGTTATATAACCACTCAAAGTTCGCTCCTGAGCTCTGAGTGTTAAGTTCATCGAAATAAGAAATAGTATAGCAAAAAGTTGTTTCATTTTATTTAATTTTTTGATGAATCAGTTATCACGACCATTTCAAGCAGGCGTGATGATTGAATAAGATTAAATCCATAGGGTTGCAGCGCACCTTGTATAGAAGGAACGTCATGGATGTTAATAGCACCCAACTCAAGATCTACCGGTAAGGCATACTCGCTTTCGTCGATTACAATTGGTGCGGGTCGCTGAAGGCTTCCCGAATTAATTGATTTTATTAAGCCAGTTAATGAACCATTGTGAACAAACACAGGACTACCATTCTCACTAATAAAAACCGAACGAGACGGGCCACCCTTACTTCGGGGATCTTTAGTTTGAAAGCTGCAGTCTCTTACCAGGACAAAGCAGTTCACTACTTTTTTTTCAATGCGTATATTCGTTCCCGTTAGTTCGCCTAAATCTTTAAAAATATGCCGTTCGATAGATTCAAAAGACACTCTTACCGGAATAGTAATTTCGTAACTCAAAGCATGCCTTATAAACCAGTCATGTTGTTTTCCGTTGATGTTAATAAGTTTTGCTGTATCCCGTACCTGTATTATAAAACGGTTTAGGGGAAGTCTATAGTGGAGGGCAACCATACAAAGAGCAATTGGGCTCATATTGATAAAATAAAGCCTCCTGTATATACTGTCATTATCAATTAAGCTTCCAGTAAATCCCCGTGCTGCATTGTTTATATATCCGGTGGCAACGGAATTGAATTTTATTTCGCTCCCGAAAGTCATTACATTATCATAAAGGGTCAGGCCCGGATTATATCTTTGTCCATCCGCTTTTAAAGGCAGATGCAATAAGTCACCGGCAATTAGTTTGCGCAGGTTTGTCTTATTTACATAGTCTGGTATTGTAATAGCTTTAATAATCCCATTCTTATCTATCCAAACTTCATGTGGAATAGATTGGTGTGGAAAAAGCTGATGCAACAGTGTATCTGAAGTAACGAATGGCAATCGGAAATGTGCCAGCCTGGGGTTAATTTGTAACAAGTGATCCACTTTGCTTTCAGGTTCACCTGAAACAACAATTATTTGAACAGAATCTTTCAATGATTCACGCAGGTTATCAAAATACGGGAGCGCAGCAATACATCCACTACACCAGGTGGCAAAAAAATCGAGTACAATCGGTCGTTTCAGGTGTCCTGTATTAAATCTGTTGAAGGAGCTATTGATAACTTTATTGATAGTAATATCCGGTAATCTGTCTCCCACCCTCAATGGCTGTAACGATTGAGCGTTACTGTTTACAGGGCAAAAGAATATCATCAGGCAATAAATCAGTTTCATTGCAGTTGTTTAAAAATTAAAAATTGAGTTGATTATATGGTTGAAACCCGGATCAGGTAGGGCCTTTTATTACCAGCTCAAAAACGCCTTTGAGCCAATGAACAGGTGGATTATGGTAACGGCTTGTCATAAGAATAATCAGTTTTCGGATGGCGGTCTTAAAGCCCCGCGAGTGAAATGAAGTTTTAAATGATTCCTCGACAAAAGCTTTTCGGCCTTACGATCAAACATTTTAATCTGCATGTAATAGAAGCAATAGTTGAGCACGTCTATCTTAAGCACCAGGCGCAGGTGCTTGCCCGGCACGAGTAAGTTTAATTCATACTGACTCTCCAGCACTTCCAAAACTATTGAAGCAGCGGCCTCCTCATCATGTACGAGCCTGCGCGCATAACGCTGTAATAAAGGATCATAATAAGCTATCGTTTCAACCAACCGTGGTTTATTAATAATTTGCATTGAATATTTTGGTTTAATCTCATAATCAAGTTTAAAAAAATACCGGCAGCAGGCCCCTGTAAGACTACCGGCGCCGTGCTCTTCTTAAAAACTAAACTGCATATTGACACATGAATAGAGCGCACTGCCGGCCGATTTCCAACACAAGCTATTGCTACACCGGGTTCTTCGGTTTAATGGCGTATTTGGTTTTCAACAGGTAAAGTGCCGTATCTTTAATACGGGATACCGCCCTGAAATGTTTATAGTATTGATAGATCCTGTAAGGATTGGGTTTAAGTGTATGCGACTGGTAAGATGGCAGCTTGCTTCTCCATTGCTGCTTCAAGAGGAGATAATGAAGGATGAAATGCAAACTGCGTTTAGGGATGCGCGGTAGTAAAGGACAATTATATTTTTTAGATTTTCTCATTCAATTTATTGGAATGAGTCTTAGCTGGATTTCCACAAAGTAAAAAATGTGGGCTTTACCTACCACCGCTCTTAGTGACAGCCAAGATGATGGACTTACGGTAAAACCCACATCTGGGGAAGCAAAAGTATTGCTTCTGAAAGATATGGGAGTTTTTATTACCGTCTCGTCATCTTGGCTGTCAATCTTTGAGCGTCGAGACTCTTTTATTATTCCTTAATATTTTTTATTTCTCTTTCTCTAATTGGATTTTAGCAAATATAATGTAAAAAATAATACACCCAAACTATATCTCCATTTTTTTATTCACAATTCTTTTCAGCTTGTGAATATGGATTTAGAGTTACAATTAAAATCTGATATGAATTTGCTTGGGAACTTTATTTTTTCAGAAAGAAAAAAACTTGGTTTAGGCAAAGAAAAGTTTGGTCAATTATGCGGAGGCTTGAGTGAGACTTATATAAGAAATTTGGAAGAAGGGAAAGTTAATATCACACTCAAAAGTCTTGTCAAATTAAAATCTGGATTGAAGTCAACAATTGCAATAATAATTACAAGGAACAAGGGATCATTTTCAACAAAAACTGTAACCTTGGGGAGCACGGAGGATTTTCTGACAGCAAAACAAAACTTTAGCAGTCGTTTATTTGCTATAATGAAAAGTCGAAAATTAAGTTCTATTGAATTTAGTAATTACCTAGGAATGGATGAAAGCGCAACAAATAAATACCTAAATAATAGTGAAAATCCTACCTACTTAATGCTATTAAGATTTGCCCATGTGTTGAAGGTTGAGGTTAAAGATTTTTTTGACTATGCGGGACCATTACCTGAAAATAAAAATTACAAACCACGTTATCTTAGTCCATAATTAACGAAAGGTTCCATCTTTAATTTACTAATTACTGTTTCCAATTAAACTTAACGTACTGTTGAAGTTGAAAAGAAAAAGGAACAATCCCATGCTTTGAATTTTAGAACTTCTCGTATTATTTTATTTAAATTAGAAATTCTGTTTAATATTTTGTTACGAGATTATTAGCTTTATAATCAATTTCCTTTAAAAAGTAATTGTAATATATCTCTGCTAAAATTGGATTAAATTCTTTTTTTAATTCTAAATCAATTGCCTTTTTAATATGAAAATTTCCTTTCAATCTTTCAAAAATAATTGGGTAATTCAAATCAGTCAACCATATAGGATCAAATTTCCTATAATCAAAGTTGATTGGATTTAAGAGCCAAGTTTCAAAATTATTGAGATTTGTAAATGATTTCAATTCGCTCCGATCAAAACCAATTTTAAGTTGATACACAATAAAAGCATAATTGATGAAAACCAAATCAGATAATTCAAGTCTACCAAATCTGTGTGCTCTTTTTCCCTTCTGTTGATTTATGCTTTCGGAGTAAAGTTTAAAATAATTTTTTAGATTATAATCATAACCAGTACTGCGGATCAGAGATTCATAAAAATCTTTATTAAATCTATGATCAAGGTGCTTTTCAAATGCGCTGAACAGAATCCGCTTACAATTATCATTACAAACGTTACTTAATTCAACTAAGCTCATATAATTCACTTCTTCTCCGTTGTCCGAACTGCAATTTAAAATTGCTCTTTGAATCAATTTTACGTTGTCAATTTTGTATTCAGGATAAAATTTTAATAATGCCTTTGGAATAACCTCGATTAACTCAGTGTATTTGTTGTAATTGTAATTATCTCCATTTATTGCTATGTTTAAAACCTCTATTAATTCATTCGCTTCAAATAAATGTCCTCTCCTAAGAATGAATTGCGAAAACTCTTTCAAATGATACCAAGCCAATACTTTTTCGGTTTTAAGAAATTTTAAAAGCGAATTGATATTACCTATGAACTGTTTTTTTGCAATATCTAATCTTGATAAAACAGAAAATATATTAGCAAAAATATTTGTGAACCTATTGTTGAATCTGTGGTAATGTAATTGGGAAGAAAGTAATTCATTTTCGTATGTGGTAGCTAAAAACCCATCTTTAAAAATAGATGACGTAAAATTATTTAGTTTCAATAACAACTTTTCAATACAATCATCTTCTACATTAAGAGTTTCTTCCTCTTTTAATATTTCTTGAAGTGAACCTGGTGAAATATGTAAAATAGCTTCTGTCAAAAAGAACTCATCAAATTTCTTTATGCCCCATTCCGGAATATGGTAACTCATAACAAGCCCTTTAAAAACTTTCTCGGTTAAGGCTACATAACGAATGAAAATATCATAAATAATGTAATTACAATTAATGTGCAAATAGAGTAAAAAATATTTTTGTAATAAATTGTATGGGAGATTTGAACCCGACATTTGCTTACCGTTATTTTCATAAAGAAGTTTCAATTTTTCTATATCAAAGAGAATTTCTTCAATTTCATCTTGGACTTTGTAAATGAGAACATCCTCTT
>DASTXM010000024.1:0-5581 GCA_035765495.1 Hanamia sp.
AGGAACCAGCCATGAAGCGAGAGCACTGGTAATGATGTAAGCCCCCGCAATATCGCCGCCGATCAAAACCATCATCCATCCGCGGTGCCTCGCTGGTATGCTTTCAGCCATCAGCGTAAACATGATCGGCAGCATTCCGCCAACTCCCCATCCCATTACAAAACACATGATACAGTTCATCCAGAATCCTGGCATAGAGCCACAGGCGCTGGTGGCAATAAAAGTAACTCCGGCCATCAAAATCGAAGATTTTCTTCCAATCATATCTCCCAGCCATCCCCAGATAAAGGAACCGATTACCGTTCCTGTGATTCCGCATAATGGCAGAAAGGCTACCGGAACGGTAGCATTAGGAAACAATGGTGATTTCAAAACATATTCGCGCGCCATGCCCGGTACCACAAAGGACAAGATGGTCGGCTTCATCACATCTATCGTAATGGCAACCGCCATTACAATCAAAAGCCCGATATGAGTGCGGTTGATCGGCGCATCGTCCAAAGCTTTTACTTTCAGATGATAATCCTTTTTTTCATTCGCCCCCGATGGAGGAATCAGGCTATAAAGAGTAATCAGGAGTCCTATAACCACAAGCACCATTCCTATCTCCATTGAAGTGGTCATCGGCATTCCCACCAGTTTATAACCCATACCTTTTGCATCGATATACATCGGAAGCTGGAGCGCAACTCCCGCCACTACCGCAAAAAATCCTATCCAAAAAGCGCCTTTGCTTCTGAAGATAATTTTTCCATTCGAGCGGAACTCTTTAAGCGATTTCATTTCAATTTTGATTTATTTTGTAAATCTCTTGCGTGAAAGCAAGTTATGTCTTTCTCCGGATATGATCTTCTTAGAAATTGCAAAATTGAGAAAGAAGATGGTGACGACCCCAAATCCAACTCACCATGACGCGACTTGTATAAATCAAACTACCGGTTTCGACCGGCACTGGCTATGAGTGATTGGCTTGATGGCAGATCTGTTTTTAAAAAACGAAAGATAGAAAAACGAAGTTGGAAAAATTGTATGCGGCACAAATTTTTTATGAGAATTGAGATTGTTAACCGGAAAACCAGTAAACGAATCAATAAATCGAATTTCTTTTTTGCATAAAGTCTGATTATTAATATCACTTTACAAAAGAAAATACCTCTTCACCGAATCGTGGTTCTTTACTTTAATTTCTCCCCCATATTCGCACGGAAATTGATCTTTGATCTTTGATCTTCTGATAAGTGCTTTCAGATAAATTAACCCCGCCTGTTGGTGTAATACAGGTCCTGTGGTTGCCGGCATTGTCCGCATCGAACAATCAGTGATAATGAATAATTCAACAACCACTTAACAATCCAACAATCCAACAATCTAGCAAGACAATAATTCAATAATTGAATAATTCAATAATTTATAATTTAAACCCAAAAGTAGCCACAATATTCCCGCCGGTAGTTTTTAAATCGGCAGGATAATTTGGTTTGTCTTCCAACAGGTATGGATAATTAATATTTTTGTTCATGGAATAAACATAAGTAAGATCTACGAAAAACCCTCGGTTTCTGTAGCCTACTCCACCACTCACTTTCACTACATCTGAACTTTGATTTTGATACGGATTTCCATAATAGGCACCACCGAGTCTTACCATAAATGTGTTGAATTTCATTTCACCACCGATCCTCGCATTGAAGGCATTTTTATACAAATCGTTAATGGTGCTGTTCAGCATATTAAAATACGTAGCTGCATCAATATCATTGTTAACATCATGAAAAGACATGCCTTTATAATTCACATATTCCAGATCGGCAGTGATAAAGCCTTTCTGGTTCTGAACATTTTCGGCATTGCCGCCAAACAAATAAGAGCCGCTTAAAATCACTCTCAAAGGAGTGTTGAGATTATACTTTGTTTCCAACGGCTGTCCGTTGGTAAGGTCGGTATTGCTTTGGTGTTTTACGCCGGCGCCTCCGTAACCTTCCAGGTCTGTGATCACTTCTGATGTATAATCGTCTGTCAACTGGAAGTAAGTGGGTGTATGAAAAGCAAGACCTACGCGGAAAGCTTCTGTTGGTTTAAAGATCACCCCGAATTTTCCACTGATACCCACACCTTTTGTCTGCAAATTTTCATTGGCAATAAAATAATTGAAACCGTTGTTGTTGTTGCCTGAAGCGTCGCTTTCTTTATAAGAAGCATCACGGGTATATCTTAAAAAAGGAATAGAAAGTGAACCTCCAAAATACCATTTGTCTTTCACGCTGAACCCTGCGCCAAGAGAAAAATCAGTGATTCCTCCGGTAGTATTAATCGTATTTTCCTGGATCAGGCCGGTCGAAGGATTGGCCTGGGTAATGTATCCGGTAATATTTCCCAGCGAATCAAAGGTTGGATTGACGAGGTAAGTATTGATAGCAAGACTGCTGGTTTCCGGGAACATGAAAGCCGCAGAATCAGGATTGGTGGCATTGTTATCAATCAATTCTTCCAAATATTTTTCAGAAAAAGAAGATTGGTTGTTTCGCCCGCGGTAATAAACATGATTATTAAAATCCGCTTCACGATTTACACCAAAACCAACTGCAAAACTGCTGATGCTTTTTCCTCTTGTCGGCCCTGCCAGCACAAATCCGGTAGTTCCGATGCTAAAGCTATTATCAGTAGCGGTTTCGGGAGTACCAAGATAATTGGATTTTGTATTCTTCAAAGAAAATTGCGGTGTAAAAATAAAATCGCCCGTCTTGTAATATCCTAATCCTGCCGGATTGATAAAAAGTGAAGTAAACTCACCGCCCAGAGAACCTCCGGCGCCGCCTATAGCCTGGTTTCTGGCCGTTCCTCCCGGTTGAGTCAAATAAGAATATCGCAAAGCATCAGCAGGTTCCTGGGCATAACTAAAACTGATCATTAATGTAAAAAATACAAAGGCTGCTATTGATTTCATACTACAGATTATTTTTCTCTTTCTGACCATTCCATAAAAATTTAGTTTAAGAATGTTTTAAAAAAAGGGATGAAAAATCATCCCCTTTTCACACTGATTTATCTTCTGAAAGTTCTGACAGGAGCGCTGCCACTGCCACTTCCTGATGAAGATGAAGAACTTGGAGCGCTGGGCTGGTAACTCCTTTGAGGGGTTTCATTATAAGATCTTGTATTCTCATTATTATAAACCCTTTGATTATCGTTGTTATAAACTCTCGTATTGTTATTATTATAAGTCCTGTTGTTGTTAGGATTATTATACGTTCTGTTGGAAGGTGTAAACACTCTGCGGATCACGTTTCCCACTCCGGTTCCCCTCGTTGGCTGTGTGGTTCCGCTTGTGCTGCGAATCGGAACACTTCCATTATTAGGCTGCGTAGTAACGGTTCTGATAGGCTGAGCAGGAGTTCCACGTGTTGCCGCACTTCCTGAAATGTTATGATACGCGTTCAGATTATATCTTCTTACCCCCGTGTTGGTATTAATGGTTTTGTAGGCCGGAGAATAAATTCCCGGGTAATAACCACTGTAGAAAAAGGGTGAGTAGCCAAAACTGTACGGATTATAGAAACTGTTGAATGCATAAGGATTGTAATAGCCGAAATCATTAAATCCATAGTTATAATACGGACTATACATTCCCTTTAAACCGTATGGACTGTACGGACTGTATCCATAATAATTATTAAATGCATAAGGACTGTAAAGCGGATTGTAAAAATCATCGTAAGGAGAAAATAAATACGGATAACCATATCCCAATCCCGTGCTAAAAGTGATGGAATTCCTGTAAATAGGATTATTGATTCCTTGTCTTATTTCTGATTCCTCATCATTTCTGTAACTGTAAGAATTCCTGTCCTGGTCGCTTTCAGTAGTTACATAATCGGATGATTTATCAGAAGTTTTATAAGTTGGTTGTTCGGGAGCCGGCGAATAATAAACATCGTCAGGAGTCTGTCCGGAACGGTAAGCTGTGCTGCAGCTGGCTAAAACCACTGCAAGAGCAACGGGAAGTAAATGTTTTATTTTCATGGCTTTGAGTTTTTAAGATGTTTGTAAATGAAGCTTTATTTTTGCGTCATCTTACTGTAAATTTAAGAAGATTCCTCTATTATTAAAAGATTGTTTTTACGAACGGTGTTAAATAAATGTAAAGGGAAGCATTTTTTTGAAATAAAACAGCAATTTTATTTTTTAATGTTTAGGTAAATTAACGACAATAGAAATGAGCAAAGAAATTACAAGCAGGGAGCAGGATTATTCACAATGGTACAATGATTTGATTCTGAAAGCCGGACTTGCAGATTATAGCGCTGTTAGAGGCTGCATGGTGATCAAACCATACGGTTTTGCACTTTGGGAAAATATGCAAAACCAGTTGGACAAAATGTTTAAAGAAACAGGGCATGTCAATGCTTATTTTCCGCTCTTTATTCCGAAAAGCTTTTTGAGCAAAGAAGCAGCGCATGTGGAAGGATTTGCCAAAGAATGTGCCGTCGTTACTCATTACCGGTTGAAAAATGATCCGGAAGGAACCGGAATTATTGTAGATCCCGAAGCCAAACTGGAAGAAGAATTAATCGTTCGTCCTACTTCAGAAACCATCATCTGGAACACTTATAAAACCTGGATTCAATCCTACCGCGATCTTCCTTTGCTGATCAACCAATGGGCAAACGTGGTAAGATGGGAAATGAGAACAAGATTGTTTTTGCGCACCACAGAATTTCTGTGGCAGGAAGGGCATACCGCCCATGCTACTGCGGAAGAAGCGATCAGTGAAACCATGCAAATGCTCAATGTTTATGCAACTTTTGCAGAAGAATGGATGGCATTGCCAGTGGTCAGAGGAGTGAAAAGCATCAATGAAAGATTTGCCGGAGCGGTTGATACTTTTTGTATCGAAGCGATGATGCAGGATGGAAAGGCTTTGCAGGCAGGCACTTCTCATTTCTTGGGACAAAATTTTGCCAAAGCATTTGATGTAAAATTCAGCGATAAAGAAAATAAACTCGACTATGTTTGGGCTACCAGCTGGGGAGTTAGCACCAGGCTGATAGGCGCGCTGGTAATGGCTCACAGCGATGATGACGGTTTGGTGTTGCCTCCGAAATTAGCACCCATACAAGTGGTGATCGTTCCTATTTTTAAAGGGGAGGAACAAAAGAAAACAATCGATGAAAAAATCCTTCCACTGATAGAAGACTTCAAAGCCATTGGTATTTCTGTAAAATATGACGATGACGATAGCAGACGTCCCGGATGGAAGTTTGCAGAGTATGAAATGAAAGGTGTTCCGGTAAGAATTGCGATCGGCGCCAGAGATCTGGAAAATAATATTGCCGAAGTAGCAAGACGCGATACGAAGACCAAGGAATCAGTTTCACTGGACGGGCTTGCCAACACCATCAAACTGTTGCTTGATGACATCCAGGAAAATATTTATCAAAAAGCAAAAGCCTATCGCGATGCGCACATCACGAAAGCCGACACCTGGGATGAGTTTGTAAAATTATTGGACGAAAAAGGCGGATTTATTTCAGCCCATTGGGATGGCACTGCCGAAACGGAAGAAAAAATAAAAGAGCTTACC
>DASTXM010000025.1:0-12643 GCA_035765495.1 Hanamia sp.
TGGGTCAATATCCCGGAATAAAATCAAATGGCAACAAAATATGCCGTATAGTTTTGTTCCAAAAGAGGGTGGGTCAACATCACCGGAATGGTGGGTCAACATAAATCGGAACGGTGGGTCAACATGGTTCGGAATCTACAAGAATGCTCGCGCAAAAATTTGATTTTGGCAAATTCAATACTATGGCAGATGTGGGTGGCGCGAATGGATTGCTTTCATGTATTGTGGCTTCGCACTTTCCCAACTTTTCATTTATCAATTACGACTTACCGCCAGTAGCACCTGTTGCAAAAAAGAACATTGAAAAGCATAACTTAAGTGACCGGATAAAAGTGGAGAGCGGCGACTTTTTTAAAGATCCAATTCCTTCTGCTGAACTCGTTACCATGGGCAATATTCTTCATGGATTAAATGAAGAAAGTAAGATCAATTTGATGAAAAAAGTATATGATGCGCTTCCTCCAAATGGCGCCTTTATGGCTATTGAAAACATAATTGATAATGACAGAAATCAAAATACTTTTGGTTTGTTAATGAGCCTGAATATGCTAATTGAGAACGGCGATGCTTTTGATTATACGATGAATGATTTTGAAAGATGGGCTAAGGCTGCGGGCTTCAAAAGGACTGAATTACTCACACTCGCAGGCCCCACCAGCGCTGCCATTGCGTATAAAGAATAAATCTTTTCGTCTGTCCATTACCGTTATTTATAGGCTGCAGTTGTTTGCGGCCTTTTTTATTTCACTTGTTTACCAACAGTAATTTCCTTCTGCCCGCCACTTTTCACCATTCGCATAAAAACCAATAGATAATTGTGAAAGAGAATTTACTTTAAAAATTAAAATTGATTTTTATGCGATTCATTCTCACTCTCCTTCTGCCTCTCTCCTTTTTTACCTCATCCTTTTCCCAAAAATTTCCTCCTAAAAGTCCATGCCTTACTGATGAAGCTTACCGGCAATTTGATTTTTGGATCGGAGATTGGGATGTCTACAATCTAAAAGGCCAAAAGTCGGGCGACAGTAAAATAAGTTTAATTCTTGACAGTTGTGTAATCCTTGAAGAATGGTCAAGTCTCACTCTCGCTAATGGTTTTGTTTACAAAGGAAAAAGTTTCAACACCTATAATTCAAAAGAAAAACAATGGCAACAAAACTGGACGGACAATATGGGTGGAAACACTCATTATGTTAAAGGAAAACTCAACAGTGATAAAATGGTGTTTGAAACAGAACCATATCAGTATAGTGCCGATACAATGGCGATTATGAGGCTAACTTTCTTTAATCTTGGTGCAGATAAGGTGCGGCAGTTTTCCCAAATTTCAAAAGATAGTGGCGTTACCTGGGCAACTCAATATGATCTTGAGTACAGGAGAAAGAAAGAGAATTCGGCTGATTGAAAACAAAGCAGAAAGCCAAAATAAAAAATCCCGTTTTTAATCTGTTTACTTAAAAAAGAAGGCCCCCCGTAGGAGGCCTTTGAATTTTTATTTCAAAAAAAATTGCAATGACGCCAGGGCCGCTGTGCCTCCTACTGAAGGATCTTTTGATTTGCTCACAACATAAACATTGTGCATTTTTCCGTCAGTTACCGATGTCAAAGATGAATTGAGTACGGCAAATTGTGGCTTACCATCATCTTTTCCTTTGCCGGTTTTTCCTTCAAAACTGAAAGAGCCAATCTTTGGTCCAGTCGTACTATCAAGGTGCAATTCAAAATCATAAGGCGCTACAGGAGGTTTTTGCCATCCCATCGTTAATGCAGCTTTTGTAATACCTGAAAGATCAATGCTATCAATGCGGAACCAACCTGTATTAGCGGGGATGATCACAAAAGTTCTTCCACCAAAAGTTACTTTGCTGAAACCTTCCATCGCTGTTACATTACCGAAAGTCATTGTGGAATTCTTCAACTCCACAGAATTGGTTCCCATCAATGGACGGATACCCGCACCACCTTTATCTGTATAAGCGGCGAAAATTGAAAGCACACCTTTCGGTTTCACTGGATTGTGAAGTGTTGCATCAACCGATCCACTTTGAGGTAAAGATTTGTTTTTTTGATTGGTATTGGCCAATGATAATATCCAATTCACTATTTGTTTTGCATCACTTTCTTTTAAATTAGGATGAGCCGCCATTGCTACCTGCCCCCAATTGCCGCTTCCACCATGGATAATTTTTTGTGCAAGTGTAGCCGTAGCACCTGGCTTATTCTGATAGCGTTTTGAAACATCTATGAACGCCGGGCCTACAGATTTTGTATCCACTTTGTGGCATCCCTTACAATCAAGGGAAAGCATGAGGTTCTTGCCTGCAAGCTGCTGACTTATTAAGCTTCCCTGAGGTTTTCCTGCACCATCCACTTCATCAGAATAATCAGCAGAAACAATAAGATTACTCAAATCCAATGAAGTATCATCTTTATCTTGTATCTGCACATTGTATTTAACCGGTGTTCCCGGGAAATAAAATGATTGGTTACCCTGTATTTGGATATTTACTGTTGGAGCAGCATTCCCCGCATAAACATCAACAGGATTGCTTGTAGAAGAAGCTTTTTTATCATCGGTGACTTCTACAGAAACGGGATAATCTCCTACTTTATTTATTGTGTAGGTAAGTTTAGGCTCCTTGGTTTCCTTTGTTATCTGATTGCCAATATGCCAGGTGTAAGTAACTGGATCATTATCCGGATCTTTTGCATCAACACTTGCAGTGATCGTAAGAGGAAGATCGCCTGAAGTTTTATCAACAGAAACAGAATTAACTTCCGGTGCCCTGTTACCACTGTTGAAATCCAATCTTGCAAGACCTGAATTATCATTTTTTGCAAACCATCCGGTTCCATATTCCAAAACATAGATGCGGCCATCGGGACCTACTTCCATGTCACTTATGTTGTTGAATTTGGTATCAGCCATGAACGGTTCCATATTATCGAAATCGCCATTTGGCTTCATGGTAACCACTTTTATCCAATTGCGAATCCAATCGTAGATAAACAATTTGCCATTGTAATAATCAGGATACCTTGTTGAATCCGGATACATATCAGTATAATAAACAGGTCCGCCCATCGCACAACGGCCGCCGCTTCCCAACTGCGGAAAATCTGTAGATTCGGCGTAAGGATACCAGATATAAGCAGGATTCGCAGGCGGCAGAATTTTCTTTCCTGTATTGTTGCGGCTGTTGTTTACCGGCCCGTTTGGATCGAAAGCCGGTCCGGATTTTCCCGTAGCATAATCATATTCATGGTAAGGAATATTGTTGGCGATGACATATGGCCATCCGAAAAATCCGGCTTTCCTTGCCTGGTTAAATTCATCATAACCACGTGGGCCTCGCGTGTCGAGACTATCATTGTTTGCATCAGGACCAACTTCGCCCCAATATAAATAACCTGTTTTTTGATCCACAGAAATACGATAAGGATTGCGATCGCCCATCACATAAATTTCAGGGCGGGTACTGTCTTCTCCTTTAGGGAAAAGGTTTCCTTCAGGAATTGAATAGCTGCCATCAGGATTAATGATAATGCGAAGGATCTTTCCACGCAAATCATTTGTGTTCCCTGCACTGCGCCTGTCATCATAATGCTCGAATCCCGGACGGTCGTCCATTGGTGCATAACCATGCGTGTTGAAGCCTTTTCCGGGTTCATCAAAAGGTGTTGTATTATCTCCGGTGGAAAGGAACAACTGGTGATCTTTGCCAAAAGCAATTGACCCGCCGGTGTGACAGCATATTTCCCGCATGGTATGAATCTGAAGAATTACTTTTTCAGATTTTGGATCAATTGAATCGTTTGTGAATGTGAAGCGCGATAAGCGGTTTATTGAAGTGTCGGCAGGACTATAATATATATAAACGTAATGATTCTTTGCATAATCGGGATCCTTCTGAATCCCCAGGAGACCATCTTCTGCATTTACTCCCGGTGTATGTAATGTATGCCAATAAACATCAAGATAACCTACTTGCTTCACGCTATGGGTAGTATGATCATATTTCATTATTTCGCCTCTTCGTTGTGCGATGAGTATGTCGAGATTCGGAAGGATGGTCATTTCTGTAGGTTCGAAAAATGCGCCTGTAACCAAATCAGTTTTTGTAAAACGATCTGCAGCGGGGATTTTTGGCGTTTTCACTTTTGCATAATCAAGCTTTTCATTATCGTCCATTGCGTATTTAATTCCACCCAAAAGATGTTTCAGGAAATTCGGGTCTGTATATGATTCAGAAGTGTGGCCCAGTTCCGTATACCATGCTCTTCCTCCATCAAAATCATGATACCATGCCATCGGGTGATTTTCGCCATTGGTGCCCCCTTTATAACTTTTTTCATCGATCGTAAGCAAAACATGAAGGCCGCTGTCTATATTCTTAAAATTATACCATTCATCTTTTCTCACCCATGGATCAGGAAGTCCTTTTGTGGAAATATTATCCTTGTCAACCACGTGAAGTGTTGCAGTTTGTTGTTCAGGATGTCCATTGAAAGTTGCGCCAACAAGTCGTTGGTACCAACCCCAGTGATAACCCGCATCAGTGGCAGCATGAACACCTACAAATCCGCCTCCTGCTTCAATATATCTTTGAAAAGCATTTTCTTCATAATTGTTCATCAGGATATCCTTATTGTCTGTTGTGCTCAAGAACACCACAGCTGCATATTGCTTCAAAGAATCTTCATTAAAGATAGAAGCATCAGAGGTGGTATCTACAGCAAAATTATTTTCCTGCCCTAATTTTATAATCGCTTTTACCCCATCAGGAATGGAAGCATGATGAAATCCTGTTGTCTTGGTAAACACGAGTAATTTGGGCTGTCCTGGCCTTTTGTTGTTACAACTATAAAAAAATAAAACCGGAACGCTGATCAGCAGCGAAAGAATGCGAATGTAATTTTTCATTGATTCGTTAATATTGAAGATTAAGTGAATGCAAAACGTTATAAAAAGCTGAAAGTAAATATTTATTGCGAAAAATAAATATTCCGCCTGTTTTATTTTACAGTGCTCAAACAAAAAGAGCAATTCTTTTTCTTCATTGTGTTATTTTCACGCAAAGAAACTGTCGTTGGTCGGTTGTCGCTCAACTGTGAACGAGATCCTGTTTTTCTCCTATTCAGACTTATTGCAAAAATGTGTCCTTTTTTCATCAATTCTTCAAGAGTGTGGGTTTTCAATGCACAAAAAAACCGCGAATATATTTCGCGGTTCTTTTTTCAACATTTATCCATCATAACACACTCCCATCACTTCTTATCGGTCTTCATTTTTACTGTTCCGTTTCCTTTTACTTTATATTTCTTCAGATCAGCTGTATTATTCTTGTATGGTTCCTCTCCTTTGTAGTGGATAGGATAACTTTGTTCGTTGGTAACAGTAATGGTTGAAGGCAAAGTTGTTGTTTCAGTCCATGTTGTAGATGTCGGAGTTTCTTTGTACCAATAATTACCGGTAGCCTTGTCATAATATACATTTTGAGAAGGATAGAAATAGTAATCATGTTGCTGTTGAACGCTGGCATTGTTATCCGGTGTTGAAGTGGAGGTTGTCGGCGCTGTAGTCGTGGACGGTGCGGTCGTTTGATTTGTTGAAGGAACAGTCGGACTCGTCGTGGGCGTTGTAGTCGTACCATTGGTTGAATTGTTCATTGAACCATTTGTCTGGTCTGTTTGTGCTGAGGCAGTTAACACTGAACCGCCGATCAGGAATAGCATTAGGATTTTTTTCATAGTTTATGTTTTTTCCCTTTAAAAATTCAAGGAATATGCCAAAATGAAGCGGCGCTACAAAAAATTGCAATATGTTTTGATTTGGTTAACTGAAAATCCTGTTGAGAAAAATCCCTAATTCGTATTCGTTTTCTCAAAATAAAAAACAACAAAATTTGTGCGTTGACTAAATGTTTGATATTAATGTTACATTCATTTTCAAAAAAAGAATAATCTGATTGTCCATTTTCGGAAAAGCCGGTTGTTATTAAAGTATCAACAAACTTTATTAACTATTTAAACTTTTTAAAATGAAAGAATTCGCACTTATTTTCCGGCACGAAAACATGACCGGGAAAGTTTCACCTGAACAAATGCAACAATGGATGAAACAGCACATGGATTGGGTAGGAAGTATCGCTGCCCAAAATAAATTTGTAAGCGGCACCGGTTTATTGTTTGATGATGCAAAAGTTGTGCATCATGATAAACTGGTTACCAATGGACCTTTTGGTGAAATAAAAGAAACACTCAGCGGCTTTATTGTAGTAAAAGCAGAAAATGCAGGAGAAGCAGCTGAGTTTGCAAAGGGAAGCCCGATACTTGGTGGTGAAGGAAACACGGTGGAAGTGCGTGAACTCATCACTCATTAAAATTCCTTTATGGAATCGCCTCAGTTGATACCGCATTTGTTCAGAAATGAGTACAGCCGCATAACGGCTGTACTTTCCAAGACATTTGGTTTTGAAAATATTACTGTTGCAGAAGACATTGCGAGCGAAACTTTCCTGGCAGCAATGGTATCATGGCCCTATAAAGGAATTCCTGAAAATCCTACTGCATGGCTTTATACTGTTGCGAAAAACAAATCAAAAAATCACCTGAAGCACCGCCAGATACTTGATGAAAAAATCAAAGTTGATTTGGGCTATATATCAACGTTAGTCCAGGAAGAAGAAATTGATCTCTCCGAAAAAAATATTACCGACAGTCAATTGCAAATGTTATTTGCTATTTGTCATCCTTCTATTCCTGCTGAAGCACAAATAAGCCTCGCATTAAGAATTCTTTGTGGTTTTGGCATTGATGAAATTGCAGATGCTTTTTTGAGCAACAAAGAAACAGTAACCAAAAGGATTTACAGGGCAAAGGAAAAATTAAGGAATGAAAAGACAAAGATTGTTTTTCCTCCAAAAGAAGAAATTGATAATCGGTTGGGAACGGTTTTGCGAACAATTTATCTTCTTTTCAGTGAAGGATATTATTCTGTAAGAAAAGACACCGTTATTCGTAAAGAGCTTTGCCTGGAAGCAATGAAATTGAATTTGCTCTTGCTTAAAAATGAACAGACAAATTGCCACTTATCAAACGCATTGATGTCTTTGATGTGTTTTCATTCTTCCCGCATTGAAGCGCGGCAGGATGAAAATGGTGAATTAATTCTTTACGATGAACAGGACGAATTATTATGGGATCAGGAATTGATTGAAAAAGGAAATTATTATTTGCAAAAAGCCGCTGAATGGAAAGTAACTTCCAAATATTTTCTCGAAGCAAGCATCGCGTATTGGCACACGATTAAAGAAGACCGAGGGGAAAAATGGGAAAGCATCCTGCAATTGTATAATTATTTATTACAAATAGAATATTCAGCTACAGCTGCACTTAACCGGACATTTGCGCTTTCAAAAGCCCGAACTAAAAATGAAGCACTGAATGAAGCTAAAAAACTTAAGTTGGAAAAAAGCCATTTTTATTTCCTTTTGCTTGCAGAACTCTATAATGAAAATGATAAAACCCAAGTAAAACCTAATCTTGAAAAAGCCTTATCATTGGCAAAAACTTCAGCAGAAAAAAAAGTGATTCAAAGAAAGATAAATGCTTTGAATTCTTAAATTACGCCTACAAAAAGCGATTTTGCTTCTGCAATAAGAAACTGTTTACTTTAATAACGCGGATGGATACACTATAATTCGATTCTCCCAAAAAAGATCAAAAAACTTTATTTGTTTGCTGCAGTTGTTGGAGAACACAGTTCGCACATACATTCAATTACAGGAAAATTGCCAGATTATTGGGAAGCATTAAACCATTTACAGGAGAATTTTAAATCCAACAGGAAAAAGTTTTTTCCAAGCAGCAACGTTTAAATTCTGCAAAAAAATAATGAACAGGAAATGATCAATAGCCTATTGCCATTCCATCCTTGCGTGGATCAGAAGCACCATGATAAACGTGTTGCTTTTCATCAAACTTAATGCATTGATAGCCGCCAAAATTTCCCGGCGTGCCGACTGCCACATTATATCCCATTTGCAAAAGAGAACGAATCGTTTTTTCAGAAAAACCTGATTCAAGGTAGATTGTTCCGATACCTTGCGCCGTATCTCCCGTCGGCGTTGAAGATCCTTCATGGTCAATCCTTGGGGCATCTCCTGCTTCCTGGATGTTCATTCCAAAATCGATCATGTTCATTAAAACTTCTACTTGTCCCTCAGGTTGAAAGCTTCCGCCCATTACACCAAAGCTCATATACGGTTTGTCGTCTTTGGTAACGAACGCAGGAATAATCGTATGGAAAGGACGCTTATGAGGGGCATAAACGTTATTATCTCCTTCGCGTAAAGAAAATAAATACCCGCGATCCTGTAAGAAGAACCCTAGACTGTCGGGAACAAGTCCGCTACCAAAAGCCTGGAAATTACTTTGGATCAATGAAACCATATTTCCTTCATCATCCGCAACAGTAAGATAGACTGTTTCACCGCCATTCAAAGCTTTATCATCACCAGCATAAACAGCAGGTAATGCTTTGTTGGGATCAATCAATTTGGCTCTTTCATCTCCATATTTTTTTGAAATAAGTTGCGCTACAGGAATCTTGGCGAAATCAGGATCAGTGTAATATTTCGCCCTGTCTTCATAAGCCAGTCTTTTGGCTTCTGTAAAAAGGCGCAGGTGTTCGGCGCTTCCAAATTGAATTTTGCTAAAATCAAAATGCTTTAAAATATTCAACATTTCCAACACTGTGATTCCTTGCCCGTTGGGCGGCAACTCCCAAACACGGTAACCGCGATAAGTAGTTGAAACAGGATCTACCCATTCAGAATGATGATCGGCCAAATCTTTATAACTCAAATATCCGTCCCGTTTCTTCATGAAGGCATCAATTGTTTTTGCTATTTCGCCTTTATAAAAAACATCTCTTCCACCTTTTGCAATTTTTTCCAGTGAGTTGGCAAGAAAAGGATTTTTAAAAACGTCCCCACGCTTTGGTGCCGATCCGTTTGGCATAAAAACCCTGCGTACATTTGGATCATTTCCATACAAATCTTTTAATTGTTCATATTCAAAGGCCGCTTCATCGGCCACCGGAAATCCATTTCTTGCATAGTTGATTGCGTAGGAAAGAATTTCATTCATTGGCAATCTGCCAAATTTGCCATGAAGCTGATACCAGCCATCCACGCAACCGGGCACAGAAACAGGAAGCGGCCCTGTTACGGGAATATGTTGTGCGCCATTCTTCTTTAGTATTTCAAGAGTAAGCGCGTATGGCGATCTTCCGGAAGCATTCAATCCATATAATTTTTTTGTTTTTGCATCATACACAATGGCAAAAAGGTCACCACCGATGCCGTTCATTTCCGGATCCGTAACACCTAAAACCGCGTTGGCAGCAATGGCTGCATCTACAGCGGTTCCGCCTTTTTTCAAGACGTCAATTGCGGCTTCGCTCGCCAACGGATGACTTGTGCAAGCCATTCCATGTTGAGCCATCACTACAGATCGTGTGGCAAAAATTTCTCCGGTTAGCCTGTCTTGTGCAAAAATTGTAGTTAAGGACGAAAAAGAAAAAATTAGTAAGCAGGAAATTAAATACTTCATATCAATGCTTTGGGAAGGAAAAGATGTTCTAAGATAAGAAGAGTTAACAAAGAAAAATCAATTTTTCCTTTGAGAAAAGTTTCGAAAAACAAAACAAATCATCAAAAAGCGTCGGCTTGACAGCTGTCATTTGTTTGCCTGATGATTATCATTGATTAAAACTGCTCAAACTTCTTAGTTTCATTTAAAAACTTTATATGAAGCATCCTTTCTTTGCAGCAGGTATTATTTTGATTGTTTTCTTTTTTTCTTTCAATAGTTCAACAAAAAGTGATTCAATCTATTTGAATAAAAAGGCCTTTAGCAGTTTTTCAATTGTTGATACGGCGAAGCCCACAAAGGTGCAATTGGAGCAAACCACAATACCTCCTATGTTCTTGTTATTTATCAGGGACACTGCTGTTACAACAGAATCAATGAACGACGTTTTCAATAACGATTATGGAGAATTAATGCAGTTTATACAACAAAATGGTCTTAAGCCATTGAAATTCATTTCATGGTATTATTCCACACAACCACCATGGGCAATGGACGTGGCTGTTGAAACGGATCAATTGTCAGAAACAGTGAGTGGTAGGATTCAAGCCAGGACACAAGAAGGGGGACCAGTATTGATTGCGCATATCTGGGGGGCATATGAGCAGGTAGGTCAAGCCTACCACGCAATTCAAAAATCACTCTCAGAAAAAAATCTGAAAGCAAGAGCGGCGCCTTTTGAGGTTTATGTTACAGATCCTTCAACAGCAAAAGATCCATCGGAAATTCAAACCGATGTTTATCAACCAATTGAATAGAAAATTAATCCATTGCTTTCTAAAAATTATGATTAGGCGTAAATCCAATTGATCCCGCTTTTTACCTCAATCTTAATTGGAAAAGAAATAAGTTTTGCCATATTAAAAAGCGGCACGGTAATTTATTACCCTTTAAAAAATATAAACCTTGGAATATGAAAAAGCCAATTTTAGTCACAGCACTAATTCTTATTTGTTTTTTAAATTTTAATTGCAAGCAGCACAAAGGCCAGGGTGGCCCCGGTTATCAAGGTCAGACACAGGGACCCGTGCCGAATGTTAATGGAAATAACCCCGATACAACGAATACCGTTAACATGCCCGCGGGCTCAAATACAGACACGGATAGTGTTACAAATAGAAATGATACAACATTGAAAAAATAATCTGAATCAGATTTCCTTTCCTGGGAGTGACCACTGAGTAAACAAATAAAAAAATCGATTTCTTATTTTCTTTCAAAAAAAAACCGGCAATTTTCATTACCGGTTTTAAAGCTTTTAAAAAGAATTTATTTCGATTGAACCAATTTCGCTTTTGGTGTTTTCTTCTTTTGGGATTTGATACGTGCTGTTCCCAAAGGACGATCTTTTGCAAACTCTATCAAAATAGGAGCAGCCACAAAAATTGAAGAATAAGTTCCGGTGACCACACCGATCAACATTGCGAAAGCAAAACCACGGGTCACTTCACCACCAAAAATAAACAAGGCAAGTAAAGTAATGAACACGGTTACAGAAGTCATGATTGTTCTGCTCAAAGTATCGTTAATTGCACGGTTGATGATCGATTCTTTTGACGCATCTTTCATGTTGTGACTGTCTTCACGAATCCTGTCAAACACAATTACCGTATCGTTCATCGAAAATCCGACGACGGTAAGAATGGCCGCAATAAAATGCTGGTCAATTTGCAACGGGAATGGTACAATGTTCTTGAAGAATGAGAAGACCGCTAAGGCCACAAACACGTCGTGTAACAAGGCAATGATCGTTCCCACAGAATAACGCCAGTCGCGGAAACGAAGGAAGATATAAACGATGATGGCAATGATCGCAAAGATCACTGCTTTAATAGCACCCCGTTCCAAATCTTTTGAGATAACTGGTTGTACTACCTGGTGTCCCTGGATATTATTCTTTGCAAATTCACGCTCGGTAAGGTTGGCGGGTAATTGTGATTTTAATCCCTGGAACAACCTTGCTTCTACCGCACTGTCTGCATTATTCACACCTTTCAAATAAGAAGTTGTGATTTCCAAATGCTTTTCGTCACCCACAGTTTTGATCACCGGATAATCGCCGTCAAATGCCTTATGCAATGGATCGCGGATAGCATCCACATTTACGTTGTGTGCGAATTGAACAGTATAACTTCTACCACCTTTGAATTCAACACCTTTTTCAAAACCATTGAAAAATGAGCCCACTCCAAAGATTAAAACGACAATTGAAATTCCGTAAGCAATTTTCCTGTACTCAATAAATTTGTAGCTCGCGTGCTGGAAAATTCTTTTTGAGAAGGCAGTAAAATAAATAAAGTGCCTTTCCTTATTCATCCAGAAATCGGTAACAAGCCTTGAGATCAAAATACCGCAGAACAATGAAAGGGTAATACCCAACATCTGTGTGGTAGCAAATCCCAATACAGGTCCTAAACCAAAGTAGAACAAGATGGCAGCAGTTAAGAATACGGTAACGTGGGCATCAATAACCGGCGCATAAGAACGGCGGTAACCGTCTTTTACAGCCAGTTGGTGGCTTTTTCCACGTGCCAGTTCTTCTTTAATCCTTTCAAAAATAATTACGTTGGTATCGACAGCCATACCAATGGTCAATACCAGACCAGCGATACCTGCAGCAGTCAATGTGGCGCCCAAAGCGCTCAAAATACCAACAGTAAAGAGAAGGTTTAAGATCAATGCAATGTTGGCGATCCATCCTGCAGTGTTATAATAGATCAGCATTAATATAAAGATCACGATGAACGAAATAAGGAATGCCAACATACCACCATGAATCGCTGCCTGGCCAAGTGTTGGCCCAACTATTTGTTCCTGCACGATCTTAGCCGGAGCATCAATTTTACCGATTTTCAAAATGCTTGCAAGGTCCTGCGCCTGCTGAACAGTAAAGTTCCCGGAGATTATTGAATTTCCACCGGTGATCGGGTTATCCACATTTGGCGCACTGTAAACAATATCATCCAGCACAATTGCAATAGGCCTG
>DASTXM010000026.1:0-19089 GCA_035765495.1 Hanamia sp.
CGAATACATCGCCAAATGTTTATAAAATAATAATGGAATGGCCACCGCATTTGAAATATTCAAAAGGATCCAGTTTTCAAGCTTTCTTTTTGCGAGCAGCCACATCCCCGCCCATGCGGTTGCGCTCACAAAAGCATCCCAAAACGGGACGGTAGAAGGTGTAAAATTTTTGAGAATGAAGTATAAGAAAATAAATCCGCCAACAACAATACCCGCTACAGTTTTCCATTCTTTTCGATTGGTATAAGTTATGGGCACCGGCGGCTCGTCCTTTTTCCTGTACCAATACCACCAGCCATAAATGCTCATGATGACATAATAAAAATTCAATAATGATTCCGCATACAATCCTGAAGTAATAAAAAGATAAATGGAAAGAAGAGTGCCGGCAATTCCGGCGGGATAAAGCGCCACTTTATTCACACGCGCCAATAAAACTTCTGCAACGCCAAAAGCCACCGCCAGCCATTCGATCCAGCCGGTCGCTCTCAATTGCTGAATCAATAAATGCATCCAGTTGGATATTGTCATTTTCTTTGGCTGTTATACCGCGGTAAAGATAGTGTGGCCGGATTAATAAATTCAACCTGCTGATCAGTGATCGAAGAAAAAGCTTCTTTTTTTATTTTTATAAAACATAACGCTAACGCTTACACTAAAACTTAATCACCTTCTTCGGCGTATTTTTCTTTCCATTGCTGGTATTCCTGTGGAGACATTTTGTTTAATTTATTCAAAAGGAAATCAGTAATGGCCCAGATCTTCTCATCGCTGTGTGTAGGGCCGAACGCCGGCATACTTGTATATTTTATCCCGTTTTTAATGATCCAGAAAGCTTCTGTTGTGTCGGGCATGTCATCAGATTTGTAAAATTTTGGAGGTTCAGGATACAAACCTTTTGCAAGTTCGTCCGGTTCAATTCCCGGGCCGCCATGACAGGTTACGCACATCTCATTGTAATGACTGAATCCTTCCTGCAACATCGCTGTGTCATTCATCGGCGGCACCTTTATATTATTATCCCGTGAATCGATTGAATGTTCGACGGTTGTATTAATTGCCCATTGAGACAATGCATTGTGGTGTGCCAACTGGCTCACATTGTAGGCGCCGGAATAAATGTAAATAAGAAAAATACCGATAAGTACCAGCAGTGTAACAACAATAGTGATGATTACTTTTTTCATGACATTGATTTTTATGGGTTGAAATTAAGGTAAAACTTTTTTCCGGTTTTCTTTAAAAGGTTGCTACAAAAGTCGTGCGTTTTGCTTGACAGAGATCAGCGTTTTCCGTGACTTCTGTCAATAATAAAGTGCTGGCTATGCTGCTAACTTTAAAATAAATTGTTTACAATGAATTATCTATTAAAAATGTGGACGCTTGCATTGTTCCTGTTATTTGCTTTTAATGTAACTGCCCAATTAAACCCGAAAAAGTTGCTCGAAAAAAAGGTACAACAAAAAACAAATGAAATCATTAATCAAAAACAGGAACCCGCGCCAAAGCCCCAGGCTGATAACCAAAAGAAACCAGAAGTTACAAATGACAACAGCCAGGCGGATAAGCAGGGGAACCCATCAAAACCAGCCGACGGACAAGCATGTCTTGAAATGTATTCGAAGTATGATTTTGTACCCGGAGAAAAGGTTATATTTTTTGATGATTTCACCCAGGATAATGTTGGCGATTTTCCGGCTGCATGGAATACCAATGGTTCAGGAGAATTGGTTACTACAAATCTCTATCCCGGCAAATGGTTGAAGTTTGTTTCGCGGGACGCCATCTGGTCAGATCAACTATTGAATCTCCCGGAAAATTACACAATTGAATTTGATGTTATTCCAATTAAAGGAACCGAAGGCGGAATGGCAGGTTATGGATTTCGCTTGATGCAAAGCATCAACACCAAAGCTTTCGACGCGGGTGCAGTACCCGGAAAAGCAGGTCTGTATTTTGGTTGCGAATACTTTGGCAGGCCATTCTACAGGACTTATATAAATGGGCAGGAAGGAGTAGGACTTGGATTGAGTGGTACAAACGAAGAAAAGAGTTACTACGTGAAGGAGAACCAGCTTTACCATATTGCTGTATGGATACAAAAGTCGAGGGTACGGGTTTATCAGAATGAAGTAAAATTATTTGACCTGCCAAAAGCGTTTCCGGTTAGTTCGGTGAAGATGGACCGGATCCGTTTTGAAGACGGAGCGGCAATGGTTGGCAATATTCGTATTGCTGTCGGTGTGCCGGACATGCGCAATAAATTGCTTACGGAAGGAAAGATCGTAAGCTATGGAATCTATTTTGATGTCAATAAAGATGTTGTTAAACCGGAGTCTTACGGATCCCTGAAAGAAATTGCAGGGATCCTTACAGAGAATCCATCTGTAAGAATCCGCATCGTCGGCCACACCGATTCTGATGGTGCTGATGATGCAAACCTTGATTTATCGAAACGTCGTTCTGCATCGGTAAAAAATGAACTGGTTACTGCTTTTAGAATTGATGCCTCACGAATAGAAACGGATGGCAAAGGTGAAACCCAGCCTGTTGCTGCCAATGATTCGCCTTCCAACAAGGCCTTAAATCGCAGGGTGGAATTCATTAAATTGTAATTAAACTATAATCCAAATTTTTTTTTTTGAGAACAAGAGTGACTATGATTTCTCTCATATAGCTTTCGCTAAAATTCTCCGACTTTTGTAACTCTCTAATGAATTGAAAAAGTACATTGAATGTCGAAAGCGATTTATATAGCTTCCTCTGAATCGAACAGCGGGAAGTCGGTAGTCACCCTTGGATTAATGAATATTTTACTCGGGAAGATCAGGAAAATAGCTTATTTCAAACCAGTGATACGGGAAAACGGGAATCACAGGGATGTGAATATCGAAACAATGACACGGCATTTCGGCCTCGATCTTACCTATAATGATTGTTATGCTTTTACCTATGCTGAATTACTAAAATTCCGCAGTGAGGCAAACAACGCTTTTGTGATCGATACGATCATCAGCAAATACAAGAAGCTCGAAGACACCCACGATTTTGTGATTGTCGACGGAATGGATTTTGAAGGTGAAGGCGCTTCTTTTGAATTTTCTTCGAATGTGGAGATTGCCAAAAATCTTTCAATTCCATTGTTGCTTGTTGCCAAAGGCGATGGCTATTCTCCTGATGAAGTAACCAGGAATGTGCTTTCAACAATGCAGATATTAAAAGACCAGGAAGTGCCCTTGCTGGCAGTGATTGCCAACAAAGTTGATCCGGTAGATGTGGAGGCATTACATGTTTTGTTTGCGCAACGATTACCTCAACAATTGCTCACCGCTATCATTCCCTTCGCCAAAGAATTGAAAAGCCCGACGATGAAGGAAATACTGGAAGGCGTTGACGGAACTGTTCTCTTTGGCCAAAACTATTTATCGAATCCTGTTGACCATTTTATTGTAGGTGCAATGCAATTGCGCAATTGCCTTACTCACCTTGAAGAGAATACTTTGATCGTGACGCCAGGCGATAGAGGGGATATTATCATCGCAATGATACAAGCTAATCTTTCCAAGAATTATCCCCGCGTTGCCGGTATTATTCTTTCCGGTGGACTTGCACCCGAGGAGCCGATCATCAAGTTGGTTGAAGGTTTGGAAACAGTTGTGCCCATTGTACAGGCGCAAACAGGAACGTTTGAAACAGTCAACAAAGTGGCAGCAGTGAAGTCGAGGATCTATCCTGAAAATACCTTGAAGATCGATCTCGCCACTCATGCGTTTGAAAAAAATACAGATACACTCGCATTGGTTGATAAGATCGTCACTTCCCAACCTGAAGGAATCACACCTCGCATGTTCCAGTATCAATTGGTGAAGCGGGCCAAATTGCAGAAAAAGCACATCGTTTTGCCCGAAGGGACTGACGATCGCATACTCGAAGCGGCTGATAAGTTATTGAAACAGGAGGTGGTGCGACTGACGATCCTTGGGAAAAAAGAGGAAATTCAGGCGTCCCTTCAAAGATTGAATCTTGAGCTTGATCCAAAGAACGTCAACATCATTAATCCGGTTGAATCGCCATTGCTGCCTGATTATATAGCTACCTTATATGAATTGCGAAAGAATAAAAATGTAAACATGGACATGGCCACCGACTTTATGAAGGACGGTTCTTATTTTGGAACCATGATGGTGTATAAAGGAGATGCCGATGGCATGGTCTCTGGTTCCATAAATACTACCCAACATACCATCCGCCCGGCATTGCAATTTATCAAAACCAAACCCGGCGTTTCAACTGTTTCATCCGTGTTTTTTATGTGCCTTCAGGACAGGGTGATCGTTTTTGGAGATTGTGCGGTGATACCACAACCCACTTCCGAACAACTGGCGGACATTGCCATTTCATCTGCTGAAAGCAGTATGATGTTTGGCATTGAACCAAGGATCGCCATGCTTTCTTATTCGTCAGGATCTTCCGGAAAAGGAGAGGAGGTAGAAAAAGTCCGCCGCGCTACGGAAATGGTTCGTGCGCGCAGACCTGATCTTCCGGTTGAAGGGCCGATACAATATGATGCAGCTGTTGATCCGGTTGTAGGCAAACAAAAAATGCCCGGCTCAAAAGTTGCAGGGCAGGCTACCGTCCTGATCTTCCCCGATCTCAACACGGGGAATAACACTTACAAAGCAGTGCAACGCGAAACCGGTGCGGTCGCTATCGGTCCGATGTTGCAGGGATTGAACAAACCGGTGAATGACCTGAGCCGTGGTTGTACCGTAGATGATATTTTCAACACGGTTGTGATCACTGCCATACAGGCTCAGGAATCTTAAATCAAGACCTCTTATGAACATTTTTGTTATCAATTCCGGAAGCAGTTCTTTAAAATACCAGCTCATTGAAATGCCTTCTGAAAAAGTGATTTGCAATGGCATTGTGGAACGTATCGGGCAGGAAGAAGGGGATATTATTCATAAAACATTTCGCGGCGCAACGGAAAAGGTAAAGCGCGAGGAACTGAAAATTGAAGATCACGGAAAGGGATTGAAGGAAGTGGTTTCATTGTTAACCAACACTGACAACGGAGTTATCAAAGATCCTTCAGCTATTGATATTGTTGGTCATCGGGTTGTGCATGGCGGCGAAAGTTTTGCAGCCACAACCATCATCACTCCGGAAGTAAAAGACAAGATCAAAAGATTATTTCCTTTGGCACCGTTGCATAATCCTCCGAATTACCTGGGAATTGAAGTGGCTGAACAATTATTTCCCAAGGCGAAGCAGGTTGCAGTTTTTGATACTGCCTTTCATCAAACTATTCCTGAAAAAGCTTTCCGGTATGCGATTCCACCCAAATTTTATTTTGAAAATGGCGTGCGTGTTTATGGTTTTCATGGTACAAGCCACAAATTTGTAAGTGCGAAAGCAATTGAATATTTGCAAAAACCAAATTCCAGGCTCATTACAATTCATTTGGGAAATGGTTGCAGCATGACAGCAGTGAAAGATGGGAAATCCGTTGATACGAGTATGGGCTTCGGCCCGATGAACGGCCTCATCATGGGTACACGAGCCGGTGATATTGATCAGTCTGTCATCTTCTATATGGTCGACCAGTTGGGCTATGATGCGGATAAAGTGAAAGAAATGCTCAATTACAACAGTGGAATGACCGGCCTTACCGGCTCAAACGATATGCGCGACATCACCTCGATGATCAGGAGCGGCAATAAACAGGCTTTGCTGGCTTATGAAATGTATGCCTACAGGATTCGCAAATACATTGGCAGTTTTACAGCAGTTTTGAACGGCCTCGACGCAATTGTTTTTACAGGCGGCGTAGGAGAAAATGATACATTAACCCGTAAACTTTGTTCCTCAGAATTGGAATACCTCGGAATTTTCCTTGACGAAGAAAAAAACAACCGCCGTTTAAAGGGGATTCATGAAATCAATAAAGACGATAGCCCTGTCAAGATCCTCGTCGTACCAACTAATGAAGAATTGGAGATAGCGATGCAATGTTACAGTTTGGAGGGATAGAGACATTCCATGCAACGTCTCTACCATACCATGTTCAATGTCCTTTCTTATACCGAATCTAACGTCTTTATCTACCCCGGAAATTCCAAAAATCATGCAAAACGGGCTAATTATCATGCAAAAGCGTCAATCCATTGAAAAGATATTATCTACTTGAATAAAAAAGCAACATTTGTACAGTAGCAATTATTATTTCATCCGCAGCCCCCGGCTTCATTTAAATAACAGGAAAGGTGGTAAAACATAGATCCATGTTTGAGATAAAATATGAAGTGGTAAATCAGGATGAGCTGATAGATCCTGATGAAGTGTCGTTAAGAACCCGGCACTTCCTTGGGAATCTTGTGCTAAAAAATGATAATTTTTCCATTTTTGTTGACCAGCAAAAAATACCAATCATTGATTCGGCCTTCAATATACTTAGGATTTGTAGAGTGTTAATTCGGAAAAAGGATGGAATGGAGGAGGTGGAGTTTATGCATTCCGGCAAAAAGATCACCTTTCAAAAAAAAGGTGCAAAGATCAAAATCATTCCATCCTTTTCTGTTGTTACCCTTGAAGTGCCTGTTAGTGATTTTAAAGAAGGTACTAAGCAATTCTTTCAGAATGTTATCCTGGACGCAATGAAGAAAAACCACAGCCTTATAATGAACGAGCGTCTTTTCGGATATTTACACGAAGCAGAGAATATCTGATCATTTACAACTGCGGCAACAATCCACTCCTGTTACCCTCCACTACTTTTACTGTCAAAGAAAGTTTTGCCTTTTCTCATTTTCTCATTTTCGAATTTTCACATTACTTCGTTACCTTTCGGCCCTAATTGCTACCATTATGTTTCCTGTTGTTCCTTATTCCTTCACCGGGAAAACGGCGGAGAACGCCTCTTCCTGTTACCAACTTCTTCATTTTTTAAATTTAAAAAGATATTAAATGGAGGAATTGATTACAGATTTTGGGAAAGCCCTTATCCGCACACCGCTATATTCCTCCGCGGAATTATTTGCTGATGACGGAACCACCCATAATCTTGATTCGCTGCTCGAAGACCGGCTTAATGACCCGGTTTTCCTGGAAGGTATCTATTGGAGTTCTCCCCAATTATTAGAACGGGTGCAAAAAATGAAAGCCGGAAAACTTAACAAAGAAAAAGAGCACAACCTTCTGCATACCCTTAAGAAGTACCTGGTTCGCGCGCATACACGTTCTACTCCGTACGGAATTTTCGCTGGCACCGGCATTATTAACGTGGGCGAGGCCAACGTTGATGGAAACCTGCTTCAACGTGAAGTGAGGGTGGATAGTGGATTACTGGAAAACATCCTTCACCGGATCGAAACAGATGCCGAAATTTTTCCGTGGCTGAAATATATGGTCAACGACAGCCTGTACCATATCCCAGGGCAGTTTCGTTTCACCGAAAAATTGGTTGAGAATAAAAAAACACTGTACCAGCTTAGTTCACTGGAAGTAACGCCACTTTTGGAAAAGATACAGGGGCTGATGGCTGATAATAAATGGACGGCAAGAGAAATCTTTGAACTTTCGGATGTAGATGCTCCTTTTGATGTATTCCTTGGATTCCTGGATGAATTGATCAAATCGCAATTCCTGGTGAGCGAACTGCGCCAGGGGCCCACTATTGAAAATGAGGTAAAGGGATACATCGATGTTCTGAAAGGTATTGAGGAAGGAGGCAATGGAAGTGCAGGAAAATATATTGAACTTCTTACTGCGCTTCAAACAACAGCTGATCATTTTAGCAGCCTGCCTTTGGGAACTTTGCCCCTTGATAAATTCAAGCTAATAAAGGAACAATTGGAGGAATGCAAAGTCGAGTCGTGCCAGGGTCACTTGTTTCATGCAGATTTAAAAAAGAAGCCCCGGATGGATTTTGTGTTGAGCAGTGAACAGGTAAGCCAGGTAAAAAAGGGCGTTGTCGTTTTAAGCAAACTTTCTGCAAATAATGAAAAGGATACAGATCACCTTGCGGCCTTTAAAATCTTATTCGAAAAAAAATACGGTTCACGCGAAATCCCTGTTTCAGAGGCACTTGATCCTGAGTATGGGATTGCATTTCCACCCGGAGAAAGTATTGGCAATACGCTTTTCATTTCTTTGATTGAAAAAGTCCGTCACCCAAATGAAAAGGACAGGAAAAATTTTTCCCCAAAAAGTGAGCTTACTTATTCTCCCTCCGTTGAGGAGTTAAATATTACCGATGAGGATCTGGTTACTGAAGATGACCTCGAAGGGCTTCCTTCTTATTTTTCAGTCATGGGACACCTATTGCCATCCGGACAAATTTTGATGGAAGGAGTGGGGAAGACGCACGCGAATTCACTGCCGGGAAGATTTGCCGGTCTTGAAAAAGGTACATTGGAGTTATGCAAACAAATTGCGCATAGTGAACAAACAAAAAACGAGGAATTAATTTTTGCTGAAATTGTTTTCCAACCCGGCGGAAGGACCGGCAATATTGCCCGGAGGCCTTCTTTCTTTGAGTATGAAATTCCCTACCTGGCTCCCGCCGGAGTTGAGAAGGAAAAGCAATTACCTATCACTGACCTGCTTCTTTCGGTGAGAAATAATGAACTGGTATTAAGGTCATCGCGGTTAAACAAAAGGGTTGTTCCGCGTCTTTCCAATGCACACAATTTTTCCATCTCCTCTTTACCGGTTTATCAATTCCTTAGTTTTCTTCAATACCCGGATGAACGAAGTCTTGAAATTAATTGGAGCAAGGGATTCAAAAGAAGGCATTTACCACGGGTAATTTATGGCAATCTTATTTTGCATCGTGCACGTTGGTGCCTGTTTCGGGAGGATATTTCCTATATAACCGGCACCGATGATCCTATTGCTGCATTAACTGGTTTCTTATTAAACTGGAAAGTGACAAGATTTGTTTCATTAGCTGATGGGGATAATGAATTATTTATTGATACTGCTAATCCCGGATACCTGCAACTACTATTAAAGGAAATGGAAAAGCGGGAAGTAATGAAACTCGTCGAATGGCCATTTGCTTCAAAGGAGAATGAGCACCTTTCAATTGGAAATGAAATACATCAATTCGTTCTTCCCCTGGCAAAAAAGAGGGGCAAAAAATATTTTCCTTTTAGCATTTCGACAAAGCAAAAAAAAGTAAGGTCGGTTTTTGAACCCGGAAGTGAATGGGTATATTTTAAGATATACTGTAGTGCGGGCTTTTCTGATAGCATATTGATGGAGGCAGTAAAGCCAACCATTGACCACCTTTTGAAGGAAGAAGTGATCAGGAAGGCTTTTTTCATCCGGTACACCGACCCTCATTATCATATCCGGTTCAGAATGCAACTGCCAGAAAATGATCACCAGAGAGCTTTTGCAAAGTCTGTAGATTATTTTTATAACAAGGTGCAGCCGTTTCTGAATTCAGGCATTGTGTGGGATATGAACCTCGACACTTACCGCCGTGAAGTAGAAAGATATGGAGAAGAATCAATAGATGAAAGTGAGGAAGTTTTTTTTCACGACAGCCGCTTATTCCTGAAATGTCTTGCGCATGAAGTGTTTGCGGGAAACGACGAAACAAGATTTCTTTCGGCAATCCGGAATTTGAACAGTTGGTTTTCCGTTTTCCAGCTAACAACGGAAGAAAAAGTGGAATTTTGTGAATCAATGGGCGAAGGATTTTCAAGAGAATTTGGCCGTGATACAAAGTATAACGTGGATGTCAAATACCGTGAACTTTCTAACATGTTGCCGACTTTTATGGAATCCTTCGTTTTTGACAGGGAGCTGGCAGAAAGAGAAGCAAACCTTTTGAAATTGAGCCTTCCTAAAAAGAACCTTGCGAGCTATATACACATGAGCATGAACAGGTGGTTTGTTACCGAACAAAGGTTGTTGGAATACATGTGTTATGTTTTTGCCGGTAAGTACTATAAACAGCTTTTGCATTATCATCATCAAAAGGATTAAGACGTTCAAAATTCTGAATGGATATAAAAAATAATAGTTCAAAAAGGCCTTTCCTTGAAAGAGTTGCCTTGTTTGACCTGGACAAGTATTATACTCCGGGGGTACGCATTTTATGTCATTTTTTGATGTGGCTGGTTTTTACTTCTTTGCTTCAGCTAAACTTATTCCTTGACTCTGATCTTCCGTTAAGTCAGGCTGCAGCATTTGCGATCAGGACTTTACTGTGTAATATGGCAGTCTTTTACCTTTTCTTTTATTTAGCCGTTCCAAATACACTGCTGAAAAACAAAGTTATTAGTACAATAATTTCATTTATAATTTGTATTTATGTCTGGATTCTACTTAATCATTACTTACTTATTTTCATTGATAATCATTTTAAGGTAGAATCTCCATATTATACTCGCGGGCTCAAATCAAATCAGCAAAGAACCTTCTGGTATGTAATATCACCACGTAACTTTATTATTGCATTAGTTCCTGTTTTGTATTCAATTTCTCCTTTTTTCTTTACAAAAATTGTTTTTAGTATTATTCGGTTTTATTCCCAATACTTTAAAACAGAAAGAAGAGCCATTAAATTAGAAAGGGATTTCTTAAAGTCGCAACTTAATCCCCACTTCCTGTTTAATACGTTGAATAGCATATATGCACTTTCCCTACGAAAGGATGATGAAACTCCGCGTGTTATTACACATCTTTCAGAAATGATGCGTTATACGCTCTATGAATCGGACTCACAGCTTGTACCGCTTGAGAAGGAATTGAATTATATTCACAATTATGTAAAGCTGGAAAGGACAAGGTACAAGCAAAATGCAAACATTGTTTGTGAAATTGACGACTTACAGGTGGATGGGCACTTAATTGCACCTTTGCTTACCTTTACCTTTATTGAGAATGCTTTTAAATATGGATTGAAAGACCGGAACAAAGGTTTTATTAGGTTGTTTATTTCTGTTGAGGATGGCATTTTTCATTTTTTAATTAGCAACGATAAACCCCAGGAAGCTCAAAAGAGCGAATTTGGCGGCATTGGCCTTCAAAATGCGAAAAAAAGATTGCAACTCTTGTACCCCGGTAAACATTCTCTCTTAATTAAGGATGAGGGCGATACTTTCACAGTCGACCTTTCAATAAACTTGAACTAATCATGAACATGATCCGTTGCCTGATAGTAGACGATGAGCCATATGGAAGGGAAATCCTCGAAAACTTTGCCAGGCAAATAAACTTCCTGGATGTAGTGGATGTTTGTGAAGATGCGTTCCAGGCTTTGGAAATCATGAAAATGCACAAGGTGGATCTGTTGCTTTCTGATATCCAAATGCCGAAAATAAACGGCCTGGAATTTGTCCGTTCATTGCCCTCTCCACCAGTTATCATTTTTGTATCTGCACATGATCAATATGCGATCAACAGTTTTGACCTTGGGGTGGCAGATTATTTATTAAAACCCGTTTCTTTCGAAAGGTTTCTTAAGGCTATTAATAAAGCAACTATATTGATCGACAGGCAAAAACAGCTTGCTGCAAATGCCATTAAAGAGAGCCAGGGTCACTTTTTCATAAGGGCCAACAATAAATTAAATAAGATCTTTTACAAGGACGTTTTTTATATAGAATCCACGGGGAATTATATTAAGATATTTACCTCGGAGGCACCACTTGTTTTTTATAACAAAATGAAAATGATTGAAGGGATGTTACCACCTGAGCTGTTTGTCCGTATACACAATAGCTATATCATTTCAATAAATGCAGTAAAAGCGGTTGATGGATTTATAGTTGAGCTTCAGAATGGAGTATCACTACCAGTTGCGAAGGCAAGGAAAGACGCATTATTTGAAGCATTGCAAATAAAAGACTCCTAATCATAATCCTATAACAGGATTTTACAGGAGTGATATTATTCCAAATTTCATGGAATTCAGTCTAATTATCACGTAAATCTGTCAATCGGTTGAAAAATCCTCTGAGGAATCATTTTAAAAAGAATATTTGCGGTAAAATTTCACGATATGACCGCAACACAACAAAAAACCTGGCTAAGTCAATTCAAAGTTAAAAGAAAGGTTATAGTACGATTTGAATCTGCGAAGGGAAGGGCTGAAGAAAAAAGAACTTTCTTTCAAACAACACTTTCGACTGATATGACAAGCCCCACTGGCACAATGGATAGCCAAAGTTTATAGTGATGGATTTGCTTCCTTGAATAGATTTCCCATTCTACCTGTACCCTTTAAATTTCTAAATTTACGCCGGATGTAACTGAGATCCGGAAAGGACATGCTATTATAGCAACACGGCCGAAGAATTAGCCAACTGCTTTTTGTCAGGAACTGCATTTGCAGAAAATATATTATCTTGGGAGAAATTAACCAATAACTTTCCCGTACTAACCAGAAGAACGTGAATTGAAGAAAACATTCAACTGGCGAATTTTTTAAACCAAACAGCACGAAGTGCAGCTTACGTTTTTCACATTTAATAAAGGTCTATCAGGCAGGATTAAAATACCTTTTCTCGAAAGGCTTGCAACTTTCGATTTGGAAAAGTTTTATACTGTTTGGGTCAGGTTATTTTGTCATTTGACAATGTGGGTCTTTTTTACCTCCTTGCTTCAATTTAATTTATTCCTTGATTCCGGTCTTCCTCCAGACCAGGCAACAGCTTTTGCAATTAGAACACTTTTATGTAATATAGCTGCTTTCTATTTTTTCTTTTATGTGGCACTTCCGAAAGCAATTACAAGAAAAAGTATCATACCTGTATTTATTTCCTTTGGCATAAGTTATATCTTATGGATGATTCTTAATCACTATTCAGTCCTTTTCATTTCAGACCACTTTAACGTACAGTCTCCATATTATAAGCAAACTCTGGAAGACAGCCAAAACAAAACCTTCTGGCAACTGATATCACCTTTAAATATACTGGTTGTTTTCATGTATTTCTTAACATCTATCTCTCCTTTTTTCTTTACCAAGATCATTTTCAGCGTTATCCGTTTCTATTCGGTTTCCTACAAGTCAGAAAGAAAAACAGTCAGGCTGGAAAAGGAAAAATTGGAGCTTGAAAGAGATTTTTTAAAAGCCCAGTTGAATCCCCATTTTTTATTCAATACACTAAACAACCTGTATGGACTTTCACTCAGGAAAGATACACAAACACCTGAGGTAATCACTCAACTTTCGGAAATGATGCGTTATACCTTGTATGAATCAAATACTGAAAGAGTGCCCCTTAAAAAAGAACTTGATTACCTTCAAAACTATGTGCAATTGGAAAAGATGCGTTACAAGAAAGATGCATCTATTAATTGCGAGATTGATGATTCGAATGTAGGCAACCTGCAAATAGCACCCCTTCTGACCTTTACTTATGTTGAGAATGCGTTCAGGTACGGTCTGAATAAAAAGAATGGCGGATTTATTAAATTATTTATTTCAATTAAAAATGACATTTTCTATTTTTCAATTCAAAACGATAAAAAGGAGAAGCAAAAAGTTTCCCTTGTTGCGGGAATCGGGCTCGAGAATGCCAAAAAAAGGTTGGAATTGCATTATGCTGGCAAGCATAATTTAACGATCGCAGATACAGGGAAAATATTTTCTGTTGAACTGTCCATTAATTTAAATTAGTAATAATGTATCAAGGTGAGTAACTTCCGGTTTTTGATGTATCCCAAAGCAGTGAACCTGTCAACCTTTAGAAATGCAAATAATTCAAAGGAAAGTAAACCTTTTGTTGATAGGTTGGCCACTATTGATTGGGAACGTTTTTATTCCCCGCGTTTACGGTTTTGGTTTCATTTTTCAATGTGGTCACTTTACACACTTCTCACAACGATTAATTTGATTTTCTATGCGCACCTTCCTGTTCAACATGCAACTGCATTTGCCTTCAGGTCACTTATTTGCGCAGCAGGAGTTTTTTATCTTTTCTTTTATCTATTAGTTCCGATTACACTTTTTAAAAACCGGGTAATTCTTACACTTCTTTCATTCATCAGCTGTATGATTTTGTGGGAAGTTTTGAATCATTATTGTCTACTCTTCATAGCGGATCATTTTAATGTCCAGGCACCTTATTATACTACAGGATTGAAAACCAACCAGGAATTATCGATTTGGTACTTTTTAGTTCCAAAAGTTCTTATTTCTTTTATCATACCGATATTTTATACAATCTGTCCATTCTTCTTCGCAAAGATCCTTGTAAGCATCATAAAATTCTATTCCAAATCTTTTAAAGCAGAAAAAAGAGCACTTAAACTGCAAATCGAAAAATTAAACCTGGAAAGAGATTTTTTAAAAGCACAGTTGAACCCGCATTTCCTGTTCAATACTTTGAATAATCTTTACGGACTTTCGCTGAGGGAAGATGAACAGACGCCTGTTGTGATTACCCAACTTTCAGAAATGATGCGTTACACGCTTTACGAGTCAAATGCAGAATTAGTGCCTTTGGAAAGAGAACTTAATTACCTTGAAAATTATGTCAGGCTGGAAAAGATGCGGTATAAAGCCGATGCGAGCATAGTATGCGAAATTGATGATTCACGTGTGGACGGGCAATTGATCGCGCCGCTGCTTACCTTTACCTTTGTGGAAAATGCCTTTAAATACGGGATGAAGAGAAGGAATGAAGGCTTCATTAAAATGTTTATTTCCGTTGAAAATAACCGGTTCTATTTTTCAATACAGAATGATAAACCACTGAAACAAAAAACGAGTGAATTTGGAGGGATCGGCCTGGAGAATGCGAGAAAGAGATTGGAACTCCTCTATCCCGGAACACATGCACTGGCAATTGAAGACAAAGAGAATGCTTTTTCTGTTGAACTTACCATAAATTTAAATTGATATGAGCACCATTAAATGCCTGATCGTGGATGATGAACCGATTGGCAGAGAAATACTTGAAAACTTTGTAAAGAAAATTAATTTTCTTGAATTAGTAGCTGTTTGTGAGGATGCCTTTGAGGCACTTGATGTTTTGGAATCACAACAGGTCGATCTTTTGCTTTCTGATATTCAAATGCCGGAAATAAATGGTTTGGAATTTGTCCGTTCACTACCTGCGCCGCCGGTAATCATTTTTATAACTGCGTATGATGAATATGCCGTAAACAGCTTTGACCTCGGTGTTGCTGATTATCTGCTTAAGCCGGTTACTTTTGAACGGTTTTTGAAAGCGGTAAACAAGGCACGGTTACAAATCGATAACCTGAGAAAGGTCTCAACTACCAATAACGAAAATCCCGGTCATTTTTTTTTGAAGGCCAACAATAAATTGCACAAGATCTTATTTAATGAGGTGCAGTATATAGAATCTACCGGCGACTACATTAAAGTGTTTACTGCTGATTCGTCCTTCATGAGTTACAGCAGCATGAAAACGATTGAATCGAAATTGCCTGAAGGGTTATTCATCCGCATTCACAATTCTTATCTTGTGGCAATAGAAGCGATCAAAACAGTTGATGTGAACACAGTGGAACTTTTGAATGGAGCCGTTCTTTCCGTCGCCAAGAGCAGAAAAGAAGCGTTGTTCGTCGCACTCCAGATCAAAGAGCAATAATCATTTTTTCCAGTTTATTTAGGAAAGGATTCATAATAATTTTTCAAAATATCGTGCAAAACCGTCAATCCATCGAGTATTTCGGTCAATCCATCGAAAAAGTTTTGTAGCAAAATTTTTAAAGGCAATATTTGTACGGTGATCCTTTCAGGTAATTATTGATATCCATCTGATTCACTCCGTTGCTCTGAAGTTCATACAAGTTAAAGTGAAATTTTTTTGAAAAGATGTGAGTCTTTTCCCGAAACTAATTGCTTAATGAGTTTTATTTCAAAAGCAACTCCACCCTTCTTTGCACTTAAATTCTTGTATAGTAAAAGGACATTTTTTAATGAATTTTATTTTCCTGGTTTACCTGGTATAGCGCTTCCTTAAATAATTTTAGCTTTACACCTAAACATGCACTATGAATTGGGTAATCTTGTTTATAGCAGGGCTTTTCGAAACCGGTTTTGCTTTTTGCCTGGGAAAGGCGAGGGATAGTACAGGAAACGAAATGATCCTTTGGTATCTTGGATTTGCAATTTCTTTATGCATAAGCATGGTGTTGCTGGTAAAAGCTGTGCAAACATTGCCCATAGGGACTGCCTATGCTGTATGGACAGGCACGGGGGCTGTTGGAACTGTTCTCCTGGGGATCCTGGTCTTTAAAGAGCCGGCCACTTTTCTGCGTTTGTTTTTTCTTTCTACTTTGATTGCCTCTATTGTGGGATTGAAGATGGTGGGTTGAATATTGATGGTTGGAATAATTGATTATTGGGTCTTTATGCTTTCATTCAATTAGCGCATTCCAAACTTTACATCATTTGTATTCGTGATAATATTGGTAACTACTCCCCAGATCTGCATATCGGTTCCCCGGGTAATTTCTATTTCTTTAAACTTTGAATTTGCGGGCACGAGCCAGCATTTGTAATTATTTTTCTTTAAAAATTTTACTGTGAATGCTCCATTAATTACGGCTAAAACAATATCACCGTTTTTCGGAGCAAGAGAACGGTCAACAAGAAGGCGCGCTTTCGGCGGAATGAAAGCATTGATCATTGAGTAACCGGATGATTCAATGATAAAAGTCGATAGCGGATGGGGGATCAGTTCCCGGTTTAGATCAATTTCGTGATACGGATAACTGGTTGCCAGGGAAGGAAGATCGCCATTTCCATTGAGTTCAGTTAATATTATACTATCAGTGCTACTTAAATTATTAGTAGGCATTTGCTAATTGTTTTAGCAAATGTAAAGACTTTTTAGAGAAAAGTAACAGTAGGAGTTATTTTTATCAAGCGAACATGCGGCCATTAGATTCGCCGGGGTGAAACAGTTAATTTAATAATTGTATAAACCGACAATCCATCAATCAATAATTAATCAAATTACCTTACGCACCCTATAAAAACACCGTGTGCCAGCATCCAGCAACCAGCATCAAGGCTATCTTTCCACCTTGTTTTTAATTTTAGGAATTGTTTTCAGATAAGCATATATCGCCCTTACTTCGCCGTCACTTAAATAAACATAAGGCTTCATCGGTGCACGCAAAGCCGGTCCGTTCGGAACGATTCCTGTCTTTACCGCTTTTACAAACTGATCTTCTGTCCATTTGCCAATCCCCGTTTCATCATCCATGGTAATATTCAGGGAGTGCATTACAGTGCCGTCAGGCATATCAAATTTGTTGCCTCCTCCAAAAAAGCCTTTTGATTTTTCCGGATTGATAAAATCATCAGTGGTAAAATCACGGGAATGACAAGTGTAACATTCCACCCTATACAGGCAAACATATTCGCCCCATTTCACCTTATTGGTCGTATCGGGTTCAGGAATGGAGGTATAGAAAGGCATGGGTTTAACCAGGTGCATGTTCGTCAAAAACTTGGCAAGAAATGAATATTTCGAATCTACATCAGGAGTGGGATCGGCCTGAACCCATTGGTTGTCGGACCGGAGAAAAGCAATAATGGATTGAAGGTCTTCGTCAGACATTTTTTGAAGTTTGGCCATGATGGGTAAGAATCTTCCATCAGGGCGAACGCCAGTTCTCAGCAGGTAATAAAGCTGGCCGTCGGTCATCCTGCCAATACCATGTACCGGGTCGTTGGTAATATTTCTTGAATAAACGGTACCAAACTGCGGTATTTCAGCCATTTTTCTTCCCGATAGTTTTTGCGTCTTAAAGTTCAGGTGACAGTCATTGCACAACATGGCCGAAAGCTGTCTTCCTCTTTCTACCCGTGCGGGCGTACTTTCCACTTTGAGGGCGACGGTTTTTGGTTTGTATTTGGGCACACCTTTCATTGAAATGAAAGCGGCAAAAGCACCAACCAGGATAACGATAACAACAATGATGGCCAGCAGGCGGCGAAGGAGTTTTCTCATATAAGTAGTATTTAATTTATAAAAGTAGGCGATTTAATAAAATCGAACAAAAGAAAATAAAGCTCATGCCTCACCTGCAAATCCTCCCGAAAAATCGGGACAGGTACTCCAAAGGCGAGGGGAGTAAGCTGCGGTAGAAATGATTGGGCTGGTTAATTTTAAGTATACGTATTTACCAGGGAATTTTAGGAAATTGGTTGTAAACGGTATTTAATGAGATCTCATTTTCATACACTCCTCATGCCTTAGCTATCTGAAGCTATGCCTCAGCTAGCAGGTAGCGTTTTTGCAGACCGTGATTGATTTTCCAGGTGATCTCATGAATGAGCTTTGAGTAGAAACACAAATAACCTGACAGATAAATAACCGGATTAAGAATTGGGTAAAACATACTCTTCTTATACATTATCCATACATTATCCATACATTATCCATACTTCATCCATACACCATCCCCGCACTTGGTATACCTTTCCCGCTGTTGTTCGCGTCCCCGCCAACAACTGTCTTATACTGAAAAAACTTTACAGTTTAGGTTAGTAATCCTGAATAAGCTTTACACTATTTATGATAATACTGATCGGGCTTTACAGTTTTTGAAAAATACCGGCCGGGCTTTGCTGTTGTTTGCTTATGCTTTTCTTTGACTTTCATTAGATTTATATCTGTTATGGCACCGGATATTGGTCGTTGTAGCCATCGAAGGTATAACGAAGGGATATCGAAGGGGTACCGAAGGGGATACGGATCAGGCCTTTTGCAGGGTATTGTAAATATATAATGTTGATTTACACGTGGTTCTTTGAGGGAGGGTTTGTGATGTTATTTTCGGCCGGTGCTGCATTAAAAGTGAGCAACATCACTTTTAGTCGTCATTGCGAAGCGCATTCAGTAAACAAAAAGGATAGGTGATCCGTTATTTGCGCTGTGGCAATCTCACTATTAAGGGGAATATTTTTTAACTTGGTAGGTAGCGAGGGCGACTGTCGTTCTTATTGGGAGATTGCTTCGGCGCGAGGGGCTGGAACTTAATCTGAAGTTTTTCCTGGGCGCCTCGCAATGACGGATGAAGAGGACGCCTATCGCTCTCCCGGATAACTGGCAATTAAAACGGGCTACCTCGACT